>NZ_JBQAEO010000006.1:0-269987 GCF_051915365.1 Bacillus cereus group sp. MYBK79-1 | reverse complement strand
TTATTAGGCATGAGGCAAAGTCTCCTTTCATTTTAGGTTCTGGATAAACCTAGGGGGTACTTTGCCTTATTTTTTTCCTAAAAATGTTTACACATACTTTTATACACCATCGATAAAATCTGAGTTACGGTCGATATAGTTAAAAAATTGACTCGATTAATTTTTTACAGGCTGATTTTTAATGAAGAAGTCCATGACATAAAACACTTCGTCATCAGGTATTTGTATTTCAAATGTATTTTCAATCGGTTGTAATGCTTTTTTTACCTTCATATACATCCAGTATTCATCTTGTCTTCGTTTCTCCTTATCTGGATGAGGAAGGAGGCTTTCTCCTTTTTGAAGACGGTCAACCATACAGCTCATATGCAGAATCACACCCATTAAGCTGTCAGGAGTTATCTGTAAGGAAATTAATTCTTGAATTGTATTTAATGCGTAACGAATTGTTTTAATAAGTAATGCTCCGTCGTTCCGCTGCATTTGTTGTTCCAGAATATCAGCCATTTTTGCATATGTTTCTTCATACGTAATTAATTCTTGAATTGGCTGAATTGCAGTGTAGTTTACAATGTCTTGGAAGTGATACGTTAAGCAGGGCACCTGCACATCGAAATTCGTGACGATACAAATGATATTCCGCTCTTTTTTGATATTCTCAATCATTTTCGTTAAATCTTTTTCATGGACGATACTAATCGGAATAATTTCAATTAAGTCTTTGTCAAATCGCAAATAGTTCTCTAACATTTTTTGAATAGCTAAAGCACTGCCTTCCCCAGTTAAACAAGCTGTTAAAATAACAGACTTCATTGGTGATAGTGGCTTTTTCTTTTCTTCTTGTACGTTTAAGTAAAACGGTGTTAAGTTCTTCACTGTTTCATATAATGCATCTAACGAGTAGCCAAGCTGAGCTTTTCGAGCTGCTTCTAGTGCATGTGGAGTGCTTGTCATGGAAAGAACACGCACTGGAATTTTGAACTCAGTTTCTAATATATCACCAATATAAGCGAGAGATCCCATATCAACGAGTAAGAGAAGTCCATTTACATTTTGAAGTGTCTTCATATACACTTTTACACGCTCTAAGAAATCTTTCGGCGATTCATGTAACGGCATATCGATACCGGTTACTTCCTCAATGCCGAGCAGTTCGTTTGCAACGTTTGCCATTTCTGTTGCGATGCCGTTGCCGTGCGCTAATATTAATACTTTTACTTCTGTTTGTGAGGCAGGAATTGGATCAACAACGAAGAACATTGTTAAAAAGCCTGCTTCATCAATAGGCATTGTTATTTGTAATTCGTCCTCGAGTAGTTGAATGCATTGCATAGCTACGGAAAAAGCGTCTTTATATTTCGTACGAATTTGATTTAATTGTGGGTGATGAATTTGTTTCCCAGCTTGCAATCGTTGTAGAGTTGTCTGTACATGTAAGCTTAAAGCGAGAAATACTTTTTCATCAAACGTCTTAGATAAATGCTTTTCAGCAAGTTCTGCAATTCTTTCGCAAACGGAAACGATATTACGATCCACAATTTTAAAAACATTTTCATGGCTTGTTTTTTTTGATATTTGGTTAAAATATTGTACGAAAAAGCTTTGAATATCATTTTCTATTAGTAATTCTAATTCTTCCTCTTCAATACCACGAGCTTGAAGTTCCTCATACTTATAATCAATATAATCGTAAATGGAAGACTGTTTTTCATTCTCTATTTTATGATTACTCCAACCTTCATTACCTGTAAATATAAATGTTTCATTCGGTATTTGGTATAGATGACGGCTCTTTCTTTCAATGAATAGCCCTTCTTTCATATACCAAGGTAAATCTGTACTTGAAACGTGGACAGAATCACGTTTCTTTGTCACGAAGTCAGAATAGGCTTTTGCACAGGCAATTTGTACATCCGTTTTTAATTGACCGATGTTATTGGGACAATTGTAAAAGACGAAAGAACGCATTGCATTCGGACTAACGTGAATTTCTTTTCGCAGGCGGATTGCTTCATTTGTGAAAAATAGTTGTAGTAAAGCAAAGCGTTCTTTATGTGTACGCTCACGAAGTGGTGGTAGCGTAACAGTCATCGGGATACGTCTTGTAAATGTTTTTAATAAAAATGAATTTGGTTCTTCTGTTGTTGCAGTAATGATTAATACTTGTGCTTTACGCTCGTTTTCTGTTTCTCCAAGGCGGCGGTATACTCCGCGGTCAATAAAGGTGAAAAGCATTTCTTGTCCCTCTGGAGGAAGACGATGTACTTCATCCAAGAAAAGGATTCCTTCATGTGCTTTTTCAATTAACCCTTTTTGATCACTTGCTCCTGTATAAGCTCCTTTTTTAATCCCAAATAACTGCCCGAGTAGTAGCTGTGGATTATTTGCGTAATCAGCACAGTTAAAGACGATAAATGGTGCATTTTTAGGAAGTTGTTCAACTTCAATTGCATATTCGTGCATTAAAGAAGCGAACATAGATTTTCCGACTCCTGTTTCTCCGAGCAGTAAAGTATGCATACCGTTTGGAGGATAGAGAATAGAAGCTTTCGCTTTTTCAATTGCGATTTTAAGGCTCGTATTTTCAATTGCAAATGTATCTAATGAAGTCGCTTCTTTTGAATGCGTTTCCAACGAAGTGTTCGTTTCTATATAAAAACGAACAGGACGCGTATTTGTTTTTAATAAATGTTTATCTTTTACAAGTTTGTTTAAGTCGCTACTTACATTGGCGCGATCTAGTTGCAACAGGGTAGCGAGTTCTAATGCGGTTACACCTTCTGTATAATTGCCTTTTTGTATTGCGTTAAAAATGAGATCTATTCGTTTCATTTCTATTCACCTCGAACCTTCATCACTATTTAAAATTTTACACAAAAATGGGAAGGGTGGGAAGAGAAAAATAAAACAGCTTTAGCATATAGGCACTAAAGCTGTTACAATCTTGTGTCTTTCCAAAAGTTCACTTCAAGGTGGGAAGATGGATTATAGGGAAGAAGTTTGTATCCTTGTGACTGTAAGTAATCAATTACTTGTGGCAGTATTTGTACAGTTACACTCGAATCATGCATTAAAATTACTTCGACTTGTTCATCACTTTGATTACGTACTCTTTCTAGTATGGCAGAAGGATTATCATAGCTTTTCCAGTCGTATGTATCGATTGTCCAATCCCACATTTTATACTGAGCTGATACAAGTGCATCACGGTAATTCTTTTTTAAGTAAGGCATGCTACCATACGGGACACGAACGAGATGTGTATTTAATTTTGTAACTTGCTGAACGATGATTTGTGTTTGTTCCATTTCTGTAATTAAAGCAGATGGATCACCAGTATAAAGGCGTTTTACATCGTGTGACATACTGTGAAGTCCGATATAATGTCCGTCTTTAATTAATCGTTGCATTGTTTTTTTGTAATGTGGTACTTTTCCACCAATAACAAAGAAAGTTGCTTTTCCGTTCTTTTCTTTTAAGATGTTTAAAATTTGCATAGTATATTTGTTTGGTCCGTCATCAAATGTTAAGTACGCGATTTTTTGGGTAGAAGAGGTAGTTTTATTATTTGGATGATGTTCAGCAGGGGGAATTGTAGCTGCTCCTGCATGAGATGACGCGTACATCGTAATCGTTAAAAATAAAATAATGTATTGAAATACTCGCTTGATCATAACATTCACCCTCAGTTTGACAATCAAGATGTAAAAAAGAAAATATAATCCTTTTCTTATTATGTATATCTTTCTCCAATAGTGGGACTCTCAAACAATCTATATTTTGGAAATGTAAAATAATGAATAAAAAATAGCATCCTCTTATAAGAAAGAGGATGCTATTTGAATATTTCATAATTGTAAAGGCTATACTACAATTAGTCTTCGCGTTTTTTCACTTTTTTATAAAAGGAAATAAGTGGTTTGTAACGTTCGTGTACAAGCCCGATTACTTCAGCAATAATCTCTGTAAAGAAGATTAAAACGAAAAGAAGAATAATGGATAACCATAATGTTGCACTAGAGAAAATAATTGCATTTACACTAAAGAAAATACCGAATGCGTATATAATTAGTACCGTTTTACGATGAGAGAAGCCCATTGCAAGTAAACGGTGATGTAAATGCGATTTATCTGGTGCTGAAATAGGTTTTTTATTTACGATACGACGAATAATTGCAAATGTCGTATCAAATACAGGTACGCCTAAAATGATAACTGGAACGATAAAGCTGAATAACGTTACACTTTTGTATAACCCAAGTAACGATATAACAGAAATACAGTATCCTAAAAATAGTGCGCCTGTATCTCCCATGAAGATTTTTGCTGGATGGAAGTTGTAGAATAAAAATCCGATTGTACTTGCTAATGTAATTAATGCTAGTGGTAAGATAATAGCAGCTCCAGTACCCCATGGGCTAGTGAAGGCCATATATGCAAGCGTTGCAAGTACGATAGATGAAATACCAGCAGATAATCCATCTAAGCCATCAATTAAGTTGATTGCATTTGTAATACCTACAATCCAAAATACAGTAATTGGATAAGCGAGCCATCCAAGTTCAGTATCCCCGAGGATTGGGATGTATAATACTTGCACTAATAATCCACTTTTAACAATCATAATGGCAACTAGTAGTTGTCCACCGAATTTTACCTTCGCAGATAACTCGTACATATCATCTAAAATACCGATGATTACAATGATAATCGCACCTAGCGTTATCGATAACATTCTTTGTTCGTATAAGCCTCCGACAACAAATCCTACAGCTACACCAATAAATATTGCTAACCCGCCAAGACGAGGCATAATCTTTTGGTGTACTTTACGAGCGTTTGGCTTATCTGTTGCTCCTATTTTAAAAGCTAACTTAATAACTAAAGGAGTAACGACGAGTACAGTGATGAAAGATGCCAAAATGGCATAAATCACTTGTGAGTCCATTAATACCCCACCCTTTTATAGTCTAACGTAATTTTTTTTAATATATTTATCTGAAAATTATGATGTTTATTTACAGGCTCATAACATATGGTATCACAAAAAGATTAGAATTCAATCTTTTTTTCTATTTACGGTAAATGGAAGCAGATAGAATATATGACAATTGTATACAGAATGTTGAATCATTTGAGAAGGTTAATCGTATTGAACTTTGGAATATGACATTTTCTCTTTTTCTTTAATAGTGAATGCTTTTATTTCGGTATTATAAGTGTACACGTAGAAATGAGTAAGTTCCGTGTTAAAATGTGGGAATTGATCCGCATGAACGGGAAGTAAGGTTTCCACCTCAAAATTCAGTTGGAGAAAAGAGGTTAGGTGGGAACCTTAATTCCTGTAAAATCTCGATTGGTTTCGCTAATAATTAGCGGAGAATAGATACTCTTTCACTGAATAAAATTTCACTTTATCCCGCTTTAATGGGCAGTAAGACCCCCACCTCAAAATGCAGTGAAAGCAAAGAAGTTAGGTGGGGGATCAACTGCCCATAAAAGTCCGATTGGTGAGGGCTGATTAAAGTTTCACTTTATATTGGTGCATTTAATTTTACAAAAACTTAAAAAAGAATGGGAAAAGTAATTCATATAATAAAGAAGTAAAAGAGTTTTCTCATTTTTAATGTGAGAGGGGGAAGCACAGGGGGAATTCTATGTATTCGTATATTTTCTATTGTATATTCCTGTGCGAAAAGGAAATGAAAATTACGATAATAGGTACCGGATATGTTGGATTGATTACAGGAGTAGGGTTAGCGATGTTAGGCCACTCGGTCACATGTTTTGATATAAATGATGAGAAAATTGAACGGATAAAGCAAGGGGATTTGCCTATTTATGAAGCTGGTTTATATGAATTAATAAATGATGCATGTGAGAATAATCATTTAACTTTTACAACAAGTAGAGTAAAAGCATTTAACGATGCAGAATTTATATTTATTGCAGTTGGAACGCCATCTTTATTAGATGGGACAGCGGATTTAACATATATTCGAAGTGCTTGTGACGATATTGGAACATATGCGAATAACGACGTCATTGTTGTTACAAAAAGTACGGTTCCTGTAGGGACGAATGATGTTATGAGGGGATGGATTGAGGAGAAATTACAAAATAGATATGAATTACATATCGTATCGAATCCAGAATTTTTACGGGAAGGTTCAGGTATTTACGATTTTTTTCAGGGAGATCGTATTGTAATTGGAGCAGGTAATGAGGAAGCAGCACGAAAAGTTGAGAATTTATATAGTGAATTACGCTTAAAAACGTATGTTACAGATATAAAGAGTGCAGAGATGATTAAATATGCATCAAATGCTTTTTTAGCGACAAAAATTAGTTTTATCAATGAAATTTCAAATATTTGTGAGAAGGTAGAAGCAAATGTATTGGATGTTGCAAAAGGGATGGGAATGGATAAGAGAATTGGTGCGTCATTTTTAAATGCGGGCATTGGTTATGGGGGATCGTGTTTTCCGAAAGATACGAAAGCCCTTGTGCAAATTGCAGGGAATGTGGCCCATGATTTTCGCTTGTTAAAAGCAGTCATTGAAGTGAATAATAAACAACAGTTGTTATTGATTGAGAAAGCGAAGAAAGTATTAAATATGAACAAGAAGCGGATTGCGGTGCTGGGGGCGGCATTTAAACCGAATACGGATGATATAAGAGACGCACCGTCTCTTATTATGATACAAGAATTAATTCATATAGGTGCGGATGTAGTTCTATATGACCCGAAGGCGATTTCAAATATGAAAAATATCTTTGGAGAGACTATACAATATAGCGAATGTATAGATGAATCGATTAGAGGAGCGAGTGCGGCTTTTATCATGACAGAATGGGAGGCTATCCGAGCTTATCCGTTAGAAAAGTACGCACAACTTATGAGAGAGCCTATTTTATTCGATGGAAGAAATTGTTATACTATTGAGGGTGTCAAGAAGCAAGAGATAGATTATTATTCGGTTGGAAGAGAAAGTATTTGTAAGAGAGACTTTTCCGTTATTCGTTAAAAAGGCATGTATTCATGTATATTCTTATATGTCATAATAGAATTTGTAACTAGTGAAAGAAAAGAGGCAATGAAATGACTGAACGTTTAAAAGTAATGACAATTTTCGGGACACGTCCAGAAGCAATTAAAATGGCACCTCTTGTATTAGAGTTGCAAAAGCATTCAGAGAAAATTGAATCGATTGTGACTGTAACGGCGCAACATCGTCAAATGTTAGATCAAGTATTAAGTATCTTTGGAATTACGCCAGATTTCGATTTGAATATTATGAAGGATCGCCAAACTTTAATTGATATTACAACGCGTGGTTTAGAAGGTTTGGATAAAGTAATGAAAGAAGCAAAGCCGGATATTGTACTTGTACATGGTGATACAACTACAACATTTATTGCAAGTTTAGCTGCTTTCTATAATCAAATTCCAGTAGGTCATGTTGAAGCAGGACTTCGTACATGGGATAAATATTCTCCGTACCCAGAAGAGATGAATCGCCAATTAACAGGCGTAATGGCAGATCTTCACTTCTCACCTACAGCAAAATCAGCAACGAACTTACAGAAAGAAAATAAAGACGAGTCACGCATTTTCATAACAGGAAATACAGCGATTGACGCCCTAAAAACGACTGTAAAAGAAACATATAGTCACCCTGTACTAGAGAAACTTGGAAATGATCGTCTTGTACTTATGACAGCTCACCGTCGTGAAAACTTAGGAGAGCCAATGCGTAACATGTTCCGTGCAATTAAACGTCTTGTTGATAAGCACGAAGACGTACAAGTTGTGTATCCTGTTCATATGAACCCTGTTGTTCGTGAAACTGCAAATGATATTTTAGGCGATCATGGCCGCATTCATTTAATTGAGCCGCTAGATGTAATTGATTTCCACAATGTTGCAGCTCGTTCATACTTAATGTTAACTGATTCTGGTGGTGTACAAGAAGAAGCGCCTTCACTCGGTGTACCGGTTCTTGTTCTTCGTGATACAACAGAGCGCCCAGAAGGTATTGAAGCGGGTACATTAAAATTAGCAGGAACAGATGAAGAGACAATCTTTAGCCTTGCTGATGAATTGTTATCAGATAAAGAAGCTCATGATAAGATGTCAAAAGCATCTAATCCTTACGGTGATGGCCGTGCATCAGAGCGTATTGTAGAAGCAATTTTACAACACTTTAATAAGTAAATAAAAAAGAGCCAAATCATTTGCGATTTGGCTCTTTTTGTTATTGCTGATTTCTCATAATCCACTCTGCATGAGCATTTGTGGAAGGAGGGGGCTCAGTTGGTGTTTGGTTCTGATTTTGGTTCTGATTCTGATTCGTTTCTTTCTTCGCTTTTTCGTTAGAATTAGCATTTGAAGAAGGATTTGATTCGGTTTTTGTCGTTGAATTGTCTTGAGTGTTTGCTGTTTCGCCTAATTCTTTTTTAATTTCGTTACGTACTGCCTCAACACCGTTTGGATCCGGAAGGAAGTAATAAATACCACCTATTTTTTTGTCTTCTCCTTCAAGTTTGAACGTTTGTATTGAAGAAGGATCAAATCCAGATAGTTTATTGTAAAGAGCCAGTCCGTCTGAAATAGGAATGTCAGTTTTTATATATTTTCCAACGACTGTCGTTAAATCTTTAATTTTAAATACGGTAGAGGTGGAATTTAGTTTTTGAGCAACAGCAGCTAGTAATTGTCTTTGCCTAGCAGCTCGACCATAATCACCGTTTGGATCTTGCTTTCGCATACGAACGTAAGCGAGTGCTTCTTCACCATTTAATTCTTGTTGCCCTTGCTTAAATTCGATTTTTTTGTAGTAATCTACGTCAGAACGCTCCCAGAAATCGAAGGGAACATCTACGGTAACGCCGCCAACAGCATCAACAATACCTTTAAAGCCTTGGAAGTCAATTTTAAGATAATGGTCTACAGGCACTTTTAGAAAACCTTCGACCGTTTTGATTGCCATTTCTTCTCCGCCATAAGCGTGCGCAGCGTTAATTTTGTCTTCTTTATTCTTTCCGACAATTGGGACGCGACTATCACGAGGGATACTCATAAGCGAAATCTTCTGCGTTTTCGGATTGACTGTTGCAAACATTAATGAATCTGTACGACCATTTTGCCCGTCTGTCGCATAATCTTCTATACCCATAATGAGGATTGTAAAAGGTTCTTTTGTAATTTCTACATCTTCAGTTCTCAAATCTGATTTTTCACGAGTAAACCCACTATACATCCCCATGAGAGAAGAGTAGGAATTTAATATATAAAGTCCTACACCACCAAATAAAAATACGAAAATAAGGAAGTAGAAAAACTTTCTTCTTCGTTTCTTTTTTATTCTGCTATTTTGGAGATGATAATAACGTTCTTCCATATATAATCTCCTTAGTTCATTTGTAGGGAAGTAATTCACTACATTAATCTTTAAAGGTGATAATATAGTTATTCTTAGATAACATCTTGTTCTAAGTACAACATATCTCCTTCTGTAATTGTACATTTCCCATTTGTTAATTCAATCATCCAATCAGTGAATGCTTGTTTTCCATCTTCTTCTACATACGTATTAAATGTGACATTTTCGAGATAATGTATATCTTTAATGGCATATTTTGAATTACGTAATTCATTTTCAATTTTGCCAAGCAATGTGTAATCAATTTCGGTCTGCATAACACGCATGAGTTTTCGCTCGACAACACCGACATGATTAATGCCTTCACTTGTACATTTTCCATATGCGCGAATTAATCCACCTGCGCCAAGTTTGATGCCACCAAAATAGCGCGTAACGACAACGACGGTATCTTTTAAACCGCGTTTTTTTAGTACCTCTAACATAGGTACGCCAGCTGTACCGCTAGGTTCTCCATCATCATTTGCTTTTTGGATTTGATCTTGTTCGCCAATTAAATATGCAGAACAATTATGCGTGGCATTCCAATTTTGTTTTTTTATTTTTTGTATAAATTCTTGAGCTTCTTCTTCGGTTGTAGCTCGGCTAATGTAACAGATAAATCTTGATTTTTGAATGACAATTTCGTGCTCGCCGTAGTCTTTGATTGTTAAATATTGTAATAACACTCGTATACGCCCCTATCTATCAAAATGACTAGTACTTTACATTTTAAAAGCGAGCGTTTTTATATTCAAACATTTTTTATAAATAAGATGAATTTTTTGGTGAGTATTTCACCTTTTTGTTGTAATTTGTCGAGATGGTGAGTATAATTCCAAACCGGCATTTTCATGTATGGATGCACCATTTTTAGTTTTCGTGTAAACTTAGGGAATAAAAACTTTTTTATAAGGCAGGTACGCAAATGAAAACAGCTATTGTTACTGATAGTACAGCATATATACCGAAGCATATTCGTGATGAACTCAATATATATATGATTCCATTAAACGTTGTGTTTGGAACGGAATCTTATCAAGAAGAAGCAGAAATTTCAGTAGATGATTTCTATGTAAAAGTACGTGAGCAGGAAGAACTTCCGAAAACTTCTCAGCCAGCAATCGGAAAGTTTGTGGAGTTATTTGAAGAACTATCTAAGGATTATGATGCGGTTATTAGCATTCATCTTTCAAGTGGGATTAGTGGTACATATCAAACGGCAACGACAGCTGGACAAATGGTAGAGGGTATTGATGTATATACGTACGACTCTGAAATTAGTTGTGAAGTACAAGGATTCTATGTGCGTGAAGGTGCAAGGCTAGCAAGCGAAGGAAAGGATCCGAAAGAGATTATCGCCCGATTTGATGAAATGAAACAAACGATGGACGCTTATTTTGTAGTGGATGATTTACATCATTTACAACGAGGCGGACGATTAAATAGTGCACAAGCCTTCATTGGTAGTTTGTTACAAGTGAAGCCGGTTTTATATTTTAGAGATAAAATCATTATTCCGTTTGAAAAGATTCGTACGCGTAAAAAAGCGTTAAAACGAATTGTTGAAATTTTTGATGAGCAAGCAAGTAAAGGTGTACCTATGGAAGCAGTTATCATTCATGCACAGCGTGAAGAGGAAGCGAATGAATGGAAGGCTGAATTAGAAGCAAAATATCCTCATGTCACAATCCGCACAGGTTATTTTGGTGCTGTAATTGGTACGCATTTAGGTGAAGGTGCATTAGGTCTGGGATGGTATACGAAGTAATAAAAATATAAAAAGCTCTCTTTTTGAAGAGGGTTTTTTTACGGATATTTTACGCGAAGTTGACAAGTTAATATTTGGAAATGGTAAAATGTACGTAAAATAAAATAACGAGGAAAGTTTTATAACTTACTTTTTACAAGAGACTATATTATAATGGAAGAGAGGTGAAACATATGGAGCATAATTCTTGTTTATGTCCAAAGTTTGAGTCAGCTTTTACTTTGCTTAGTAAAAAATGGACTGGCTTGATTATTAAATCTTTGCTTGAAGAGTCAAAACGTTTTAGGGAAATCGCAGATATTATACCGAATATGAGCGATCGTATGTTGTCAGAGCGTTTGAAGGAATTGGAAAGCGAAGGCATTGTAGTTCGTAATGTTTATCCAGAAGTACCAGTTCGAATCGAGTACGGCTTAACTGACAAAGGAAAAGCATTAGAAAGTGTTATGGATGAAGTCCAAAATTGGGCTGAAAAATGGATGAAATAACGCTTGGATTGCATTCGTATTAGTATATTTAATAAAACGTAAGGGAAACCTTACGTTTTTTTCTTTGCTTATAAAAAACGTTTTAAATTCTACACATACATACAAAAATATGCATATTTTGCGATAGAGTTACATATAATATTACATTTGTTTTACAAAAGCGTAACATTAGCAAAAAAAATCCCGAATTATGGTATAAATTTTATAGGTTATATACGGAAAAAGAAAAAAGAAAGCGGTGTAAAAAATAAAATGAAAAAGCTAAAAATAGCATCTTGCGCATTAGTTGCAGGGTTAATGTTTTCAGGACTAACACCAAATGTATTTGCAGAAGATAAAATTTCTGACGTGAAATCACAAATTAATACACAAAATGACACTTTACATAAACAACAACAAGAACGTGATGAATTACAAAAGCAAATGAATGACTTAAACAAAACAATTCAAGGTTTGGATAAGTCTGTTCAAGAGAATGCTTCAAAACTTGATGAAACAACGAAAAAAGTAGCAGATACTGAGCAATTAATCGAAAATAAAAATAAAGATATTGCAGAACTACAAACGAAAATTGCAAAACGTGAAGAGTTATTAAGAAAACGTTTAGTTGCACTTCAAGAACAACCAAACACAAACGTTGTAACAGAAGTTCTTGTAAACTCTAAAAACATTGCAGATTTAGTTGATCGTTTAAATTCAGTTTCTAAAATTCTTGCGTCTGACGAAGACATCATGAAAACACAACAAGAAGATCAAGCGAACGTGAAAAAAGATGTTGAAACGGTAAAAACAAAACAAAAAGAATTAAAAGAAGCACAAGCTCAAATTGAAACTGCTAAAAAAGAACTTGACGCTGAAAAAGCGAAAAAAGCAACAGCAGTAAACGATTTAAGCGGTAAAATGGATACAGTTGTAACTTCAATGACAAGTACGGAAGATCAATTGAAGGAGCTTGAACAACAGGCATTAAAATTACAACAAATTGCTGAAAAAGAAGCGCAAGAAAAAGCTGCACAAGAGGCTGCTGCTCAAAAGCAGGCAGAGCAAGCAGCTCAAGCAGCAGCTCAACCAGCGCAGGCTCCAGCTCAACCAGCACAAACACAGGCTCAACCAGCAGCGCCAGCAAACAATGCTGTACAAGCTCCAAAAGAAGAGCCTAAAAAAGAAGAAGCGAAAAAACCAGCTCCAACACCAACACCAGCACCAACAAATGATGTTGTTGAAAAAGCTAAAGGCTTAGTAGGTCTAAAATACGTATGGGGTAGTGCGTCAATTTCAAATGGTGGATTTGACTGCAGTGGTTTAATCTCTTATGTTTACGGTTTAGGTCGTCAAGATACTAGAGGTTTATGGAACTCTGTACAAAAGATTAGCCCATCTGAAGCGAAACCAGGAGATCTTATCTTCTTACAAGGTACTTACAGAGCAGGCGTATCTCACGTTGGTATTTATATTGGTGGCGGTCAAATGATCCATGCTGCTGATGAATCAACGGGTGTTACTTACGGTAGTGTAAATAGTTCTTATAATCAAAAACATTTCTTAGGTTACGGTAGATTATAGGATTATAATTGAATAAAAAACGTGTATAAAGTCGATAGCTTACTATTTTATAAGTAGGTTATCGGCTTTTTTGAGTTTTTACGAGATTAGGAGAAAGGTTTATAGTAGGGCTGGAGGTGGTTGCTGATGTTAGCAGGGAAACAGTTACTATTAGAGGAACTCTCTTTAGATTTACGGAGAGAATTAAGTGATTTGAAAAAGAAGGGAGAGGTCGTATGTGTACAAGGTGTAACAAAGAAGTCTTCTAAATATATATGTCAGCGCTGCGGAAATATAGAGCAGCGACTATTTGCATCATTTTCATGTAAAAAGTGCAGTAAAGTGTGTACGTATTGCCGGAAGTGTATAACGATGGGGAGGGTAAGTGAATGTGCTGTACTTGTTCGTGGGATCTCTGAAAGAAAAGGAGGAAAAGGTTTAAATTCGTTACAGTGGAACGGGACTTTGTCTACTGGTCAGGAGTTGGCGGCGCAAGGTGTTATAGAAGCTATTAAGCAGAAAGAATCTTTTTTTATTTGGGCTGTATGCGGGGCTGGAAAAACGGAGATGTTATTTTACGGTATTGCAGAGGCACTTCAAAAAGGAGAAAGAGTTTGTATCGCAACGCCAAGAACAGACGTTGTACTGGAATTAGCGCCGAGATTACAAGAAGTGTTTCCTAATATAAATGTAGCTGCTTTATACGGAGGGAGTGTAGATCGTGAAAAAGATGCAGCGTTAGTCGTTGCAACGACGCATCAATTGTTACGTTATTATAGAGCGTTTCATGTCATGATTGTAGATGAGATTGATGCCTTCCCGTATCATGCAGATCAAATGTTACAGTATGCGGTACAACAAGCGATGAAAGAGAAAGCGGCGCGTATTTATTTAACGGCAACTCCTGATGAAAAGTGGAAGCGTAATTTCAGAAGGGGCAAACAAAAGGGTATCATTGTCTCAGGACGATACCATCGTCATCCGTTACCAGTTCCTCTATTTAGCTGGTGTGGAAATTGGAAGAAAAGCCTTCATCATAAAAAAATTCCTCGAGTGTTACTACAATGGTTAAAAATGTACGTAAACAAAAAACATCCTATTTTTTTATTTGTTCCTCATGTGCGATATATAGAAGAAATAAGTCTGTTATTGAAAGGTTTGGATAATAGAATCGATGGTGTACATGCAGAAGATTCGATGAGAAAAGAAAAAGTAGCAGCGTTCAGAAAGGGAGAAATTCCGTTATTAGTTACAACGACGATTTTAGAAAGGGGAGTAACTGTGAAGAACTTACAAGTGGCGGTGCTAGGGGCAGAAGAAGAAATTTTTTCAGAGAGTGCGCTCGTACAAATTGCAGGCCGAGCGGGTCGTAGTTTTGAAGAGCCATATGGAGAGGTTATGTATTTTCATTACGGTAAGACAGAGTCGATGGTACGCGCGAAAAAGCACATTCAAAGTATGAACAAAAATGCGAAGGAACAAGGGTTGATCGATTAATGCATTGTTTGCTTTGTGATGAGTATATGTTGGAAACAGTTAGTTGGTACACATTCTTTGTAAAGTCTCACAAAAAATATATATGTGACAGATGTGAGCGGAAACTTTCCTATATTATAGGAGAGATTTGCATGGAGTGTGGGCGATCTTTAGAGGACTTGCCTTCCGAATATAAAGAAAATGATATTTGTGTGGATTGCGTAAGGTGGATAAATGAGGAGAAGTATCGTCCTTTTAAAAATCGTTCTTTGCACGTGTACGACGATGAGATGAAAGAAATAGTGGCGCAGTTTAAGTTTCGGGGGGATGCGGAGTTAGTTCATATTTTTCATCGATCCTTTCGGGAGCTATTTCAAAAGCATTTTACGAGTGTTTCAAGTGTGATTGCTGTTCCGCTTAGTAGGGAACGGGAATATGAACGTGGTTTTAATCAGGCAGAGTTATTAGCAACTTGTTTACCTGTCAAAAGTTCGTATCCATCATTAAGAAGAAGGGAAACAGAAAAGCAAAGTAAGAAGACACGTAAAGAAAGGCTTTCGGGAAGTAATCCTTTTTATTTTCAGGGAGAAGAGATGTTTCATGGTCAACACATTTTACTCATTGATGATGTATATACGACAGGAATTACAGTTAGACAAATTGGAAGTCTTTTATACGATAGAGGGGCAAGGGAAGTTTCTAGTTTGACGCTTTGTAGAAGTTAATCTGTAACTGTCGAAAGGGATAATAAAAAGACGATAAGTCTTCTTTGACTTCGTAAGTTGTCATTCGTTATAGTCAAATTATGGGGCGAATGCCCTGATTTTTAGAGTGAAGGGAATGGAATGAAGATGCAAGGAAGAGTGAAATGGTTCAATGCAGAAAAGGGATTTGGGTTTATTGAGCGTGAAGACGGTGATGATGTGTTTGTTCATTTTTCTGCTATTCAACAAGATGGATATAAGTCATTAGAAGAAGGACAACAAGTTGAGTTTGATATTGTAGATGGAGCACGTGGACCACAAGCAGCTAATGTTGTAAAACTGTAGGGATATTGTTTTTGGGAAGAGAAAGCTGCGTTTGTGGCAACGTTATATATATGGTGGAACCCCTTGTTTTTGCAAGGGGTTTTTGTTATGAATCAAGTTGTCAAAAAGTTGTTTCTTTTCTGTAACGAATTGTCCACAGTTATATTCGTTATTCACGATGTTAATAGGATAAAATAAAGATAGAAACGATGCATCTTTTCATTTCAACAAAAAACGATAAAAAAATCGCAATTCCACTAATTTTTTTAAAAAGTTAGAAGGAGTTTTTAAGCCAGTGTCGAAATTATAGTACATAGGCTTGAAAGGAGGAATTCATCTATGAAATTCAACATTCGTGGTGAAAATATTGAAGTAACTCCAGCATTAAAGGAATATGTAGAGAAAAAACTAAGTAAGTTAGAGCGTTATTTTGATACATTCCCAGAGGTTAAAGTTAATTTAAAAGTATACTCTGACAAGCAACGTGTCGAGGTAACAATTCCATTTACTGATTTATTACTTCGTGCAGAAGAAACTAATAGCGATATGTACGCTGCTATCGATTTAGTAGTTGATAAACTTGAGCGACAAATTCGTAAACATAAAACAAAGGTAAATCGTAAGTTACGTGAGAAAGGTTCTGTGAAAACGAACTTTATCCTTCCAGAAGCAGTAGCTGTTCTGGATGAGGTAGAAGAGGATGAACTAGAACTTGTACGTACAAAACGATTCGATTTAAAACCGATGGACGTTGAAGAAGCAATCCTACAAATGGATATGCTAGGACATAATTTCTTCGTCTTCACAAATGCTGATACAAATGAAACTAATGTTGTATATGGCCGTAAAGATGGGAAATACGGTTTAATCGAAACTAAATAATAATTCAAAAGCGCAGCCGAAATGGCTGCGCTTTTTTTTTGCTGAAAATAGATTTTTTTAAAAAGTTTTCTTAATTTAGAACGAGACATTCGGCCGATTGTTGTCATAGTTATAAGACAAGTGTTACAATTATCATTAGGTATATACATTTTAGTTTTTTTAATTAGGAGAAAAATTGGCATAACATACATTTGATTTTTATAACGACTGATTGTAATAGAAAAAGAAAAAACAATCGGAAGTTTTATTTTAATAAAAAAGAGGAGCGTATTTCCTATGATCGGTATTTTAAAAAAGGTATTTGATGTAAATCAACGCCAAATTAAACGTATGCAGAAGACAGTTGAGCAAATTGATGCATTAGAATCATCTATTAAGCCACTAACAGATGAACAATTAAAAGGAAAGACGCTTGAATTTAAAGAACGTCTAACAAAAGGTGAGACAGTAGATGATCTACTTCCTGAAGCTTTTGCAGTTGTTCGCGAATCTGCGACTCGTGTTCTTGGAATGCGTCCGTATGGCGTGCAGTTAATGGGTGGTATTGCCTTACATGAAGGGAATATCTCTGAGATGAAAACGGGTGAAGGTAAAACGTTAACATCTACATTACCTGTATATTTAAACGCTTTAACAGGAAAAGGTGTTCACGTTGTTACAGTCAATGAATACTTAGCACAACGTGATGCGAGCGAAATGGGACAACTTCATGAGTTCCTTGGCTTAACAGTAGGAATTAACTTAAACAGTATGTCACGCGAAGAGAAACAAGAGGCTTATGCTGCTGATATTACGTATAGCACAAATAATGAGCTTGGATTCGATTACTTACGTGACAACATGGTTTTATATAGAGAACAGTGCGTTCAGCGTCCACTTCATTTTGCTATTATCGATGAAGTAGATTCTATTTTAGTCGATGAAGCACGTACGCCGCTTATTATTTCGGGACAAGCTCAAAAATCAACAGAGCTATACATGTTTGCAAATGCATTCGTTCGTACATTAGAAAATGAAAAAGAGTATTCATTTGATGTGAAAACGAAAAATGTAATGTTAACAGAAGATGGTATTACGAAAGCAGAGAAAGCTTTCCATATTGAAAACTTATTCGATTTAAAACATGTAGCACTTCTTCACCATATTAATCAGGCACTTCGTGCGCACGTTGTTATGCACCTTGATACAGATTATGTTGTACAAGAAGGCGAAATCGTAATTGTAGACCAATTCACTGGTCGTCTTATGAAAGGTCGTCGCTATAGCGAAGGTTTGCACCAAGCTATTGAAGCAAAAGAAGGCGTAGAAATTCAAAATGAAAGTATGACACTCGCAACAATTACGTTCCAGAACTATTTCCGTATGTATGAAAAGTTATCTGGTATGACTGGTACAGCGAAAACGGAAGAAGAAGAATTCCGTAGTATTTACAATATGAATGTTATCGTAATTCCAACGAACAAAGAGATTATTCGTGATGACCGTGCTGATTTAATCTTCAAATCAATGGAAGGCAAATTCAATGCAGTTGTTGAGGATATTGTAAATCGTCATAAACAAGGGCAACCTATTCTTGTCGGTACAGTTGCAATTGAAACGTCAGAGCTTATTTCAAAAATGTTAACACGTAAAGGTGTACGCCATAACATTTTAAATGCGAAAAACCATGCGCGAGAAGCTGATATCATTGCAGAAGCTGGTATTAAGGGCGCTGTAACGATTGCGACGAATATGGCTGGTCGTGGTACGGATATTAAGCTTGGAGACGATATTAAAAACGTTGGTCTAGCGGTTATCGGTACAGAGCGTCACGAAAGCCGTCGTATTGATAATCAGTTACGTGGTCGTGCTGGTCGTCAAGGGGACCCTGGTGTAACGCAGTTCTACTTGTCTATGGAAGATGAACTAATGCGCCGCTTCGGTTCTGACAATATGAAAGCAATGATGGATCGCCTTGGTATGGATGATTCACAGCCAATCGAAAGTAAAATGGTTTCTCGTGCAGTAGAATCTGCGCAAAAACGTGTAGAAGGAAATAACTATGATGCACGTAAGCAGTTACTACAATACGATGATGTACTTCGTCAGCAACGTGAAGTTATTTACAAACAGCGTCAAGAAGTAATGGATTCTGAAAACTTACGCAGTATTATTGAAGGTATGATGAAATCTACAGTAGAACGTGCTGTTGCGCTTCATACACAAGAGGAAATTGAAGAAGATTGGAACATTAAAGGTCTTGTTGACTACTTAAATACAAACCTTCTGCAAGAAGGCGATATAAAAGAAGAAGAGTTACGTCGTCTTGCTCCAGAGGAAATGAGCGAGCCAATTATCGCGAAATTAATAGAGCGTTACAACGACAAAGAAAAGCTTCTGCCAGAAGAGCAAATGCGTGAGTTCGAAAAAGTTGTTGTATTCCGTGTAGTAGATACGAAATGGACAGAGCATATTGATGCGATGGATCACCTTCGTGAAGGTATTCATTTACGTGCCTACGGTCAAATTGATCCACTTCGTGAGTATCAAATGGAAGGATTCGCAATGTTCGAATCGATGATTGCTTCTATTGAAGAGGAAATTTCTCGTTACATTATGAAAGCTGAAATTGAACAAAACTTAGAGCGTCAAGAAGTTGTTCAAGGTGAAGCTGTTCATCCATCTAGTGATGGCGAAGAGGCGAAGAAAAAACCAGTTGTAAAAGGTGACCAAGTAGGCCGCAACGATTTATGTAAATGTGGAAGCGGTAAAAAATATAAAAACTGCTGTGGCGTTGTAAGCTAATAAAAAATGCGGCTGCTGAATTCAGCTTGTTTTGCAAATTATAATAAAAAAGGATTAAACTCTCTCCCTAGTAAGTGGAGAGAGTTTCCCTTGTTTTCATACGAAAGTAATAGCAATTACATAGAGGTGAAGGAAATGGAATTAGTAGAAATTAGACAAGAATTAGAGAAAATGGCTAAGAGATTAGCGGCTTTTAGGGGGTCTCTTTGACCTTCCTACTAAGGAGAAACAAATTGCAGAATTAGAAGAGACAATGATGGGTGCAGGATTTTGGGATGACCAACAAGGCGCACAAGCTGTAATTAACGAAGCAAATGCACTGAAAGATATGGTTGGAAAGTTCCGTCAGTTAGATGAGACATTCGAAAATTTAGAAATAACGCATGAGCTTTTAAAAGAAGAGTATGACGAAGATTTACATGAGGAGCTTGAATCAGAAGTAAAAGGCTTAATTCAAGAAATGAATGAGTATGAGCTACAGTTACTACTAAGCGATCCTTATGATAAAAATAACGCTATTTTAGAATTACACCCAGGTGCAGGTGGAACAGAGTCACAAGACTGGGGCTCTATGTTATTACGTATGTACACACGTTGGGCTGAAAAACGTGGGTTTAAAGTAGAAACGGTTGACTACTTACCAGGTGATGAAGCTGGTATTAAGAGTGTTACTTTATTAATTAAAGGTCATAACGCTTACGGTTATTTAAAGGCAGAGAAAGGTGTACATCGTCTTGTACGTATTTCGCCATTCGATTCTTCAGGCCGTCGTCATACATCGTTCGTATCTTGTGAAGTTGTACCTGAGTTCAATGATGAAGTTGAAATCGAAATACGTTCAGAAGACTTAAAAGTTGATACGTACCGTGCAAGTGGTGCAGGTGGGCAGCATATTAATACGACAGACTCAGCAGTTCGTATTACACATACACCAACAAACACAGTTGTAACATGTCAGTCAGAGCGTTCGCAAATTAAAAACCGTGAGCACGCGATGAAGATGTTAAAAGCGAAATTATACCAAAAGAAATTAGAAGAGCAACAGGCGGAGTTAGATGAAATTCGTGGTGAACAAAAAGAAATCGGATGGGGTAGCCAAATTCGTTCTTACGTATTCCACCCGTATTCTCTTGTGAAAGACCACCGTACAAATACAGAGGTTGGTAACGTACAAGCAGTTATGGATGGAGAAATTGATCCATTTATTGATGCTTACTTACGTTCTCGTATCTAATAAGCGAAAAAAAGCCAACAAAGTTGTCGGCGTATGCTGAGGACAATCGAGGATATAAAGAATTTGATTTTATTTCTATAAATGAAGTAAAGAGGAAGAGAAGTTGGAAACGACAACTTCTCTTTTTGATGGGATTATATGTAGCATACAATGTTGTATATTGTATTGTAAAAAGTAGAGAATAGTAAAACAGAGCGGCAATAGAGTAAGACTTTATACAGAATTTTTCTGATTTCCTGTTCAAAAAGAATTCTTTATAGAAATTTTTACGTTGTTCACAGAATTGAAACAACTTATGAAAGCTTTATATTATCAGGGTTCTTACTGTATTTTTGAAGAATATGAAATATACCTTAGTTTTTCTATATAAAGATAATGCTTATAATGAAAATGAGTGTGTTAGGAATGAAAAGAATATCAACAATGGGGAGCGATAGAAGTGAAAAAGAAATTGTTGGCTATTGCGCTAGGAACATCAGTCGTTTTTGCTTTAGGAGCATGTGGAAATAAAGAAGAGAGTAAGCCTTCAAAACAATCTGCAAGCACAGATAGCGCAGAGCAAATTTATCAAAAAAGTTGTATAGGCTGTCACGCGAAAGATTTATCAGGAGCAACTGGACCGGATTTACGAAAAGTGGGACAGAAGTATGATGCAGCAGAGATTGAAAAGATTATTGAAAAAGGTCGCGGTTCTATGTCACCAGGAATTATTCAAGGTGAGGATGCGAAAAAAGTAGCTGAGTGGTTAGCTGACCATAAATAAAAAGGGTGAAATGGACGAGTTGATTATAGAGTCTTATCCAAAAAGGATTTTTGGTAAGAACTATGACAACTCTTTTCCTTTTTTTGTGTGTAACATAACTGTAACAAAATTGTATCTGAACTGGAAACCGTTTGATGTTACAATGAGGTTTGTAGAATTTTGCTGAAATATATTACATAGTAGTATTACTTATAAAAAATGTAAGTAGACTACCTTCAACAAGAGTGGTTAAGCGAGAATAAAAGGTTATCTTTTATTTTCAGATGTACAGAAAAGTATTTCGAAAAAAATCATTAAGTATTGGGTGATAAATAATGATAAAAATGACGAATGTTTATAAGGAGTACCCGAATGGTATGAAAGCCATTGCTGGTCTCACAGTTAACATTAAACAAGGTGAGTTTGTATACGTAGTTGGACCGAGTGGAGCCGGGAAATCTACATTTATTAAAATGATGTATCGTGAAGAAAAGCCATCTACAGGATCGATTAATGTAAATGGACTTGTTATTGAAACATTAGCAGAAAGAGATGTTCCATATTTCCGTCGTCAATTAGGCGTAATTTTCCAAGATTTTAAATTGCTACCTAAATTAACGGTATATGAGAATGTTGCGTTTGCTTTAGAAGTAATTGAAGAAGAAAAAGAAGCCATTCGTGAGCGTGTAACAGAAGTTTTAGGTCTTGTAGGTCTTGAGGATCGTGCAGACGCACTACCAAGTGAACTTTCGGGCGGGGAGCAGCAACGTGTTGCGATTGCGAGAGCAATTGTTAATAGACCGAAGGTTGTAATTGCCGATGAGCCAACAGGTAACTTAGATATTGAAACAGCTCTTGATATTATGAAGATTTTCACACGCATTAATGAACGTGGTACAACGATCGTTATGGCGACACATAACGCAGATATCGTAAATACAATCCGTCATCGTGTAATCGCGATTGAAGGCGGAAAAATTGTTCGAGATGAGATTGAGGGAGGATACGGATATGAAGGCTAAGACCCTTAGTCGACATTTGCGAGAAGGTGTAAAGAATCTATCCCGTAACGGATGGATGACGTTTGCTTCTGTTAGTGCAGTAACAGTTACATTATTACTTGTAGGTGTCTTTTTAACAGCGATTATGAATATGAACCATTTTGCGACGAAAGTAGAGCAAGATGTAGAGATTCGTGTACACATTGATCCAGCAGCAAAAGAAGCTGATCAAAAGAAATTAGAAGATGATATGAGTAAGGTTGCAAAAGTAGACTCTATTAAATATTCATCTAAAGAAGAAGAGCTAAAACGCTTAATTAAAAGCTTAGGTGATAGCGGAAAAACGTTTGAGTTATTTGAACAAGATAACCCACTTAAAAACGTATTTATTGTAAAAGCAAAAGAACCAACAGATACAGCGACAATCGCGAAAAAGATTGAGAAAATGCAGTTTGTAAGCAATGTTCAATATGGTAAAGGGCAAGTTGAAAAATTATTTGATACTGTAAAAACAGGACGTAATATCGGGATTGCGTTAATTGCAGGTCTTTTATTCACAGCGATGTTCTTAATCTCTAATACAATTAAAATTACAATTTATGCTCGTAGTACAGAAATCGAAATTATGAAACTTGTAGGTGCAACAAACTGGTTTATTCGTTGGCCGTTCTTATTAGAGGGATTATTCCTAGGAGTATTAGGATCAATTATTCCAATTGGCCTAATTCTAGTTACGTATAATTCACTACAAAGTGTGTTTAACGAAAAACTTGGCGGAACAATTTTCGAACTTCTACCATACAGTCCTTTCGTATTCCAATTAGCTGGTTTACTAGTGTTAATCGGGGCTTTAATCGGTATGTGGGGAAGTGTAATGTCAATTCGTCGCTTCTTAAAAGTATAAAAAGTTGCAAACATAATTCGTACAAGCTTATCATATAGTAGAAATAGGTAAAGGCATCACACACTGTGTGATGCCTTTTGCTACACCACCTGTGTGTTTTGGAAAGGGGAATTCCGCATTGAAACGTAGAGTTGCAATTATTGGAATGGTTGTTGCATTTTTAATTGGTGCTGGCGGAATGTTTGCAGGTATGTCTTTATTTGGGGTTAACCCAGCAGAGGTAACGCAAACAATTTCGAGTGGAAACGCTAGCACCGCGCAAGGGAATTTGGCAAAAATTAATGAAGCGTATGGACTAATTGATTCACGTTATGTGGAAGACGTGAAAGATGAAAAGTTAGTCGAAGGTGCAATACAAGGCATGTTGTCTACGCTGAAGGACCCTTATTCCACGTATATGGATAAAGAAACGGCAAAACAGTTTAGTGAATCGCTTGATCCTGAGCTAGAGGGGATCGGGGCTGAGGTGAACAAAACGGACGGTAAGCTTATTATCGTATCTCCAATTAAAGGCTCACCGGCAGAAAAGATTGGAATTAAACCGAATGACCAAATTTTATCTGTAGATGGAAATAGTGTGAAAGATTTATCACGTGAAGAAGCGGTATTAAAGATTCGTGGTAAAAAAGGAACGACTGTCGCGATTGAAATTAAACGTGCGGGAGTAACTGATCCGATTGTATTTAAAATTAAGCGTGAAAAAATTCCGATCTTCACAGTGTTTAGCTCTGTGAAACAAGAGAGCGGAAAAGATATCGGTTATATGCAAATCACTTCCTTTGCTGAAAATACAGCGAAAGAATTTAAGGATCAGTTAAAAGAGTTAGAGAAGAAAAACATAAAAGGCTTAGTTATTGACGTACGCGGTAATCCTGGTGGCTACTTAAATAGTGTAGAAGAGATACTAGGGGAAATTATGACGGATAAAAAGCCAATGCTACAAGTAGAGCAGCGAAATGGTGAGAAGAAGAAGTTCTCTACGGAACTGAAAGAGAGAAAGCCATATCCAATTTCAGTATTAATTGATAACGGAAGTGCTTCTGCTTCAGAGATTTTAGCGGGTGCGCTAAAAGAGGGAGAAGGATACGATTTAGTTGGTGAAAAAACATTTGGTAAAGGCACTGTTCAGCAAGCCGTTCCATTTAAAGATGGCAGCAACATTAAATTAACGATGTTTAAATGGTTAACGCCGGATGGAAACTGGATTCATAAAAAAGGAATTGCACCAACAGTAGAAGTGAAGCAACCAGATTATTATCATGCGACACCAATTCAAATTGAAAAGACACTTTCATACAATGCAAATGATGTACAAGTAAAACACGCGCAAGAAATGCTGAAGAGCTTAGGGTATGTACCAGGACGTGAAGATGGATACTTTAGTAAAGAAACAGAATCAGCGCTGAAAGCATTCCAAAATGCGAATAAAATGGATGCGACAGGACAGCTTGATAAAAAGACAGCTGAAGCGATTCAAACGAAAATTATTGAAAAAATCCGTTCTGGAGAAAATGATCTACAATTACAATCCGCATTAAAATTAATAGCGAAATAAAGTGAAACTTTAATCAGTGGGGGTTTTCTTCATCCCCTACTGATTATTAGTTGAACCAATCGGACTTTTATGGGCAGTTGATCCCCCACCTAAATTCTTTGCTTTCGCTGAATTTTGAGGTGGGGGTCTTACTGCCCATTAAAGCGGGATAAGAAGAAATACAGGCAGTTTGCTGCCTGTATTTTTTTGTGTTAAACAAACGTTTGTCCAGTTATGATAATATAAAAAGAAAGAATGATATAAATGGTGGTGAATGGGTTCGTGGAGGCATGGATTTTTGAAATAATGCGGGCGGTTGGACGTTTTTTCTTACACCCTGCTGTCTATGTATTTTTAATAAGTAGTATCTTCGTTGGATACTTACGTATGTTACGAGAACGAAAGGATTTTTCCTTTAAAGTTTATGATATTTGGTTTGAACTGCGAACATCTTTATTTGCGGGAGTTAAATACGGATTAATCGTATCTATTATTACGATTGGACTTGGCCTTGCCGTTTCCAAAGCGAGCTTATGGGTCATCTTACTTTGGACGTTTCTATTTGGATTAACTGCTATGTATCGATATTTATCAGCAGCTTATACATTTAGTATCGCAATTGTATGCGTTCTATTATCTTCTAAGCTACCAGTTTCCTTCTTACAGCTTGGAGAAGGTGAAGAGAGTACGATTGTATCTCTTGCTATTTTACTAGGCGTCATGCTCGTTGTAGAGGGCTTATTGATTTCTAAAAATGCAGTAGGATATTCTACACCGAAGATTAGGAAGGGTAAGCGCGGGTTAAAGATTGGTTTACACGAATCAAAGCGTTTATGGATCGTTCCTATTTTTATTCTTGTACCAGGTGACGCGGTAACACAATTTATTTCATGGTGGCCTGTCGTTTCAATCGGTTCAGATACATATTCTCTATTCCTCGTTCCATTTTTAATTGGGTTTATGAGAAGGATTAGAAGTTATGAGCCGACGGAAGCTTTATTATTTACAGGAAGACGTGTGTACGGATTAGCAGGACTTGTGCTAGTTTTAGGAATCGCAAGTTATTGGTGGCACGTACTTGCCATTATCGCGATGGGAGTCGCAATGCTTGGGCGTTTCACAATTTCCATGCAAGAGAAAATTGCCGATGAGACAAGACCGGCGTACTTCGCTGCACGTAATGAGGGACTTGTTGTACTAGATACAATCCCCAATACAATTGGGGCAGAGCTGAATTTACTATCTGGAGAAATTATTACAAAAGTAAATGGAGTCGTACCAAGAAGCGCTGAAGAATTTTATGATGCGCTTCAAACGAAGACGACAGGAGCATTTTGTAAGTTAGAAGTATTAGATACAAATGGAGAGCTTCGCCTCGCTCAAACAGCGTTATACGCTGGGGGACATCACGAATTAGGAATTGTGTTTGTTCAGCAGGAGCATGAGTGGGATTCGGAAGCGATGTAATAGAAGAAAGGGTATCACCTTGTGGTGATACCCTTTTTGGTTATGGGTTGGCGGGATTAGTAGTAAATGAAATTTATATCGGCGATTATCGGAATATATCAGCGCAACTGAAAATATATCAGCGATTATTCCAATATATCGACTTTCCGGCAAAAAACGACAAATATCGCAAACCTTATTTTGAAGTTTCATAGACGGATAACTTGAATAATTATTTGATAATGGTTATCATTTAGGGAGTCTTTTTAATTTTGAAAAATGGAGGGGAAATATGCTACGTAAATTTTTTTCTTACTATAAACCGTATAAAGGTTTATTTATACTCGACTTTTCTTGCGCGGTTGTCGCAGGGTTACTAGAACTTGGCTTCCCACTTATCGTAAATCAATTTATTGATAAGTTATTGCCAGGACAAAACTGGACGCTTATTTTATGGGCTTGTTTCGGTTTACTTGCAGTGTATATATTAAATGCAGGCTTACAATATGTCGTTACATATTGGGGACATATGCTTGGTGTTAACATTGAAACAGATATGAGGCAGAAATTATTTGATCACATTCAAAAGCTATCATTCAGATTTTTTGACAATAATAAAACAGGTCATTTAATTTCACGTCTTACAAACGACTTAATGGAAATTGGGGAAATTGCTCACCACGGACCAGAAGATTTATTTATCGCTGTTATGACTTTAGTTGGGGCATTCTCATTTATGATGATGATCAACTGGAAATTAGCGCTATTAACGTTCTTCGTCATTCCATTCTTATTATGGTTAGCACTTTACTTCAACAAAAAAATGACAGGTACGTTTAGACGTTTATTCTCAGACGTTGCTGATTTTAATGCATGCATTGAAAATAACGTTGGTGGTATTCGCGTTGTACAAGCATTCGGAAATGAAAAGTTTGAGAAAGAGCAATTTGCTGTTAACAACGCTCGTTTCCGTACAACGAAATTAATGGCCTATAAAATTATGGCGTTAAATTCGTCGATTAGTTATATGCTCATGCGTCTCGTAACGCTCTTCGTCTTAATATGTGGTACATGGTTTGTTCTACAAGGTGAATTAACGTACGGTGGATTTATTGGATTCGTTCTATTAACGAATATTTTCTTCCGCCCAATTGAAAAAATTAATGCGGTAATCGAAAGCTATCCGAAAGGGATCGCTGGTTTTAAGAGATATGTAGAGCTTCTTGAAACAGAGCCAGATATTGTAGACTCTAAAGATGCGATGGAAGTTAAACATGTACATGGTGATATTCAATATAGCAATATTACGTTCGGATATGAAAACAAAGAACCGATTTTAAATGATATTAGTTTGAAAATACATGCGGGTGAAACAGTTGCGTTTGTAGGACCATCAGGAGCAGGGAAAACGACGTTATGTAGTTTACTCCCACGCTTTTATGAGCAATCATCTGGTTCAATCCAAATTGATGGTATTGATACGAAAGATATGACGTTATCTTCACTTCGTAAGCAAATTGGAATTGTGCAGCAAGATGTGTTCTTATTCTCAGGAACAATTCGTGAAAATATCGCTTACGGAAACTTAAAGGCGTCAGAAGCTGACATTTGGCAGGCAGTAAAACGTGCGCAGTTAGAAGACTTAATTTACTCACAACCAGACGGTTTAGATACCGTTATCGGTGAGCGTGGTGTGAAACTTTCAGGTGGACAGAAGCAGCGTCTAGCAATTGCTCGTATGTTCTTGAAAAACCCGCCAATTTTAATATTAGATGAAGCGACTTCCGCATTAGATACAGAGACGGAACTAGCGATTCAAAAATCACTTGCTGAACTATCTGTCGGCCGTACAACATTAGTTATCGCTCATAGACTTGCGACGATTAAAAATGCAGATCGCATCGTCGTTGTAAATAAAGATGGTATTGCAGAACAAGGTTCGCATGAGGAACTAATTGAGCAAGGCGGAGGATACAGCCGTTTATACGAAGCTCAGTTCAGTTCGTAAATATAATTTCTGCTGAATTAGTGCACCATAAGTAAGTGAGAATCTTATATGGGAGGCTATGAAGCATGATTGTAACAACAACTTCTACAATTCAAGGGAAAGAAATTATTGAGTATATCGATATCGTGAATGGAGAAGCGATTATGGGTGCGAATATCGTTCGTGACCTTTTTGCCTCTGTCCGTGACGTTGTCGGTGGTCGTTCTGGCGCTTATGAAAGTAAATTAAAAGAAGCGCGCGACATTGCAATGGAAGAGATGAAAACTCTCGCAAGACAAAAAAATGCGAATGCAATTGTAGGTATCGACGTGGATTACGAAGTAGTTCGCGAAGGGATGCTAATGGTTGCAGTGAGTGGGACTGCTGTCCGTATATAAAGTAAAAGGCCGTGCTGATGCACGGCCTTTTACTTGTCGAAGTTTCGATATTTCTTGGGAAATGTGGAAGGCCCCGTCGATATATAGGGAAGACATTAGAGCGCTTCTTTACATTTCCGGATTTGAATTAATAATGTTTCGTATTCTTGTTCGAGAGATGGGATGTTATCGTGATGATTCGGCATGGAAATTCGGCCGATTATTTCCGTTAATTTTGTTTGTAATCGTAACAATTCTTGTTCAGTAACGTTTACAGAATCCCCGGTTGTTCTTTTTGTGTATTGCTCGTAATTACCGTGGAAGATCCTTGGTTCACTCTCATCTACTTGTAGAATATGGTCAGCAACAGAGCGAATAAAGGCACGGTCATGGCTAATGAAAAGTATAGTGCCAGGATACTCTTGTAACATGCTTTCTAATTCTTCTTGCGTTGCTAAGTCTAAATAGTTTGTCGGTTCATCGAGCAGAAGCATATTATAGTTTCCTAAAAATACTTTTGCGAGTGCGACCTTCATTCGCTCACCACCACTTAAGACGTGCACAGGCTTATGAACATCTTCACGGCGAAATAGGAGTCTTGCAAGTATTGTGCGAACGAATGCTTCCGTATAGTTTGTTTCTTCTAGAACGTTTTCTAAAATGGTTTTATCTGTTTTTAAAATAGATAATGTTTGTTCGAAGTACCCAATTTTACAGCTTTTCGAAAGCTGAATGCCACGTTCGTTTGCGAGGAGCATGTTGAACAAAGTTGTTTTGCCACTTCCGTTTGCTCCTACAATAGCAAGCTTTGCACCAGGAGCAATAGTTCCATTCATACTTTTAAATAATGTGCGGTCACCTATCTTCTTTGATGCTTTATTGAACTGTACTGCCACTTTACTATGAATGGGTGTATGGTATTGCACGTCAAACTGAGCTTGAGAAAGATCCTTTGGCTTCTCTTTCTTTTCTAGTTTTTCGAGACGTGTTTCTAATGCTTTCGCTGCTTTGCTAACCTGTTCTTGGCCATGAGCCCCACTTAATTTATAAAGTTTAGATTCCGATGAACTGAACCGTGTTGGGATTTTTGTCATGCTAGAAGCACGTTGTTTTTTTTGTGAAATTGATTGCTCTAACCGATTTTTTTCTTGTATATATTGCTCATATTCTGCTTGTTTTTGTATTTGTTCACGTTCTTTTTGTTTTCGATAGTTTGAATAATTCCCTTTATACTCTTGAATAGTACCGTCTTCAATTTCAATGATTTTTGTACATATATTATCTAAAAAATCACGATCATGTGATATTAAAACAAGTGCCCCTTTATAAGATAAAAGTGCCTTTTCTAATTGCTCTGTACCGACCATATCTAAGTGGCTTGTTGGTTCATCAGCGAATAAAATACCTGCCTCTTGTTCGAGAGCATGGGCAATCTTTAGGCGCATTCGTTCACCCCCGCTCATTGCATCTGTAACGTTTGAAATACTCCATTTTCCTTTTGCGAGAGAAGACGCAGTTTCCGGTAGTTCCTCAATAAGCTGAGGAATGATGCTGATAGAACTATGATGAGTTACTATGCCATTGTCAGCTTCTATTTCTTTACTTAATATTTGTAATAACGTAGATTTACCAGCTCCGTTGACGCCGACAATTCCTATACGGTCCTGTGCCTGAATTTCCAGTGAAGGTAACGTAAATAGTGTGCGATCACCAAAGCTCTTTTCAATATTACGTACGAATAAAATAGTCATAAAAAAACCTCCCTAGTTTCACTAGAGAGGATAAACGTCGTCCTTACATGTAAAAAATCGTACATAAATAAACGACTTTTTTACATGATCGTTTCGAAAGAAAGTATCGACAAATGGACAGACTAATCCCCTGCTAGTTTTCATCATTTTTTGTTCACTATTTGTGATGGATGAAATAAATAAGAGAATTAGAACTTCATTGGTCAAAGTACCTTCCTTTCATAGTATTACTTTTATTGTATGCGCATACAAAACGGTTTGTCAAACTTATTTCTGTTTTCTATTTTTGAACTTATTATTATACAATTGTGCTTTTGCCAGCGCCTCAGCGTCGTTTTTGATTTCATCTAGTCCATTTGCATCCCCAATGATATACCCTTCAAATGATGAACCAACAAAATCAAAGATGTATTGGAACTGGGAGATAAGCGGTAATGCTTTCAGTTTCGGATTGTCTCCGCCAACGATGACAACGTACATTTTTTTGCCTTTCATTTTTTCTTTGAAATGAAGGGATGTATTACGCAAGCTTTGTGACCAGCGATCGACGAAGTTTTTCATATGTCCGCTCATACCGTACCAGTATAGCGGTGTAGCAAAGATAATTGTGTCGTGCTCTAACATGCGTTTGGTTAACTGCTCGTAGTCATCATTTACAGATTGGAACCCTTCTGCATCATGACGTTGATCTGTAATAGGATGGACTATATGGTCGCGCAAGTAAATTTGTTCTGTTTCAATTCCATTGATCATCATATGTGCTAAAGCTTCTGTATTTCCGTTCTGTCTTGAACTACCATGTATAACAAACATGTAATCATTCCTTTTCTTTTGCTTGTTTTAGGAGTGAAACGTGTTTTTGCAAATTTGTTTGAATGCTGGAAAGTAGTGAAATCTGCTTTGTTACTTCATTAAGTTTATCTTCATAAAGCGTAAGGATACTGCTGCAAGGATTTTCGTACAGATGCGGCTCTATTGCAAGGCAGCGCAGCATTTTTGCCGTCTCTTCTAAATTTAAGCCAATTTGTAAGTACATTTGAATAAGTTCTACTTTTTTGATGGCACTTTCATCAAAATCACGGTAGCCATTTGCGAGGCGTTTAGAAGGGAGTAATCCCTTTTCTTCATAATGTCTTAGTGACCTTTCGCTAACGCCAGTTTCTTTTGATAGCTCTCCAATTCGCAATGTGTTTCACTCCTTCTACATGTATTGTAAACCTTCACACTAATGAGAAGGTCAATGCTGTTTTTTCGCAAAAGAATCTACATGATTTAAAAAAACTTGAATAGCTTTAGACGGAATAAAATATTTGCCGCGCACGATGGAGAATGGGCGGATAAGTTGTTCATTTGGAACTTCGACGTGGAATAGTTCTTTTGCCAGTAGCTCTTTCCGTACAGTCCAATCAGAAAGGATAGCGATGCCAAGCCCGGCACTAACCGCTTCCTTCACGCTTTGGATACTACTGAATGTAAAGAATCGTTTCATTTTCAAATGGTGTTGATGAATAAAACGGTCACTATAAGCACGTGTACCAGAGCCACTTTCTCTTAATACCCATACTTGATCTTGGAGTGTGCTTTCATTTATTTCATTTGTGCGGAGCAGTGGATGATTTGGCGGAACGACGAGCTTCATTTCATCTTGCATAAATGTTTCAACGTCAACGTCGGCGTATATGACTTGCCCTTCCACTAAGCCGATATCAATTTGATTAGAGCGAAGGCTTTGCAAAACATCTTCTGTATTTGAGATAAAAGTATGAACTTCGACGTGTGGATTTTCATTCGCATAGTTAGCGAGTATTTTCGGAAGTAAGTATTCGCCAATTGTAAAGCTAGCACCGATGCGAAGAGTTCCTGTTACAACGTTATGTAGTTCGTTAATCTCTTGTTTAGCATCTTCGTAAAGAGAGAGCATTTGCTTTGCATGTATATATAAAATGTTTCCAGCCTCTGTCACTTGAACGTGCTTCGGGGAGCGCTGAATGAGTGTAGTGCCAAATTCATTTTCTAAGTTGCGTATATGCATACTTACGCCAGGTTGTGAAAGGTTTAATAATTCTGCAGCACGGGAGAAGTGTTTCTGTTCCACGACAGTAACAAAAATTTTTAAAATGTCTACGTTCATATAATGAGCTCCTTTCGTTTTTCTTTCATCTTATCATAAGTATTTCTGATGATAGAGATTCAATATTGATATTAAACTTATTATAGAAACTCTCTTATAATGTAAGTAGATAGAACATGCATGTTCCAATACGATTATTGGAGTGGTTCACAGTGGAACAAACACTTGTTATACAAAAGAAGAAGGGCTTTGGATTTTCACAAGGAATTGGGATTACGTTATTAATCGCAATTGCCGCGAAATATTTAGCAGAGCTTCCATTTTTAAATATTATGGGACAATTAGTAATTGCTATTCTAATTGGGATGGTTTGGCGTGCGGCAATTGGAGTTCCTCATGATGCGATTGCAGGGACAAACTTTGCGAGTAAGAAGTTGCTTCGCTTCGGGATCATCTTACTTGGAATGCGATTAAATCTTGTTGATATTGCGAAGGCAGGGCCGAAAGTATTGGTCATCGCTGCTGTTGTTATTACATTTACAATTTTCGTTGTATATGGGCTAACGAAAGTGTTTAAGGTAGAAAAAAAGCTTGGAATTTTAACAGCGTGCGGAACTGCAATTTGCGGCGCGGCAGCGGTCGTGGCAATTGCGCCGCAAGTGAAAGCGAAGGATGAGGAAACGGCAGTCGGCGCAGCGATTATTGCAATTTTAGGTACAATATTTACACTTATTTATACGCTATTATACCCAGTTCTTGGCTTCTCACCGTACGGTTACGGCGTATTCTCAGGTGCGACGCTGCATGAAATCGCTCATGTCATCGCAGCTGCGGCGCCAGGAGGAAGTACGGCTGTAGACATCGCAGTTATCGTGAAGCTAACGCGCGTTGCAATGCTTGTACCAGTAGCCATTTTAATTGGTTTATGGTTTGGTAAGAGTGAGGGTAGTGAGGAAAAAAGATCGTGGCGCGACCTTCCAATACCATGGTTCATCTTCGGATTTTTAGCAATGAGTGCCGTGCATTCGCTCAGTATTATCCCAGAAGTTGTTGCCAGCTATATTGTTGTTATTGCTTACATGCTTATCGCAATGGCAATGGCAGGGCTTGGTTTAAATGTAGAGTTTAAAACGTTCCGTAAGTTAGGAAGTAAAGCATTCGTGGCGGGGCTGATTGGCTCGGTTTGTCTTTCTATCCTTGGATACGTTCTTGTATATGCGTTAGGATTTATGTAGTAGGGCGTAGAAGCTGTTCCCATAGGGTATTTGGGAACAGCTTTTTCTTATAATTATAGGGCTACAGATGTCGGTATTTGTCGGTAAGTCGATATATTTGGAAAATCGCCGATATAAATGGAGTTGCGCTGATATATTTGGAAAATCGCCGATATAAATGGAGTTGCGTTGATATATTTAAAAAATTGCTGATATAAATTTAGTTTCTATCGTACTGTGTGAGAGAAGATATTCAGTGAAAACGTTTTTCTAAAATTTGTAAAGATATCTTTACTTATAACTGGAAAATATTTATAATTAAAGTAAAGATATCTTTACTTTCGAAGGTGGAGCCTATGGGTGTGAAAAATAAAATAAAAGAGTTAAGAAAGCAACATCATATAACGCAAGTTGAAATGGCAAAGGCGATGCAGGTGACACGGCAGACGATTGTGGCGATTGAAAACCATCATTATAATCCGAGTCTAGAGTTATCCCTGAAAATTTCCAAATATTTTGGGGTGAAGGTGGAGGAAATATTTACGCTAGAGTAAGGAGAGAAAAAATGGAAGATACTAAAGGGTTATTGATTGGTGCGACTATTGGATTGTTTTTGGGAGACATTGTAGTTCATATTATGAATCCGGCTATACCAATTTTACCGCTCGTAGTGAGTAACGTTTTAGCAATTGTATTTTTGATAGTGTATGCGTATTACAAAAAGCGTAAGTACAAAAAAGAAGAACTTCCAGATATAGATGAGCGAGTAAATGAAAATATAAAAAACCATGTAAACATCTCATTTATATTCGCATTTCTTTTGCTCGTCGTTTATATTGTTGCGAGTAAAGCGATAGGTAGGGCTGTTATACTAGTGCAAGAAATATTTATAATATGTAGCTCCTTATTTGCGGGTAGTCTCATCGTAGGAGTCATGATAGGCAAACGAGCCTAGTGATAGGAGGAATGAAAATGCAAGATGAGTTTGAGAGATTTCAGTCGGATAAAGCGTTTAAATATGTAGGGTTATTTTTTACGATTAGTTTAGCGATATGGAGTTTGTACAATTTAATTGTTGATGGAAATGCCGGTATGCCGTTTGTTTTATTTGTACTAGGGCAGTGGGTGTATTTTCTTGTGAACTATTGGCCGAAGTGGAAATATAGAAATCAAAAAGAGGCGGATCATGTATGAGTAAGCAAGATATTATACGTTTTATAGGAAGTTTATTTTTAGCGGGTCTTGTTTTAAATGTGAGTTTAATGATTGTAAGTATTTCGTGGGGGACTATTTTTATATCGAATGTAGCACTAGTCATTTTATATAGTATTGCGGAATATAGAGAACAGAAGCGTTTGAAAGAAGAGGGAGTACCGTCGATTGATGAGCGAGTTGTGAACAAGATGAAGTCATATTTTACGATTAGTATGACAAGCTTCGTTCTTTTGTTCATTATGTATCTTTGTGTAAATAAGTATTTAGATAGGCAAGCTGTACATGTAAATGAGTTATTATATATTGCTATTTTTGGTTTATTAATCAGTATGGCATCGACGAGTGTGTTAGCAACAAGGACTAAATAGAAAAAGGGGAACTGGGATGGGATTACCGGTGTTATGTGTCGCTACAGCTATATTCGCGCTCCTTTGGGGAATGCAAAATTTCTATCGTAATCCAGTGCCAAGCCTTTGTATTATGCTTGGTACTGTCGGTTTATCTTATTATTTATTACTATCAGCTCATTATCATAAAACTGCAACGAGTGTTGTTGTTGGCGCACTTATTTTATTTTGTGGTCGTGCTGTACAAAAAGGGTTATTTCCGTAAAAGCTGTTTATACAAAGTGTATAAACAGCTTTTTGTATTTTTTTTACAAAAGTATTGAAAGTGACGTTACGTCATCTTTTATAATGAAGAGGAAGAGGTGATGGTAATGATTTCAATACAACAATTGACGAAAGAAACAGGGGTAACAGTACGTACATTACGTTATTATGATCAAATAGATTTATTAAAGCCGAGCGGGAAAACAGAAGGCGGTCATCGTTTATATAGTGAAGCTGATGTCATTCGTCTACAACAAATTTTATTTTTAAAGGAAATGGGATTTTCATTAAAAGAGTCTGCGAATATGTTAGTAAAAGGTGAGCTTAACTTAAAGGATTCTCTTGAAAAACAACTTCGGTTTGTACAGGAAGAACAAAAGAAATTTAATCGGATGGAGCGTGTTTTACAAGCGGTTGTTTATTCGGTAGATGTGGAGGGAGAGCTCGATTGGAAAGTTATGTTTGAACTGATTCAGCTTTCAAAACAGTCGTCTCGTATACGTGAAATATTTCAAAATGAAGTATTTTCAAAGGAAGAACAAAAATTGCTTCACAATTTGCCAAATATGAGTGAAGAAGATCCGAATGTTTTAGAGTGGGTAGATTTATTAAAGCAATTACGTACTTATATGAAAGACGGTAAAGAAGTCGCGAGTGATGAGGTACAAGGGGTAACAAAAAGATTAATGCAGAAGTGTTTAGAAATGGCTAATGGTGATGAAGCATTTTTAGATAAGTTATGGGAAGTTAGAAAATCAAAGGAAGATTCACAGAAAATGAGCATGTATCCAATTGAAGAAGAACTTTTATTATATATGGATGAAACTTTTCGTATATATGATGAAAAGGAGAAGGGCAAATGAGTATACTTGCAGAATATCGTTGGTATTTTTTAATTGGGGCAGAGATTGTATTTTGGTTATCGGCTATCGGTTTCTTTTTACTTCGTTACGGATTCCGTTTGAAGAAGGCGAGCTTTATTATGGGGATTGTACTACTTGTAAATGAAGTGTTTATTTTAACGCTAGGGGTAGTGGATTATTATCACACAGGAAAGTTCTCTAACTTCCAGATCATTACGGTAATTATTTTATTGTATGCAGTCTTCTACGGGAAAAAGGATTTGAAGAAGCTTGATATATTTGTGCGAAAATTAGTTGCGAAATGGCGGAATGAACCAGCACCTATTATCGAAGAACAGATAGAACTAACAGGTATGGCCTATGCGAAGCAGGAAATAAAAAATTGGGTATTACATCTTGTTTTGTTCGTTGTTGTGCATATTTTCTTTTTCTTCGCGTATGGGCTTATTCCAATAGAACAGTGGGGAAATTGGTTGGAGTCAGGAATTGTTTTAAATAAAGCTGCAAATCGTGTAAGTCAAGTTTGGGCGATTATACTTTTAGTGGATACAGTTATTTCATTTTCATATGTTCTTTCCCCGAAGAAGGAGAAAGGAAAAGAGAAGCTACTTTCGTAAAGGAAAGTAGCTTTTGCGGTATACAAATAATTTTTATAGGAGAGGATGACAATAGAAAAAAGAAGCGGTTTTATATGTCTATTTCTCTTTAGTTTAGTAGCATGCTCACAACCTAACATTGAAATTGATAAAAAGAATGATGTCATTGTAAAGAGAGCAGGGATTTCTAATCTAGATAAATTTGAAAAATTCGTTTTGAATGTTGACCAAGGGAAGGTTGATAAAATAAGAATTGTACAGTATACCCATGAAGGTGACCCGATCTTTCAAACGCTAGAGCATAGTGAGAACGATATACTTTATGTGTCAGATAATAGAAAAGACCAATTTGCTGGTGAGGGTAAAGGGTTACATAAAGATAGCTGTAAAAGGATTGTTAAAGAGCAGCGTGAATCACAAAAGGCTTATAGGTTAATAGACTGTGTGAATGAAAATGGGCGCAATGGATATGATTTATTATATGTACCTAAAAAATAGAGTTAGTAGAGGAAGGAAGTTTTTACTCCTTCCTTTTTCTATGTATATATTGTCGAAAATTTTACCGAATATCTGTTCGTTTTCTTGGTTTTTTTATGGGCATTCGTGGTAAAATGGGAATACAGATTTTTTACGAGGAGGTCGGTTTTGTTTGGAACATCAATTTGAAATTATCTCAGCGTATTCCCCGCAAGGTGATCAGCCAGTAGCTATAGAGAAGCTTGTAGAGGGAATTAATAGTGGGAAGAAAAAGCAAGTGTTGCTTGGGGCGACAGGAACGGGTAAGACATTTACGATTTCAAATGTCATTAAAGAAGTGCAGAAGCCAACACTTGTCATGGCTCATAATAAAACGTTAGCAGGACAGTTATATAGTGAGCTGAAAGATTTTTTCCCTAACAATTCAGTGGAGTATTTTGTTAGTTATTACGATTATTATCAGCCAGAAGCGTATGTGCCGCAAACAGATACTTTTATTGAAAAAGATGCGCAGATTAATGATGAAATCGATAAATTGCGTCACTCAGCAACGTCTTCCTTATTTGAAAGAGACGATGTTATTATCGTTGCGAGTGTTTCGTGTATATATGGTTTAGGTTCTCCAGAAGAATACCGCGAGTTAGTTGTTTCGCTTCGAGTTGGTATGGAAAAGGATCGCAATCAACTGCTTCGTGAACTTGTTGATGTGCAGTATGGACGTAATGACATTGATTTCAAGCGTGGTACATTCCGTGTGCGCGGAGATGTAGTTGAAATCTTCCCGGCATCACTTGATGAGCATTGTATTCGAATTGAATTTTTCGGCGATGAAATAGATCGTATTCGCGAAGTAAATGCGTTAACAGGTGAAGTATTAGCAGAACGTGATCATGTAGCAATCTTCCCAGCATCTCACTTCGTTACACGTGAAGAAAAGATGAAGGTCGCTATTGAAAATATTGAAAAAGAATTAGAAGTGCGTTTAAAAGAATTAAATGATAACGGTAAATTGTTAGAAGCGCAGCGTATAGAGCAGCGTACACGTTATGATTTAGAAATGATGCGCGAGATGGGCTTTTGTTCAGGGATTGAAAACTATTCCCGTCATTTAACACTTCGTCCAGCGGGGGCAACGCCATATACGTTATTAGACTATTTCCCAGAAGATTTCTTAATTGTTATGGATGAGTCACACGTATCAGTACCTCAAGTAAGAGCGATGTATAACGGGGACCAAGCACGTAAGCAAGTGCTTGTGGATCATGGATTCCGTCTGCCATCAGCTTTAGATAATAGACCGCTTATGTTTGATGAGTTTGAAGAGAAAACGAATCAAGTTATTTACGTTTCGGCAACGCCAGGACCGTATGAGTTAGAGCAGTCACCGGAAGTAATAGAGCAAATTATTCGTCCAACAGGGCTTTTAGATCCACCAATTGATATACGACCAATTGAAGGTCAAATTGATGATTTATTAGGAGAAATTCAAGATCGTATTGCAAAAAATGAACGTGTATTAATTACAACTTTAACGAAGAAGATGTCAGAGGATTTAACAGACTACTTAAAAGATGTAGGAATTAAAGTGAACTATCTTCACTCTGAAATTAAAACGTTAGAACGTATTGAAATTATCCGTGACCTTCGCCTTGGTAAGTTCGATGTACTTGTTGGTATTAACTTATTACGAGAAGGATTAGATATTCCAGAAGTATCACTTGTAGCTATTTTAGACGCTGATAAGGAAGGATTCTTGCGTTCAGAGCGCTCATTAATTCAAACAATCGGTCGTGCAGCGCGTAATGAAAATGGCCGCGTCATTATGTACGCAGATCGTATAACAAGATCGATGGGAATTGCGATTGAAGAAACGCAGCGTCGTCGTACGATACAAGAAGCTTACAATAAAGAGCATGGTATTACACCGAAAACGATTCAAAAAGGTGTGCGTGATGTTATCCGTGCAACGACAGCTGCTGAAGAGACGGAAACATATGAAGCAGCACCAGCTAAGAAGATGACGAAAAAAGAGCGTGAAAAGACAATTGCGAAGATGGAAGCAGAAATGAAAGAAGCAGCAAAAGCGTTAGATTTCGAGCGTGCAGCTGAATTAAGAGATTTACTATTAGAATTAAAAGCGGAAGGGTGAACAGAGTGAGCATGAGCAAGGATTTTATTGTTGTAAAAGGTGCTAGAGCACATAACTTAAAAAATATTGATGTAACCATTCCGAGAAATCAGCTTGTTGTTGTGACGGGATTGTCTGGTTCAGGGAAATCATCATTAGCGTTTGATACGATTTATGCAGAAGGGCAACGCAGATACGTAGAATCGTTATCTGCGTATGCGCGTCAGTTTTTAGGACAAATGGATAAACCTGACGTGGATACGATTGAAGGCCTATCTCCAGCGATTTCAATCGATCAAAAAACGACGAGTCGTAATCCACGTTCAACTGTCGGAACGGTAACGGAGATTTATGATTATTTACGTTTATTATTTGCACGAATTGGTACGCCGATTTGTCCGAATCATGGCATTGAAATTACATCACAAACAGTAGAGCAGATGGTAGACCGTGTACTTGAATATCCTGAACGTACGAAATTACAAGTGTTAGCTCCTATCGTTTCTGGGCGCAAAGGTGCACATGTGAAAGTGCTTGAAGATATTAAGAAGCAAGGGTATGTTCGTGTACGTGTTGACGGTGAAATGCTTGATGTATCTGAAGATATTGCGTTAGATAAAAATAAGAAGCATTCTATTGAAGTTGTAATTGACCGTATTGTTGTGAAAGAAGGGATCGCAAGCCGTCTTGCGGATTCTCTTGAAAGTGCATTAAAGCTTGGCGGGGGCCGAGTGTTAATTGATGTAATGGGAGAAGAGGAACTTCTATTTAGTGAACATCATGCTTGTCCGCATTGTGGTTTTTCAATCGGAGAATTAGAGCCGCGCATGTTCTCATTCAACAGTCCATTCGGAGCATGTCCTTCTTGTGATGGACTTGGTTCAAAGCTAGAGGTAGATTTAGAACTTGTTATACCGAACTGGGATTTATCGTTAAATGAACATGCGATTGCGCCTTGGGAACCGACAAGCTCACAATATTACCCACAGCTTTTACAATCTGTATGTAATCATTACGGCGTTGATATGGATGTGCCTGTGAAAGATATACCGAAAGATTTATTTGATAAAGTGTTGTACGGAAGCGGAGAAGAGAAAGTTTATTTCCGCTATGTAAATGAATTTGGTCAAGTGAAGGAAAATGAGATTTTATTTGAAGGTGTTATTCCGAATATTGAACGTCGTTATCGTGAGACGAGTTCTGATTATGTTCGTGAGCAAATGGAAAAGTATATGGCAGAACAAGCTTGTCCGAATTGTAAAGGTGGACGCTTAAAGCCTGAGAGTTTAGCTGTTTTCGTCGGTGATAAAACGATTGCTGACGTAACGAAGTATTCTGTTCAAGAAGTACAGGAATTCTTTTCGAATGTAGAGCTAACGGAGAAGCAACAAAAAATTGCTCATTTAATTTTAAGAGAAATCCAAGAGCGCGTTGGATTCTTAGTGAACGTCGGCTTAGATTATTTAACGTTAAGTCGTGCCGCAGGAACTTTATCAGGTGGTGAGGCGCAGCGTATTCGTTTAGCGACGCAAATCGGTTCTCGTCTTACTGGCGTACTTTACATTCTTGATGAGCCTTCTATCGGTTTACATCAGCGTGATAATGATCGTCTTATTCGTACGTTGCAAGAAATGCGCGATTTAGGAAATACGTTAATTGTTGTTGAGCATGATGAAGACACGATGATGGCTGCTGATTATTTACTTGATATCGGACCTGGTGCAGGTATTCACGGTGGTCAAGTTGTATCAGCGGGTACGCCAGCTGAAGTGATGCAAGATGAGAATTCGCTAACAGGGAAGTATTTAAGCGGTAAAGAGTTTATTCCGGTTCCACTTGAAAGACGTAAAGGTGACGGACGTAAGGTGGAAATTGTCGGTGCAAAAGAGAATAACTTAAAGAATGCAAAGATGTCATTCCCACTTGGTACGTTTGTAGCGATAACTGGTGTATCTGGTTCAGGTAAAAGTACGATGATTAATGAAGTACTATACAAATCGTTAGCTCAAAAGCTATATAAAGCGAAAGCGAAGCCAGGTACGCATAAAGAAATTAAAGGTCTTGAGCATTTAGATAAAGTAATCGATATCGATCAATCGCCAATCGGTCGTACACCACGTTCTAATCCAGCGACGTATACAGGTGTATTCGATGATATTCGTGATGTGTTTGCACAAACGAATGAAGCGAAAGTGCGTGGATATCAAAAAGGACGTTTCAGTTTTAATGTAAAAGGTGGACGTTGTGAAGCGTGCCGTGGTGATGGAATTATTAAAATCGAAATGCACTTCTTACCAGACGTATACGTTCCGTGTGAAGTTTGTCATGGTAAACGTTACAACCGCGAAACGTTAGAAGTGAAGTATAAAGATAAGAACATTTCTGAAGTGTTAGGGATGACAATTGAAGACGGGGTAGAGTTCTTCGCTAATATCCCAAAAATTAAGCGTAAACTTCAAACGCTTGTAGACGTTGGACTTGGTTATATGAAATTAGGGCAACCAGCTACGACGTTATCTGGTGGTGAAGCGCAGCGCGTGAAGCTAGCTTCTGAATTACATCGTCGTTCTACAGGGCGTACGTTATACATTTTAGACGAGCCAACGACTGGTTTGCATGCACATGATATCGCGCGTCTTCTAGAAGTGCTGCAACGTCTTGTTGAAAGCGGTGAGACGGTACTTGTAATTGAACATAATTTAGATGTAATTAAAACAGCTGATTATATCGTTGACCTTGGACCAGAGGGCGGAGACAAAGGTGGACAAATCGTCGCTTCTGGAACGCCAGAGCAAGTAGTGAAAGAAGAGCGCTCGTATACAGGTAAGTATTTAAAAGAGATTTTAGTTCGTGATAAAGCGAGAATGAAAGAGAAAATAAAAGAAGTAGAATTATCTCAATAAGTGTATTACTAAAAGCCGAGTGGGAATGACACTCGGTTTTTATTGCATAGGGGGAGAAGATGGAGTTTTTAGATGTGTTGCGAAAGAAAAATATGAAGGTAAGAGAGTTTCAAAAGTGGGGTGTATATTTTCGGAAACGCTGGGAGGATCATTTTGCAAATCATTTAAGTGATGAGGAAAAAGAAGATATTTTCCTTTATGGAGACAAGTATGGCTGTGGTTACTTGTGGCACATATTTAGTTATGAGAAAAAGAAGTGTTTAGAGGGTGAAGAAGCGGAGAACGCATTTCATAATGAAGTGAAAAAGAATTGTTACATATTCTATCAACATTGTGATGATGTACTGCTAATAAAAGATGCGAGTTTATTACATATGGATGATATAGTGTGTGAGAGAGACGCTATGTATAAAGGAGATATCTATATTGTAGATAAGGAGTTCACTTGGACTTTTGTAAAAACTCATGAACATAGATGGTGTGGCCCTTATTTTGCGAGGAAATGTTAGTAGGTATACAAGCATGCAGAGTTGAATAAGTTGATATAAGTGTTTGTATGATACTTGCGTTTATAATCTATTAGCGTATGATGAAATATATATGTCAAAAGGATGTGTAAGAAAATGAGATGGATTTTATCACTTCTTGTAAATAGCGTTGTGTTAATCGCTGTATCGGGACTTTTAAAAGGGATTGCACCAGACGCGTTTTACGTAGCAAATATACAAACTGCAATTATTGCGAGTATTATTTTGGCTGTTTTAAATGTGTTCGTAAAACCGTTATTAATTTTAATTACGCTACCCATTACTGTTGTAACTTTCGGGTTCTTCTTAATTGTTATTAATGCGATTACGTTAAAAATGGCAGATTCATTATTAGGAGATGCATTTAATATATCAGGATTTGGTGTAGCGATCGTTGCAGCAATTTGTATTTCAATTTTTAATATGATTATTGAAAAGGCAATTGTGGAGCCACTTTATGAAAAAAAGAGAAAATGACAAAAAGAAAAACATTTCATGATCTATATGAAATGTTTTTTTCTATTTATTAGAAACCGTATTTCTTGTTTCCAGAAAAAAATGGTACAATATCCGGTAGAATGGAATTTTACATCAAATGAGACTGAACCCGCAGCGGAGTGGAGGTTTATACATATGCCGAAAGTAAGGACAAAAGATTTAATTGAACAATTTCAATTGGAGTTAATAAGTGGTGAAGAAGGAATTCATCGTCCGATTGATACAAGTGATTTATCACGACCTGGAATTGAAATGGCAGGATTCTTTACATATTATCCAGCTGATCGCGTACAGCTTCTTGGAAAGACGGAGCTTACGTTCTTTGACACGTTAACGTCAGAGCAAAAGCAAGAGAGAATGAAAGCGCTTTGTACTGAGGAGACGCCATGTATTATTGTAACTCGTAATCAAGATGTACCAGATGAGTTACTACAAGCGTCACGTGAATCAGGTATGCCTTTATTACGTTCTTCTCAAACGACAACAAGATTATCAAGTCGTTTAACTAATTATTTAGAGGGTAAGTTAGCACCGACAACAGCTGTACATGGTGTGTTAGTAGATATTTACGGCGTTGGTGTTTTAATTACAGGTCAAAGTGGTGTCGGTAAGAGTGAGACAGCTCTTGAGCTTGTAAAACGTGGTCACCGTCTTGTTGCGGATGATAGTGTAGAAATTCGCCAAGAAGATGAAGACATGTTAGTCGGAAGCTCGCCAGATTTAATTGAACATTTACTAGAAATTCGTGGTCTAGGCATCATTAACGTTATGACGTTATTCGGTGCAGGGGCAGTGCGAAATTATAAGCGTATTACGCTTGTTATTAATCTTGAAATTTGGGATCAAAAGAAAAATTATGATCGCTTAGGTCTTGATGAAGAGAAGATGAAGATTATTGATACAGAACTTACGAAGATTACACTTCCAGTTCGTCCTGGTCGAAACTTGGCTGTTATTATTGAAGTAGCAGCGATGAACTTCCGTTTAAAACGTATGGGAGTCAATGCAGCACAGCAGTTCTCTGAACGATTAATGAGTGCGATTGAGTTAGGAAATCAGGAGTAGGAGTAAACTTTGGAGAGGGAGGTCATACATATGCTGTTAGGTTCTGTACCACAGCTTGACCGCGTAGCGATCCAACTTGGGCCGTTTCCTGTTTATTGGTACGGGATTATTATCGGTACAGGTGTGCTATTAGGTCTTTGGCTAGCAACTCGCGAGGGAGAAAGGCTAGGTATTCCAAAAGATACATTTGTTGACCTTGTATTAATTGCAGTACCGATCGCTATTCTATTTGCGAGAATGTACTACGTTATTTTTGAATGGGAATATTACGCGCAAAACCCGAGTCAAATTATTAATGTTCGTCAAGGTGGCTTGGCGATTCATGGTGGTTTAATTGGGGCTGTTATTACAGGGGTTCTTTTTGCGAAACGCCGCGGGGTTTCATTCTGGAAGTTGGCTGATATTGCTGCGCCAAGTATTTTACTAGGACAAGCAATTGGCCGATGGGGCAACTTTATGAACCAAGAGGCACATGGTGATGAAGTAACGAGACAGTTTTTAGAAGGCCTTCATTTACCGGATTTCATTATTAATCAAATGTATATTGAGGGTGTGTACTATCATCCGACGTTTTTATATGAATCATTATGGAATTTTGCAGGTGTCATTTTATTACTTGCATTACGAAAAGTGAACTTGCGACGCGGGGAGTTATTCTTCACATATATAATTTGGTATTCAGTAGGGCGCTTCTTCGTAGAAGGCTTACGTACAGATAGTTTAATGCTAGGACCACTTCGTATCGCACAAGTAATGTCAATTGGACTTGTTGTTATTTCTATTATTTTCATTATTGTGAGACGAAAAATGGGGCAAGCTGATAAAAGATATTCGGAAAATTAGAGAAAAGTAGCATCTTATTATAAGGTGCTGCTTCTTTCATATTCAGGAAAGAGAAGGGACTAAGGCAATGAGAATAAATACAGTGTTATTTGATTTAGATGGAACTTTAATTAATACAAACGAACTTATTATTTCTTCTTTTTTACATGTGTTACATACATATTATCCAAATCAATATAAGCGTGAAGATGTATTGCCATTTATCGGCCCTTCTTTACATGATACTTTCAGCAAGATTGATGAAAACAAGGTTGAAGAGATGATCACATGTTATCGTCAATTTAACCATGATCATCATGATGAATTAGTAGAAGAATATGAAACTGTATATGAAACAGTTCAAGAGTTAAAGAAGCAAGGCTATAAAGTTGGGATTGTTACAACGAAAGCGAGACAAACAGTTGAGATGGGATTGAAGTTGTCAAAGCTTGATGAATTTTTTGATGTGGTCGTGACAATTGATGATGTAGAGCATGTGAAACCACATCCAGAACCACTTCAAAAAGCGCTTGAGTTATTAGATGCGAAACCGGAAGAAGCATTGATGGTTGGGGATAACCATCATGATATTGTTGGTGGACAAAATGCAGGTACGAAAACAGCTGCTGTCTCATGGACGTTGAAAGATAGAGCGTATTTAGAGGCTTACAAGCCGGACTTTATGCTAGATAAAATGAGTGATTTGCTACCGATTTTGTCTGATATGAACCGTTCATAAAGGTCCAAGTAAGTTAGTAGGGGTGTATTTCCCTACTAACTTACAGTTTCACTTTTTAGTAGAGGAGCGAGTTAAGTGCGACGGACAACGCGCTATCCCGTTTCGGGAGAAAATTCATTATGGAATGTGTATAAAACAGTGTCTTTTTGGAAGGTAATGAAAAACTTTATTATTATCCAAATTGCGCGTTATACACCATTTTTATCCGTCAAGAATTGGTTGTACCGCACATTTTTACGGATGAAAGTCGGAAAGAAAACATCGTTCGCGCTCATGGTAATGCCGGACATTATGTTCCCAGAAAAGATAACTGTGGGAGAGAATTCGATTATCGGCTATAATACAACGCTTTTAGCACATGAATATTTAATTCGCGAATATCGACTTGGAGAGATCGTCATAGGAAATGAAGTGATGATTGGAGCAAATACGACTATATTACCAGGTGTGAAAATTGGGGATTGCGCGATTGTTTCAGCTGGCACACTTGTTCATAGAGATGTCCCAAGTGGTGCGTTCGTGGGTGGAAATCCAATGCGTGTTATTTATACGAAAGAAGGAATGGATGCTAGAGAAGGTTGATGCTAAAAATGTAACATTTCTCTTCTTTTTTAATGAATAAAAAGGAAATAATTGAGTATAATATACTGTTTTGTTTTTTACGGAATCGTTTATACTTATAGATAGAAGAATGTGTGAACGAAGAAAACAAAAAACTGGAGGATATATGGGGAAAAATCAAGGAATATATAAGGAGAACGGACAAGTTATCTCTTTTAATCAATTAGCGGACTTCTTTTATAAAAAAGGGATGAGGGCTTACAAAGGGCAGAAATTACAAGATGCAATTAAATATTTTCGAAGAGCGGCACAAAGTGAGAAGGAGCCGTTTATTTTATGCCAATTAGCAACAGTATTATCTGAGGCTGGTGAATATCAAGAGTCGAATCAAATCTTCTTTAAGCTTGTTAGATCTAATCCAGAACTTGAACAATGCTATTATTTTATTGCAAATAATTATGCATATATGGGGCTATTTCAGCAGGCGAAAAAGTATGCGGATCGCTATTTAGAAGTTGCAGAAGAGAAGGAATTTGTAGAAGATACATTAGAATTACTTGAAATTATGGAAGAAGAAGCGATGGGTGAGGAAGAGATTGAGGATGAAGATGATCTAATTGTTATGCAGGAAGAAGCGAATCGTTATATTCGTAACGGACAATTGGAAGAAGCAATTGCTACATTAGAAATTGTTACAAAAGATTATCCGGAATTTTGGTCGGGTCATAATAATTTAGCCATTGCACATTTTCAATCTGGTAATGTAGATAAAGCTCTGAAGTTAACGGAAATGATTTTAGAGAAAAATCCTGGTAATATACATGCGCTTTGTAATACGCTTATTTTCCTATATTCAATTGGAGAGCATAAACAAGTAGAAGCGTTAGCGGAGCAGTTAGTTTCAGTATATCCGATTTCGTTCGAGCATCGTTTGAAACTTGGAACGACACTTGCAACAATTGGTCATTTTGAGCCTGCATATAAATGGTTCAAAGTATTAAAGCGTCAAGGATACGAAGGAGACGTTAGTTTTTATTATTGGTTTGCATATTCTGCTTATATGGTGAAAGATCAGCAAGTAGCTGAAAAAATGTGGCAGCATGTTGTCGAATTGCACCCTGATAAAAAGGGAAAAGAACCGTGGAATGCGCTGAATTTAGCAGATGAAGGACAAAACGTATTATTTGAAGAATTACGAAAATCATTTCAGCAAAGTACGACGCTAGAGGAACAAATGCTAGCTTTATATTTAATGAATGAATTGTCAACGCCAGAGAAGGTGGGATTCTTCTTTGATGTAACGCAGGCGAAGAACGGTGTTCCAATCGTATCGCAACTTGCAAAGTATTTCTTTTTACTTAATAGCCATAAGAGCATTCCAGCTGATTTACAGCAATTCGAACAGTGCGTGCAAATTGCGGATGCTTTATATAATTATACGAAAAAAGATGATGAATTAATCGAAGAGTGTTTACAATTTTGGTTTTGTACGTTCATACGTTTATATACATCTGGGGCAGTTTTCACAAATGTATACGGCTGGTCAGCTGCGGTTGAATATATCGTACGCAGCGAACAAGGAAATAAGATGACACAGTCGGAGCTTGGAGATGTATATAATGTATCTGTAGCGACTGTTCGAAAGTATGTGCAGGCTGTTAAGCGTACGCACACATAGGCTAAGCAAATCATTGGGAAAAAAATGATGCTAACAGTATAATGAGGGTAACTTAATTGTGTAGGAATGAATAGGAGTGAATGGTGTGTCAGAAGAAAAAATTTATGATGTCATTATTATTGGTGCAGGACCGGCTGGTATGACAGCTGCAGTATATACATCTCGTGCAAATTTAAGCACATTAATGCTTGAGCGCGGTATCCCAGGTGGCCAAATGGCAAACACGGAAGATGTAGAAAACTATCCAGGTTATGAGTCTATTTTAGGACCAGACTTATCAAATAAAATGTTCGAGCATGCGAAGAAATTTGGTGCTGAATATGCATACGGTGATGTGAAAGCAGTCATCGATGGTAAAGAATATAAAACAATCATTGCTGGTAAAAAAGAATATAAAGCACGTGCAATTATCGTTGCAAGCGGTGCAGAATATAAAAAAATTGGTGTGCCAGGCGAAGCAGAACTTGGCGGCCGCGGTGTATCATATTGTGCAGTATGTGATGGGGCATTCTTTAAAGGAAAAGAACTTGTAGTTATTGGTGGCGGAGATTCTGCTGTTGAAGAGGGTGTGTTCTTAACACGCTTCGCATCAAAGGTAACAATCGTTCACCGTCGTGACACGCTTCGCGCACAGAAAATTTTACAAGACCGTGCTTTCCAAAACGAAAAAGTTGATTTCATTTGGAATCATACTATTAAAGAAATTAACGATGCAAATGGTAAAGTGGGAAGCGTAACACTTGTAGACGTAAACAGTGGAGAAGAGAAAGAAGTCAAAACTGATGGCGTGTTCATATACATTGGTATGTTACCACTATCAAAACCATTTGTTGAACTAGGTATTACAAATGAAAATGGTTACCTTGAAACAAATGAGCGTATGGAAACGAAAGTTCCTGGTATTTTCGCAGCTGGAGATGTTCGTGAAAAAATGCTACGTCAAATTGTAACTGCAACAGGTGATGGTAGTATCGCAGCACAAAGTGCACAACATTACGTAGAAGAATTATTAGAAGAACTAAAAACAGTATCAGAAAAATAAGGGATAACATGCCTTTTGAGAAGAAAGCTACCGATAGGAGCTTTCTTCTTTTCTTGTGAAAATGTCAAAGTTTTGTCAAAAAATATTAGGATTATAAGCTTTCTTATTGATATACTGGAATTTACGGAAAAATCACTATAAGAAATGAGGAATTTATTCAGTATGGAATGGCGTAATATATATCGTGGATTTTGTATGGGCGTTAGTGATTTAATTCCTGGTGTGAGCGGCGGTACAATCGCTGTTGTGTTAGGGATTTATGAACAATTGCTTGCGGCAATTAGTGGGTTCTTTAGTCGTGAATGGAAAAAACATTTAGGATTTTTAATTCCACTTGCAGCTGGTGTGGCAGCAGCGTTTTTAACGTTAAGTCACGTTATTAAATATTTACTTGCAAATCATTATGAACCGACTCAATTTTTCTTCCTCGGTTTAATTATTAGCATATTACCGATGTTAATGAGAGAAGCTGATGCAAAGTCTTCGTTTAAAGGTAAGCACATTGTTTTATTAATAGTTGCAGCAATTCTTGTTGCGATTACAGCTTTCTTTAAACCAGATAAAGCAGCAGATCCAATTACGACGTTAACGATTTTAAATGCAATTGGTTTATTTTTCGCAGGATGGATGGCTAGTATGGCTATGTTACTTCCTGGAATTAGCGGATCATTTATTTTATTAATTATTGGTGTGTATCCGACAGCAATTAATGCTTTAACTACACTGAACTTACCTTTAATCGTAGTTATCGGTGCCGGTGTTATGGTAGGGTTTGTTGTAAGTAGTAAAGGAATTAGTTTCTTATTAGATCGTTATAAAAGCATGACATTTGCGGCAATTATTGGACTTGTTATCGGCTCAATTGTAATTGTGTTCCCTGGTATTCCAACTGGAGGATTTTCAATTATAAGTTCAATTATTACCTTTATTTTAGGATTTGCGATTGTTACTTATTTCGGTAAGAAATAAGTACTTTAATCCCCTTGGCGATAAAAATCGTTAAGGGGATTTTTCATGCTATTCATTGAAAGTGTAGGCATTTACATTGCTTGTTATAGAAAGCTTTCTTAAAATTGTTGAGTAGCACGTGCTTAGCGAAAGGGGACTGGCTCCTTCGTTGTAGCAAACTGTTTTTGATAGTATAATGAAATGAGTATGCAGTGAGAAATTTACTGCAAGTAGCTGAGGTGAAGAAACATGCAAAGAGTGACAAACTGTGTGTTAATTAGAGATAATGAAGTACTCTTACTCCAAAAACCTCGCCGAAATTGGTGGGTTGCACCAGGTGGGAAAATGGAGCGTGGTGAGACTGTAAGAGATTCCGTTGTTCGCGAGTATCGTGAAGAAACAGGTATTTATTTAAAGAACCCAGCGTTAAAGGGGGTCTTCACCTTTGTCATCCAAGAAGGTGATAAAGTTGTTTCTGAATGGATGATGTTCTCCTTTTTAGCGACAGATTTTGCAGGAGAAAACAAACTAGAGAGCGAAGAAGGCATCATTGGTTGGCATACATTTGATAAAATTGATGATTTAGCAATGGCGCCAGGAGATTATCACATTATTGATTATTTAATTAAAGGAAATGGCATAATCTACGGTACATTTGTATATACCCCAGATTTTGAGTTGCTTTCATATCGATTAGATCCGAGTTAAACCGTCAAGGAGAGGATACGATGACAGAGAATAATGATATAAAAATGGTAATTATTACAGGAATGTCTGGAGCTGGAAAGACAGTAGCTTTACAAAGTTTTGAAGATTTAGGATATTTCTGTGTTGATAATTTACCACCGATGTTATTGCCAAAGTTTATTGAGCTTATGGCGGATTCAAAAGGGAAAATGAATAAAGTAGCACTTGGTGTTGATTTACGTGGCCGAGAGTTTTTCGAACATTTATGGGGAGCACTTGATGATTTATCAGAACGTACATGGATTATTCCTCATATTTTATTCTTAGATGCGAAAGATAGCACGCTTGTAACTCGTTATAAAGAAACGAGACGTTCGCATCCACTTGCACCAACTGGTTTACCGTTAAAGGGTATCGAGGTGGAGCGTGGCTTATTAACTGATATGAAGGCACGAGCGAATATTGTGCTTGATACATCAGATTTAAAACCGAAAGAATTACGTGAAAAAATTGTTCATCTGTTTTCAACTGAAACTGAGCAAGCATTTCGTGTAAATGTTATGTCATTTGGATTTAAGTACGGTATTCCAATTGATGCAGATTTAGTATTTGATGTTCGTTTTTTACCAAATCCATATTACATTCCACATATGAAGCCATTAACAGGACTAGATGAAGAAGTTTCATCGTATGTGCTGAAATTTAATGAGACGCATAAGTTTTTAGAGAAATTGACGGATCTTATCACATTCATGCTGCCTCATTATAAAAGAGAAGGAAAGAGTCAACTTGTAATTGCAATTGGATGTACAGGTGGACAGCATCGTTCTGTTACGCTTACAGAATACCTTGGGAAACATTTGAAACCAGAGTATAGCGTTCATGTATCTCATCGTGATGTGGAGAAGAGAAAGGGCCATTAAGGGATGAAAAAAGAGAGAAAACCTAAAATTGTTATTATGGGAGGCGGTACGGGACTCTCTGTTTTATTAAGAGGATTAAAACAATATCCGGTTGATATTACAGCAGTTGTTACAATCGCTGATGATGGTGGCAGTTCAGGTAGATTACGTGATGAGCTCGAAATTCCACCCCCAGGTGACATTCGTAACGTACTTGTTGCGTTATCAGATGTAGAGCCGCTGGTGGAAGCTTTATTTCAGCATCGTTTCACAACGGGAGACGGGCTGAAAGGTCATGCGTTAGGAAATTTATTATTGGCGGGTATGACCTCGATTACAGGAGACTTCTTCCATGCAATTACCGAAACGAGTAAAGTGTTAAATGTCAGAGGACGTGTGTTACCGGCAGCGAACCAAAGTGCGGTACTTCATGCGGAACTAGAAGATGGAAAAATTGTAACAGGTGAATCAAAGATTCCTTATTCCGGGAAGAAGATTAACCGCGTCTTTTTAACTCCAGAAGATGTAGAGCCGTTACATGAAACGTTGGCTGAGATTAAACGAGCTGATTTACTTGTTTTTGGTCCAGGAAGTTTGTATACGAGTATATTACCGAATTTAGTTGTTAACAAAATCGGGGAAGCTGTTCTTGCTGCAAAAGCGAAGAAGGTATATGTGTGTAATGTTATGACGCAAGCTGGTGAAACGATGGGATATACTGCGTTTGACCATGTGCAGGCGTTACATGATCATTTAGGTAAACCATTTATTGATACTGCAATTGTAAATAACCGTGATATTCCTTGTGAATTACGTCAGTTATATGAGGAAGAAATGTCGGCACCAGTTGTAGTAGATGAAGAGCGTTTTACAGAGAGTAATATTGATGTCATTCAAGATCAATTAGCGAAGTATGAAGATCGTGTTGTAAGACACGATACATTAAAACTAGCTTCTATTTTATATTCACTGTTGTAGATGTGCGTTGCCTCGTTTGAGGTAACGCTCATCATTTCATATAGGACAAGATTTTTGTTCCAAAGTAATCGTATAAGGAGGTGTTGACTGTGTCATTTGCATCAGAAACAAAGAAAGAGTTGACGAATCTTGAGATGAAGGAATGCTGTGAGAAAGCAGAATTATCAGCGTTACTTCGAATGAACGGATCACTTTCTTTTTCAAATCGTCGTCTATCTATTGATATTCAAACGGAGAATGCGGCAATTGCAAGAAGGATTTATACGCTTTTGAAAAAAGGATATGACGTGACGGTAGAATTACTTGTTCGTAAAAAAATGCGATTGAAGAAAAATAATGTATATATTGTACGGCTTGTTGAGAAGTCTCGCGAAATATTAGCTGATCTTCATATTGTTCGAGACGACTTTTCATTTATTCGAAATATATCACAAGAATTGATTGAGAAGAAATGTTGTAAACGATCGTATTTACGCGGTGCATTTTTAGCAGGTGGTTCAGTAAATAACCCAGAAACATCATCTTATCATTTAGAGGTCTTTTCGTTATATAAGGAACATAATGATGCTATATGTGAACTGATGAACGGATTTGATTTAAATAGTAAGACGTTGGAAAGAAGAAAAGGGTACATTACGTATTTGAAAGAAGCAGAAAAGATTACGGAGTTTTTAAATATTATAGGCGCTCATAATGCACTTTTAAGATTTGAAGACATTCGAATCGTTCGCGATATGCGTAATTCAGTAAATCGTTTAGTGAACTGCGAAACCGCCAATTTAAATAAAACAATTGGTGCAGCGCTAAGGCAGATTGAAAATATCCGTTATATTGATGAGACGGTTGGTCTTGATATATTACCAGATAAACTGCGAGAAATTGCACAATTACGAAGAGATTATCAAGATGTAACATTGAAAGAGTTAGGCGAGATGGTATCCGGGGGCAAAATTAGTAAATCGGGTATTAATCATCGTTTGCGTAAAATCGATGAGATTGCAGAGAAATTACGCGCGGGGGAAACGGTAGCAAAAAAATAAGAGGTTAAAGGGGAAATGGAGCTGTGGTTCAAAAACGAGTTCAGGTTTCATTAAAAAACGGTTTACAAGCACGTCCGGCTGCGTTGTTTGTGCAAGAGGCAAATCGCTTTCATGCGGATATCTTCATCGAGAAAGATGGAAAGACAGTAAATGCAAAGAGCATAATGGGGATTATGAGCTTAGCAATTGGAACTGGTAGCATGATAACAATTACAACAGAAGGTTCAGATGCAGAAGAGGCTTTAGAAGCATTAGCTGCATATGTACAATAAGAAGCTATCGCGCGTGTGCGATAGCTTTTTTGTTTTGTTGTTTGTCGGAGGGAGGTGAGGGTATGTAGGGGGTGCGTGCTTGTCGAGAATTGTTGGTAAGTCGATAAGTTGTGTCGAATCGTCGATATATTGAAATGATCGCCGATATATTTAGGTGGATACTGGGTGGGGTATGCGCGTGCAGAGGTCTAAACATAACAAAAGCGCCCTGTAAGAGGGCGCTTCCGCTTTTAGTTATATCCAACTCTAGCGGCTAGAATAGTCGGTGGCTTCGCTTCTTCCGACGAGGTAAAAAGCACCTCTTTGTCAGAAGCTCCATCCTCCTCCCATTCTGAACGAGCCGCTTCCACTTTTAATTATTAACGATTTGTAAAGATCTTATCGATTAAACCGTATTCTAAAGCTTTTTCAGCTGTCATGAAGTTGTCGCGGTCTGTGTCGCGTTGTAGTACTTCAAGTGGTTGACCTGTGCGGTCAGCAAGAATTTGGTTTAGTTTTTCACGCAAGAATAGGATACGTTTAGCAGCGATTTCGATTTCAGTCGCTTGACCTTGTGCTCCGCCAAGTGGTTGGTGAATCATTACTTCACTGTTTGGAAGTGCATAACGCTTTCCTTTTTCACCTGCTGCAAGTAAGAATGCACCCATAGATGCAGCCATACCGATACAGATTGTTGATACTTGTGGTTTAATAAACTGCATTGTATCGTAAATTGCCATACCTGCTGTGATAGAACCACCAGGGCTATTGATGTAGATGTGAATATCTTTTTCTGGATCTTGAGATTCCAAGAATAAAAGCTGGGAAACAATTGAGTTAGCTACGTTGTCATCAATTGCACTACCAAGCATAATGATGCGGTCTTTTAATAGTCGAGAGTAAATATCGTAAGCGCGTTCTCCACGATTTGTTTGTTCAATTACTGTAGGAATTAAATTCATCTGTTATTTCCTCCTTCTAAAGCTTTCTTAGTCTTATAATACAATTATGGTCAATAAAGGTCAAACGAAACCACTTTAAATCAAAAAAATATGTAGTTGTACCATGAAATATTCGCTATGTTTTTGAAATTCCCTGCTTATGTATCTTCAACATCATAACCGAATTACATAAATTTAAACGTTATAAAAACTGTAGAAAAAAAGAAAAGAACGCCTTTTTCCTGAAGCGTTCTTTCGATATTTATTCTTTTAAAAGATAGGTGACTTTATTTAAAATCTTTTCGATTTGTTTCGCATTTTTACTATACATTTCGCTTGCTGCTTTCGACTTTGTTTCTAGGGAAAATAGTTCAAGGTCAGCATGACATTTTTTTAAAGATGCTAATAATAAAGGCTTATTTTGAGGAGAAGGCATTTGCAGTTTGTCATTATAAATGTCGATAGTAAGTTGTCCGTATGAATCCACTTGACCGAGAAAGACATTTTCGATAACAACACCGAGCTTTTCTAGTTCGGAATGTAACCAAGCGCGGTTATGCCCGCTTGCTGAAAGTGGTCCATCTAGTACATTTCCATCCATAATAACAGTTTGCGGTTCTTTTTCATTTGGTACTTTTAAACCGATGTCTTTTGCTGTAAGTGGCTGAGCATCTTTCTTTAATAATACATTTAATTCACCGCTCGGTTCTAAGACAGCAAATTCGACTTCGGCTATACTGAATGCACCATTTCCTCTAAGAAGTTCAAGTAACTCATCACTTGTATATTTTTCTTTCTTTAAATTATCTTCAAGTACCTTGCCATCCTTTATTACAACTGTAGACTTGCCTTCGAAAAAATCTCGAGCAGTTTTATTTTTTAAGGAAAGAATGCCGACGAAAAAAGGTACCGAAGCGAAAATAAGTATGGCAAAGACACCATGGAAAAACTTTTGATCAAGCCCTGTAGCTATTTGAGCAGCGATATCACCGATTGTCATTCCCGCTATGTATTCAAAAAAGGAAAGTTGGGAGATTTGTCTTTTCCCTAAACACTTTGTAATAGTGAATAAAATAATTAATATGAATACAGAGCGAAAAATGACAAGTGTCCATTCCGGTAGGTGAGACATAGTCGTTTCCTCCAGTCTACTTAAAACCCTTTATATTGAGGTTCTTCACGTTCTAATAATGAAACTCTATCCTGTAAATCAGCGATGACGCTGTCCATTTCTAACATACATTCATGAAATACGCGTTTTGTTTCGTCGTCTGTAGAATTTAGCGAAAGGGAACTTAAGCTTGCTTGAGCTCCCCTTACACTAGCAAGGCAGGTTTTAACGCTAGCGATAACAGTCATACAAACACCTCTTATCCTTTCGGTTTAAATAGCAATGCTCCAATGAAGCCGAAAATAATAGCAGCAGATACACCAGCGCTCGTTACTTTAAACATGCCGGTAATGACGCCAACGATGCCATGCTTTGCAGCTTCTTCCATTGCGCCGTGAACGAGTGCATTACCGAAGCTTGTAATAGGTACAGTTGCCCCGGCTCCAGCGAAATCAATTAATGGTTCATACAAATTGAATCCATCTAATATAGCTCCGGCAACAACGAGTGTTGCCATTGTATGAGCGGGTGTTAGTTTACCGACATCAAACATAAGTTGACCAATTACACATATGAGTCCGCCGATGACGAAAGCCCAGAAAAAGATCATTGCGTTGCACCTCCAAATTCAATCGAAACGGCGTGAGCGATACACGGAATCGTTTCTTCTTGTTGGAATGTAAGTGGAGATAGTAAAGCGCCTGTCGCAACAACAAGTATTTTTTTGAACTCTCCTCTTTTCATTCGGTTTAATAAATGACCGTACACGACTGTTGCGGAACATCCCGGTCCGCTAGCACCAGCTATGACAGGTTGTCCTTCTCTATAAATGAGTATGCCGCAATCTTGAAACTGTTCGCTCGTTACTTTTGTTCCGTGTTTATGTAGTAAGTCATAAGCAATTTCGCGACCGACATGTCCAAGATCACCTGTTACAATTAAGTCGTAATAAGAGGCGTCAATTTGGCGTTCGCGTAAGTGGGCTTCAATTGTATCGACGGCAGCGGGAGCCATTGCGCCTCCCATATTAAACGGATCCGTTAATCCCATATCAACCACTCGTCCGATTGTTGCAGATGTTACTCTGGGGCCATCTCCAGTATCGCTTAAAATAGCCGCGCCTGCCCCGGTTACTGTCCATTGTGCGGTAGGAGGTTTTTGACCGCCGTATTCAGTTGGGTAGCGGAACTGTTTTTCTACCGCAGTGTTATGGCTTGATGCCCCGGTTAATAAATATTTTGCGCCTTTTGCATTTACAATACTTGCCCCAAGTGCTAAACCTTCCATAGAAGTAGAACAAGCTCCAAATAATCCGAGATATGGTGTGCCGAGTGTGCGGCAGGCAAAGCTTGTAGGAGTAATTTGGTTAATTAAATCTCCTGCGAGTACGAATTGAATATCGTCTTTACGAAGTTCTGCTTTTTCAGTGGCGCGGCTACAAGCTTCTTCGAACAAAATTTTATGTGCTTTTTCATAGGAATCTTGGCCGAGCCATAAATCTTCATGAAGGATATCGAAGTCTTCTGGAATGTTTCCTTTTGCTTCAAACGGCCCGCCAACGACTCCTGTCGAAATAATAACGGGTTTATTTTCAAATACCCACGTGCGGTGTCCTTGTAACATTTATAGCCCTCCAAATTGAACGAGAATTGTTTTAATAAGTGCGATGACGAAAGCTGAAAACACACCAAACAAAATAACGGAGCCGGCTAATTTAAACATATTTCCTCCAACGCCGAGTACGAACCCTTCTGTTCGGTGTTCGATACATGCGGCAATAACAGAGTTACCAAATCCAGTGACAGGTACAGCTGTGCCTGCTCCAGCAAACTGCCCAAAGCGGTCATATATACCGAAACCAGTTAGTAACATGGAAATGAAAATGAGCGTTGCGACTGTTGGATTTCCTGCTGAACGCTCAGTGAAATCAAAATATGTGATATAAAACGTAGAAATGAGTTGTCCGATGAAGCAAATAAAACCACCGACGAAAAATGCTTTAATACAATTTTTCAAGACAGGGCGCTTCGGTTCTCGTTCTTGCTCGAATTTTTTATACTCTTGTTGTACAGGGGTTAAGTTTTTATCTTTACTAGACATTGCAATCCTTCCTTTTCTATTAAAAAGCGTTAAGTGTTAGACTCCATTTTTTTCCCAATGAGTTTTAATTGCTCATTAATCTCATCTTTAGATACTTCTTTTTCCTTAATTTTTCTTTCAAGTTTTTCGAGTAACATAAAGATTTTTTTATCTGTACTTACACGAACATCGAAAGTAGGATTCTCGTCACTTAGCTGCTTTTGGAGCTTCTTACGCAGAGGTTTTAATCCAAATCTTTCATGATGATCAGGTGTAACTGCTATGTAGAGATCTAAATTTGAATTCACTGCTGTGCTTTTTGTAATTTCATTCATAGCGAGAGCCCTTTTCTTGGCTCCTTGTGATATAGATTGATTAAAGGATTCCGTACTCATCTTTGTTAACTTAGGACCTTTTTCTTTCTCCGTTCGTTTTGCTTCTTCTTTCACTTTTTTATCTAAAGGACTATTATCACATCCGGTAAAAGAGCTAAATAGAAGGGCAAATAATGCGGTTATGAGGCCGAGTTTTCGCATAATTATCATTCCGTTTCTATTGCAATATGTAATGTGATAGAAAAAGGATGACTGCATATCATCCTTTTTCTATTTCACAGCATGACGAATACGTTATTGCTGTGAGTATTGTGGTTCTTCTTGTTGGACTTCTTCAACGCGTGGGTTTAAAGAATCGATAATTGTTTGTGTTTGCTGCGCAGCTGTTTGGAAAAGTTGCTTTGCTTGTTGGTTATCCGTATCAAGAGCGAATCCCTCTAAGCTAGCTTGTGCACTTTTTAATCCAGAAACAGTTTGCTTTAGTTTTGTAATTACAGTCATTGAATGAAGCCCCCTTTGGAATATCAATTCAAAGATTATAATTTGTGAATTGGGGTGAATTTATGATTGGAAATTTTAGGGGTGTATCATGTTTAAATTACAATTTTGTAATGAATATGTAAGGATAAGCGATAGTGGAAAAAACTATTTCTCCTAGAATAAAGAAGGTAAAACAAGTTAGAAGGATATTTTAAGGAGAGAAAAATGAAAAAATTATTATTAGGTTTAATTGGAATATTTATATTAGTTATTGGTGTGGCAAGTGTTTCTCATAATGAGATAACAGATAGGTATAATCCGCTTGTAAAAGAGGACTTTGTATATGTAAAAGCGAAAGAATCGGGCCGACTATCCAGAGTAGGTAAGGTAGCTGGAGACTATAAACTTACTGGTTATTACGCTTCAGGTGAAGGAAGAGACGTTAAGTTTTATGCACCCCGCGGGCTTAGAGAGGGAGCATATGTAAAGGTTAAAACGAAAGGGGAATATATTGAAACATATCAAGAAGTACAGCCTAATGAAATTCCAAAAGAGATTAAAGAGAAACTAGATAAATAAAATGGATAAGAATTGCCTCCTAAATGTAGAAATTAGGGGGCGTTTTTATGTAGAAAATAGCGTATATATAATGTGCAATCAAAGAGTTTTTATTGATTTAAATGGATTTTATTGCTATTATTATGAAAAGAAAATAGAGTATAATTTATAATCATGCGCCCATAGCTCAGTCGGATAGAGCGGTGGTTTCCGGTACCACGTCTGGTATGACAAAGGAAGCTAAAGGGGTTTTAAGGCGCGATATAAAGCCGTTTGGTAGTGTTTTTAACGCTTAACTTGAGCGAGAACAAACCGCAATTGTCCTGCGAAGGCATTAGCGAGTTAGTGTCGCATAGTTAAGATGTACTACGGACTGTTAAATGAGGATAACGATAATATATTTACGGAGAGCTTCCGTCTGAAAAATTTCAGATAGGGGGCTCTTTTTTATTATGTTAAAAAATAGACGAGTTGTAAAAAGAAGAAGAGAGATAGTCGATTTTATTGATACCACCGAAGAATTGAACACAGAAACGGTGATAAGAATCGTTACGCAGGCATTTCAAGCGGAAGGGTTTAGAAAGCGCACTATCGATGATTACACAAAGCTATTTCGTTATTTTATGCGAGAGTTGAATATCGATAAAGTCGAGATTATTACAGTGAAGCATGTGCAAATGTATATTAATAAATTGATTAGTCGGGATTTAGCGCCTGCTACTATAAATATTCGTATATCGGCATTAAAATCGATTTTTAAACGACTGCATGAACAGGGATATACCAAAAGTAATCCTGCGGTAGACTTCGTGAAATTACGTACTGATGAAGCGCCAATATTTACGTTGAATAATAACCAAATCAAGCGTCTTTTTCGTGTTGTAGATAAGACTACATACGCAGGATATAGAGATTACTGTGCTATGTTGCTTATGTTACACTGCGGGCTACGTGTTAATGAGGTTAATCAATTAGAGGCTAACGATTTAGATTTTGATAATCTTACGATCATGTTGTCAGGGGCTAAAAATAAGAATCGTAAAACTAGAGCCGTTCCTATGACAAAGAAGGTCGCGGAAGAGCTACGGATGCTAATAGATGAAAGTAGAGAGTATTTTCAAGACACTACAAACGTCTTCCTAACACAAGATGGAAATTCGATAGATAATGACTTATTGCGTAAGCGTATGTATCGCTATGGACAGTTAGCGGGACTTTCAAAAGAATGCCGTCCATCACCGCATAGTTTACGTCATACTTTTGCTACAAACTTTTTACGAAATGGTGGAAGTGTTAATGCGTTAATGCGAATTATGGGACACGCGGACATTACGACAACTATGCGATATGTTCGTCTAAATGACGAAGCGGTAAAAGAACAATACGAAAAAGTAGCCGCTAAGAGCGACTACGGGGTTTAAAGCAAATAAAAGAGCCGTACGTTGCAGCGTACGACCCAAAACTATACACATCTAAACTGAATACAGGACAAGCCGTATCAGTCCGACCATCTACTTTGCATTCTATCGAAAAAATTCGAAGATTGCAAGGCGTCTTTAGTAATGTCTTTTTTAGGTACTGATGCGGTAAGTCAAAAAGCGGAAGCCGTACCGCTATAAAAACGTAAAAGGGTAGCTAGACCGCCGCAACCACTAGCGCTATACAATTAACGTAATTCCGTTCCCTTACGTGTATAGGTCTAGTGGGTAGCGCACATAATCGGCTAGGGTGGTGTTTGTTGCGATTACGATCGCAGGAATCAACGAAAGATATCGCATACAGGGGCAAACTTGTATGTAGAAAGTCGTTGAGTACGGAAGTACACGGGCAGGAACGGCAAGTACTAGAAACCTCGTTATGCGTGACATGACGCTAGTTTGATCCGCTTCTCTATTCGCATTTACTGCGAGTAGGGAACGAACTCGCGCCTATTTCCTGTTATCGCTCCATTCTGCTAGTAAGTGCGTCACCGATTGTCAATAGCATAAATTCGGTATTAAACGCCACTAGCGGAAGTTAGTTGGGTATCGGAGGACAACACAGGGCGCTATAAGAGGTGGAAGACTTACGCATCATGAAAAGACGACTAAATATACGACAGTATGCCGATAGAGGCGAAAATATAAATGAAACGCTAAATAGAATAGCGCTATTAGCTAAAAAAGAAGTGGAAGATTATTACATGGGAATATACAATAATAATAAATATAGAACGATGATAAAAGCGCACTACATACCGCTGATCGAACGACTAGCCAATGACAACTGGCATCGTATAAACAATGAAACACATTTTATTGAGGATTGTTATCGTAGGATAAGATATGCGATAAGAACGTTTGATATAGATCGGAGAGATTTCGATAAGAGGGTTAAGTACTTTATTTATAGAGCGTTACGAGATTATTGCGGAAGAAGAGGGGAAAAGCGAGATAGGTTAGCGCTTATAGGCGATACTCAAGTACTTGAAACATTGGGGAATTGCGCTGAGAGTACGGAAAATAAAGCAATCTATAATGTGATGGTGAAAGAAGAGATTTATACAAAGTTATGTGAGAGAGAAACAGATATTGTTGTGCTAGACGCAATGATACACACGGCAGAGCATTACGATAAGGTTACAGAGGCTGAAATTTCTAGAGTATTGTCGAAAAAGACGGGGCGATCATTTGATGTCGCTAGAGGTAAGCTAAGGAGCTTTAAGGTGAGGCTGCGTAAAAGGGACGTTAGAAAGGGGGCAGTACTATGAGAAACAAACGTAAAGAGAGGTATCTAATCATATTCGCATTCGTATTTATGTGCGCAGCGAAGGCGTTTGGTAATTTATACGTAGCAGCTTTTGGTGTTGTATTCGCGTTATCGGTAGGATTAGCGTGTTTAACCGACATCATATCGAGAAGAAGAGGCAAAGATACTCGAGAGTGATCGCGTAGGGGATACATTCATTTATTTTCAAAAAGGGGATGGAGATTGTATGCGCATTAGCACAGAGAGGAAAGCAGAGTTGTTTGAAGGGCTTTTAAATCGTTTACGAAGTGACCAAAATATCATGGTAGGTAGTTCTTCACGATTTAACTTATCTAATGTAAATACGATAAGGAAGCTACATATTATTAGCGATATGGGCACTAAAACAATCTATTGTCGTAAAGAAGAAGTAGCGAAAGAGTATATTCAACCTTTGAATTCAGATAAAATACGCCTGTTTTCAGGTGGAGTTTGTAGATTATGTGTGAAAAAGTGGATTAAAGAGGAGTTTGAGAAGTTATTGCAGGAGGAAAAAGATAGATAGGAGTTGAGTATCTATGGGCGAAGACAAAATAACTCTAACTATGTTAGCGGTACTAACTGTAGCGCTGGTGTTCATCGGCGTATCGTCTAAGTTTGATAGCCTTGCCGTTGATATTATCGCCGTATTATTCCTGTTGATATCTACTGCGATAGGTGCAGCAATTCTAACAGAACGTCGTAGGAAACGCAGAAAGAATACACGATAAGTGAGACAAAGGGATATGTTTACTTTTGAAAGGGAGTACAAATATAAAAACTCGACCACCACTTAAGGCAGTCGAGTTCGTATTCCGATAACTTATAGTTAGCGAAGGCAGTAATATTTCACAAAAAGTTATCTTGTTTATTGCACCTATCTATATTATATGTATCTTTGAGGAAATTAAATGATTTATCCTTTAGATAAAAGCTCAAATGTGGATATTCTAAATTAAATAATAAATAATTAAATAATCCCCAAAATAAACTTTTCACTTTAGTTTCTGAGGTTTCTTTAATCCTCTGGAATATATATTTTTTAACATTTTGTGGGAGTAAGTCAATAATATCCTCTATCACTCCTTCATCTAACTCCATTTTTAGATCATGTGCTAATTTATTTCTTAAGCGGTTTACTTTTGAAATTGCTTGGTACGTTTCTAATTCAATAAAACCAATACTTCTAATTAGTTCAAGTTTTTGAGAAAAATTAAATATATTCATTTTAGGGGTATTTGGAAAAAAATCTACAAGCATCTTGTTCATTATTGATTCTAAATATAAATGACCTTTAATAAAAATATATAACGGTTCCTGATTTTTCATGTCACTAAAAAATTCATGCATAAAATCAAAGTGTTTATCTATTTTCTCTTTCATTTCCAAGTGATGTTCCCCCTTTAGACATAAGTACAATTAATAATATTTAATTCTATCACACGAAAAGTACACAAAAAAGACCGCTTATAGAACGGTCTACGTCTCTAATTACCTATTTTACTATCAATATATTGCAAAAGAACCCTCGATAAATTAATTACTAATTTCGCCTCATTTTCTTCTATTATTTCTGCATTTGGATGTGAGTAACTTAATCTATTACGTACATCATTAATGTTATGTAACGCTTTTCCTATGGCATCTACACACTGGTTAATTGGTTTATAATGCTCTTTCACATTCACACTGAATTTCGGGTGTTCTTGCTTAATCTTACTCCATAAATCTTGTATTTTGGGATCGGCTGTTGTGCAAGTTAGTCCTTCATTCATACAAATATTTTTTAGGTATCCATGTAATGCAGCATGTACTCTATCAATAGCACTACTAAAAGAATGTTGGTTAATTAATGTTTCTGCGTGGTTAAGTACTTCTTTTACATACTCAAAATCATTTACAAGCTTACCTAGCTCAATTAACCCTTTACCTTGTAACTCATTAGTCCATTTAATAATTTTTTCATGTAGTTCTTTCTTTTTTTCAAAATCAAATTTCTTTAAGTAACCATTCTCAAATGAGTCTTCAAAATTACTTAACGGGCATCTTTCTAAAACCCCTTTTAAAATTTTGGCTTGATCCTCAGGAGAACAGTTGCCTAAAATCTGAATAAATCGCTCTCTTGTTGTCCCTGGATAGTCATTCGGATTTATTGCAAGACCGCAATAACGTGGATAAAAATCTGCGTGACTTGCATAAGAAAAATCACCCAAATAACCGTTATTTACCCCAATATAAGAAACTACACTATATACCTCTTTTTCTCCTAATTTATTCATAAAAAAGCCACCTTTGTATATTAGTCAACTAAACCATTATACCTAAAAGTGGAAATCTATTAAATCTATTCTATCTCTTCTTGCAATAATATCACCTACGCACGGAAATCGTGCATCGTAATCACAACGCAACATCTAACAATGGGAAGTATTGATTCTGTTACGTACATATAGGAGGGAATGACTATGATGTTTATATTATAAAAATTGGTTGTCACTTCGGATTTTCTACTGAAAAGATAACTGCGTAACACAAAGAGCCGCTTAATATAGCGGCTTTAATCGTTATATGCTAGATTCAGAAATCACCTTACTGCTACGAATTCATTTACAAGTCTAGCTCTACCTTCTTTTGGATATGCGTGTCTTTCTAGAAATTCTTGATGCCACGTTCTATCCTGGACGCTTAAATCCTCTATTTTATATCCTAAATAAGCGTTCAATTTATCCCGATTCAACTCAATTTCATGAACTAATCCTTTATAAGGAATACTGATTGAAACGTTATCTAAAAACGAAAATTGGCGTAGTAGGCGAGCGCTTTCTTGAGTTAGTATTTTATTAATCTTGTCGCCTGTTCCGAAATACTCTTCGTATGCATTAGCGTCATTACCCGTTTTTTCATTTAGTGCAACATATTCTTCAAAAGAATTAACGTATTGAATGTTGACGTTTTTAGAATCCTCGCTTATATATACTTCCTTTAGAAATGGGCTTCCTTGTATATTCTTTATGTACAAACGTAATGTGGGATGTCCTTGTGTAGCATCGATTACCCATGTTTTCCCTATCTTTTTTGATAATACATCACCTTTTGCGCATATATTTTTTATGTATCCAGGCGACAAGTTCCATAAAACCGCAGCTTCTTCAACTCCAATTACTTTATTTAAAATCATTTGAACCCTCCTGATTAGTGCGATAACGCACGTTTTTATTGTTAATCATATGTTAACATGCGTTATCGCATTTGTAAAGTGATTAATGTATGTACACTATTAATAGTTGAGGGAAGAGTGCGAGCATAATACGAGATATGAAGGAAGAACAAAAGATCAGCGAAAAGTAAAGCCACTGGCTACGATAGTCACTATCGCTAACTTCAATGTAAACTCGGGTAATCCTATCGGTGAAACGGCGAACCCCTTGCGGCTCCAAGGTTTACGATGGTTTACGTGTAACGGAAATAGTTACATTCGTTTACGTATATACGAAACTCATAGGGATCGCTATACTTCGCTACATTTCGGTAGTAACCGCTAGTGATTTCTCATAGATTGCGTGTAGTTGTCGGTGTATATCGATACATATACGTAGTACTTCGTATAGATCGGTAGTTATCGTAATACATCAGCACGCCGCCGTATTGGAAGAGGACTTTGAAACTCAGGGGGTACACTGATCACGCAGCAAAAAAGACACCGATCAAATATCGATGCCCTCGCTTTTTAATTTACGTGCGTGTCGTTGTAATGTGCTCATTGATATATTCGTAACTTCCGACAATTGACGGAAACTATATTTCATTTCCGTTTTCAATCGCATAGCCTCGTCAAGTTTCTTATTAGCGTGTACTTTTGGGCGACCTTCCGTAAAGTTCGGGTTCTGTTTAGCGATTTCCTTACCTTCTTGTGTTCTCTCTACGATAAGGCTGCGCTCCATTTCTGCTACGGCTAACATTGTTTGTATAAAAAATCGTCCCATAGTCGTATTTTCTAATAGACCGACGTTTAAAATGTGAACTTTAACACCTCTATCGAATAGATCTTCGATTATTGCGATGCCTTCCTTAGTATTACGCGCTAAACGATCCAGTTTCGTTACGATAAGCGAATCCCCTTCGCATAGTATACCGAGTACCTTCGTTAATTCGGGTCGATCGGTAGTCGTGCCCGTGAACTTTTCCGAATAAATAACTTCGCAGCCCTCACCGTTTAAAGTTTGTAATTGTGATTCAAAATCTTGATGTTTCATACTCACACGGGCATATCCATATTTCATTATAATTCCCCATTTCTGCGCCGTACCTTTTGACATAAAGATATGACATAATTTGATACCCCCATATTACTGCACTCTAATTATTGTGTCAATACCTAAGAGTTATGACATTATACGCAGAGCGCATTGTATATCGAATAGGGCACACCATATATCGTATTTTCTAGTGACCACACCGAAGTATGTTTATTTCACAACCCCGCTATACTATTTCACAATAGGCGCATAGGGTATCTTAATCCCCCGATATACCTACTGATATATAACAAGCCCGCCATATGATCGCACACATAGTTGATATAGGTCGGCGCTCATTTTTTCTATATAATCGTTGTCACTTCCATTTCTGCGCTCACGACGAGAGCCTACACACCAATAGATCGATATGTCTACAAGAATACACTGTATACCTATACGTTACCATACCATGACATCATGCGGTCATATCGCTTCACGTAACGACTGCTGCTTATTTGTATTCGAATCAATTTGAAAGCTGCGTAAAAGAATTGTGAGAAGAATTATAAAACATTTGTCTTCCGTTTTCTTTGATCGTTGTCTTCGAAGTGATTCGTTTATCTTTCTTCTATATAAAGGAATAAAAGATTTAATTAAACTTCTTTCTTCGTTCTCTCTTCGATTAACAAGCGAATTCACAACGCAGTTAACAAAGCTATTAACAAAGTCTTCTAACAAGCGAGTGAAAGAGTTGAAGTGTTCGCCGTCAACATTCCGCAGCAAGTCGAAGAGAATTGACAAGCGAGCACACCGCGCCGCCGCCCAAAATGAAAAATTTCCGCTGACCTCCAAGCCACCACCGAGACCCCCCGCATCAGACCGTCAAACAGAGCGCGCACCATTTTTGAACCGAGGGGTTTATACGCAGCGACTATCGATTTCACCAACGCCAATCAAAACCCAGCGTTTACACTTCGGAAAAAATCCGCTCACATATTGTGGAACCTCAAGGTGTCGTATTCGTTCTGTATGCGCCGTCTAACGCATTTATATCTACTGTTCGTTAAAACGCCATACAAGCGAATGTCGTGCGTATGATTAACGATTTAGCGCATTAACCTAATTTTAATAGATATCGCCCTTATTCTCGTAAGCTAGCGTTTATATAAGTGTCAGGGAAAACGAGCGATACAGAAAAATAAATTATCGACGTTAACCCAAAACGAGATAGTGCGAGCGTTTATGTACGAGTAAGCATAAAACGCACAACGAGGCAGCGGGGATATATTATATAAATTCTCTTCGCTATTAAATTACTTAATACCATATATGCGTATCTGTAAGAATTCGTTTTTTGAATTCGAAGCAGAAATATATTTTAAAGATCTATTTTAAAGATTTATTTAAATATATATTACGTATTCGGCTCGATACCTAACAGGGATTCGGAAAGATACCTACTAGTATTTAGTTCGATACCTACTAGTATTCGGAAAGATACCACACTACAAAGGAGAGGTTAAAGAATGGTAGACAACAAGAAAAAGAAACTCGAATCAGCATTAGAAATACTAAATAAATTCGCAACGCAGCCGACATTCAATAAAAACAATTTTGACGACGGCGTTCGTTGGACTCGCATTCCTAGCGATCTTCGTTACTATCTATTCTTATCGGACTACGGCGTCAGAGAAGCGACATTAATGCTTTATATGATTTTAGTCGAATATTTCAACGAAGATGACGGCTGCGCCTATCCTACACAGACTCAACTTGCATTACAAATGAATAAGAAGCCCAACGCGATAAAGGGTTACATAAAAATACTGAAAGACGTCGGACTAATTAAGGTCGTATCGCGAGGAAAAGGGTTTTCAAACCGATATCTTCCGTTACAACCGTTAAAGAAAGACGCTCTTCTCTCTCGATTCTCGCTAGCTAAAGAGAGATATACGAAGTTATGCACAGAATTAAGGGATCACGATATACGCGATATGGAGCGAATGCCAGATCATATGAAGGCGAATAGAGAACGAAGAGAAGGCGAAGGGATATCGCTTTAATAGAAACATACGAAGAAAGGGAGATCGACCATCGTTGAATATGCGAATAGTAGACGACTAAAACAAAAATTCGGAGGTAAGAAAATGAGAAATAGAAAACAATGTTCATATTGCAGAAAAGTTAAAAATCTAGAGGGATTTCATAATCACGCGCGGACGTTCGACGGAAAACAAACAAGATGCAAACCATGTAATGTAGCTTCAAAAACAACGAATAAATGGACGCTAATTATTCAGATCGAAGTCAATGGAGAGATTATAAATCACCGAGAATGCAAAGACTGCGGCGATACGCTACCGTTAGGTAGTTTTTACGGAAACGGACGCGGCGGTTTTAGACCACGCTGCAAAATGTGCTATAACGCGAGATTAGAAAGATCAAAGGCTATGCGTCAGGCGTTAACGGCTGAAAAATAAACAATGCAAACCGTACTATAGAGAAAAGCAGCGAAAAGGCTACGCCATTAAAAAGGCACTCAATGGGAAAAGAGATGACGGAAATGTATCGTAGTACGGAAACTGCGTCGTAAATAAAACAAATAACTTATGTGGAGGCAATACAAATGAGAAACAAAAAACATCGAGATTCTGATATAACGGCACTCTTAGCGGAAGCTCGTCAAAAGTATGGCGACGATTTTGTTCTTGTAAATACTGCCAGCGAAGTAAATCCAAATTGGACGATCAAACATCAGCCACCAAAAGGAAACGGTGGTATTCGTTCTATATAGGACTGCGTAGATTAAGCGGGGAAGATGCGGGATCTGTCCGAAATAAAAACAATAAAATAAAAAAATTTCAACACATATACAATAAACGACCGATTAGTTACACATATATTATGAGGAAACAAGACTACTTTTAGTTTTCGGACTTAACATGCAGACTTTCTAGGTTTTATATGTGAGAGACTTACAGTGGATCAGATCCCTTCTGATTCTTCTTATTTGGTTCGCTACCTTGCAAGCGGACAACCTGTCGAATCTGAGCGCTTTTGCAGCCACATTAGCGCTTCTTTTTTTACAATTAAATACCTAATTAAGCATATATGAAACCTAAATAAGAAATTGAAAGGACTGATTTATAAAATGAATGCAGATCAAATCAAGTTAGCTAGAGCAATGGCAGGGGTGTCTCAGACTGAATTTGCGAAGATGCTCGGCGTAGATCAATCGAATCTCAGCAAATGGGAACGGGGCGTTTTGAAGCCTAATAAGAAGAACGTTAATAGAATCGTTAAGCTAGTTGGTGAGGAAAATATTCGTAAGCTAAGCGCGTTGGTGCACTCATTAACTATGACGGAAGTACAAGAAGCTATCAAACAAAAATTCCAAAATAAGAAAGGGGAGTAAAAATATGAGCAACGTAAGTAAGCAAAGAGGTGCTATTCGCCCTCTACTCGTAACGAATTGCCACGAACTATACGGAAAGAAGTTCTTCTTAACAGTCTTATACATCGATGGTCAACGGGTCAATGAATACCTGCAAGCTGAAGAAGATATCACGAATCTTAACGAAAGGTATCGTGAATACATTACAGAAAGCGGCTATAAATGTAACAAAGTTATCGATGTTATGACAACTACGGAATACATATATGTCTCAACATTAGGCGATACAGGTTTGTTAGGTCATATCGTATCTGCCGAAGAAACAAGCGAAACGTACCGCGTGTTTGAAACAGGAATGGTACGCGATACGTTAATCGATTTATATAACTTAGTAGATCCTACGACACTACCAAAAGAGCTGATTAAAGAACCGAACAGACTAGAAAAGATATTAATCGCAGTTCTACGAAAGATTGCGGACGGATTAAATAACTTATCTATGAAATTACAAACGAAAAGGGGTAAATAATGATGGAAAACAGATTCGAACTAAAGTGGGACTTATTAGACGATTTTCATACGCAAGATGAGAAAGCTAACGAAATTAAAGCAAGGTACGCCGAGAAGGTTGAAGATGCTAGGCAAAAGGTAGTAGATGCGCGAACTAAATATGAAGTTACCCTACAACGTGAATTCGCAGGTGAGTCGGTAGCGATAGAAAAGAAAAAGGCGATTGCAGATGTAGAAAGGGCAGAAGCAGCGTTACGATTAGCGGAGGAAGAGCAAACAAAGGCGATCAACTATGCTCGTACATATGCATCGGGAACTATTACATATTCAGACTTATCGCGAGATTTTAACAAGAACCTAAAGGGTGAAATTTTCGACGAATACGCAAAACCGCTAATCGAAAAGGCACGAGAAGCTTTATTCAATTATTACAATGCGCTAGCACAGTACAGTCAGTTACATGAAGACGTCGATCGAGTAACGGATTATTTAAGAGAAATGACGAGAAATAGCAAGGGGGCACACTGTGTAGCCCTGAATCCCGTAGACTTCCGAAAGCTACCGAAACCAACGGATCAGGTGTTAATCGACGTACAACGATTGAAGTGTGTACCTGAGGGGTTTGATGGGACGGAAGAATTTATCTTAGACACACTCGCAAAAATGCATAGCTAAACTACACAATATTGCTACGTTCGGTTTTAAAGGATAGGGGGTGATTGCAAATGACTAACACAAAAGATCCAATCGTAGGAAGAACAGAAGAAGAGATCCGCCGAGATGTCGAAAAGGTGCTTAAGGAAAGTGAAGCCGCTAAACTATTCGGCGAATACCCTAAAAGGGTTATAACTGCGCGGGATATTGTAGGTTAAATTACACGATAAATATACATAGAAAAAACGCCAGAGGCGCTGCTCATTACGAGCGGTGTCTTTTTGTCGTGCATCAAAACGAAGGGAATGATTAAAAATGGCAAACGCGGGCGAAATAAAGGCGAAACTCGTACTAGATAACGCTCAGTTTAGGCAGGGCGTTAGTCAGGCAAGGCAAGATATGCAAGGACTGGGACAAGGGGCGCAAAGCTCGTCGCAAGGTATGTCGATGTTAAACAAAGCGTCGGCAGCGGCGGGCGTCGCCGTAGTAGCTGCGGTAGGTGCTTCCGTTAAAGCTGCGGCAAACTTCGAACAGTCAATGGCGAAGGTAAAGGCGATCTCAGGAGCGACCGATGCGGAATTTAAACAACTAGAATCAACTGCGAAGCATCTAGGATCGACGACGCAGTTCTCAGCATCGCAGGCAGCCGAAGGGCTTTCTTTCCTATCACTCGCAGGATTCAAGGCGCAAGATAGTATCGACGCAATTCCATCCGTTTTAAACCTAGCGGCAGCAGGTGCGATCGATCTAGGATCTGCGGCAGACATCGCATCAAATATTATGACTGGGTTTGGATTATCCGCGCAAGACACGCAACATGCGACGGACGTACTAGCGAAGACGTTTACGACTGCGAATACCGATATGAATCAACTAGGAATGGCTATGAAGTACGTCGCACCAGTAGCGAATGCATTAGGTTGGGATATCGAAGATGCAGCGACGGCAGTAGCGAAAATGTCTGACGCAGGTATTCAAGGATCGCAAGCAGGTACGTCATTACGTGCTGCATTACTATCATTAGCGAATCCAACGGGACAAACGGCAAAAGCATTCGACGCGCTAGGAATAAGCGTAGTAGATACAAATGGACAATTCAAGCCACTTCCCGAATTGATCGGACATATTAGCGGAAAGATGGAAGGTATGACAGATGCACAGAAAACCGTAACGGCTGCGCAATTAGTAGGTACGGAAGCGTCTGCGGGATTCTTAGCATTACTAGCGCAAGGGCAACCCGCATTACAAAATTATAAAACAACGTTAGAAGAATCGGGCGGAACTGCGGAACGTATAGCGAAGATCCAACAAGATACGTTAGTCGGCGCATGGAATCAAGTTAAGTCAGCTTCCGAAGGTTTAGCGATCAATCTAGGGCAAGCGTTAATACCTGCATTTACTGCAACGGCACAAGGGGCAGCGGTATTGATTGGCGGTTTAGCACAATTAGATCCTGCATTCTTAGCGGGTGGACTAGCAGCGGCAGCATTCGCAGCGGGCGCGATGTTAGTAGCGAATAATATTTCGAAGGTCGTAGCCGCGGTTAAGATCTTAGGAACTGCGCTTATAACGAATCCTGCTACGGCATGGATTGCGGGCGTATCGTTAGCGGTCGGCGCATTAACTACGGTTCTTATGAAGGCGTCAGGATCTGCGAGAGAGTACAAAGAAGTATCGTTAGATACGTATAAATCGTTAGGCGAGCAAGCCGACGGAATGTACCAATTAGCGGACAGACACGACGCATTAAAGAAGAAAATCAACCTAACAACGGATGAAATGTTACGCTATCGCGATCTAACTACCGAGATTCACAAGGCGGAAGAGGGCGATTCTAAGCAAAAACTTATCAATGAGTACGAGCAGTTAGGTAAAAAGTCAGGCGCTACAAAAGAGGAATTAAACGAATATCTAGAAGTTAACGCGGAGATCATAGCAAAAGCACCCGCGACAGAACAAGCCTTCGACAAAAAAGGAAATGCGATCGCTAAAACTTCCGACGAAGCTAGGAAACTAGGTGATTCGTATAAGGAAATGCAACGAATCGAATTAGAATTACAACAAACGCAACTTATGATTAATCAGAAAAAAGATCTAGAAGAAATGATAGAATCTGCGAAGAATTATAACGAAGCGTTAGAAGATCGTGCGGACTTAGAAAAGAATCAAGCCGAGGCGCAGCGTCTTTATAATAAGGCTAAAAAGGAATATAACGAAGCCGTAGAACGTGGAGACGAGCGACAAATAGAGAACGCGAGTCAATACCTAGATCGTAAGCGAGAAACGTTAACGGCAGCAAATACGGAATTAGCCGTAAATAAAGCTGCGGGAACAGAGTTAAAAGGTCAATTAAATGCAGCGCAGCAGCGTTTACAAATGAGTGAAAAAACTACGAATCTAATTATCGAAGAACATGCGGCAACTGTAGGGATTACGGGAGCGGTCGGAGAGTTATCGGGGAAAGTAAACGAGAAGTTATCCGCCGAGGAAAAAGTACTCGCTGAATTAGAAAAGCAGAAGATCGCCAACAACGGATTAAACGACGAGCAAAAGCAACAGTACGACGCAGCTTCTAAAAACGTCGAGAAGTTAAAAGAGGCGAAGACGGCGATCGATCAGGCTAAAGAGAATCACGCGTCTTATAAGCAAGGTGTCGAAGAGACTACGGAATCTATCGAATTAATGAACGACGCACTAGAAAAGCCTACCGATAAAAAGGTAACTACGAACATCGATGAAGAGAAGAAGAAAGCCGACGATCTTCAAGAGAAGGCGGAAAAGGACGCAACAAAGAAGACGAAGGGCGATAACTCTCACGTTAATGCGGAGATCGATAAGACCGACAAGAAGGCGCAGAAGGAAAACACGAAGAAAACGCGCGGTGATAATTCGCACGCTAACGCCGAGATCGATAAGACCGATAAAAAGGCGAAACAAGATAATACGAAAAAGACGAAGGGTGACAATACACACGTCAATAACGAAATCGATAAAACCGATGCGAAGGCGAAACAAGATAATACGAAGAAGTTAAAGGGCGATAATTCGGATGCTAATTCGAAGATCGACGACACAGATCGCAAAGGTAAGCAGGAAGTGACGAAGCCTTTAGATATGGACGACAAGCAGGCGAAAGCACGCCTTGACGAAATCAAGCGAGAGGCAACTAAATCCGAAACGAAAAACATCTTCCTTAACATCAAGGAATCTATTACACGTACGGTAAACAGTATCTTCGGAAATGCAGAGAAGCGACATAACGGCGGAACGGTTCATCAAGTAACGAAGCGACCTAAGTTTCACAATGGTGGATCACCGCGAGGACTAGTCGCAAATCGTCCGAAGTTCGACGAGGTAGATGTTCGGCTACTAAAAAACGAGATGGTACTAACGCAGTCTCAGCAGGCGGGATTATTCAACTTTATTCGTACTGCGAATCGTCCGACTACGGCAGCAACTTATGGACAAGGCAAGGGCGAACAAAGCAGCAGCGGCGATCGTCGAGTAACAAATCATTTCCATATCGCAGAGATGAACGTACGCGAAGATCACGATATCGAAAGGATTGCAGCAGAATTAAAACAAATGGAGCGATCAAAAGATCGGGCAAGGGGGCGATAGGTTAGCGGAAATGGGCGGGGAAATCCTCGCCTTTCTTTTATTTTATCGACTATATGCGGAAAGTGAGATGCCGAGATTAAAGAATCTAGGCGATTAGCTTTTCTATCGTGGATAATGATTCGTTTAAATGCGTTCTATTTCTTTTCATGTAGATTAAGAGACGGCGAACGTAGGAGAAATATGTGATAACGCTAGTGTAGAAGGTACTTTTGTACTTGCGTATTCAGCTAATGGCGAGATATAATATTACATATGTAAAGAAGCGAACGTCTACGTGTTGGTGTTCGTATCCTACGTTTAACTTTCGGTAAGAACAAATCGGAAGAAGACGGAGGCAAACCGTTGATATTATCATAATCTCATGCGCCCATAGCTCAGTCGGATAGAGCGGTGGTTTCCGGTACCACGTCTGCCGGGGGTTCGAATCCCTCTGGGCGCGTCAAAAAGTCCTAACTTACGTTTTGTAGGTTAGGACTTTTTTTATTTCCCTCTTGTTATATCTAGTAATAAGATTTACTATTAGTACTTGATAATAATTTTTACAACTTATTATTTTCTTTCAATATTATTCAAATTTCGGTTGTAAGTTGTAAATCTCATTAATACATATAAATTAATAATATTTTGGAATGGGTGTCTGTGATAGCATTCTCCTTTTACCAAACTTATTGTACAATAGAAACAAGGGGGAGATTAGTTTGAAGGCAAGTCTTTTACAAGAACAAAGCTTACGTTTGGCAATGACACAAGAGTTAAGGCAAGCGATTACAATGCTTCAGTATAATGTACAAGAATTATCGGAGTTTTTGTATGAGCAATCGTTAGAGAATCCCCTTATTGAGTTAGGTGGTTTTGAGAGGGAGAAGAAAAAGAGCTCTAACAACAGTAAAAGTACCAGCAAACAAGTCGAGAATCAGATGGAAATCTACAGTGTGGATTCTACAACGATTCAGCAACATTTATTAAATCAAGTACAGTATTATAAAATAGAAGAAGAAGAGCGAAAAGTAGCTTCTTTCATTATTATGAACATGGATGGAAATGGGTATTTACAAGAAACGAACGAAGAGTTAGCGGATCTCCTTTCTGCACCGCTTCATGTAGTCGACCGCTCTGTAGAGCTTGTCCAATCACTCGAGCCAGCAGGGGTAGGAGCACGTAATATTCAGGAATGTCTAACTTTGCAATTGAAGCGCTTACAAAGACGGAATGGGTTAGCAGAAGAGGTTATAGAGGATCACTTCGCTTATTTCGTGAAGAAAGATTGGCGAAAGCTCGTTCAAGTATTGAAGTGTAGTAATGAGGAATTGCAATCGGCGGTGAACTGTATAACGTCATTACAACCAAAACCAGGTCTTGCGTTTTCTTCTGATAAACCACTTTATATTGTGCCTGATATGGCGGTAAAAAAAGATGGTGATCGTCTCGTTTTACAAATGAACGAGAGAAATATGCCGAGAATTGAAATTCATTCTGAGTATAGTGCGCTTCTGAATGATAGTGAAAGTGAAGTAGCATCTTACGTGTCAGAAAAGTATCAGCATGTGCAGTGGATTATGCGCAGTTTAAAACAGAGAAAACAAACGCTTCTGCAAGTAATGACTATTATTATGGAAAAACAACGGGATTTCTTCTGGGAAGGTCCAGAACATTTAAAGCCACTTGCTTTAAAAGAGGTAGCGGAAGAGTTAAGTGTGCATGAATCTACAATTAGTCGTGCGACGCGAAATAAATATGTGCAAACACCACACGGTTTATTTGAGATGAAATCGTTCTTTAGTAATGCTGTTTCGACTACTGAAGATGAAGCAGTTTCTACAAAGCGTGTGAAACGATTTATTCAAACGCTTGTTGAGGCGGAGAATAAGAAAAAGCCACTTTCAGATCAAAAGATTTCAAAATTATTAGAAGAAGAGCATGAAATCGTTATTTCTCGAAGAACAGTGGCGAAGTATAGAGAACAAATGCACATTCCAGCGTCATCATTACGAAAAACGATCGGATAGGTGAAGAATATGAAAGTTGTACTGTATACAAAAGAAGATTGTGGCCTTTGCGTGCAGGCGAAACAAGTTTTACAGGAAGTAAAATGTGAATATTCTTTTCAAATCGAGGAAATAAATATATATGAAGATAATGACCTTTTAGAAAAATATCACTTAATGATTCCGGTTGTAGAAATAGACGGAAAACAAGTAGAATATGGTAACATTCACAAAGGTGTCATAATAAACTATATAAACAATGCAGTTAAGAGTTGAATAAGTTTCTATCTCCTGTTACAATAATACACGTAGCAGGGATTATTTTTTTAACCTATGTGGGACATAAAATGTCACTACGGGACACAAAATGACCATAAAGGAAAAATGAACCAATGTAGTGAGGAGAAAAGATATGCGCTCATGGATTCAGAACACAAAAAAATTATTACCTGATCTGCTACCTGTTATGCAAACGAGAATGCAAATTCTTCAATACATTAGGCTCATGCAGCCGATTGGAAGAAGAAACTTATCAGCAAGTCTCGGTATGACAGAACGAGTATTGCGAAGTGAAGTTCAAGTTTTGAAAGAACAAAACTTAGTTCACGTCGCTTCTTCTGGAATGACTTTGACAGAAGAAGGAACAGCTTTAGTTCTTGCTTTGGAAGACTTTATGAAAGAAATTTCCGGGTTAAAGGTTTTAGAAAAGCAACTTAAGGAAACATTAGACTTGGATGAAGTTTTCGTTGTCCCTGGTGATAGTGATGAATCGCCTTGGGTCAAACTGGAGATGGGCCGTGCTTGTGTGACTTGTATAAAAGACCGTCTGACAGCGAATAATATCGTTGCTGTGGCTGGAGGAACTACGCTAGCTGCTGCTGCGGACATGATGCAGCTTGATTGCAAAGATTTACATATGCTATTTGTCCCAGCACGTGGTGGAATTGGAGAGGGCGTCGAATTAGAAGCCAATACCATTTGTGCCAAGATGGCGCAAAATACGATGAGTAATTATCGTTTATTGTATGTTCCAGACCATGTTAGTAGCGAAGCATATGCGTCTATTGTGACAGAGCCTTCCGTGAAAGAAGTTCTTGAGTTGATTCGATCTTCCAATATCGTCATTCATGGAATAGGTGATGCGTTAACAATGGCACGTCGCAGAAATACTTCAGAAGCAGATTGGTTAAAGATTCAAGCAAGCGAAGCAGTAGGCGAAGCTTTCGGTTACTACTTTAATGAACAAGGAAATGTTGTTCATAAAGTAAGAACAGTTGGTATGCAACTTGAGGATTTACAACATGTATCTCACGTTGTTGCAGTCGCTGGAGGTTCTTCAAAGGCAAAGGCAATACAGGCTGTAATTAAACAAGGGCACACTTCAATTCTAATTACAGATGAAGGTGCAGCAAAACAGTTAACAAAGGGTATTACCCTTTAATATAATCCCCCAAGGAGGAAATTCAAATGACTAAAATTGGTATTAATGGATTTGGACGTATCGGACGTAACGTATTCCGCGCAGCTCTTAACAACTCTGAGGTAGAAGTAGTAGCAATCAACGACTTAACAGATGCTAAAACATTAGCTCACCTTTTAAAATATGACACAGTTCACGGAACTTTAAATGCAGAAGTATCTGCTAACGAAAACAGCATCGTTGTTAACGGTAAAGAAATTAAAGTTATCGCTGAGCGTGACCCAGCTCAATTACCATGGAGCGACTACGGAGTAGAAGTAGTAGTAGAATCTACTGGCCGTTTCACTAAAAAATCAGACGCTGAGAAACACTTAGGTGGATCAGTTAAGAAAGTTATCATCTCAGCTCCAGCTTCTGACGAAGATATCACTGTAGTTATGGGTGTTAACCACGAACAATACGATGCAGCTAACCACAACGTAGTATCTAACGCTTCTTGTACTACAAACTGTCTAGCTCCATTCGCTAAAGTATTAAACGAAAAATTCGGCGTAAAACGCGGAATGATGACAACAATTCACTCTTACACTAACGACCAACAAATCTTAGACTTACCACATAAAGATTTACGTCGTGCTCGTGCAGCAGCTGAAAACATGATTCCAACATCTACTGGTGCAGCTAAAGCTGTAGCATTAGTATTACCAGAACTTAAAGGTAAATTAAACGGTGGCGCTGTACGTGTTCCAACTGCTAACGTTTCTCTTGTTGACTTAGTTGTTGAACTTGACAAAGAAGTAACAGTTGAAGATGTAAACGCAGCATTCAAAGCAGCAGCTGAAGGCGAATTAAAAGGTATCCTTGGATACAGTGAAGAGCCATTAGTATCTATCGACTATAACGGATGTACAGCTTCTTCTACAATCGATGCATTATCTACAATGGTAATGGAAGGTAACATGGTTAAAGTACTTTCTTGGTACGATAACGAAACTGGTTACTCTAACCGCGTAGTAGACCTAGCAGCATACATGACTTCTAAAGGTCTTTAATTCTTAATTATATAAGTAATCAATGACAAAACGAGGGAGAGGGTTTGTTCCCTCTCTCTCTTCTTTCGTTTTAAAAGCAAATGTGTTAAGCTTTTGAGTGGGTTTTGTCAATCCTAACTAGTAGTCGGAGGGAAATCCAATGAACAAAAAATCAATTCGTGACGTAGATTTAAAAGGTAAGCGTGTATTTTGCCGCGTTGATTTCAACGTACCTATGAAAGAAGGCAAAATTACAGATGAAACTCGTATCCGTGCAGCTCTTCCTACAATTCAATATTTAGTAGAGCAAGGTGCGAAAGTTATTTTAGCAAGTCATTTAGGTCGTCCAAAAGGTCAAGCAGTAGAAGAATTACGTCTTACTCCAGTAGCAGCACGTTTAGGCGAGCTTCTTGGTAAAGATGTTAAAAAAGCAGACGAAGCATTCGGACCAGTTGCACAAGAAATGGTTGCAGCAATGAACGAAGGCGACGTATTAGTTCTTGAAAACGTACGTTTCTATGCGGGCGAAGAAAAGAACGATGCAGAACTTGCGAAAGAATTTGCAGCTCTTGCTGATATCTTCGTAAACGATGCATTCGGTGCAGCTCACCGTGCTCACGCTTCTACAGCAGGTATCGCAGACTACCTACCAGCAGTATCTGGCTTATTAATGGAAAAAGAGTTAGATGTACTTGGAAAAGCACTTTCTAACCCAGAACGTCCATTCACAGCTATCATCGGTGGTGCGAAAGTAAAAGATAAAATCGGTGTAATTCGTCATCTATTAGACAAAGTAGATAACTTAATCATCGGTGGCGGACTTGCTTACACATTCGTTAAAGCTTTAGGTCATGAAATTGGTCTATCTCTATGTGAAGACGACAAGATCGAACTAGCTAAAGAATTTATGCAACTTGCAAAAGAAAAAGGCGTAAACTTCTACATGCCAGTTGATGTTGTAATCACAGAGGAATTCTCTGAAACTGCAACAACTCAAATCGTAGGTATTGACTCTATCCCTTCTACTTGGGAAGGCGTGGACATCGGTCCTAAAACACGTGAAATTTATGCAGATGTAATTAAAAATTCTAAGCTTGTTGTATGGAATGGACCAATGGGTGTATTCGAAATGACTCCATTCGCAGAAGGTACAAAAGCAGTAGGACAAGCATTAGCAGATGCAGAAGATACATACTCTGTTATCGGCGGTGGTGACTCTGCAGCAGCTGTTGAAAAATTCGGTATGGCTGATAAAATGAGCCACATTTCTACTGGCGGCGGTGCGTCATTAGAATTCATGGAAGGCAAAGAGCTTCCAGGTGTAGTTTGTCTTAACGACAAATAAGTAGCAGCCAAAGAAAAAGGACGGTGCAAAGCATGCGTAAACCAATTATCGCAGGTAACTGGAAAATGAATAAAACTCTATCTGAAGCAGTTAGCTTCGTAGAGGAAGTTAAAGGTCAAATCCCAGCAGCTTCAGCTGTTGATGCAGTAGTTTGCTCTCCAGCTCTATTTTTAGAGCGCTTAGTAGCGGCAACTGAAGGAACTGACTTACAAGTAGGTGCACAAAACATGCACTTCGAAAAAAATGGTGCATTCACTGGCGAAATTAGCCCAGTAGCACTTAGCGACTTAAAAGTAGGCTATGTAGTACTTGGCCACTCTGAGCGTCGTGAAATGTTTGCTGAAACAGACGAGTCAGTAAACAAAAAGACTCTTGCAGCATTTGAACATGGTTTAACACCAATCGTATGTTGTGGTGAGACTTTAGAAGAGCGCGAAAGCGGAAAAACATTTGATCTAGTAGCAGGTCAAGTGACAAAAGCACTTGCAGGTTTAACAGAAGAGCAAGTTAAAGCAACTGTTATCGCTTATGAGCCAATCTGGGCTATCGGTACAGGTAAATCTTCTTCTTCTGCAGATGCAAACGAAGTATGTGCGCATATCCGTAAAGTTGTTGCAGAAGCTGTTTCTCCAGAAGCTGCAGAAGCTGTTCGTATTCAATACGGCGGTAGCGTAAAACCAGAAAACATTAAAGAGTATATGGCACAATCTGACATCGACGGCGCTTTAGTTGGCGGTGCTAGCTTAGAGCCTGCTTCGTTCTTAGGTCTTCTGGGGGCGGTAAAATGAGAAAGCCAACAGCTTTAATCATTCTTGATGGTTTCGGACTACGTGAAGAAACTCACGGGAATGCTGTAGCACAAGCTAAGAAACCTAATTTTGATGGTTACTGGAACAAATTCCCTCACACAACGCTTACAGCTTGTGGTGAGGAAGTAGGTCTTCCAGAAGGTCAAATGGGTAACTCTGAGGTTGGTCACTTAAATATCGGTGCTGGCCGCATTGTATATCAAAGCTTAACACGCGTAAACGTTGCAATTCGTGAAGGTGAGTTCGATCAGAACGAAACTTTCCAAAATGCAATTAAAAGCGTAAAAGAAAAAGGTACTGCTCTTCATTTATTCGGTTTACTTTCTGATGGTGGTGTGCACAGTCACATGAACCATATGTTTGCTCTTCTTCGCTTAGCAGCAAAAGAAGGCGTGGAGAAAGTTTATATCCATGCATTCTTAGACGGCCGCGATGTTGGACCACAAACGGCAAAAGGTTATATCGATGCAACGAATGAAGTAATTAAAGAAACAGGAGTAGGACAATTCGCGACTATCTCTGGTCGTTATTACTCCATGGACCGTGACAAGCGTTGGGATCGCGTAGAAAAATGTTACAGTGCTATGGTGAATGGTGAAGGCCCTACTTATAAATCAGCAGAAGAGTGTGTAGAAGACTCTTATGCGAACGGTATCTATGATGAATTCGTATTGCCGTCTGTAATTGTTAACGAAGATAACACGCCAGTTGCAACAATCAATGATGATGATGCAGTTATCTTCTATAACTTCCGTCCAGACCGTGCAATTCAAATTGCTCGTGTATTTACAAACGAAGACTTCCGTGAGTTCGATCGTGGTGAAAAAGTACCTCACATTCCTGAATTCGTTTGTATGACACATTTCAGTGAAACTGTAGATGGTTACGTGGCATTCAAGCCAATGAACCTTGATAACACATTAGGTGAAGTTGTTGCGCAAGCGGGATTAAAGCAACTTCGCATCGCGGAAACTGAAAAGTATCCGCACGTTACATTCTTCTTTAGCGGTGGTCGTGAGGCTGAATTCCCAGGAGAAGAGCGTATTTTAATTAACTCACCGAAGGTTGCAACGTATGACTTGAAACCTGAAATGAGCATTTACGAAGTAACGGACGCTTTAGTAAATGAAATCGAAAATGATAAACATGATGTTATCATTCTTAACTTTGCAAACTGTGATATGGTTGGCCATTCTGGGATGATGGAACCAACAATTAAAGCAGTAGAAGCAACTGACGAATGTTTAGGAAAAGTTGTAGAAGCGATTCTTGCAAAAGATGGTGTAGCACTTATTACTGCTGACCATGGTAATGCTGATCAGGAGTTAACTGCTGATGGTGGACCAATGACAGCTCATACAACTAACCCGGTTCCTTTCATCGTTACAAAAAATGATGTAGAGCTTCGTGAAGGTGGTATTTTAGGAGATATCGCTCCAACAATGCTTACGCTTTTAAATGTGGAACAACCGAAAGAAATGACAGGTAAAACAATTATTAAATAATTTGCTTATATAAAAAGGAGAGAATTTATTATGTCAACAATTATTGATGTTTATGCTCGCGAAGTCCTTGACTCTCGTGGTAACCCAACTGTAGAAGTAGAAGTTTACACAGAAAGCGGCGCTTTCGGACGCGCTATCGTACCAAGTGGTGCATCTACTGGTGAGCACGAAGCAGTAGAATTACGTGACGGTGACAAATCTCGTTACCTTGGTAAAGGTGTTCTAAATGCAGTAAACAACGTTAACGAAGCAATCGCTCCAGAAATCGTTGGTTTCGACGTAACTGACCAAGCTGGTATCGACCGTGCTATGATCGAATTAGATGGCACTCCAAACAAAGGTAAACTAGGCGCTAACGCTATCCTTGGTGTATCTATGGCAGTAGCTCACGCAGCAGCTGACTTCGTAGGTCTTCCATTATACCGTTACCTTGGTGGATTCAATGCAAAACAATTACCAACTCCAATGATGAACATCATCAACGGTGGTTCTCACGCTGATAACAACGTAGACTTCCAAGAGTTCATGATCTTACCAGTTGGTGCTCCAACATTCAAAGAATCAATCCGTATGGGTGCTGAAGTATTCCATGCACTTAAAGCTGTATTACATGACAAAGGTCTTAACACTGCAGTAGGTGACGAAGGTGGATTCGCTCCAAACCTTGGTTCTAACCGTGAAGCATTAGAAGTAATTATCGAAGCTATCGAAAAAGCTGGTTACAAAGCTGGCGAGAACGTATTCTTAGGAATGGACGTTGCTTCTTCTGAGTTCTACAACAAAGAAACTGGTAAATATGACCTTGCAGGCGAAGGCCGTACTGGCTTAACTTCTGCAGAAATGGTTGATTTCTACGAAGAGCTTTGCAAAGACTTCCCAATCATCTCTATTGAAGATGGTTTAGACGAAAACGACTGGGATGGTCACAAATTATTAACTGAGCGTATCGGTGATAAAGTACAATTAGTTGGTGACGACTTATTCGTAACTAACACGCAAAAACTTGCTGAAGGTATCGAAAAAGGTATCTCTAATTCAATCTTAATTAAAGTTAACCAAATCGGTACTTTAACTGAGACTTTCGAAGCTATCGAAATGGCTAAACGTGCTGGTTACACAGCAGTTGTATCTCACCGTTCTGGTGAAACTGAAGATGCTACAATTGCTGACATCGCAGTTGCAACTAACGCTGGCCAAATCAAAACTGGTTCTATGAGCCGTACTGACCGTATTGCTAAGTACAACCAATTATTACGCATCGAAGACGAACTAGGCGAAATCGCTGTTTACGATGGTATCAAATCTTTCTACAACATCAAACGATAATTGTAGAAAATAACGACAGACCGTGAGAAATCACGGTCTGTTTTTTTATATTAAAACTCTTCACCCGTCATAAGTGACATGAAATGTTTAAAGAAACGGTTATAATCAAAATCAATTGCGATTTGGTGACTCGGCCAATCAATAAATGGCTTAGATTCTCCTAAAGAGCGAAAGTCCCCTATGCTTGCTCCTTGTGCATAGGATTCCGTCATGACAACGATAGGTGATTTGTGATACGTAAACATAGAGTTATCAAGTAAAGCGAGTATTGGCATCGTGTCATGAAAGGGGCTTCCTTTTAAATTCGGCAGGGCATCTTTATAATATCCGTAGTAATAATGATTGAATAACGGTTTGACGAGTGGGGCTTTTCCTTTCACTTCAATGTATTCAGCCATTTCTGGTGTAATGACAGAATACTGGGTGACGTTTAACGGGTATATATACATGTTAGCTGTGGATTGAAGGACTATATTAGCGGCAGTAGGGTCGCCATAAAAGTTCGCTTCGGAAATAGGAGTCACATTACCAGGATGTAAAAAGGCGCCGCCCATTACGTAGTAAGATTTAATTTGCTTCATTAGCTGTTTGCATACGATGAATAAAATTGCTAGGGAGGTAAGTCTTCCTAAACTGACAATAATTAATTCTTCTTTATATTGTTCAATAAGAGGAATAACTTCAAAGAAATTCTCCATTTCTCCGTTAGTCACATTTCCCTTTGGAATAATGGGACCAAGCCCTTGTTTCCCGTGTACATCTGTAAAAAAAGCGGGAGGAGCACCAGTAAGTGGACGTTCTGATCCGCCAAATATCTTGATATTTCTATCCTTTGCTTCATTCTTAAGAAAATGAGCATTTTGTACGGCCATTTCTTTTGGAACATTGCCGTAATCAGCAACAATGCCGAGGATCTCTATTTCATCGATAAAGAATGCTAAGAGGAGAGCCATCGTATCATCAATACCAGGATCACAAAAAATGAGAACTTTTTTGGGCATATGTTCACCACCTATCTTGTTTATCCCACTTTAATGGGCAGTAAGACCCCCACCTCAAAATTCAGCGAAAGCAAAGAATTTAGGTGGGGGATCAACTGCCCATAAAAGTCCGATTGGTTCAACTAATAATCAGTGGGGGATGAAGAAACCCCCCACTGATTAAAGTTTCACTTTATATATATGTAAGCTTAAGGATAAAAAGATTATTTTCTTAAAATAACAACCTTATAAATTCAGAAAATAAAAACTTCTTATATTAGGTCAAGGTTTTTGACTTAATTTTCTATTAGGAATGCAGTCATATCAAGGTTGTAAGCGTGTAACATAGGCCGTTTTTGCTGTCAAGTTGATAAATTGCAGCTTTTTACAATTTATACTATGATAAAGATATTAACAGAAGATCGTATAAACATGAGGGATGATGAACATGAAATTTACAAAGATTCTTGTCCAAATTGCTGCTCTTTACGTTTTTTATATGGTTGGAACTTGGGTACAAGAAGTGTTAAATATTCCGATTCCAGGAAGTTTGATTGGAATGTTCCTCTTAATTGTTTTACTTAGCCTAAAAGTTCTTCCAGTGAAATGGTTCGATTTAGGAGCAGAAACACTCGTAGCTATTATGCCGTTTTTATTAATTCCGCCAACGCTTGGCCTAATGAATTACGGTGCTTTTTTTATGAGTAAAGGAATTTCTCTTTTCATTACAATTGTAGCGAGTACATTTTTAATTATTATTGTCGCAGGACATACAGGACAATATCTTGCGAATAGAAAGGAAAGAGAGTCGAGATGAGCCAAATATTAATCGGAATCGGTTGGGTTCTTTTTACGGTGCTATTATACCAATTATCTAAAAAAATCTATAAATTATTTCCAACACCATTCACCATTCCAATGCTTGTAGCAACAGGATTAATGGCTTTCTTATTTATCATGCTTGATATACCATATCAACATTATATGGAAAGCGGTGGTGGCTGGATTGCAAAACTGCTGGGACCCGGTGTTGTAGCATTTGCCATTCCTCTTTATAAACAACGTCACGTTCTGCAAAAATATGTTGTACCGATTGCTGGTGGTGTATTAGTAGGGACAACAGTTGCAATAGCGAGTGATTTTGCTATTGCATCACTTATGGGAACGGATAAAAGCTTAATTTTATCTTCTTTACCAAAATCGGTGACAATGCCAGTTGCGATGAGTGTTTCAGAGCAGGTTGGTGGTGTACCGTCATTAACAGCAGCTTTCGTTGTTATCGCAGGTATTACTGGAACGATTACCGGCCCACTTTTATTAAAATGGAGCCGTGTTACAAACTCAGTTGGTAAAGGTATCGGATTTGGATGTGCTTCTCATATTATGGGTGTAATGAGAGCGATGAAAAATAATGAACATGAAGGTGTTATTGGATCGGTAACAATGACATTAACAGCAATTTTGACATGTTTGCTCGGGCCGTTATTTGCAATGATGTTTATGTAATAGAAGAAAAGCGAGAGCGACTCTATAGCTCTCGCTTTTCTATAGAATTTATGCTACAGTTAAAATAACTGAATCTTTGTAGGAGGTACGCCAAGTGCATACGTTATTATCCGTTTTACTTATTATTGTATCGATTTTAATGATTGTTATGGTACTTATGCAGTCTAGTAATAGCTCAGGCCTTTCAGGTGCAATTTCAGGCGGTGCAGAGCAATTATTTGGTAAGCAAAAAGCACGTGGAATTGAAGCAGTATTAAACCGTATTACAATTGTTTTAGCGGTTCTATTCTTCGTATTAACAATTGCTGTTACGTACTTAAATTTATAGAATTGAAAGAAGAAGCGTTAGTAAGTTGTACTAATGGTTCTTCTTTTTTTATTTTGCCATTTGAAAGATGTTTCTAATTAGATTATAGAAATATAAATATGGTACACTAAGATATAGAAAGAATACGACTAGATTACAGAAGAGAAAGAGGAGAAGTACATGATGAAATTAGCATCTCCGAAACCATTTACATTTGAGGGTGGAGACCGCGCTGTTTTATTACTACATGGTTTCACAGGAAACTCAGCTGATGTACGTATGTTAGGGCGTTTCTTAGAAAAGAAAGGCTATACTTGTCATGCGCCAATTTTTAAAGGGCACGGTGTACCACCAGAAGAGCTTGTTCATACAGGTCCTGAAGATTGGTGGCAAGACGTAATGGAGGCATATCAGCTTTTAAAAGATAAAGGCTTTGAGAAAATTGCTGTTGCTGGATTATCACTTGGCGGCGTATTTTCTTTAAAATTAGGTTATACAGTACCGGTTTTAGGTGTAGTACCAATGTGTGCACCAATGTATATTAAGAGTGAAGAAACGATGTACCAAGGTATATTGGCATATGCCCGCGAATATAAAAAACGTGAGCAAAAATCACCAGAGCAAATCGAACAAGAAATGTTGGAATTCCAACAGACACCGATGAATACATTAAAAGCATTACAACAATTAATTGCTGACGTACGTAACAATGTGGATATGATTTATGCACCGACATTTGTTGTACAAGCACGTCATGATGAAATGATTAATACAGATAGTGCTAACATTATTTATAACGGTGTAGAATCTACGTTAAAAGACATTAAATGGTATGAAGACTCTACGCATGTCATTACACTTGATAAGCAACGTGACGAGCTACATGAGGATGTATATAACTTCTTGGAGCAACTAGATTGGTAATATCTAGTTGCCTCTTTTTTTCATAAGGAATTTTTTGTGAAAACTGTAAAAATCATTAGGGGAGTATTAAAGTTTCGCTTTATACATCCCCAGTCTTTCGGATACACTAAATAATATAAGGGTTTAAAGGAGGTATTTCTGCTTGGAAGAAATCATACAAGAACATATTGATAAGTTGTTATTATTTATGAGAGAAGAAGCGTATAAACCGCTAACGATACAAGAGTTAGAAGAGGCATTTGGGATTGAAGGTTCTGAGGGCTTTAAAGATTTTGTAAAGGCACTTGTAACGATGGAAGAGAAGGGACTTGTTATTCGCACACGTAGTAACCGTTACGGTCTTCCTGAAAAGATGAATTTAGTACGTGGTAAGTTAATTGGACATGCACGTGGCTTTGCATTCGTTGTACCAGACGAGAAGAAAACGGGAGACGATGATCTTTTCATCCCGCCTACAGAGTTAAACGGTGCACTTCATGGTGATACAGTATTAGCGCGTGTTAGCGCACAATCAAGTGGATCACGCCAAGAAGGTTCGATTGTACGTATTTTAGAGCGCGGCACGAAAGAACTAGTTGGTACATATACAGAATCGAAAAACTTTGGATTTGTTATACCTGACAATAAGCGCTGGACGAGTGATATCTTTATCTTGAAAAGTGCATCAATGGGTGCTGTAGAAGGCCATAAAGTAGTTGTGAAAATTACGAGTTATCCAGAGAATCGTTTAAGTGCAGAAGGTGAAGTTATTCAAATTCTAGGTCATAAAAATGATCCAGGAGTAGATATTTTATCTGTCATTCATAAACATCATTTACCTTTAGCATTCCCTGAAGAAGTGATGGAGCATGCAAACAGTGTACCAGAAACGATTTCAGAAGAAGATTTAAAAGATCGCCGTGACTTGCGTGACCAAATGATCGTAACGATTGACGGTGCAGACGCGAAAGATTTAGATGATGCTGTTACAGTAACGAAGCTTGAGAACGGTAACTACAAGCTTGGTGTTCATATCGCGGATGTAAGTCATTACGTTCAAGAAGGTTCTCCAATTGATGTAGAAGCAGCGGAGAGAGCGACGAGTGTATATCTTGTAGACCGTGTAATTCCGATGATTCCGCATCGTCTATCTAACGGTATTTGTTCGTTAAACCCGAAAGTAGACCGTCTGACGTTATCTTGTGAAATGGAAATCAACAACCTAGGTGACGTTGTGAAGCACGAGATTTTCCAAAGTGTGATTAAAACGACAGAGCGTATGACGTATGCTGACGTAAGAAGCATTTTAGAAGATGAGGACGAAGAGTTAATCAAACGCTATGAGCCGATCGTACCGATGTTTAAAGAGATGGGGCAATTGGCACAAATTTTACGTGAAAAACGTATGCGCCGCGGTGCAATCGACTTTGACTTTAAAGAAGCGAAAGTATTAGTAGATGAAGAAGGAAAACCGACAGATGTTGTCATGCGTGATCGTTCTGTATCAGAGAAGTTAATTGAAGAATTTATGCTTGTTGCGAACGAAACAGTAGCAGAGCATTTCCACTGGATGAACGTACCATTCATGTACCGTGTCCATGAAGATCCGAAAGAAGATAAGCTGGAACGATTCTTCGAGTTTGTAACGAACTTCGGATATGCAGTAAAAGGACGTGCGAATGAAATACATCCTCGTGCGCTGCAACAAATTCTTGAAATGGTTCAAGGACAGCCGGAAGAAGTAGTTATTTCAACAGTAATGCTTCGTTCAATGAAGCAAGCGCGTTACGATTCGGAAAGCTTAGGACATTTCGGTTTATCAACTGAGTTCTATACACATTTCACATCGCCAATTCGTCGTTACCCAGATACGATCGTTCATAGATTAATTCGTGAATACATCATTAACGGTAAAGTCGACCATGAAACACAAGCAAAATGGCGTGAAAACTTACCTGAGATAGCAGAGCACTCTTCTAATATGGAACGCCGTGCTGTTGAAGCAGAACGTGAAACAGACGAAATGAAAAAAGCAGAGTATATGGTTGATAAGATTGGCGAAGAGTATGACGGTATGATTAGCTCTGTAACAAACTTCGGTTTATTCGTAGAGCTTCCAAATACAATTGAAGGTCTTGTACATGTTAGCTACTTAACGGATGATTACTACCGTTATGACGAGAAACATTTCGCAATGATCGGAGAACGTACAGGTAACGTATTCCGCATCGGAGACGAAATTACAATTCGCGTTATTAACGTAAACAAAGACGAGCGTGCAATCGACTTTGAAATCGTTGGCATGAAAGGTACACCTCGTCGTAAGTTCAAAGATCGCCCAGTCGTTATCGAACAGCCAAGAACAGGCAGAAAGAAACGCGGTGGACGTAGCGAGCGTAGTAATGAACGCGGCGGAGAACGTGGTACAGGTAGAAAATTTGACCGTGGTGGCAAAGGAAAAGGCACAGGAAAAGGAAGAGGATCCGCTTCCGCGTCAGCATCCGCTAGCCAGCCAGGGAAAAAAGATGGTAACGGCAAGAAGAAAAAAGCATTCTTCGAAAACGTACCAGGATTCAAGAAGAAAAAGAAAAAGCGTAAGTAAGAAAAAGAGGGCTTCGCTTGGATGAAAAGCGAGGCTTTTTCTTTTTTTATTGGTGGCTTGAGAGCGAGCCACTTTCGCTTTTGTGAAATCCAGCTACAGTGGCTAGAATGTTTGGCGGCTTCGCTTCTTCCCGAGAGGCAAAGAGCGCCTCAAGGTCAGAAGCTCCATCCACCTCACATTCTGAGCGAGCCACTTTCGCTTTTTATTAACATTTGTTACAATAGTAAAAATAGAGGAGGGACGTTATATGCCAAAGGGTACAGGTAAGGTTATTGCACAAAATAAAAAAGCATTTCATGATTATTTCATTGAAGAAACATACGAGGCAGGGCTTGTCCTTCAAGGAACGGAAATTAAGTCGATTCGCGCTGGACGCGTGAACTTGAAAGATGCGTTTGCACGTGTACATAATGGTGAAGTATGGGTTCATAATATGCATATTAGCACATATGAGCAAGGGAATCGTTTCAACCATGATCCACTTCGCACGAGAAAGTTACTTCTTCATAAAAAAGAAATTGAGAAGTTAACGGGTGCTTCAAAAGAAACAGGCTACGCATTAGTTCCAGTTAGAATTTATTTAAAAAATGGATTCGCGAAAATGGCACTTGGTTTAGCAAAAGGTAAAAAGCAATATGATAAGCGTAACGATTTAAAAGAGAAAGAAGCAAAACGTGAAATTGCACGCGCGTTCCGTGATCGTCAAAAGATGTAATACAGATATTTACATTTGTAAAACGACGCGCGTATGTTATAATAACTTATGTAAGATTGTTGCACATTGAAAAACAGCTCTTAGTAGCTATCACGATATTTTCTTCGTATGCTCCATTTTTATCATGGGGACGTTACGGATTCGACAGGGATAGTTCGAGCTTAGGTTGCGAGTCGAGGGGATCGGCCTCGTTAAAACGTCAAAGCCTATAATTGGCAAACAAAACAATCTTTCTTTAGCTGCTTAATTGCACTAAAGGTTCCTCCCTCCATCGTCCATGTGGTAGGGTAAGGGACTCAAACTAAGTGGACTACGCCGGAGTTCGCCGTCTGAGGGCGAAGGAAGAGAACAATCAGACTAGCAACTTGGAAGCCTGTCGATAGGCCGAAGAGTTCGCGAAATGCTAATATATCGACTACACTCGTAGAAGCTTAAGTGCCGATATTTTTGGACGTGGGTTCGACTCCCACCGTCTCCACCAATACATATTTGGTGGTTTTTTATTTTGTATGATATGAACCATAACTTTGCCATTTTGGCAAGGTTATGGTTCTTTTTGTTTTGTTATTTATAAAATACTCAAGTTGAGGACTGTACCCTTGAAACAGAAAATGAAAACATCGTTATTGATGATAAGCAGGTAGATACTATAGATACCTTTAATGATTACATGGTCTATATTTAAATCTTCATATCTTTTGTGTTTTCACTTGTATCTATTGTAAGATTATATAGAGTTCTCCTAATAAGCTGTTATAATGGTTTTTTTAGGAATTTAATATGTATAAATCTTAAATTATTTTTTTGAGATAATTTTTTATCTAACCAAGTTATATTGAAGTAGAGGTGAACCATCGGTGAGGCAGGTGTTAGTAATTAAGAATGAAAGGTCTTTAGCGAAGAAAATCGTAAGCGGTCTAACGCAAGAAGGCCATTTCATTTTAAAACTTCACAATGAAAACCAAGGTTTAAATATAGTATACGAACAAGATTGGGATATTATCATATTGGACTGGGATTCATTAAGTATGTCCGGACCAGAAATTTGCAGACAAATACGACTTGTTAAAACAACGCCGATCATTATTGTGACCGACAATATTTCTAGCAAGGATTGCATAGCAGGGTTACAAGCAGGGGCAGATGATTATATAAGAAAACCATTTGTGAAAGAAGAATTAGTAGCAAGGGTTCAAGCTATTTTAAGGAGAAGTGACTATATCCAGCAAAATGGGACAAGCTTTTTTCAGTTTAAAGACCTCTTTGTTGATGCATCTAGCAATATTGTGAAAAAAAGTGGCGAAAACCTCGTGCTTACTAAGCGCGAGTACGATTTACTTGTATTTTTAATCAAGAATAAAAATACAATATTGAGCCGTGAAATGCTTTTGAACCAGGTTTGGGGAGATAACGTAGTAGTAAATCCAAATGTAGTAGACTTATATATTGGGTATGTCAGAAAAAAGTTAAAGTGCGAGAAGAAAGATAGATATATTCAAACGATACATGGCAGAGGCTATTCAATGGTTGATTGATAGTAGAAAAAAATGAGTAAAACTATTTGATTATCAGTTTTACTCGTTTTTTTCTATTAAATCTGATAATCAAATAGTGTCTGAGAAATATTAAATGCCCGATTGGTGAGGGCTGATTAAAGTTTCACTTTATAAGAGGTGCGCATCTATTGGTTAGTGCGGAGGGGATGACTCTAGCACGCCTTAGTTGAGGCCCTATCTAATTTATTTTTAATTTAATTAACTCACACCATTCACAAGATTTTCACAGAATTAACGACTATACTTATTTACAGGATGTTCAAATGAAAATGATTATCAATAGCAATTTAGATGTATAAACGTTACTATCTAATTCAATCTATGGACTTTATCATTTTCGAACTAAATTACATAATAAGGAGTATACGTATGAAAAAAACTATGCTTTTAAAATTAGTAAGTATTCTAGCAATCTTCACTTTAATGTTAGTAGCTTGCTCAAATCCAAGTAATGACACGAAAGAGTCGAAGGCTAATAAAGAGAATGGTAGTGATAAGCCAAAAACGGTTGAAATCACTGATGCACATGGAACTGTTAAAGTACCTGTAAATCCAAAGAATGTAGTTGCTTTGGATAATAGAACGTTTGAAACTTTAGCTGACTGGGGAATTAAATTAGCGGCTGCTCCACAGGATATTATGCCTGCAGATTCAGCGTATAAAAATGATAAAACAGTTAAAAATATTGGAAATCACCGCGAACCAAATCTTGAAATTATAGCAGCGGCAAACCCTGAACTTGTAATCGTTGGTCAAAGATTTGCTGGCCATTACGAAGAAATCAAAAAATTAGTGCCAAATGCAGCTGTTATTGATCTTAATGTTGATGTTTCTGAGAAAGCTACTAAGCCTGGCGAAAACTTAGTAAAAGGACTTAAAGATTCTACAATGACTTTAGGGAAAATCTTTGATAAAGATAAAGAAGCTAAACAATTAGTAGCTGATTTCGATAAATCTATTGAAAAAGCAAAATCTGCTTATAACGGAAAAGATAAAGTTATGAGTGTTATCGTTACTGGTGGAAATATTGGTTTTGCTGCGCCACATTCTGGTCGTGTTTGGGGACCGATGTATGAAATTTTCGGTTGGACTCCAGCATTAGAAGTTACTAATTCTACTGCAGGTCATAAAGGTGATGACGTTTCTGTTGAAGCTATCGCACAAACAAATCCTGATTGGCTTTTCGTACTAGATCGTGATGCTGCAACATCGGATGCTGCAACTTCAGCTCCTGCTCAAGATGTTATTTCTAAATCACCAGCTCTTCAAAACACAACTGCTGTTTCTAAAAAACAAGTTGTTTATGCACCAGCAGATACTTACACAAATGAATCAATTCAGACTTATATAGAGTTATTTGGAAACCTTGCAAAAACTTTAGCTAAGTAGTGTAAAGGAGCATGAAACAGTGTCAAAAAATATGATTTCTAGGGTTGAGAATATTTCTCAACCCCAGTTTTATAATCACAATAAAATATGGACAAAACCTTTTATAATAGCGGTTATAGTTGTTATCATTTTAGGGATTATATCACTGTTTACTGGAGTTTATGATATACGTGGACAAGAGGACGGAATGGAGATGTTTTTCATCACTCGTGTTCCGAGAACAGTTGCATTAATGCTTACTGGAGCTGCAATGGCGATGGCAGGGCTCGTAATGCAATTAATTACCCAGAATCGTTTTGTTGAACCTACTACAACGGGGACTATCGAATGGTCAGGCTTAGGCCTGCTTTTTGTGTATTTACTATTTCCTGCACCGACTTTAGTTCAAAGAATGACTGGTGCAATCATTTTTTCTTTTATAGGAACTATGATTTTCTTTCTATTTTTAAGAAGAGTTAAGCTTCGCTCATCTTTAATTGTTCCGATTATTGGATTGATGCTTGGAGCAGTTATTTCTGCAGTGTCTACTTTTTTGGGACTCCTTTTTCAAATGACGCAAAGTATTGAAACTTGGTTTGTAGGTTCATTTGCTAACATTCAGGTAGGAAGATACGAATATTTATGGCTGATTGTTATCGTTACTTTGCTTATTTTTATGTATGCGAATAGATTGACTCTAGCTGGACTAGGAGAAGATGTCGCAACAAGCCTTGGAGTTAATTATAATAGAATTGTTCTTTTTGGGACTGGCCTTATCTCTGTTGCTGTTGGAATTGTTGCAGCTGTTATCGGAAACTTACCTTTCTTAGGTTTAATTGTTCCAAACATTGTTTCCATGTTTAGAGGAGATGATCTTAGGAGTAATTTACCTTGGGTATGTGTGATCGGAATGGGGACAATAACTACCTGTGACATCATTTCTCGAACAATTATAAAGCCTTTTGAACTACCTGTTTCTTTAATACTTGCATCAGTGGGAGCAGTCGTGTTTATTACTATTTTATTGAGAAAAAGAAAACCAAGGAGGCTACGATGATCACATTAGATTATAGAAATAAAGAAAATGTCGAAGTCGATTCTAGCCTTCATAATAAAAGTAGATCAGCTAGTGCTTTTCGTTCTAAGAAGGAAGCAAAACGTTATTGGATTGTACTGACAACATTGATTGCTTTAGGTCTCCTTTCTTCATATGGACTTTTAGTTTATAACAATCCAGTTCCGATAGATTCCCCTTCTTTTATCCCAGTTGTTAAGAGAAGAATAGTAGCTATTGTCGCGATGATTATTGCTGCAGTTTGCCATAGCTTGTCGACAGTTGCTTTCCAATCTATTACGAACAATAAGATTATTACTCCTTCGCTTTTAGGTTTTGAATCACTTTATTCAGCGATACATACGAGTACAATATTCTTCTTTGGTGCTAGTGCATTAATAAACTTTAATGGAATTGGATCATTTTTATTCCAAGTTGTTGTTATGGTCCTTATGAGTTTGATACTTTATGGATGGTTACTTTCCGGTAAATACGGGAATTTACAACTTATGCTTTTAGTTGGAATTATTATTGGTACTGGACTGAATTCTGTATCAACTTTTATGAGAAAGCTACTTGCACCTTCAGAGTTTGATATTTTACAAGCGAAATTATTTGGTTCTGTTAATCATGCAGATCCTGCATATTTTCCTATTGTAATTCCTATGATCATGATTGTAGCAGTATTAATTTTTGCGCATTCTAAGAATTTGAATGTTTTGTCACTAGGAAAGGATGTTGCTACTTCTTTCGGAGTTAAATATCAACCTAGTGTAATTTATACGCTTGTATTAGTTGCTATTTTGATGTCCATCTCAACAGCTCTAATTGGACCACTTACGTTCTACGGCTTTTTAGTGGCAACCTTAAGTTATCAGGCGGCGGCAACTTATGATCACAGATATATTTTCCCAATGGCTTTTGCTATAGGATTTTTGATAATGACGAGTGCATACTTTTTAATGTATCATGTATTCAATGCTCAAGGTGTAGTTTCAGTTATTATTGAATTATTTGGTGGAATCATATTCTTAACTATAGTTTTAAGGAAGAGGGCTTTATGATAAAAATTGATAATGTTAAAAAGTTCTATACTGATAAGGTAAAAATAGGACCTTTGGATATTGAAATACCAAAAGCGGGCTTTACTTCTTTAATTGGACCAAATGGCGCTGGAAAGTCTACGACACTTTTGATGATTGGAAGACTTTTAGATATGGATGAAGGCCAAATTCAAGTAGCGAATATGGATGTTTCTGAATCCAAATCAAAAGACTTAGCAAAAATTTTGACTATATTGCGACAAGAAAATCATTTTGTAACGAGGCTTACTGTTAGACAACTAGTTGGATTTGGGCGCTTTCCTTATTCAAAGGGAAGATTAACTAAAGAAGATGAGGTTATCATTTCTAAATATATCGATTTCTTAGATTTAACTAGTTTAGAGAATAGATATTTAGATGAGCTTTCTGGTGGGCAAAGACAAAGGGCATATGTAGCGATGGTACTGTGCCAAGAGACTGAATATGTGCTGTTGGACGAGCCTTTGAATAACCTTGATGTTGCTCGTTCCGTTCAAATGATGGAGCATTTGAGACGTGCAGCTAATGAATTCGGAAGAACAATTTTGACTGTTATGCATGACATAAATTTTGCAGCTAAATACTCTGATAAAATTTGTGCTATGAAAGATGGGCAAATTGCTGCTTTTGGAACAGTAGAAGAGGTTATGGACCCAACACTTTTAACAGATATTTTTGAAACAAAAATAGAAATTATCAAAGGTCCTTATGGGCCGATCGCTGTTTATTAATGAATAAAATGTTCCATTAACAAATGAAATAAAAGTTTCAATTGGAGGAACAACATTATACCCAACTGCTAGTATTAGTCATTAGGTATAAAAAAGCGCCCTGTAAGCAGGGCGCTTTTTTACTTAATCACAAATTTTACTCTTTCCAAAACTGTTCTAACAAAATAACAATCATAGTACCTACGAGTAATCCGTTACTTAAAACATATTGTAAGGAAGAAGGGGCTCCGCTAAATGCACTTTCTGGAAGAAACATTATACCAAAACTGATTAATAATGAAATTCCTAATATAGTTAATCGACGTTGGTTTAATTCTTCACGTAAAATGGATTGAAATGAAATACCTATTACTTGAACAAATGTTGCTAAAAGTGCAGCATTAGCAATAGGACCTGGTAGCAAGGATATAAAGTTTACAATTGAAGGAATAAAAGAAATTCCTGCTAATATAAGACTTGCTATAAGGAACGACTTCACTTTTCTTTGTCCTGTTAGTTGAATAAATCCTGCTGATGCAGGTAATGGTACAATTCCAATGGTAGAGAACAATGATGAGATAATATGTGATATACCTCCGATCCATACACCACGGTTCAGTGTTTGCTTTTCATTTTCTTTAGATAGGGGAGCCACTTGTTTTACAGCCGAAATAGCAGCAATTGTATTTGCAACTAAAAGAAAGGTAAATAAAGTCGAAGTTAGAATCATTCCAATATCGAATCTAGGTGTGCCCCAAGCAAATATCTCTGGTAACTTAACTAGCGTTGTATGTGAGGGCATATGAGATGATTTTCCTAATACTGCATACAAAAGCCAACCACATGAAATTCCAAGTAACACAGCGTAACTTTTCATCCATCCTTTCCCTTTAATTGATAAGAAAGTAATAAGGGCAAAAACAAATAGCGCAATAGTAGCTGTTGTATAGTGAGGATGAGTTGCAGATCCTTGTAATCCCATCATTCCTTTTAGTAACACACCACTAAGCTGAAGTGATAATATTAAAAGAAAAGTTCCTGTAACTAAAGGGGTAAATAAACGTAAGATTCGATGAACAAGCCCTGTTATACCAAGAATGAAGAGTAATATACCTGCAATAATTAACCCGCCTTCTAAAAGTTGTAATACATCTTTTGCACTTTGTCCCTGATGCATAGCTACTTGTCCCAATATGACAAATATACTTACCCATGAACCAGCTGGCCCATCCGCTATGGGATAGCGATGCCCAAACCACGCTTGTAGAAACGAACTTACTCCCACGACTAAAAAAGTCCGCTGCATTAATGTTGAGATATCTTCTATTGGTAAATGGAATATGCCACCAATAATGATAGGTAATGCAATTGCATTTGCTAATAGAAACACAAACCATTGTAGAGTACTAAAGCCCGTATCGAAGTATTTTTTATTCATATTATTCTCCTTTGCCGAAAAAGAATTTCATAGTTAAAATCCATCCTTTCTACACAGTTAGAAAGGATGGATTTTGTAAATCTATAAAATCACTTTAATTATATAGCTAAATTTTTTGATTATTTACCATGTACGGAATGGTAAGAATTTCCCATTAAGTGTAATCACGATACGAGGATCGCCACCTTTTGGATCTTCTTGTGTATCCACACCTAGGTTGAAGTTAATCGCACTCATTACACCTTCGCCCGCTTTTTCTAAGATTAACTCTCTAATAGTTGGTGCATATTGTAACATCATTTCATATAAACGATATGCAATCGGGTCAGTAGGAGGCATTTCCATTACTTGGCCACGAAGTGGAACTACTGTTAATGCTTGAACTACTTCTTCATCTAATTCTAATAGTTTACCGATTTTTTCTGCTTCTGGACGTGTCATTGTAGCTTGTCCTAATAACGCTGTTACAACCCAAGTCTCAGAGTTTTCACTTACTTTTGCAATTTCTTCCCAAGTTAACCCTTTTTTAATTTTTGCCGCTAGAATTTTTTGCGTAGCTTCTTGTCTATTCATATCTAATACTTGTTTTTTCATATCTCATAACTTCCCTTCATGTACGTAATAATTATTATTTTGCTTCACTATTTAACGCTTTATATCCATCAACCACTACATCTAATTTACCTGTGTGAGGGTCAATAACTAAACCGTGTACAGGAACATCTTTTGGAATAAGTGGGTGATTTCTTACTAAATCAACATTAGCTTGTGTTGAATCGCAAACATCATCGAATCCGAATAACCATTTTTTAAGGTCAACACCAGCATATTCAATCGCTGATAAAATTTCTGGTGAAGCTACTCCACGATCTAATATTTTTTGGAGTGTTCCTTTTGGATTCGTTTGGCTCGCACCACATCTATGGTGTCCAATAAGGAAGATTTCATCTGCATTTAAATCGTATACTGACGCGACAACACTTTGCATAACACTATCGAAAGCAGAAGCAATTTTACCACCTGCATTTCTGATGACTTTTGCATCACCATCGTGTATATCTAAAGCTTTTGGAAGTAGTTCAATTAAACGAGCATCCATGCAAGAAACAACAACCATACGTTTTTTAGGCATTTTTGTCGCTTCACGAGGAGCGTATTCCTTATTTTCTACAAATTGTTCATTGAACGATAGAATTTCTTGTAATAACATAATTTGTAACCTCCTTTAAATCTAGATGTATTTTTTGTTGCGTCCTCTGTGTTATAAGTAAATATAACTGATAAATACTGTGATGTAAGAGGATAAACTAAGTATAGTGAATTGTATCGATAAGCAGAATAAGTTGGCGAAACACTTTCGGGCTTTCTACTTTCACGGTGAAAGGATTGGTTTATATCATTGATCAAACAGATTTTGAGATACTGAAATTATTAGGAGAAAACTCAAGAATACAATGGAAAGAGCTTGGCCAAAAAATACATATGACGGGGCAGGCCGTAGGAAATCGAATTCGAAGATTAGAGGATTTAGGGATTATTGAACAGTATACAATTGCAATAAACCGAATCAAATTAGGACAAGTAGTGACTGCATTTGTTACTTTGTTCGTAACAACAGCTAATCACCAAGAGTTTATGAATTTCTTTCAAGGAGAAGAAGGGATTTCTGAAGTACACCGTATAAGTGGTGAGGGGTGTTATTTATTAAAAACACATTTTGCTTCCAACGAAGACTTAGATAACTTTCTAGGACGACTATTAAAATACGGGAATTATCGTGTTAACTTATCAATAGGAAAGTTGAAATAAGGTTTCTTTTCTTTGGAGGAGATAGTAACATTATTTGCTAAACCTTATTTGTATAGAGATAATAAAGTCTTTTAATTTTTATCTTAAATAGTCAGAGCCTTACTACAATTTATGTGTAGTAAGGCTTTTTTAAAGCTGTTAAAAAATACATTGTAAGGAAGAAGGAAAGCCGTTAACAATAATGTAATTCTTAATAGAGTTAATCAAGTGCATTGTAAAGGTTTTTAAGATGAATTGTAGGGGAAATGAAGATCTTATAGAAGGGGTTCTTATAGGAAGGGGATGTCTATGTTTGATTCAACAGACTTTAAAATTATAAAGTTACTACAAGAAAACGCTAGAATGAATTGGAAGGAAATTGGAGAGAGAGTACATTTGACTGGCCAGGCTGTTGGGAAACGAATTAATAAATTAGAAGAGGCAGGTGTCATTCGAAAATATACGATAGATATCGAAAGGGCTAAGTTAGAAGGGTCTATTATGACGTTTGTTACACTATTTCTGCATGCACCACATTATCATAATCAAATTCAAACCTTTTTTGAAAAAACGGACGTAATTACTGAAATGTATCGTATAAGTGGCGATGGCTGTTATATCATGATTCTTCACACATCTTCACATCAACAATTAGAAGAGACTCTTGCAGATGTTTTACATTATGGTGATTATCGTATAAATACTGTCATTAAGACAATTGAAAAAAAGAAAGAATAAGAGATTTATTCTTTCTTTTTTTTATATGGAACTGTAATTCTTTATTTGCTCTTGTTTATAAAACAGTTTGCTGACATAATTTTTGCATAAATATCACCAAACTCTAACGAACTCATGAACGATTGATGAGCGTGTACTGCGGGGATCAGATTTCCTTGAAATTCTAAATCTTTTGTTGTACAAGCATCTTCAATTACAACACATTGAAATCCTAAATCACTGGCAGCACGTACTGTTGCATCAATACATACGTGAGTCATCATACCGCAAATGACTAGTTGATCTATTTTTTCCTTCTTTAATGTTTCAAATAAATTAGTTCTTAAAAAACTGTTAGGGTGATGTTTTTGTACGACTCTTTCGTTAGCGATTGGCTGTACATCATCATGAATTTGAACACCTACTGTTTCAGGTAAGAAGAAAGTAGCTCCTTCATTGTTCGCAATATGTTGTACGTGAATAACTGTTTTATGTTTTTCACGAAATACTTTCAAGACTTCTTGCGCTTTTTGTGCGGCTTTTCCAGGTTGATGCAATTCCATATTGCCGCCTTTAAAGTAATCATTTTGTATGTCGACTAATAGTAACGCTTCGTTCATAGTTAATCCCCCCACATATATTTGTACAGTACGTTGTTTGTACTGTACCGTTATTATATAAAGTGTAGGTATGTGCAGGTAATAATGTCATGAAACGATTTTAACGTATATAGTTTCATTGTGAAAAAGCTAAAAGATACAAAGTAAAGATTGGGGAAACGGCTATATTAAACGTAAATATCAGGATGGTGAAGTGATAGTGAAAGAGGACGATCATATTTGATTTAACACTTTTGTAAGTATAATTTTGCTATAATAAATACGTACTTACACGAAGGGGAGTTTAAAGATAAAATGAAGTCGTTTAATATCGATCATCTTATAGCTAGTGTGTTGCAATGGATATTAAATATAGCTTTAATTATATTATCCATTGTGTTATCGATTTTCTTAGTGAATGAGACAATTACATTTGTGCAGTATATCTTTTCGGAAAAGGAGTATACATCGTATAAATTGGTTGAAAGTATTATCGTCTACTTCTTATACTTCGAGTTCATCGCATTGATTATTAAGTATTTTAAGTCGAATTATCATTTTCCGTTACGTTATTTTATTTATATCGGAATTACGGCTTTAATTCGATTAATTATTGTATCTCATGAGGAACCGATGGAGACGTTGTTATATGCGGGATCTATTCTCGTTTTAGTCGTTGCGTTATACATATCAAATATGAGAGATTTGAGAAAAGAGTAGCAAAAAACCCCTAAATCTAGGGGTTTTTACTTTATCCCGCTATTTGCCGGGTAGTAAGATCCCCACCTCAAAATTCAGAGGAAGCAAAGAAGTTAGGTGGAGGATCAACTGCCCGTAAAAGCCCGATTGGTGAGGGCTGATAATCAGTGGAGGATGAACAAAACCCCCCACTGATTAAAGTTTCACTTTATATAATATGAAATCCGATTAATAAAATAACGATGAACGTAATAGCAAATATGCCCCACCATAACGTATGAGTTTGTCCTTTTCTTTTTCTGGCTACGAGAATTTCCATCGACATAATAAGGATAAGAGCGAATACAGCTTTTATCATTGAAATGACAGGGAAGTTTTTAATGACGACCATTCCAATTCCTGAACCTAGCATAAGAACATAAAAGGCACGTTGCCCCCACAGTGTAAATTCTTGTTTGTTAAGCATGTAACTCATGATGAATAAGATGATAAGAATTGCCCATGATCCCGCGTGAATTTGATAAAACATATTAAGCATTACAGTTCACTCCCGTATGTATGTTGTTTTTTTGAAAATATGACTACTAATCCGATAGAAAGCATTGTCATCATGCCGCCTATTATGAAAGATACTGCCCCTTGTGATGTAAATATCATTGTGAAAAATATTGGTCCGATAATTCTTCCTAAACTATCAAATGAATAATTTAATCCTGAAATGGTACCGTGATCGCTTTTTACTTGTTTTGTTAAAAAGGATAGAGTACAAGTTCGTACGAGCGCGTTTCCAGCTGTGAAGATGGATAAACAAATGCCGGCCCATAGTAAGTTCGTAATGAAAGGGATTAAAAATAGGCCTGTTGCAGAAATGATTTGTCCGATTATAATGTAGCGTTTTTCATCTCCGTTACGAATGTAGCGTATGAGTCCACCTTGTATAGATGCATCCACTAGACCGCTCGCTAAAAAGATTATGCCGATTTGGAATGGTGTCATGCCAATTGCTTGTTTACCAAATAGCTGATAAGTACCTTCTAATCCGGCTAATGCCATAGAAATTGTGAAAGTAATGAAAAACAAGCCGATTGATGAAGCTGGTAAATGGATAAACTTTTTAAATGGATTTCCCGTATCTTTTTCATCTGCATTGTTTAAACTCTCTTTAAAAGTAAAACATGTATAGAGAAATAAAATGACAAGAAGATTGCTAGCGATTTGGAAGGGAACCGCATTTCCGAAATGGCTTAGCATCCCGCCAATTGCAGGTCCGACAATAAAGCCCATGCCAATGCAAGCACCCATCATTCCTATATAACGATTACGCTCAGTTTCATTTGTCATATCGACAATTGAAGCTGTTGCAGCAGTGTATAATGCACCTGCAAACAATCCATTTAGGCTTCTTGCGATGTATAAGCCAGTTAAATTATCAATCAGTAAACCTGTTAAGAAAAAACTAATGGAATACCCGAGTATACCAATTAGTAGTACAGGACGCCGACCTGCTCGATCAGAAATCTTTCCCCAAAGCGGAGCTGTTAAGAATGAAGCGAGCGAATAAGAAGATAACAGCATCCCTAAATGATGTGACGGCACATGTAAATTTGTAATGATTTCTGGTAGAACAGGGATAATCATACCGAATCCTAAAAAGATGAAAAATTGAACAATCATTAACGAAACTATATTTCTTTTCATCATATCCTCCTTTCCTCTTATTAATAAAATGACATATGACTAAATAGTCATATGGTTATAATAATGGTTTATTAAAAGGAGTACAATCGATATAATAAAATTGAAACAAATTATTCATAATTTAAAAGTCCGGTTAGGAGAATTAAGAATGTCTATTCGTTATGCATTACTTGGACTACTTTCAAAAAAAGAACAAACTGGTTATGACTTGTATCATACTTTTCAAGAACAACTCATTTATTTTTGGAATTCAAGTCATTCACAAGTGTATAAAGAATTATCAAAAATGGAGCAGGATAACCTGGTTACGTTCGAATATATTTATCAAGAAGGAAGTCCAAATAAAAAAATATATTCTTTAACGAAAGAGGGCGAAAAGGCTCTTGTTGAATGGATTATTCATTCGAAAACGAAGCCCCAACGTATAAAGGATGAGTTTTTATTAAAAGCCTCAAGTTTTAATGTTATTTCAGTAAGTGAAGCTATTTCACTATTACAGAAGATAATTGATAGAGAAACGCATGTTATGCGGGAAACTCAAAAATGGAAAGATTATGGTTTCCCGGATCAATCTGCTATTCGCAAACAAGTGATAGGAGAGTATATTACTGTTGAATATGGGATAAGGTATTCAAAAATGTACATCGACTGGTGTGAATGGGCAATTGAAGTGTTAGAAACATTACGAGAAGAAGAGTAAGGGAAAGTAGTGCAGGCATAAGTTTGCACTACTTTTTTATGTCTTGACCTTCAAGTCGCTTGAAAGTTTACAATACAAATAGGGCGTTTGAAATTGAAAAAAATTGAGACATTAAGTGAAGAGGTTTCTTTTACTTGGAGGTTATAGCAATGAGTCAGGAATTGAAGTTACGTCCTTTAGAACGAGAAGATTTAAAATTTGTACATGAACTTAATAATAATGCACATATTATGTCGTATTGGTTTGAAGAGCCGTATGAGGCATTTGTGGAGCTGCAGGATTTATACGATAAACATATACATGATCAAAGTGAACGCCGATTTATCGTTGAGAAAGATAATGAGATGGTTGGATTGGTCGAGTTAGTGGAAATCGATTATATTCACCGTAGAACAGAATTCCAAATTATTATTGATCCAAATTATCAAGGGTACGGTTATGCAGCTGATGCAACGCGTTTAGCGATGGATTACGCTTTTGCTGTATTAAATATGCATAAAATATATTTAGTTGTCGATAAAGAGAATGAAAAAGCTGTACACGTTTATAAAAAGGTTGGATTTATAGTGGAAGGTGAGCTTCTCGACGAGTTTTTCGTTGATGGTAACTATCATAATGCAATCAGAATGTGTATGTTTCAGAAGGAATATTTTAGAACGAAATAATGGATTGAAAAGGCTATAGACAGTGACTGTCTATAGCCTTTTTATTATGTTTCACAGTATGTATTTATTGTTAAACGATAAATAATTGTTGACTTGTAATATTTTGAGGCTTATTATGATGTTAGCAAAAGAGATATAAGTAAATTAATTATGAAATTAAAGGAGAATATATTATGAAAAATAAATTTTTATTAGCTATCGTACTGCTATCGTTAGGAGTTACTTGTTTATTAATACAAGGTGCGACTAGTAAAGTAGCGGATAATGGATTCCTTGAAGAACCTTTCTTTTTCCTAGTACCAATAAGTTATGTATTGTTCTTGAGTGGTATTGGTGTATTACTATTTGGAGTTATTACTTCAAAGTTAAAAAAACAGTAATAGACAAAATAGAACTGTAATCTGCGGGGAGGTCTCATAGGTTATTAGCTTACGACGAATGTAATATAAAAAGAAAGCGACTGATCAGAGTCGCTTTCTTTTTATATTCCACCCAGTTTCATTCCAAGGAATGCAAAGAGGATACCAATTATATAAGTTACGCTTACATATAAAAATAGTACACCGAAGTTTTTACGATTGAAGAGCTGAATAGATTCGAGCTTAAATGTTGAAAATGTAGTGAATGCCCCCATAAATCCAGTCCCTAATAATAATTGCCAACCTGTAGAGACTCCGTTGCCAATTATATATCCGAGTAAAAACGCCCCTGTTATATTAATGAGAAATGTAGCAATTGGAAATGAAGTTTTATTTCGTTTTTTAAACCAATTGCTAATTGCAAATCGTGTAATAGCACCGAAGAAACCTCCAGTTGCTACTAATAAAGCTTCTATCATGAGTAATCACCTTCTGTAAGATGTTTCTTAATTAAGAAATCACCTAGTATATAGCCAAGTCCAGACATAATGAGGCCACCAAGTATGCTGCATGATACATAGAAGAAAGCCATGCCCCATTCAGAATGATGGATTAATTGTACAGTTTCTACACTGAATGTTGAAAACGTCGTAAAGGAACCGATGAATCCAGTACCAATGCCTGTAATAATCTCTGGAGGCAAGATGTTTCGCTGAGTGATATACGTAGTTAGCCACGCTAATAAGAAGCAGCCGATTAAGTTAATGAGTAATGTAGCAAGTGGAAATGAATGATGCCATGAAGTATGAATAGTAAGACCTAAATAATAACGAGAGAGGGCCCCTAATATACCGGCTATGCCAACAATAATATAAATCAATATCTTCACCTCTTTAAAAATAGCTTGCTCAAAAAAATAGACTCCTACCAGTAGTTATACTGGTAGGAGTCATTAGCTAAGCAGCAGTTATGGCGAACTCCATCGCCTATGATTATTACATATAGTGTACTAAAAAATGCATTGAATTTCCAGTGAAGAAGTGGAGTCGTTTTGTATGTGTGATGGTTTAAGATAAAGAATCTGTACCTATAAACTAAATATAGTGATATAAGGTTTTCAATATGATAAAATATTTCTTATGTCTGTCATTCAGTTTTAGTTAACTGAAAATAAAGAAAATTAAGTTGTATGTTTTAGAAAAGGGGCGTTTATTTGAAGAAGTTATTAAAAATAGTACTTATATGTATTTTGATAGGAGCTTGTATTTTAGGTGGTTTTTTAGCGTATATGACACTTACAAGAGAAAAGCCGGCTGATGTTATAAGTTTAAAGGTGGAAAATAATAAGGAGCGCGTATTAGCGCCTGACAATGAGTTTAAAGTTACGACATTTAATATTGGATATGCTGGATTAGATAAGGATCAAGATTTCTTTATGGATGGTGGAAAGGGATCTGGTTCAAGTAGTAAAGAGCAAACGGAAGTTAACCTAAAGAATATGCTTTCGTTTTTACAAAATGAGAATAGTGATTTTGCGTTATTACAAGAAGTTGATATAAAATCATTGCGATCTTTTGATGTAAATGGGCATGAGTTTTTGAAAAAAGGATTACCTGATTATGCTTCGTCATTTGGAAAGAACTATGATACAAAATGGGTCCCTGTCCCAATTACAAGTCCAATGGGATATGCGGAGGCGGGATTAAGTACGTTTTCTAAATATAAAGTTCAAACAGCGGAGAGGTTCCAGCTTCCTGGAATGGAGCCTTGGCCGAAGCGTTTGTTTGATTTAGATCGAGCGATTGTTGAGCATAAAATTCCTGTTAGTAATGGGAAGTTTGTTAGACTCGTAAATTTACATTTGTCTGCGTATGATGAAGGCGGGAAAATTAGAAAACAGCAAGTAGAGTATTTAAGACAATATATGAACAAGTATTATGAAAAAGGTGATTACGTAATAATGGGCGGAGATTGGAATCAGTTACTTTCTGATGTTCAGTTAAGTGATCCGAAGTTTGTGAAAGAGCGTCCGGAGTGGTTAGTAGAGTTACCGAAGGACTTTACTAATGGTGGCTTTAAGTGGGCTGTAGATCCGTCTGTTATGACTGTGAGAGATGATGTAAAGAAATATGTGGAGGGTGAAAACTTCGTCACGATTATTGATGGCTTTATCGTTTCACCGAATGTGGAGATTGTAAATGTGCAAGGGAAAGATTTAAAGTTTGAAAATAGCGATCATAATCCAGTGAGTGCGGTATTTAAGCTGAAGTAATTAAGTGCAGAAGGTGGGACTTTATATATGGAGTGGTTAAAGAAAACTTGTTTTTCTAACCTTGAGAAAGAATCACAGAAAAATCATTTATTGCTGTTTATTACGATTTGTAGTTTCTTTCTTGGAATAATCGCGATTGGGTATTACGGATATATTTTTACAGAGAGAGCGATAGCATTTTGGGTTTGTGGTATTTCAGTTGTTGTATTTGGAACGCTTCTTACTTTTATAGAAGGCATGGAAGCGATGTATAAATATATCATGACATTTATGTTGCTTATTATGTCTTTCATTATGGTACAAGCTTTTAATGAAAGTCCGGCTGTATTTCAAATGGTCTACTTTACGCTAGCAGTTTCACTTATTTATTTAAGTGAACGTCTCGTTATCATTCTCGGCGGAGTGGCGGTTGTTATCACATTTATTCTTTGTAGTTATTGGCCGGAGCAATTTTTTGCTTATACAGCGGCATCTGAAGCTGCAAACTTTGCAAGCTTGTTAGCAATCGTAACGATTGCTATGTGGGGCGTAACGAAGATTGGCTCTAATCTGCTAGCTCGTTTAAGTGATGAGAAGCGAGAGGTGATGAGGAAAGCTCAGGAGCTAGAAGAGACTCAAAGACTTATTGAGGAAACTGTTGTGAAACTAGATAGTAATTTCAATCATTTAAGACAAAATATGAATACATCGATGGAGTCGATGAGTGAAATTAATTTCGCTTTTGAAGAGGTGGCAGTTGGTACTCAATCACAATCAGAGATGATGCATCGTTCAGTAGAAGTATTGAATGATATGGAAGGAAATATTGAACAAATCATTTCTCAAGTAAGAGGTGCATCGATTCGTGTTGATGAAAGTTTAGAGATTTCAAAGGGTAGTGTACATACTTTACGAAATTTTGAAGCGAATATGAGAAGTTTAAATGATGTTGTTTCACAATCAGGAATTATATTTAGAGATTTAATGATGCAGTCGAAGCAAATTAATGAAATTGTAGATGTAATAACGAATATTTCAAGTCAGACGAGTTTGCTAGCTTTAAATGCAAATATTGAAGCAGCAAGAGCAGGCGAGCATGGAAAAGGATTTGCTATTGTAGCGAATGAAGTATTAAAGCTTGCCGAAGAATCGAATCGCTCTGCGGGGAGAATTCAAGGTATTTTGAAGGAGTTTAGTAATCAAGCAAGTAAAGTGGAAGTACAGGTAGAAAAATCAGAAAAAGTACAAGAAGAATGTAATGAAATGCTAGCAAGTGTTTTAACAAATGTAACGGATTTAGGGAAGTTTATTGATGCAATTAATGATGTAATGAGAGAAATTGTTGGTCATCAAGAAAACTTGCAGGTTAAAACGACGAATATCGTAAAGGATGTTACACATGCTTCTAACGTAATTCAGCAAACTTCTGCAGCTACGGAAGAAGTGTTAGCAAGTGTGGAAGAAGAAAAACATCGAAATGATATATCGGTGAAGACGTTACATACTGTTAGCGAGCAAGTGAAGTTACTAGAAGATATTTTAGAAAAGTAATATCTCTTGAAAAGGGCACACCATGTGTGCTCTTTTTCATTTAAATGAATACTTGATAGGAATTTAATTGCTTTTCTGCGCGTTTTCTGCCAAGCTTAAGGAGATAAAGTGAGACTAATACCTACTCATTATTAGTTGAACCTCGCGAATAGCGGGATAAAATACTTCAAAGAAAGAATTATATAGGTGACGCATATGATCGAAGTTAAGACTTCTGAACTTAGTGATGGAGAATTTAATAGAGGTGTATTTGCAACTCGTGATATTAAAAAGGGTGAGTTGATTCACTCAGCACCAGTTATCTCTTATCCGAATGAACAGCATGAACACATTGAGAAAACGTTACTTGCTGACTACGCATTTGAGTATGGGGTAAATCATACGGCATTCCTGTTAGGATACGGCATGTTATTTAATCATGCATATAATCCGAATGCAACGTATGATATTGTCTTCGAGAATCATACGTTTAACTTCTTTGCTTACAAAGATATAAAAGCGGGAGAAGAGATTCTAATCAATTATAATGGTGAAGTTGATGACGATGAGCTATTATGGTTTGATAAGGAAAAAGAAGAGAACGAAAAGTAAATTATAATAAGTAATAAAAAAGATGCTTTTACATAGGTAAAAGCATCTTTTTTATTGATGAAAATAAAGTAAAGATTACAAAAAAATACCACTTTATTTTCGTATGGTATAGTAAGATACTGAAGGATAGTGTTTTGAAAAAGTAATATATTTTACAAATTGTTGTCTTTCTGATGACATGTCAAGTTTAGTAGCCCATTTGGGTTGCTTTATTATGCAATATATATTTTAATATGAGTGGCACCTCTTATAAATTAAGAGGTTTATAGGTGTCTCGAATTGATTTTGGGTACACTGTATCCACCACTTTAGGTTCATTTCATGTACGTGGGGATATTATGGGCCCGTATAACGGGATAAAAAGAATATAGAAATAGAGGAATCGTAAAATGAATATGCAAGAGGTTTATGAATATTTAAGTACGGTATTGCCTGAAGGTCATGTGAAACAAGATGAAATGTTAAAGAATCATACGCATATTAAAGTTGGCGGAAAAGCAGATGTGTTCGTTGCGCCGACAAATTATGATGAAATTCAAGAAGTTATTAAATATGCTAACGAATATAATATTCCAGTTACGTTTTTAGGAAATGGATCAAATGTCATTATTAAAGACGGTGGAATTCGCGGGATTATAGTAAGTTTAATTCATATTACAGGTGTGACTGTAACAGGAACAACGATTGTAGCACAGTGTGGTGCAGCAATTATTGATGTATCACGTATTGCATTAGATCATAATTTAACGGGTCTTGAGTTTGCTTGCGGTATTCCAGGCTCAGTTGGCGGAGCATTATATATGAATGCTGGTGCTTACGGCGGTGAAGTATCATTTGTATTAACAGAAGCTGTTGTGATGACAGGTGATGGAGAGCTACGTACTTTGACGAAAGAAGCATTTGAATTTGGATATCGTAAGAGTGTATTTGCGAATAACCATTACATTATTCTTGAAGCGAGATTTGAACTTGAAGAAGGTGTGCATGAAGAAATTAAAGCAAAAATGGATGATTTAACGTTTAAACGTGAATCAAAACAACCTTTAGAATATCCTTCATGTGGTAGCGTATTTAAGCGCCCACCAAATAATTTTGCTGGTAAATTAATTCAAGAATCAGGGTTACAAGGTAAGCGAATTGGTGGAGTGGAAGTTTCTGTAAAACATGCTGGATTTATGGTGAATGTTGATAACGGAACAGCACAAGATTACATCGATTTAATTCACTTTGTACAAAAGACTGTTGAAGAGAAATTTGGCGTGAAGTTAGAGCGAGAAGTAAGGATTATTGGAGAAGATAAAGAATAAACATGCGTATGAAACTACGAATTATTTTAAAATAACATTTGGGTATTGTTGACAATTTGTTTTCAATTCAATATAATGGCTAATAATTTAACAAATAATATACGTTGAAAGAGCCCAGTAGCAGTTTGTCACTGTTAACGAGAGAGCTAGGGGTTGCTGGAACCTAGCACAAACAAACTTGCGAATTACACTCTGGAGTATCTTAGGTAATGCTAAGCGGATTGGCAATCGATATTATTGCTAAGAGTGGTATGAGTAGCTATGCTATTTATACAAACTGGGTGGTAACACGGTGAATAATCGTCCCTATGTCATAGACATAGGGACTTTTTGTTTTCAAAAAATAGAGGGGATGACAAAAGATGAATATCATTGATGAATTAGAATGGCGCGGTGCTGTGAATCAACAGACGGATGAAGAAGGTTTACGTAAGTTAGTAGAAGAGAAAAAGATTTCACTATACTGCGGAGTTGATCCGACAGGTGATAGTATGCATATTGGACATTTGATTCCGTTTATGATGATGAAGAGATTCCAGTTAGCTGGCCATCATCCAGTTATTTTAATTGGTGGGGCAACAGGAACAATTGGTGATCCGAGTGGACGTCAATCAGAACGTCAACTTCAAACGTTAGAAGTAGTTCAGCATAATGTGGATGCGTTAACAGCGCAAATGAAAAAGCTATTTGATTTTGGCGGAAATAGCGAAGTGAAGATGGTAAATAACTACGACTGGACACATGAAATAAACATTATTGAGTTTTTACGTGATTACGGGAAGAACTTTAGCATTAATAGCATGTTAGCGAAGGATATTGTAGCAAGTCGTTTAGATACAGGAATTTCTTTCACAGAATTTACGTACCAAATTTTGCAAGCGATGGACTTCCATCATTTATACACGAAAGAAGATGTGCAACTGCAAATTGGTGGTAGTGACCAATGGGGGAATATTACGAGTGGTTTAGATTTAATTCGTAAGTTAGAAGGGCACGAAGCGAAAGTGTTCGGACTAACAATTCCGTTATTATTGAAATCAGATGGTACGAAGTTTGGTAAATCTGCAGGTGGTGCGGTTTGGCTTGATCCTGAAAAAACAACACCATTTGAATTTTACCAGTTCTGGGTGAATACAGATGACCGTGATGTCGTTAAATACTTGAAATACTTTACGTTCTTAACGAAAGAGCATATTGATGAATTGGCAGCGAAGGTAGAAACAGAGCCTCATAAACGTGAAGCGCAAAAAGTATTAGCGGAAGAAATGACGAAATTCGTTCATGGAGAAGAGGCACTCCTGCAAGCGGAGAAAATTACAGCAGCGTTATTTAGCGGAGATATTAAATCGTTAACAGCCGATGAAATTGAACAAGGTTTTAAAGAGATGCCAACATTCCAGTCTTCAAAAGAGACGAAAAACATCGTAGAATGGCTAGTTGATTTAGGAATTGAACCATCTAGACGACAAGCACGTGAAGATATTAATAACGGAGCAATTTCTATGAATGGTGAAAAAGTAACAGATGTGGGTACAGATGTTACTGTAGAGAATTCATTTGATGGACGATTTATTATTATTCGTAAAGGGAAGAAGAACTACAGCCTAGTGAAGTTAGGAGAGTAGTTTGTGTGAAAGGGTGGGAGTAGGAAGAATACTTCCATCTTTTCGTATACACAATTTGGACATAAAATTATCAGTAAATTTAGATAATTAAAAGGGTTGTATGATTCTTCTGCCGAATAAATAAGTTAGAGAAAATTACGGATAAAAATAGCCCGAACCATGCAGGGCATGATTCGGGCTTATATTCAGATTAGTAAGCTAAGCTGAATAGACCTTTAATGTGTGATAAGTAACGAACGTTACTTGCTTCTTTCATTAATGATGCTGGTAAGCCTTTAAGTGGAGTGTTGCTTGCTCCAATTGTAGCAACAGCATCTTTACGTCCTAGACTAGCAAGTGTTCCAGAGTTTACAGGTGCGAACTCTTCGAATGCTTTGCCTTCTAGTGCTGCGTATAAGTTGTATCCAATTAACTCACCCATTTGCCAAGCGATTTGTGCAGTTGGTGGGTATGGACGTCCGTCTGGAGCGAAGACAACAGCGCTGTCTCCAGCAACGAATACGTCTTTGTGAGAAGTAGATTGTAGGTATGCATCAACTGTTGCACGACCACGGTTAACTTCAAGACCTGATTCACCGATTAATGGGTTACCTTGTACGCCGCCTGTCCAAACGAATGTGTTAGCAACAAGTTTTTGACCGTCTTTTAAGTCAATTTCATTGCCAGCAACGTTTGTTACAGGAAGACCTGTTAAGAATGTAACACCGCGTGCTTCTAGGCTAGTAGTTGCACGTTCGATTAAGTGGTCTGGTAATACTGGAAGGATTTTTGGACCTGCTTCAACAAGAAGAAGTTTAACTTCTTTTGGATTTACGCCGTGGCTTTTTGCAAGTTTAGGCATAATGTCAGCAAGCTCACCAACTAGCTCAACGCCAGTTAATCCGCCACCACCGATTACGATTGTAGCATCAGCTTCGTTTTTCGTTTTCGCGTATTCACGAATACGGTCTTCAACGTGTTTGTAGATTTTGTTTGCATCAGCAGCAGATTTTAATACCATGCTGTTTTCTTCTAGTCCTGGAATACCGAAGTAAGCAGTTTTACTTCCTAAAGCAACTACAAGTGCATCGTAAGATAAAGTAGTGCCGCCAGCTAGTTTGATTTCTTTGCTATCAACTGAGAATGACTCAACTGTTGCAATTTTAAGATCGATATCTTTACCTTTGAAAAGCTTTGTAAGTGGCATTGCAATTGCTTGCTCAGCAACGTTACCAGCTGCAAGGCGGTGTAGTTCAGTGATGATTTGGTGTGTTGGGTATTGGTTAATCACTGTAACTTGTGCTTCTGATTTGCTGTAATATTTACGTACGTTTAAAGCGGCAAGAAGACCGCCATAACCAGCGCCTAAGATGACAATTTGTTTTGACATAGTATGATATCCCCCGTCTTTACTAATTGTTGTTATAAGTTAAATTATTTATTGTTACGTTCTGCACTAATTTGAAGGTATGCGTTCACAAAGCGGAACATTTTTTGTGCTTGTGGGTCTTTTAGTAATTTTAATAGACCGAACAGGCCGATAACTTCGTTGCTTTCGTCAGCACGATCTTTCGCTTCGATAGCAGTTGCAGCCATGCCTTTTACTGTATCTTTTACAGGTTCTACAAGCTCTGTGATTGCACTAACAGTGTCGCTTTTTAATACTTCATCAGTAGCAACAGTTTGAGCGAAGTCATAAGATTTAGTTAAAATATTAACAAGCTCAGTTAATTTTGGAAGCTGTTCTACTAGTGTAGTTAATGATTCTTGTACCTCAGGTTTTAACAACTGATCAAGTACATCAAGTTGTCCTTGGCTAGCAGAAATTTGTACAGTTTCTTGTTCTGGCTTTGTTTGAGTCATAGTTTCTGGCATCTCCAATTCTCCTTTACGATAGCAATACTCTTATTTTTTATAGGTAAGATAGTAAACGCTTGCGAAACTTTATACAAAGTTTCACAAAGCACAATAAAATGCCTTTAAATTTATGCCAGCAAGTAAGCTGAAATCATAAATCCAAAACCATAAAGTCCTACCTATTATTTATGAACTGTCCGATACATGGCTTGTCCGCATAATGGAAAGTTCCTTTATCGGAAAGTGTATATAATATATATCCTATATTATATACTATATACACCTATGTTAACATAAAAATGATTCCTAATTATTTGATATTGAGCGTATAACGTAGTACTGACAAGGCATGAAAGCGCATAAATTATTTTGATAAGGTAAGAAATGTACGTATATATAAATAAAAAAAGGAAAAAATGGACAAATTTATGTTCATTTTTTCCTTTTTTTATTGTTCACCTTCTGTAATTAGCATCGATGTATTACCCCTTTTTTCAAGATGGCATTCGCCCCAAGTACAAAGAGAATCAAGGATGGATTCTAAAGACCAGCCGTAGTCTGTAAGGGAATATTCTACTTTCGGTGGGACTTGGTTGTATACCTTTCTTTGAATAACTCCATCTTCTTCTAACTCGCGTAATTGCTGTGTTAACATCTTTTGTGTAATACCAGGCATAAGACGTTTTAATTCACTCGTTCTCTTTGTCCCTTTCGTTAAGTGGCAAAGAATAACGACTTTCCATTTTCCGCCGATAACCTCTAAAGTCGCTTCAACGGGAATATTATATTTCTTCATATAAAAATCTCCTTTGATGAATGTAGATTTCAGTTCTCCAACAAAAGAAGCTAAATAATTTAAATGTTACTAAAAAGTACCTATAGCACTTTAAAGTACGTACTTTTTATCATGTTGAATATGTTCCATAATAGCATACGTAAGAGGGAAATGAGTAGTACGGTACTAAAAAGTGCCTATGTTACTTTTTGGTACCTATCGTACTTTAAAGTGCGTTCTTCAAAAAAAGAGTGAAGCCATTCATAATAGCATATATGAGCAGTAAAGTTATGTTTGTAGAAGATAAAAAGGCCTTTTTATCATACTATTATGATTGGATTTCTTGCATTAAGGAGGAGTTCAATTGAATTCATATACAGTACCTTCTTCGGCAGTACAGACGAATCGAAGAAGTATGTTTGCTTTATTAGCACTAGCAATTAGTGCGTTTGGAATTGGTACAACCGAATTTATTAGTGTCGGTTTATTACCATCTATTTCAGAGGATCTACATGTTTCTGTTACAACAGCGGGTTTAACCGTTTCTTTATATGCGTTAGGAGTAGCATTTGGTGCTCCAGTATTAACGTCATTAACAGCTAGTATGTCGCGAAAGACGTTATTAATGTGGATTATGATTATTTTCATTATTGGTAATGGAATTGCGGCAGTGGCAACAAGTTTCACTGTGTTGCTTATCGCAAGGGTTGTATCTGCGTTTGCGCACGGCGTTTTTATGTCGATCGGATCCACAATTGCGGCTGCGCTTGTACCAGAGAATAAACGTGCGAGTGCAATTGCATTTATGTTTACTGGTTTAACCGTTGCGACCATTACAGGTGTACCAATTGGAACGTTTATCGGTCAACAATTTGGCTGGAGAGCTTCGTTTATGGTAATTGTGGCAATTGGGATTGTTGCTTTAATCGCCAACAGTATGCTAATTCCTTCTAACTTAAAAAAAGGTACGTCTGTATCATTTCGCGATCAATATAAGCTGATTACGAATGGAAGACTATTACTTGTATTTATCATTACTGCATTAGGGTACGGGGGGACATTCGTAACATTTACGTATTTATCTCCGTTATTACAAGAAGTAACAGGATTTAAAGCAAGTACCGTCACGATTATTTTGTTAGTGTACGGAATTGCAATTGCGATTGGGAATATGGTCGGCGGAAAATTATCAAATCATAATCCGATTCGAGCATTATTTTACATGTTCTTTATTCAAGCAATTGTATTATTTGTTTTAACATTTACAGCACCGTTTAAAGTTGCTGGACTCATCACAATTATTTTCATGGGACTATTCGCATTTATGAATGTTCCAGGGCTACAAGTGTATGTCGTTATATTGGCTGAACGATTTGTACCTAGCGCTGTTGATGTAGCATCCGCGATTAACATTGCAGCATTTAACGCAGGAATTGCTCTTGGTGCTTATTTGGGCGGTATTGTAACAAACTCGTTAGGATTAATTCATACAGCTTGGGTAGGCGGAATTATGGTAGCAGGGGCTGTTATGTTAACGGCGTGGAGTATGACATTAGAAAAAAGAGATCAAGTGAAATAAGGGAGAGATAATATAATGAAACATTTACAAAGTACAACAACATTGCATAACGGTGTAGAAATGCCTTGGTTCGGTTTAGGTGTATTTAAAGTAGAAGATGGACCGGAACTGGTAGAGGCTGTGAAATCGGCGATTAAAGCAGGATACCGCAGTATCGATACAGCTGCGATTTATGGAAATGAAAAAGCAGTTGGAGAAGGGATTCGGGCTGGTATCGAAGTAGCTGGAATTTCAAGAGAAGATTTATTCATTACTTCAAAAGTGTGGAATGCAGATCAAGGATATGAAACGACACTTGCTGCATATGAAGAAAGCTTAAAAAAATTAGAGCTAGATTATTTAGATTTATATCTTGTTCATTGGCCTGTGGAAGGGAAATACAAAGATACGTGGAGAGCGTTAGAAACACTTTATAAAGAAGAACGCGTACGTGCAATTGGCGTAAGTAACTTCCAAATCCATCACCTAAAAGACGTACTGGCAGGTGCAGAAATGAAGCCGATGATTAACCAAGTGGAATATCACCCTCGTTTAACACAAAAAGAATTACAATCGTTCTGTAAAGAGCAAGGTATTCAAATGGAAGCATGGTCACCACTTATGCAAGGTCAATTGTTAGATAACGAAACATTGCAAGAAATTGCTGATAAGCATGGGAAAACGACAGCTCAAATCATTTTACGTTGGGATCTTCAAAATGAAGTTGTAACAATTCCGAAGTCAACGAAAGAACATCGAATCATTGCAAATGCAGATATATTTAATTTCGAATTAACGAAAGAAGATATGGAGAAAATCGATGCGTTAAATGAAAATCACCGCGTTGGTCCAGACCCTGATAACTTTGATTTCTAAACTTATAGTGGAGAGGAAGAGTGCAAAACAGTTTGCGCTCTTTTTTGTTTTGCTTATGCATAAAAAAAACTTCTAACTAAATAATAAACAGTAGTAAATTTGTTATTTCATAAGGGGTTGTAAACATGAATATAAAACGATCGTTCAAGCTAATAGCTGTTTTTTTAAGTGTTTTATTTGTGTTATTTCCGCTGCAAAAAGCATTCGCGGAAGTTATGGATCATACAAAGTATCAGATGGACTGGAGTTATAGTAAATCAAAGAAGAAACCAATTCGAACAGAGCTTATTAAAACAGCAGATGGTAAAATTGCCTTTTGCTTAAATGTAGATTTGAAATCTCCGAGTGGTCAAGATTTACCCGAAATGGGAAAAGTGGATATTAATGTGTATCGTGTACTATTAAATGGATACCCACAAAAGAGCCCACAAGAATTAGGTGTTTCTGATTGGAGAGATGCACATTATGCAACGCAGCTTGCAGTATGGGATGCGTTAAAGCAAATTGATATTAACGATTTAGAGTTCCGTAATAAAAATGTAGAAAAAGTAACGAAAGACATCGTTGCAAAAGCAAATGCTAGTGAAGAATTACAAGAAATTACGATGAGTGTCGTACCGTCAGAAGAACAACAAGCAGTATTGAAAAATGATTTCTTTGAAACAGGTTTATATACAGTAGAAACAAATGCGAAAAGCGGAACGTATAAAGTGCAAGCAACAGGTGCACCGGCGGGCGTGAAATTCGTAAATGAAAAGGGCGAAGCGAAAACGGAATTTAATGTAGGAGAAAAGTTCCGTATCTTAATTCCGAAACAAACACCAGCTGGTGGATTTAGCTTTAAAGTAATAGGGAAATTAACGAAGCTACAAGGGATTGCACATAAAGGTACACCGACAATTCAAAATGCAGTCGTATTACTTGAGCGAAGTGAAGAAAAAACAAGTCCGGAATTATCGGTAAGTTGGAAAACAACAAATGGTCATGATAATAATAAACCACATACTCCAAATGAACCGCACAAACCGAATCAAAAGAGATAACGAAAAAGCATTGGCGTGTGCCAGTGCTTTTTTATATGAATGGTAAAATTATATTAGAAAAGTTATATGTAGGATAGAAGCACTGTTTATACAGTCGTAGTTTTATTTAGAAATAATATAAGTATATTAAAATTCAAACGTTACAATTAATGGATTGTATTCACGGAATTGTAACATTATTCTAATTGAAAAGGCTATCAAATAAAGTAGAAAGCGTGTAAAATTCATTTGGAAAAACTACCTATAGATGGTCATATATGAAGAAAATGTAAGATTCTATTTGTTATTTACAACTTTAGATGTATAGATGACAATACTGAAATATATCTTTTACTATTCTCTTTTTATGTAGAGAGAACTCATCACAAGTAGAGGGAAGTGAGGAGGATACAGTGCATAAAAATTTTATAATGTAAGAAAGCGAATACATTGAGAGGGATGCGGTAGTAATTGATACAGGTGCGCGAGGTGTTAGTCTATTCATTAAATGTTTTTATGAAAATAATAGGATGTCTTATTAAATGAATATATAGGATAGTTTCTCTAAATAAAGGAATAGGGGACACAGATTATGTCGAAGAAAAAGACGAGTAGGGTATTAGTAGCTGGTGTTTGTTTAGCTACGTTATTAACGCCATATGGATTTGAATTGCCTAAGGTGTATGCAGAGATGACGATTGAAGATAAGGATAAACAGCAAGAAGAGCGAGTGTATCAATTGCTGCCAAAAGGTGATGTAGAAGGGATGCGTGAGTTGCATCAGCGGCGAATGAGTTTTTCTCCTTATGAACCAACGGGCGTTTATGTAAAGCCAGGTGAAGAAGTAGTTATTCAAGTAGAAGGGACTCAACAGATTAAAGCTTATATTGGTACATATTCTTATGAAAAAGAAGAACCTAAACAATTCAATTTAAATCCTGGTGAGAATAAAATTTCTTCTCCAAATGGAGGACTATTATACTTTTATAATTATCACAACACAGGAGAAGTAGTGGCTAAGGTGAAAAAAGGTGGTACACCAAATCCTTTATTTATTTTAGGTAAACATACGACAGAAGATTGGAAACGTATGTTGAAGGAATCACCGAATCCATATGCAATCGAAATGAAAGGAGAAAATAGTTTACTAACTATGCATCCTGAGACTGTAGCGGAGCATTTAAAACAAGAAGATCCAGCTGCGTTATTAAAGAAACATGATGAAATAATTAACATTGAGCATAAAATATCAGGATTATCAAAAGATGGTGTGGGTGTTGCGAATCAAGGTAAACATTCCATTCATTTTGTTGAAGACTGGTATACGGACAATTATATGTATGCGACGTATTATCGAACAGCTTATAGTAAAGGGAATTTAGAGTCAGTACTAAATCTAGAAGAGTTAACTAATGATGGCTGGGGACCTTGGCATGAAGTGGGACATCAACATCAACAGAACACTTGGTTATGGGATGGACTTGGAGAAGTAACAGTTAATATTTATTCTTTGGCAGTTCAAACTACATTCGGGCACAAAACAAGGTTAGAACAAGAGGGACGCTATGAAGCTGCATTTGCTTATTTAGGTAAACCGGATGCACAAGAGAAGATGAATGTATTTGAGAAATTAGTTATGTTTTGGCAGTTACATTTAGCTTATGGGGATCAATTCTATCCGAATTTACATCAAATGTATCGTTTGTTACATGATACAGAACTGCCTAAATCTGATGAAGAGAAAAAGCAGATGTTTATTTATATGACGTCAAAAGTGGCGGGACAAAATTTAATTCCTTTCTTTGATAAATGGGGATTAATTGCAAATGATGCTACGAGAGAAAAGATTGAAAAATTAAATTTACCAAAATTAGAAAAAGAAATTTGGTTATCTACAGATAGCAATCCAATTCGTGAAAAACAAATTGAGTTATATGAAATTCCATATGGCGAGCCAAATAATGAAAAAATACAAAATGTAGTAATCGGTACTACATATGATGAGAAAAAAGCAAAGGAACTTGTACAGAATTTAGGAGAAGGTGTAAAGACAACAGGTGTGATTATGCAAGATAAGCCTGAAGTTGGAGAAAAAACTGTAAAAGTAGAAATTGTAGATGGAAAAGGAAATAAGAATTTCATTCCAGTTGCAGTGAATGTTGGATATGGTGATAGCCTACTTGTATATGGATTGAACTATACCGGTGAGGGAGACTTGAAGTCAACCGTAACCCTACATCATGGTGCGAAAAAATTTAGTGCAACAGATACAAAGAATTTAATTCACGATTACTTTAAAGATGAAAAGTATTTTGAGTTCACACTGTACGATAAAGAAGGAAAAGAGAAGAAAAATGTAGCGGTAAAAGGCTTGGAGAATACGAAAGCTTTTGCTAAGGAAGTAAATGGACTTTCATTTGAGTACGGAGATGTGGTGAAAGTATACCATGCAGAATCTTCTCGCTTACATTGGTACCAAAAAGACGTATATGCGGGAGAAGGGAAAAATAAAGAAATAAAGGAACTATTCTTCAAAATTACTGAGAACGGATTTGAAAGATTAGAGTCCTTGCAAGAAGTAACAGCAAAACCACAACAAGTAGTAGTCGGAACAGAAGTAGAAAAGCTAGAAGCGAAAAACTTTGTTGAAGTAAAAGATGGAGAAGTAATGGGCTTTGTAGAAAAACCAACTACATCAAAAGTCGGAAAGCAAACAGTAAAAATAGAAACGAAAGACCGTTTTGGAAATAAGCAAGTGACAGAAGTACCATTAGAAGTGATTTATGGAGATAGTATCGCATATGTAGGATACAACGATGAAATCGCTTCGGTTGTAACGTTAGAACATGAAAAGAAACAATTACATGCGACTGATATGGATAGACCAATTCATCAGTATTTTAATAAAGAGCGTTACATGGGAATCACGTTATATGGTGGAGAAGGAAAAGAGAAAAAACATGTAACAGCAGAAGGGCAAGAAACTTCAAAGAACTTTGCGGAACAAGTGAATGGTATGCAGTTTGAGTATGGAGATGTAGTGAAAGTATTCCATGCGGAACCAACTCGTTTGAAATGGTATCAAAATAATAACCTTACTGGTCAAGGGGAGGAAGAGGGAGTAAAAGAACTATTCTTCAAAGTGACAGAAAAAGGTTTTGAGAGAATGGATACTTTACAAGAAGTAAAAGCAGTGCCACAAAAAGTAGTAATCGGAACAGATGCTGCAACATTAGATGTAAAAAACTTTGTTGAAGTAAAAGGTGGAGAAGTAATTGGTTTTGTAGAGAAACCAGATACAAAAAAAATCGGTGAGCAAACAGTAAAGGTAGAAACGAAAGATCGTTTTGGAAATAAGAGAGTGACAGAAGTGCCGTTAGAAGTAATTTATGGAGATAGTTTAGTATTTAAAGGACTTAAGCATGGTACGGATATTAAATCGGTTGTAACGATGCAACATGATCAGAAAAAATTTAGTGCGACAGCTGATCCAAATCAAGCGCATTATTATTTTAAAGAAGAGACATATTTTGAATTTACATTATTAGATCAAGAAGGAAATGAGAAAAAGAAAGCAACTGTAAAAGGTGTTGAAAATGCGGAAGAATTCGCAAAATCGATTAATGGGTTAGCGTTCGAGTACGGTGATGTTGTTAAAGTGTATCACGCAGAATCAGATCGCTTTAATTGGTACCAAAACAATAACTTTGTCGGTCAAGGTAAGGAGAAAGTAGAAAAAGAATTACTTTTCAAGGTAACAGAACAGGGATTTGAAAGAATGGAAGCCCTACAAAAAGTAAAAGCAGTACCACAAAAAGTAGTAATCGGAACAGATGCTGCAACATTAGATGTAAAAAACTTTGTTGAAGTGAAAGACGGAGAAATTGTTGGTTTTGTAGAAAAGCCAAATACATCAAAAATCGGCGAACGAACAGTAAAAGTAGAAACGAAAGATCGTTTTGGAAATAAGCAAGTGACAGAAGTACCATTAGAAGTGATTTATGGAGATAGCATTATGTTCTTTGGTACAGGTTATAACGGAAGTAATATCAAATCGGTTGTCACATTAAATCATGAAGAAAAGAAATTAAATACAATAGGTACAGAAGGCCCGACTCATTCTCATTTTATAAATGAGAAGTATATGGGGTTAACTGTATATGACCAAGAAGGTAAAGAAAAGAAGCAAATGATACTAGAGGGAACGGAAAATACAAAAGCATTTGCAGAGCAATTTAATGGAATGTCATATGAATATGGTGACGTAGTAAAAGTATATCAGGCGGAATTCGATCGCTTTAAAGTATATAAAAAGAATGAACTAATAGACACAAAGTACGGTGTGAATGAAGTGTTCTTTAAGATTACAGAGCAAGGTTTTGAGAGAATAGGAGCTTTGCAAGAAGTGAAAGCAAAACCGCAAAAAGTAGTAATCGGAACAAATAGTGAAACATTAGATGCGAAAAACTTTGTTGAAGTAAAAGATGGAGAAGTAATCGGTTTTGTAGAAAAACTAGATACATCAAAAATCGGAAAACAAACAGTAAAAGTAGAAACGAAAGATCGTTTTGGGAATAAGCAAGTGACAGAAGTGCCGGTAGAAGTAACATATGGAGACAGTCTAGTGTATCAGGGGCTAAGTAATAGTGTTCGTTCAATTGTAACGTTTAATCATGAAGAGAAGAAATTACATGTCACACATACGAATGAACAAATTCATAGCTACTTTAAAAATGAGCTATACATGGGAATTACGTTGTATGATGGAGAAAGAAAAGAGAAAAAACATGTGACAGCAGAAGGGCAAGAGACTTCAAAGAATTTTGCTGAGCAAGTAAATGGAACTTCATTCCAATATGGAGATGTAGTGAAAGTGTATCATGCAGAATCAGATCGTTTAAGCTGGTATAAAAAGAGTGAGTTCGTTGGAAAAGGAGATAAGAAAAAGTTTAAAGAAATTTCCTTCAAGATTACTCCAAATGGTTTAGAACAAGTACAATAATAGAAAAAGCTCGTAAAACATAACGTTTTACGAGCTTTTTCTATTATTCAGCTTCAGAAACTACTGTGAAGCGTTCGTTTACGTGTTTTGGATTTTCAACTTCATCAAGTGCTGCGACTGCGAAGTCTTCATAACTTACGTAGCTATCACCTTTTGCGTTCACAAGAAGATTGTCTTTACCAGCTGTATAAGAACCAGTGCGTTTTCCTAATGCGAATAGTGCAGAAGGGCTGATGAATGTCCAAGTGATGTCATTTGTTTGTTGCAAGATTTCTAGGTTTTTACCTTGGTTTTGAGCTGTTGCAAGGTATTCTTTCGGGAAGCCTGGTGTATCAAATACACGTGTTGTTTTCTCTTCGTCTACAAATAAGCTTCCAGCTCCGCCAACTACAAGTAATTTTGTATTTGGTGCACCTTTCATCGCTTCAATTAGTACATTTCCTGCATCTATGTGAAGGTGTTCTTCGCCTGCTGGAGCGCCGAATGCATTTACAACTACGTCAAATGCTTGCAAGTCGTTAGATGTAAGAGTGAATACATCTTTCTCTAAAACTTTTACGTTTTCTTCTGTAATTTTTGCAGCGTTTCTTACGATTGCAGTTACTTCATGTCCGCGATCTAATGCTTCTTTTAAAATACGACTTCCTGCTTTGCCAGTTGCTCCGATGATTCCGATTTTCATAATAAATCCCTCCAAAATGTTTTGTTAAGTGTATATCTGAAATTAAATGAATGTATTGTAATTAGGTTTGTTACAACCTGATGTAATCATTATAGTTACAGGTTATCATTTTTGTCAATGGGGTTGTTTGTAGATTTATTTTTTTGTTTTAGTATGTACAGTTGGAGAGAAGAGAGTCATAAAAATATTGTTGCTTTATAAACCTCTAACATTTGGAAATCGTAAATTGTCGAAAAATGTTGATTTTTGAATATTTTTTAAATATAATTCATTTTATGAATAAAAGGAGGGGTTAATTGTATGAATATGTTAGAGCAATTCGTTTCATCAACGAATACAATTCTTTGGTCATATATTCTTATTGCAATGTTAATTGGTTTAGGTCTTTATTTTTCTATTAAATTGAAATTCGTACAAATTACTCATTTAGGGGAAATGGTTCGATTAATGAGTGATGGATTAACTGGGAAGACGCGTAAAAAAGGTAGTGTATCTTCGTTCCAAGCATTTTGTATGAGTTCAGCGGCTCGTATTGGTATCGGGAACTTAGCTGGCGTAGCGTTAGCTATTTCTATGGGAGGACCTGGAGCGGTATTTTGGATGTGGGTGATTGCGATTATCGGTGCATCTTCAAGCTTCGTAGAAAGTACGCTTGCACAAATTTATAAAGTAAAAGATGGCAGTGGCTTCCGTGGTGGTCCTGCTTATTATATGGAAAAAGGTTTAAATAAACGTTGGATGGGAATTTGGTTCTCTATCCTTATTACAATTAGTTACGGTTTAATTTTTAACTCAGTACAAGCGAATACAGTAACATTAGCGTTTGAAAATGCATTTGGTTTAGAGCGCTATATTGTTGGAATTGCATTAGCTGCATTAGTTGCAGTTATTATTTTCGGTGGTGTGAAAAGCATCGCGCGTATGTCTGAAATGATTGTTCCGCCAATGGCGCTTATTTATATTGCGGTAGCTATTTTCGTTGTTATTAAAAATTATTATTTAATACCGGACGTGTTTACAGAAATCTTTAAAGGGGCATTCGGTTTAGATTCAGCTGTAGGTGGCGGTATCGGTGCTGCAATGAAGTTTGGTATTCAGCGTGGCTTATTTGCGAACGAAGCAGGTATGGGTAGTGCGCCGAACGCTGCAGCAACAGCAGATGTAACGCATCCAGCAAAACAAGGATTTATTCAAACAATTGGAGTATTAGTAGATACATTTTTAGTATGTACATCAACAGCATTTATCGTACTATGTTCTGGTGCATACAAAGCAACAAATTTAGAAGGTATTGAGTTAACGCAAAATGCATTAAGTTCACAAATTGGTCCGTGGGCAAGCAGTTTCTTGGCAGTTATTATTTTCTTATTTGCGTTTAGTTCACTTTTAGGAAACTACTATTATGGTGAAACGAATATTGAATTTATTAAACAAAGTAAAACGTGGTTAACAATTTACCGTATTGCGGTAGTTTCAATGGTGTTATTCGGTTCTGTTGCGACACTTCAAGTTGTATGGAATATGGCAGATTTATTTATGGGTCTTATGGTAATGACAAACTTAATTGCGATTACACTTCTTGGGCGATTCGCATACGCTGCCTTGGCGGACTATGTAAGACAAAAGAAACAAGGAAAAGATCCGGTGTTCAGTGCAGATTCTATTTCAGGTTTAACGAATACAGAGTGTTGGGATAAGCCGGTTGTAACGGATAAAGAAAAAGCAGTATGATGAAAAGATGAGTATCGAGCTGAATTCGATACTCATCTTTTTTGTTGTAATTCGGTTTGTTTTTCGTGCTATTTTCAGTATAGAAATAATCAGTTGAATAGGTGTAGGGATGCTTGTGCTATTTTCCTCGTTTTAGTATAGAAAAAACGAGCATGTTACATATGGTAACAATTACATGTTAGAAAATCTAACATCTTTTTGTCGAAAATTGTTGATTGTTTAAAGTTTTTAGAATATAATCTTCTTATTGTGAAGAAGAGGGGGCAATGCAATTATGGATTTTTTAACTAATGTAATTGGGGATATAAATAATGTCCTTTGGTCATATATCATTATCGCGATGTTAATTGGGTTAGGACTTTACTTTTCATTTCGTGTGAAATTTGTCCAAATTCGTTACTTCGGTGAAATGATTCGATTGCTTGGGGATGGGGCAAGTTCGAAAACGAGGAAAGCACAAAAAGAGAAGAGCGGTGTATCATCGTTCCAAGCTTTTTGTATGAGTACAGCTTCTCGTGTAGGTACTGGTAACTTAGCTGGTGTAGCTATTGCAATTTCAGCAGGTGGACCAGGAGCAGTATTTTGGATGTGGTTAATTGCGGTAATTGGGGGTGCTTCTGCATTTGTAGAGAGCACATTAGCGCAAATTTATAAAGTAAAAGATGGGAATGCATTCCGTGGTGGCCCAGCGTATTATATGGAAAAGGGTTTAAAGAAACGCTGGCTAGGGGTTGTCTTCTCTGTTCTAATAACAGTTAGTTTCGGATTAATTTTCAATGCCGTGCAGTCAAACACAGTAGCGGCAGCTTTTGATGGAGCATTTAACACAGATGGTAAGTTTGTAGGTCTATTTATGGCTGGTTTACTGGCAATTATTATCTTCGGCGGAGTAAAACGTATTGCGCGTGCGGTTGAAATGATTGTTCCAGTAATGGCAATTATATATGTAGCAGTGGCATTATTCGTTGTTGTAACAAACATTACGGCAATTCCGTATGTATTTAAAGAGATTTTCTTACATGCATTTGGAATTAAAGAAGTAGTAGGCGGGGGATTAGGAGCTGCGATTTTACTAGGGGTAAAACGTGGATTATTCTCAAATGAAGCTGGTATGGGTAGTGCGCCGAACGCAGCTGCGACTGCAAACGTAACGCACCCAGTTAAACAAGGTTTCATTCAAACTTTAGGGGTATTTACAGATACATTATTAATTTGTAGTTGTACAGCATTTATTATTTTATTATCAGATGTGCCTGGAGCGGCTGATTTAAACGGAATTCAATTAACGCAACAAGCATTAAGTCAACATATCGGACCGTGGGCTTCTATATTTGTAGCAGTGGCAATCTTCTTGTTTGCATTTAGTTCATTAGTAGGTAACTACTACTATGGTGAAACAAATATTGAATTCTTAAATGGAAGTAAAGTGTTACTAAATGTTTATCGAATTGCGGTACTTGGTATGGTTATGTTAGGATCTGTAGCAACAATTCAAATCGTTTGGGATTTAGCAGATTTATTCATGGGAATTATGGCTGTTATTAACTTAGTGGCGATCGTATTCCTTTCTAAGTATGCTTTCGCGGCATTATCAGATTACGTTAAGCAAAAGAAACAAGGAAAAGATCCAGTGTTCTATGCGGAGTCTATTCCAGGTTTGAACAATACAGAGTGCTGGGACAAGCCAGCAGTAGCTGATAAAGAAAAAGCAGTATAATGAGGTGAGCATCAAGTGAAACTTGATGCTCATTTTTTGTTTTATCCTGCTATTTGTGAGGGCTGATTAAAGTTTACTTTACAAGGTAAAAGACGAACATTCATGTATGGTTTATAATAAAATGTAATTTTTTAAAGAAAAGTGCGGATATGAGTTGCGATTTATGTTAGAATGGAAAATGCCTTTGAAACAAGAGGTTTTATGATCTTTTCTATCCGATTGAAGGTTTTGGAGGAGAAATGGAAAGTTCGGATTATTTCTTATTTTGAATGGTCAGACGTTCAACGTTAATGAAGAGTTAAATGGAGGATTTTATTAATGAAGTTTGTTATGTTTCTTGTAGGATTGCTCGTTGTATTCGTACTCGGTTTTCTTATAAGTGCCGATCGAAAGAAGATTAAGTATAAACCAATCGCAATCATGCTTGTTATTCAGCTAGTGTTAAGTTATTTCTTATTAAATACGCAAGTTGGTTATATTTTAGTAAAAGGAATTTCAGATGGATTTGGCGCGCTTCTTGGATATGCGGAAGCTGGAATCGTTTTCGTATTTGGCGGTCTTGTTAATAAAGGAGAGGTTTCATTCTTCTTAACAGCGTTATTACCAATCGTATTCTTTGCCGTTTTAATCGGAATTCTGCAACACTTTAAAATTTTACCGATATTTATTCGTGCTATTGGTACGTTGTTAAGTAAAGTAAATGGTCTAGGAAAACTAGAATCCTATAACGCAGTAGCAGCTGCCATTGTTGGACAAGCGGAAGTATTTATTACGGTAAAAGATCAATTAAGTAAAATCCCAAAACATCGTTTATATACATTATGTGCATCTTCCATGTCGACAGTATCAATGTCAATCGTTGGTTCTTATATGAAAATGATCGAACCGAAATATGTAGTAACAGCACTTGTATTAAATTTATTTAGTGGTTTCATTATTATTCATATTATTAACCCGTACGATATTACAGAAGAAGAAGATACACTGAAATTAGAAAATAAGAAAAAACAGTCATTCTTTGAAATGCTAAGTGAATATATTATGCTTGGTTTCACAATCGCGATCACAGTAGCGGCAATGTTACTTGGTTTCGTAGCGTTAATTACAGCAATTAATAGCTTGTTTGACTCAATGTTCGGAATTACATTCCAAGCTATTTTAGGATACATTTTCTCACCATTAGCATTCGTAATGGGTATCCCGCAAGCAGAGATGGTAACAGCGGGACAAATTATGGCAACAAAATTAGTATCAAACGAGTTTGTTGCGATGCTTGATCTTGGAAAAGTAGCTGGCGATTTATCAGCTCGTACAGTTGGTATTCTTTCTGTATTCCTTGTATCATTTGCGAACTTCTCATCAATCGGAATTATCGCAGGTGCAACGAAAGGTATCGATGAAAACCAATCAAATGTTGTATCATCATTCGGTCTACGCCTTGTATACGGTGCGACATTAGTAAGTATTCTATCAGCGATTATCGTTGGTGTTATGTTATAAAAAAAGAGGGTCCTAGCTCATAGCTAGGGCTATTTTTTATGGTAAATTTGCATGAAAAAACCAATTATTTAGGAATATATTAACATATAAAAATCTTTTAAAATTTATATTGCATTCTGGTTAGATAACGCTTACAATTTGATTTGTAGGTGGTATCAATTTCAGACTTTCAAGTATGGTAGGAGAGAAGAAGCTACCTTTTATAAATTGCAATTTATGTAAACGCTTACTGATTTTAGATAACAGTTGAATAGTATTTAGGGGTTTTAAATTTTTTTAACATCAATGGTCAGACGTCATTCGTTATACGTTATACGACCGATAACTCGTGGGAGAAGTGGAGGATTCACATATGAAAATCGTAATGTTTCTAGTCGGTTTACTTGTAGTATTTGTACTAGGGTTCCTTATCAGTTCAGATCGTAAGAAAATTAAATATAAACCAATTGCACTTATGCTAGTCATTCAATTGGTACTTGCGTATTTCTTACTAAATACAAAGGTCGGATTTGTATTAGTAAAAGGGATTGCAGATGGGTTTGGCGCTATTTTAAAATTTGCGGAAGCAGGGGTTAATTTCGTATTTGGTGGTCTAGCAAATGATGGACAAGCACCATTCTTCTTAACAGTATTATTACCAATTATTTTCTTAGCAGTACTAATTGGGATTCTGCAACACATTAAAGTATTACCGATTATCATTCGTGCAGTCGGTTTCCTATTAAGCAAAATTAACGGTTTAGGAAAACTAGAATCATATAATGCAGTAGCAGCTGCAATCGTTGGTCAAGGTGAAGTATTTATTACAGTAAAAGATCAACTAAGCAAATTACCGAAAAATCGTTTATACACACTTTGTGCATCTTCCATGTCAACAGTATCGATGTCAATCGTCGGCTCTTATATGAAAATGATTGATCCAAAATATGTAGTAACAGCACTGGTACTAAACTTATTTAGCGGATTCATTATCGTTCATATCATTAATCCATATGAAGTAAAAGAAGAAGATGATATTTTAGAATTACAAGAAGATAAAAAACAAACATTCTTTGAAATGTTAGGCGAATATATTATGCTTGGTTTCTCTATCGCTGTAACAGTAGCGGCGATGTTAATCGGTTTCGTAGCATTAATTACAGCAATTAATGGTGTATTCGATTCGATTTTCGGAATCACATTCCAAAGCATTTTAGGATACGTTTTCTCACCATTGGCATTCGTAATGGGTATTCCAACATCAGAGATGCTACAAGCAGGACAAATTATGGCAACGAAATTAGTAACGAACGAATTCGTTGCAATGCTTGATCTAGGAAAAGTAGCTGGTGATTTATCAACTCGTACAGTAGGTATTTTATCTATCTTCCTTGTATCATTTGCGAACTTCTCATCTATCGGAATTATCGCAGGTGCAACGAAGAGTATCGATGGCAAACAAGCAAACGTTGTATCATCATTCGGATTAAAACTTGTATACGGTGCAACGTTAGTAAGTATATTATCAGCGATTATCGTTGGGGTTATGCTTTAATAAAACAAACGAAGTCGTTTATCTCTCGCCTAGAGGGATGAACGACTTTTTTATTTTGGTATGATAAATAATGCAGAGAGGGGGAATTAGGGTGAAAGAAGCGGATAGTTTAAGGGAGTTTGATGAGATTATAGAGAACATTAATCAATTAACTGGAGAAGATGCTAGAGCGTTTTTGAAATTCATACATGGGTATTTAAGCATAGTAGAAGAAGGGGATGGGACGTTTACTCATAGTGACTTTGTTGAAAAGGTTTCAGGGCTTTATAAGAAGGATTTGGCAAAGTTGATTAAGCTGAGAGAAGAAATAAAAAAATCACCTTAATACATTCATTAAGGTGATTAAAATACTACTCAGCTGGAGGTGTAAACGTACGCTTCTCTAATTCAGCATCTAGCATAAATAATGCGTTTGAATCGCTTGTAATACGTTTTAATTTTTGGATGATGCTATCGAATGAAGCTTCTTCTTCAACTTGCTCATCGACGAACCATTTTAAGAATGTAATTGTTGCGTGTTCACGCTCATCCCAAGCGATATCAGATAAGTTGTAAATGCGTTTCGTTACTTCACGCTCGTGCTCAAGTGCCACTTCAAAAGCGTTCAGTACAGATTCATATTCGTTATTCGGATTATCAAATCCAGTAACAATAGCGCGCTCACCGCGGTCGTTAATGTAGTTGTAAAGCTTCATTGCGTGGAAACGTTCTTCTTCAGCTTGTACAAGGAAAAAGTTAGCGAATCCATCATAGCTCTCAGATGTACAGTAAGCAGCCATCGCCATATAAGCATGGGCAGAGTAAAATTCAAAGTTCATTTGATCGTTTAATGCGTCGTGCAATTTTTTAGATAACATAAAATCCCCCTTAGTATTGTGACAAGAATATTATACCATAATTGATAATATTCTCATTTTGATGTCTCGAACCTTTTCGAAAGCTTTGTGACGTGAGCCTCCATAATGTCTTGTAAATCTAAATCATATTTTTGTGAAAGAATAATAAGGTTGGATAGTACATCACCAAGTTCTTCTTTTAGTTCTTGTTTTAGCTCTTCTTCTGTTTTCACTTTTTCGTCAGGACGATCACGGCCGATTTCGATTGCGCGAACAACGCGTGAAACTTCCCCAACTTCCTCTGTTAAGAAATTTAAGCGAATAAAGGAATTATACTGTGACCAGCTTCGTTTTTCGTAAAATTCCTCCACCCATCTTTGAAATGCGACGATATCCATTTCTTCCTCACCCCTTCAATATGTTGTACAATATTCATTGTATCATAACAATATATAGTTTCGGGGTGTAGGAATGAGAAAGATTTGTGTGTTTGCAGGTTCCAATTTAGGGGAGAGACCAGAATTTAAAGAGCAGGCAATAGCGTTAGGGAAAATGTTTGTTGAAAACGATTATGAGCTTGTATACGGTGGTTCTTGCGTTGGATTAATGGGAGAAGTAGCAAATGAAGTTCTTCGTTTAGGCGGGCGTGTAACAGGTGTTATGCCGCGCGGTTTATTCCGAGGAGAAATTGTACATACAGGGTTAACAGAACTAATTGAAGTAGAAACGATGCACGAACGTAAAGCAAAAATGGCAGAGCTTGCGGATGCTTTTATTGCACTGCCAGGCGGATACGGAACGTTTGAAGAGCTATTTGAAGTAGTATGTTGGTCGCAAATTGGTATACATAATAAGCCGGTTGGTTTATTGAACATAAAAGACTTTTACGGACCAATTTTGCAAATGGTTGAACGTGCAGCAGAAGAAGGGTTTATGAATCCATCGAATAAAGAGTTGATCGTTTCAGCTGAGACGGCAGATAAACTAATTCATGCAATCCAAAATTACGAGCGCCCCGTTTTAGGAACGAAGTGGAAGCAGCTATCATAATACAATTTTATAGATATTATTGGAAACACATGTCATTTTATCCCGCTTTAATGGGCAGTAAGACCCCCACCTCAAAATTCAGCGAAAGCAAAGAAGTTAGGTGGGGGATCAACTGCCCATAAAAGTCCGATTGGTGAGGGCTGATAATCAGTGGGGGATGAAGAAAACCCCCACTGATTAAAGTTTCACTGTATCTTGAAAAGGCATGTGTTTTTAATTTGGTTAAATATGTTAATGTTTAGATATGCTGTTTTGAGAAAAGGAGAAATAGATGGAGGAGTTCGTATTTTTAAGGCCGATTTTTAAAAGTATTTTAGCAGCATCTATACTTGTTATGCTAATTGTTTCAACACAGAAGAAAGAGCTAATTAATGAATTTTCGCTTTGGTTTATTTCGATATTGTGTATAGGTGTTTCAGCGATCACGTTGTTTATGACTGGGTTTATCGTTGATGAGTATGATCTAGCTGGGGATGTACAGAGTTCTAACATGTTTATTGCGATTGGTTGTATTAGCGGTTTGAATTTTATTATTTACTATAGACGGCAATAAAAGAAGGCATTCCGTATTACTTTGGAATGCCTTTATCACTTTGATTACTTTGTTTTTTATACAGGTACCAGCCACCCCAGCCGCCACCAATTGCTACAACAACGAGGAAAGCATAGTCTTTAACCTCGACACGTATATTGAAAATATTAGCTATAAGTAAGAGAATCCCAACTGTTATTAACGCAAAAAATGCTCTAATTAAGTAGTCTTTCAACTGAACCACTCCCGCCATTTAAGTAGTAAATGATGAATATGGAAAAGCTTTTTTGGATCTATTTTATTAAAGGGTGTTTCCTATATTTTAACATAAAAGAGATTGTAATATATTGATAAAAGTAGAGGAGAGGGTTGCTAATATTGTCGTGATTTGTCGGTAAGTCGATATCCTATGTCGAATCGTCGATATAATGAAAAAATCGTTGATATATTGTGAGTTATCGTCGATATATTTGAAAAATCGTTGATATAATTTCATGTACCAACATGTGCGACCGCTCCATAGAAAAAAAGCGACTCTGGACGAGCCGCTTCCGCTTTTAATAATATCCAGCTCCAGCGGCTAGAACAGTCGGTTGTTTCACTCCTTCATTCGAGGCAAAAAGCGCCTCGTAATCAGGAGTTCCAACACCCTTCTGTTCTAAACGAGCCGCTTCCGCTTTTAATCTATCCAGCTCCGGTGACTAGAACAGTCGGTCATTTCGCGCCTTCCTGTGAGGCAAAAAGCGCCTCTTCGTCAGGAGCTCCAATGCCCTCCTGTTCTGAGCAAGTCACCTCCGCTTTTAAATCTATTATTGATTCAAGAAAGCACGTAGCATCCAAGCGTGTTTTTCTAGTTCTGTGTAGATGCCTAGTAGTAGGTCAGATGTCATTTCGTCATCAGAGTTTTGAGCAATTTCCATGCCTTTTTTCAGTTCGACTAGCATCATTTCGTAGTCTTTCATGATTGCTTCAACCATTCCTTCTGCAGTTTCTCCGTATGCTGCTTCTTGAATAGTAGAGATTTCTAGGTATTCTTTCATTGTTGCTACTGGTTTACCACCAATTGCTAAAATACGTTCTGCAATTTCATCGATGTGAGTAGCTGATTCTGTGTATAGTTCTTCGAATTTCTCATGTAATGTGAAGAATTGAGGTCCTTTTACGTACCAATGGAAGTTGTGTAGTTTTGTGAATAAAACGCTCCAGTCTGCTACTTGTTTGTTTAATACTTCGATTACTTGTTTGTTCATTATGATCAATCTCCTTTTGAGTTGTTATGTTATATCAATTACTAATTTATAATTATTATAATCTAGTAATTTGTATAAATCAACCCTTTTGCTGGAATTAATTTGAACAAATTATGAACTGTTGTAAATAAAAATCCCTATTACGGTGAAGTAATAGGGATTTTGTTTTTATATATAGTTTTTGTTCTAAACGAGCCGCATACGCTTTTAATGATATCCAGCTCCAGCGGCTAGAATCTCCGGTCATTTCGCTCTCTCGCTCGAAGCAAAAAGCGCTTCAAGGTCGAGAGCTTAAAGTGTCCTGCGATTCTGGACGAGCCGCTTCCGCTTTTAATTATTACACAGCCTTGTGTTTTTCTTCTACGTTCTGTCCATCCCAGCATTCTGTATTCTGTAAGCCAGGGATAGAGCTTGCAACGAAAACAGGATCTTTTCCTTGTTTCTTTTGCTTCAAATAGTCTACTAATGCTGCATAAGCAAATTTGCTTAGGAATGAGATGGCAATTAAGTTTGTGAATACCATTAGTCCCATGAATAAATCAGCTAAGCTCCAAACTGTTTGAAGGGCAGCGATTGATCCGAAGAACACCATTCCGACAACTGCGATGCGATAGATCATTAACCATGTTTTGCTTTCTTTAATGAATGCGATATTTGTTTCACCATAATAGTAGTTTCCTAGTAAAGAACTGAAAGCGAATAGGAAAATAATAATCGCTAAGAAAGTGCTTGCCCACGGTCCGATTTGTGAACTTAATGCTTGCTGTGTTAATTCAATACCTTGTAAGTTTGTTCCTTTGTAAAGTCCAGAACATAATACGATAAATGCTGTTGATGTACATACTAAGAATGTGTCTACGAAAACTCCTAATGCTTGAACAAGTCCTTGTTTTACAGGGTGAGATACATCTGATGTTGCTGCTGCGTTAGGAGAGCTACCCATACCTGCTTCTGTTGCGAATAGCCCGCGCTGAATTCCGAACTTGATTGCTGCTCCAATACCACCAGCGATGGCTTGGTCTAAACCGAATGCACCATTAAATATTTCCATAAAAATGCTTGGTAACATAGTGAAGTTGTTAATAACGACAAAAATTGCCACACCAATATAAATAATTGCCATTGGAGGAACAATCATTTCTGTAATACGTGAAATACTTTTTATACCACCAAAAATAATAACTGCAACTAATAAAGCTAATAGAGCTCCTACGATCGTTCGCTCTAATCCGAAAGCATTTTCAAATGCAATTGTTACTGTGTTTGCTTGTACAGAATTGAAAATCAATCCGTACGCAACTGTAATAAGAAGTGAGAACCAAACACCCATCCAGCGTTTGTTTAACCCTTTTTCCATGTAATATGCTGGTCCACCACGGAACCTGCTTCCATCTTTTACTTTATAAATTTGCGCGAGCGTACATTCTACGAAACTAGTAGCTGCTCCAAGAATTGCGATAAACCACATCCAAAATATTGCGCCAGGTCCACCCATGGAAATGGCTAATGCTACACCAGCTAAGTTTCCGATACCGATACGTGCTGCTGCACTTAAGCAAAATGCTTGGAATGGGGAGATGCTATCTTTCTTTTTTTCTTTTCGATTAAATCCTTTACTAATTAAACTGACCATCTCACCGAGATGAGTAATTTGGACAAATTTTAATTTAAAAGAGAAATAAAGACCGAAGCCGATTAGCATTGCAATAAGAATATATGACCATAAAATATTATTCGTTACCTCAAGGAATCTGCTAAAGATATCAACCATATAATACACTTCCTTTTTTCCGTAATAAGAAAATTATATGCAAAAAATATACGAGAATCAATTTTTCTAAAAAATCATGTTACTTAAACGTATTATGTGTTATGATTATGTTACATCGTAATATTTTTAGAATTATTTACATTTAAAAAAACTAAATGTAAAGCGAGAAAGAGGAGATAATTTGAAAGAAGAATCTTTATTGAAAATAAGCCTTCAAAGTTTGCAAATGAGGAGTAATGTATTTTTGTTATTACATTTTTAAGTATCTGTTTAGGAGCCGCTTATTATTACGATAAAAGATTTCCAAATCACAAATATCCTGAATGCATGAAAAAAAGACAGAAAAACAGAAAATTCAAATAAAAAATTATTGAGGAGGAACTAAACATGAATATTAGAGAAAGTGAACTTCCGGGTATTGGTTATAAGTTTCAAGTTGTTACGAAAGGGAACGAAAAAATGGTGATTGTCATTCATGATGATGGACGTAGAGAAATGTACCACTTTGATTCAGACCATGAAGAAAGCATCTCAAGTATTTCATTGCGTGACTCAGAGGCAAGACAAATTGCAGCAATATTAGGTGGAATGGTATATAAGCCTAGAGCATTAGAAAATGTTGAGATGGTCTTTGAAGGTTTAGCGATTGAGTGGTTTAAAGTGGAGAATGCAGCTCCAGCAATCGGAAAAACAATCGGTGATCTTGAGATAAGAAAAACATATAGCGTAACGATCATTGCAGTTATGAAAAAGAATATGAAAAAGCTATTTAATCCAGGTCCAGAAACGGTAATTGAAGAAGGCGATATGCTTGTAGTTTCTGGTGAGAGAGAAGAAATTAAAAAAATTATTAATGAGTTACTTTCGAATAGGGGGACTGACTAGATGGATACTTTAATTTTTGAAGTTGGTACAGCGTTAGTATTAGTTGCAATTGCGGCAGTCATTGCTGGAAAGTTTAAATTCTCAGTAATTCCTTTTCTAATCGTTCTTGGGATGTTAGTAGGGCCGCACGCGCCGACAATAGGTGTTATCGATCTCAAGTTTATTGAAAGTGCAAGTGTCATTTCCTTCCTTGGACGGATTGGCGTTCTGTTCCTTCTGTTCTATCTAGGACTAGAGTTTTCGATGAAAAAACTAATTAAATCTGGACGTTCTATTGCGATTGGCGGAACGATCTATATTTTAATTAACTTTTCACTTGGATTATTATACGGGTTTATAATGGGGTTTCCTTTACTAGAAATCTTAATTATTGCGGGGATTATTACGATTTCTTCTAGTGCTATCGTTGCAAAAGTGTTAGTGGATTTAAGAAGAACTGGTAATAATGAGACCGAATTAATTTTAGGAATCATTATGTTTGAAGATATATTCCTTGCTGTGTATTTATCAGTTGTTTCTGGCTTAGTTCTAGGTGATCACGCTTCCTTCTTAGGTGCCCTTACTTCAATTGGAATTGCTTTAGGTTATATGCTTCTATTCTTTATCGTGGCTAGGAAGGCGACACCGTTATTAAATAGATTGCTCAATATTAGTTCAGATGAAATTTTTATTATTGTAGTATTTGCTTCGTTATTCTTTATTGCAGGTTTCTCGGAAACAATTCACGTTGCCGAAGCAATCGGAGCACTTCTTTTAGGATTGGTTTTCTCTGAGACAGAGCATAGTGACAGAATTGAACATCTTGTTGTTCCATTTAGAGATTTCTTCGGAGCTATTTTCTTCTTTAGTTTCGGATTAAGTATTGATCCGTTTTCATTAGGCGGAGCGATATGGTTAACGTTAGGTGCCGTCCTTATTACAATCATCGGAAACTTTGTAGCAGGGATGATTGCAGGACGACAAGCTGGATTATCTCATAAAGCGTCAACAAATATTGGATTAACAATCGTTTCAAGAGGAGAGTTCTCCATCATTATGGCCAATATCGGCATCGCCGGTGGTTTAATGTCAGTATTGAAACCATTCTCAGCACTATACGTGCTTATACTATCCATCTTAGGTCCACTTTTGACGAAAGAGTCAAAGAGTGTATATAAATTTTTAAATAAAATCTTTAAGTGGGATACGAAGACTAAATAAGTTTTTAACAATTGATGTGTAAAATCGCATTTTATATAGCATGATCGTAAAGGAATCTATAGTTAAATAGATTCCTTTTTTTGCGAGGAATTAATAACGGCTTGTTATTTGTTAGGGAAGGATATGTTTAATATTTTACATATTGTGGCATACATATAGGAAAAGGGAGTTTGGAAAGGGGATTATAGAAAAATGGAACTCCAGTTTCAAAATGTATATCAACAGGTGGAGAATTGGTATGTGTTGGATTCGGAGCTTCCTTGGGATGTCAAAAGACTTAGAGATGATTTGTTTTCACTGATTGAAGTATGTAAAACGCCAGTTATTTTTTGTGATACGTGTGATGCGAATTATGTGCTTCTATCACTAGGAGAAGAAGAAGAGGAATTTTTATTCCCAGTAGGTGGTTTTTATCATAAAGAAAAACAATTAATTTTTGTTTGCATATGGGAAGAGTATGAGCAAGTGCTCAAAACACTACTACATGAATTTCGCCATGCGATGCAACATAAGGACGGTGTTTTATATGTTGAAAATGAACGATATGAAGAGAGATGGATTGAGAAAGATGCGTGGAATTTCGCGGAGAGGAAGTTAGATGAATATAAAAATAGAAAGTTAATGTAAAGCATAGTGGAGAAATGGCGCTGTGCTTTCTTTGTTACTTACCAAAAATAAGCGATTGACTTTTATAAAGTTTAGTTCTAAACTAATGATATGAAATGTGCGAGGTGATAGAGTGAAAACAGAAGATAGACTCGGATTACTATTATGGTTTCGGTTATCACGTTTTTATAACAAAAGTATTCGTGAGACGAATCAGCATTTGAAAGAATGGAGTGTATCCGCCGCTCAGTTTGATGTACTAGCTCAAGTTGGAGGACACAACCGTTTAACACAGCAAGAGCTTGGAAATAAGCTATTTGTTACGAAGGGAAATATCACGCAGCTTTTAAATAAAATGGAGCAGCTTGAGTGGATTCGTCGTGAACAAGAAGGTACTACAAAATATATTTCGTTAACAGAAAAGGGAAAAGCTTTATATGAAGAAATCGTCCCGCCTCAAGAAACATTCCAAGCGAAGCAGTTTCAAAATTTAAATGTGGAAGAACAACATCAATTATTACAATTACTAAAAAAGCTACAGTGAGAAAAAATTTTAAAATAAATCTTGAATTCGAGATAATATGAGGTGAAGGATATGTTTAGAAAAGTTGATCATAAAAATATGGGAAGAGCAAATCACGGTTGGCTAAATACACATTTTCATTTTTCATTTGCGAATTATTATAATCCTAATAACATGAACTTCGGTGCATTACGTGTAATTAACGATGATCTAGTAGCAGCACAAACTGGGTTTGATATGCATCCGCACCGCGATATGGAAATCATTTCGTACGTTGTAGATGGTGCTTTAACACATGAGGATAGCATGGGGAACTGCGGAACAATTGAGCGAGGGCATGTTCAATATATGAGTGCTGGCACAGGTGTATTTCATAGTGAGCATAATTTAGGAAATGAAACACTACGCTTACTACAAATTTGGATTTTACCAGACCGTGCGGACCATAAACCAAACTATGGTGAGTTTAAATTTGATTGGAGCAAACGTGAAAACGAATGGTTTCATATGGTATCTCCATTAGAAGGCGGGGCGCCAATTCAAATTCACCAAGATGCGAATTTATATTCTTTATCGTTAGATGCAGGAAAAGAAATTCATTTTCCTGTGAAAGAAGGCCGTCAATTGTATCTTGTTCAAATTGAAGGAAGTAGTGTAATCAATGGTGAAAATCTTGTTATGCGTGATGCAGCAGAAGCGGTGGAAGAAGATATTCATATTGAAGCGAAAGAGCAATCTCATTATTTAGCAATCGAATTGAAAAGACAATAAAAGATTAAAAGAAAAAGAGGACATCTGATAGATGTCCTCTTTTTTTTGAGCGGAATTGTCAGAAAAAACTTTCTCAAATTTTAGAGGGAGGTATCGGCTGAAGAAATAAGAATTGTATAAAAGTGTCAAAAATCTTTATGGGAATGGGGAATGTTATAGTGAAAAAGCAAGTCATTTCATCAGCATTAGCGTTAACTGTTATAGCCGGGGGATTTGGAACATTTGGAGCAACGACAACGAAAGCAGAAGAACAAAAAATTCAATATCATCAAGAGTTTAAAACACCTGCATACATAGGTGAAGAATGGAAAGCACCAGAAGGACTAGATAAAAAAGAAACGGTCTTTCAATATTTAGAGAGTAAGAAAGATATGTTCAAATTAGCAGGAAATATTGATAAACACTTCAATGTCGTTGGGGAGGAAAAAGATGCTGAATCCGGCACAACACACGTGAAGCTAGTTGAAAAACATAATAACATTCCTGTGTACGGTTCAGATCAAACTGTTACACTAGATAAAGAAAATAATGTAAAAGCATTCTTCGGACAAGTTATTCCGAATTTAGAGGATAAAAATATTCCTACGTTTGCAAAAATTAGCGCAGAGCAAGCAGAAACAATTGCAAAGGCAGATATTGAGAAAGAAATTGGTGCAGTAAAGAATTATGACGGTGTGAAAAAAGATTTATATGTGTATGAAAAAGATGGGAATTACTATCTTGCATACTTAGTGAAAGCATCAATTTCAAAGCCAGCTCCAGGATATTGGCATTATTTTGTTGATGCGACAAATGGAAATGTGATTGAGAAATATAATGCTGTAGATCACATTACAGGATTTGGTTACGGAGTATTAGGCGCTAAACAATCATTTGAAATTGCGCAAGATGAGAAAACAGGAGCATTCCATTTATTTGATGGTAAACGTGGACAAGGTGTTCATACATTTGATGCAGAGAATATGGATGAAAACTTGTTTAATATATTCTCACAATGGTTCGGACATACAGGTATTGAGGTAGAAAGTAAAAATAAATTCTTTGATGACAAAGCAGCGGTTGATGCGCATGTAAATGCAGGGAAAGTATATGATTACTACAAAAAGACATTTAATCGTAACTCTTTCGATGATAAAGGTGCGAAGCTAATTTCCTCTGTTCACGTAGGTGAAAGCTGGAATAACGCAGCTTGGAATGGTATTCAGATGATGTATGGCGATGGTGATGGTACAACATTTGTGCCGTTATCTGCTGGGCTAGATGTTATCGGTCACGAATTAACGCATGCTGTAACTGAACATACAGCAAACCTTGTTTATAAAAATGAGTCAGGTGCGTTAAATGAATCGTTATCTGATATTATGGGTGTCATGGTTGAGAAGAAGAGCTGGGATTTAGGTGCTGACATTTATACACCTGGAAAACCTGGTGATGCACTTCGTTCTCTGAAAGATCCAGCATCTATTCCAAATCCATTAAAACCAGGTGAAGGTTACCCAGATCATTACAATAAACGCTACACTGGAACAGCTGATAATGGCGGCGTTCATATTAACAGTAGTATTAACAATAAAGCTGCATATTTAGTGTCTGATGGGGGAGAGCATTACGGTGTGAAAGTAACTGGAGTAGGCCGTGAAGCGACAGAAAAAATTTACTACCGTGCTCTTACGAAATATTTAACTGCAAACTCTGACTTTAAGATGATGCGTCAAGCTGCTCTTCAGTCAGCAGAAGATTTATATGGTAAAAACTCTAAAGCTGTACAAGCTGTAACGAAAGCTTATGATGCAGTAGGTGTAAAATAATAAGAGAAAAAGACCTGACTAGGATGTCAGGTCTTTCTTTATCCCGCTTTAATGGGCAGTAAGACCCCCACCCACTGATTAAAGTTTCACTTTATTTAGTCGCGAACACCTAATGCGATTTTCGCCATACGTGACATACGCTCTTTAGACCAAGGCGGATTCCAAACGACATTTACTTCTATTTCATTGACTTCCGGTACGTTCGTTGATAATACTTTTTTAACGTCTGATACAATTTGCCCAGCCATTGGACAACCGATAGAAGTCATTGTCATTGTAATGACAGCATTATTATTTTCATCTGCTGTAACGTCATAAACTAATCCAAGATTGATAATATCAACACCCAGTTCAGGGTCAATAACAGCTTCTAAATTGGCATATAACTTTTCTTCAAATGCTTGTTGTGACATGTGTAGCACCCCCTGCATAATTAATGATATCGATTCTCATTATAACGGATATATATATAATATGCAGGGAATGAGCTCAAAAAAATATTCCTCTTGGAAGAGGAATATTTTTTGAAAGCTATTCAGTTTTGAAATGAGATACGAGTTGATCTAATTCTTCAACTGTTTGTTTCATTTGTCTAGCAGTTTGTGTCATCTCATTCATTGTAATGACTTTTTTCTCAGCAGATTGTGCTGTTGCCGCTGTTTCACTAGACACGTCAGTTGAAATAGAAGCGATGTTATTCAGTGAAGCGTTCATTTCTTCAGCACTTGCAGCCATTTCCTCAGCAGTTGCTGAGATGTCTTGCATTTGAGTAGATACTTTATTTACTTGTTCCACAATCGTTGTGAAAGAATTGCCAGCTTCACGAATGACATGAATGCCCTCAAATGCCTCAGAACGGCCTTGTGACATCATAGAGCTTGCAGTTTCAGTGTCTTGTTGAATTTGATGTAGTAATTGGTTAATATCAGTTGCCGCTGTTTTAGATTGTTCAGCAAGTTTTCGAACTTCGTCAGCTACGACAGCGAAACCTTTTCCTTGTTCGCCAGCACGAGCTGCTTCGATAGATGCATTTAAAGCAAGTAAGTTTGTTTGTTCTGCGATATTAGAAATAGATTGTACAGCTGTATCAATATATTTCGTGTGTGTGATTAGACGTTCGATCACTTCTGACGTAGCATGTACCGCGTCGTGTATCGTTGTCATTTGTGAAACGGATTTTTGAATAACAGTACTTCCATCATTAGCTTGTTCCGATGTAGTTACAGCAAGTTCAGTTACAGATGAAGCTGATTCAGCAATACGCTGAACGCTTACTGCCATATCGTCCATTGCAGTTGAGCTTTCTTCCATGCTAGCAGTTTGCGATTGAATACTTGCATTTAAGCTAGACATCGAGCTTTGAACTTTTATCGTTGCCTCACGTGATATATTCGTCTTTTCTAGCATATTTTCAGAAGCATTTTGTACTTCCACGGATGTTTTTTGAACACGATTGATGATATGTTGTAGGTTTTCTAACATTTTATTAAACGATGTTGCAATCGTACCAATTTCATCATTACTATTTACTTGTAGGCGGGCTGTTAAGTCACCTTCTTGAGATGATAATTCTTTTAGTTTACTATCAATTTGTTGAATTGGTTTTACAAGTTTACCAGAGAACCACCATGCAAGAGTGAGCGCTACGATAATACAAATAACAAGTGATAAGAAGACCACATATTCAATTTGTAGTGAAGATTGATCAATTTTTTCGATAGATTGCTCACGTAACTTAGCTTGTTCATTACTATAATTTGTGAAGTCACCAATTACTTTATAAACAGTACCATTTTCTGCATAAGCTACTTGTAAAGCCTCTTCCCACTTTTGTTCTTTTGCAAGAGTGAAAACTTTTTCTTCAATAAATTTTCTCCAAGCCGATCCTGATTCCATTGTGTTTTTCACAGATTGAGAAAGATTAGGATTTGAAAGAAGCTCATCCTTCTTATCTTCAAGAAGTTTACTCATCTCATTAAACTTGTCTAATTCGACTTGATCACGTTGTAATAAATAACCTCTTAAAGCAGAGAGCTGTACTTGATAAGCGTCTCCGCGCTCTTTTAATTGTGTTGCCAGGGGAGAAATTTCCTTTTGTAATGCTTCAGTTTGACGAGATTGACCGATGGTAAAAAATAAAATAAAAGCTAAGGCGATGGCAAATAAAGCACAAATCGTTCCCATCATGAACATTAGTTTTTTTCGAATGCTAATAAAATTCATATGATAAAAATCCTCCTTTTGAAATCATAGTATTAGAATTAATAAATGTAAAAAATTGAAAGAAAGCTTTACTCCATCTGGAATAAAGCTTTCTTCTTTCCTTTAGGAATTATAGCAGACGGAATGAGAGATAGAAAGAGATACTTTAAGGTAAAAAAAGAGAATTTGTAAATCTCTCTTTTTTCACTTTAAGCATGTGTTTTGAAATGAGAAACGAGAACCTCAAGTTCTTGCACAGTCGTTTTCATTTCAGACGCTTTTTTAGCGACGACACTCATTTTGTTTACTTGATCACCAGCTGAATTTGCTGTTTGTGATGTTTCGGCGGCAACTTCATTTGAAATAGAAGCGATGTTATTTAAAGACGCATTCATTTCTTCAGAACTTGCGGCCATTTCTTCAGCAGTTGCAGACATTTCTTGTATTTGTGTAGAGACTTTATTAATGTGGTTAACAATTTCTGAGAATGAAGATCCAGCGGTACGAATGACTGTAATTCCTTCAGAAGCCTCTGACTGACCTTGCGCCATCATTTCATTTGCTATTTTTGTATCGGCTTGAATGTGATGAAGTAAATGGTTAATGTCAGTTGCTGCTATTTTAGATTGTTCAGCAAGTTTTCGTACTTCATCGGCAACAACAGCGAATCCTTTTCCATGTTCGCCGGCACGGGCCGCTTCAATAGAAGCATTTAAAGCGAGTAAATTCGTTTGTTCCGCAATATTAGAAATAGATTGAAGTGCAGTATCAATATGATTTGTATGTGTAATGAGTCTCTCTACTACTTGTGATGTAGCATTAACAGCTTCGTTAATGGTATGCATTTGTGTAATAGATTTCTCAATGACTTTATTCCCACTATCTGCTTTTTCTGAAGTTGTCACAGCTAGGCTAGCAACAGAAGAGGCGGATTCTGCAATACGCTGAACACTCGTTGCCATATCATCCATCGCAGTTGAACTTTCTTCGATGCTGGAAACTTGTGAACGAATATTATGCTCAAGAGCATTCATAGTTTCCTCGGTTTTTGCTGTGTTTTCCATAGAAGCAGTTGTTTCCATAAACACATTTTCAGACGCTTCTTTTACACTTGTTGATGTTTGTTGTACTTGTTGTATGATACGTTGTAAGTTAGTGAGCATTTGATTAAAGGAATGGGCGATATCCCCAATTTCATCTTTACTCGTTACGTGCAATCTAGCGGTTAAATCGCCATCTTGAGAAGCTAATTCTTTTAATTTCTCATCAATTTGTCGTATCGGTTTAACGAGTTTGCCAGAGAACCACCATGCTAATAAAATGGATGTTACTGTACATGTAATGAGGGAGAAGAAAATAATATATTGAATAAGAGATGAAGAAGACTCGACTTCAGCAATTAATGCGTCACGTTTATCATTTTCTTCATTTGCATATTTAGTAAAGCGACTTAAAAGGTCGTTTACATAATCAGTTTGAGCTAAAGCGATTTTGGATGCTTCGTCCCATTTTCCTTCACGAGCGAGAGGGAGTACTTCATTATCTATGACGCTCCGCCACTTTGCCCCCATTAAAATTGCTTCTTTCATTCCTTCTGGGAGTTTTTTATCATTTGTTACTTTTTCTCTAGTATCAGCTAGTTTTTTTCCTTCTCGGTTGAATTTATCCAATCCTTTTTGATCATGTGATAGTAAGTATTCTTGTAAACCAGCAACTTGTGCTTGGAACCAATCACCACGTTCTTTTAAAATGGTTGCTCGTTTTGATACATCATTTTTTAATGTTTCAATTTCGCTTGCTTGGCTCATAGTGAATGAAAGAATAACAATAAGAGCGATGCTAAATAAAGAAGAAATGCTTAAGAGTGTGAACAGTAGTTTTTTTCGAATACCAACATATTTCATCGTTACCCCTACCTTTAAAAACTATTTATTATAATTTATAAATATTAAGAGCAGAATTAATAAAAACATCATTATGAAGTTATTAATCTGTTCAATGAAAATTATAGAAGATAATGGAAGATGGCAGATTGATATGAGTAAATGTTCTTAAAATGTATACATTTATATATCAAAAAATTCATAAATAAAAATGAGAAATACTATTGTAATTTGAAATTACATCATGTATACTTCTAATTAGTTGATAACGATTATCAGTATCAACTGTAACATTACTCTTCGTTATGTTGGTCATACCCCTTTTTGACGACGTAAGTCAGAGACGAAATGTTGAAATATCTTGTGTCCTATTCTACAGAATTATGGTAATCTCCAACCTCAACTTATATGCGTAAGCATGCAAAAAGGATCCTATCCGTGAAGGGATCCTTTTTTGCATGCTGTCGCAATTAATGTATATAAACCAGGCACACGTTCTTCCATTCCTTCTGGTGCAGTAGGAGGGAAGACCCACCTTTGATGAGACCCGTGTTCTTCAACTAGTTTTTCAATTTTAAAATGTTCTTCCGCAAGTGTTGTAATGATTTCTCCTAGTGTCCAGCGACGGATGGTTGTTTTCGGTAACGCTTCTTTCTGCGCTTCTGTAAGAAGGATGCTATAAGCAACATCATCTTCAATTAATTCTTCATCGAAATAATTTCCATTGGCCCGAAATGATGGGTGGTCTACTCCTAATAATTTCGTGTAAACAGGATGATAGTCACGAAGGATAAGCGTTCCATTTTGCTTAAGTAAGGTAGCAATTTTTTGAAAGAGTGGTTTTAAATCTAAAAAGTAATGGAGTACACCAAGTTCCAGCAGTACGATATCAAATGATTCGGAGAGCTTTACATCTAATACATCAGAAATAACATACTGGATAGAGACACCTGCTGCTTCCGCAAGTTCATTTGCATATTTTGCATTACTTGCTGAAATATCAACAACTGTTACGTCAGCTCCTAAAAGAGCGAGAGCGACGGCTTTATTGCCTTTTGAACCAAGTAAATTAATAATACGTTTTCCTTTTGGAAATTGTATGTAAGGTAAATAGTGATCTACCTCGCGCACGGGGTCTTCCATGAGCTTTTTCGCATAATCGGCTGGAGCTCCGTGGCGATTTGTCCAAGCTTCATAAGCAGCTGCATTCCAGCTTTTTTCATTACGTTTACTTAGTTGTTTTTGATTCAATCGAATCACTCCTTTTGTGAACGTATAGTTATTCTGTGTGAGAAGGGGATTTCCTTTTTTTTGAATTTAAGTTTGATTTTTCTGCGATTAAGTCGTAAAATACGTGTTATATATAAAAGCGTTGAAAAGGAAAAGTAGAATGAAGTCATTCTGTCCAGAGAGCTTCGGTAGCTGAGAAGAAGCAAGAATATTCATTTGAACAATGGCCTTTGAGCTTCGTCCTGAACTTATCACATGATAATAGTAGGCGGCGACGAGAGTTGGTACTCGTTATCAAAACCACAGTATAAGAGCATATAGCTCCGTACTTGTTAAGGCTAATTATGTGAGTAATTGGCGAAATAAGGTGGTACCGCGACTGTTTATACAGCCCCGCCCTTATCTTTTTTAAGATAAGGGCGGGGCTTTTTTATATTTAAAAGGAGGAATGTAAGATGAGTATTTTTATTGGAGGCGCTTGGCCGTATGCAAATGGTTCGTTACATCTTGGACATATTGCGAGTTTATTACCTGGAGATATTTTAGCACGTTATTACCGGGCAAAAGGGGAGAATGTGTTGTATGTTTCGGGAAGTGATTGTAATGGAACACCGATTGCAATTAGGGCAAAACAAGAGGGTGTGACGGCGAAGGAAATTGCTGATAAGTATCATGAAGAGTTCCAGCGATGTTTTCGTAGCCTTGGTTTTACTTATGATTGCTATACACGTACAGATAGTGAGCACCATCATGAAACTGTTCAAAATGTCTTTTTACGTTTATTAGAAGAAGGCTATATTTATAAAAAAACAGTGGAACAAGCGTATTGTGAAACGTGTACGCAGTTTTTACCTGATCGTTATGTAGAAGGCATTTGTCCACATTGCCATGAAGCAGCAAGAGGAGATCAATGCGATGCATGTTCAGCTATTTTAGATCCACTCGATTTGTTAGAAAAGAAATGTAAGTTATGTGGTAGTACACCGTCTGTGCAGGAAACGGAGCATTTCTATTTCGCATTGCATACATTTCAGGAGCAAATCAAAACGGCTGTAGAAATCGCAAAACAAACAGGAACATGGCGCGACAATGCGATTCAACTAACAGAGAGATATGTAAAGGAAGGATTACAAGATAGGGCCGTATCACGTGATTTACCAATTGGGGTACCAATTCCAGTAGAAGGGTATGAAGATAAGAAAATTTACGTATGGATTGAAGCAGTGACAGGATATTATTCGGCGAGTAAACATTGGGCTGAAGAAACAGGGAAAGATGATCAAGAGTTTTGGGATAAAGAAGCGAAAACATATTATGTACACGGAAAGGATAATATTCCGTTTCATTCCATCATTTGGCCAGCGGTATTGCTTGGAATAGGAGAAGGAGCAATTCCTCGTCATATCGTTTCAAATGAATATTTAACAGTTGAAAAAAGAAAATTATCTACAAGTAAAAACTGGGCAGTATGGGTGCCTGACATATTAGAACGCTACAATCCAGATTCTATTCGTTACTTTTTAACAGTAAACGCACCAGAAAATCGTGATACTGATTTTTCATGGCGGGAATTCATTTACAGTCATAATAGTGAATTGTTAGGTGCATACGGGAACTTTGTGAACCGGACATTAAAGTTTATTGAAAAATATTATGGTGGTATTGTACCGAAGGGAAGTATTGATGTAGAGCTGAAAGATAAAGTAGAAGGATTATATAAAAATGTAGGAGAATCAATTGAGCAAACTAAATTTAAAGTGGCTCTAGAAACAATATTTGATGCAGTACGTTTTGCAAATAAATACTTTGATGAGAGGCAGCCTTGGAAACAACGAGAAGATGATCCAGTTTCATGCGAAGAAACGATTTATAACTGTGTGTATCTTATCGCCAATTTTGCAAATCTCCTTGAACCATTTTTACCATTTTCAAGTGAAAGAGTTAGAAACACATTATCGATTGTGAAACGAAATTGGGAACCTCAAAACGCGTTGCCGAATAGAATTGATGGTGTGCAGCCACTATTTGAACGAATCGATGTAAAACAAATTGAGCATGAGATAGAAAAGCTATATGGAGCGGTAAAGTGAGAGAGAGAAAAAGACCTTTCAAATACATGAAAGGTCTTTTGTTATGCACTATGCACGCTTCTATGTTTCTTTGCTTTCCTAGCCGTAAGCAGCTGAGGAGTAAAAATTCCAAGTAGTATAAAGAGTATCCCAATCCACTGCATGAATGTTACGACTTCATGTACAAGTGTAATAGAAGCGATAATGGCCGTTGGTAATTCAGCTGCTCCTAGTATTGTACTAAGTCCTGTTCCTACTTTCGGTACGCCAATTGAAAAACAAATGACAGGTACGACAACACCGAACAATCCGAGGAAGAAAGCGTATTTCCAAAGACCGGCTTGCAGGGCACCATCCGTTAAAAAGGTTGGCGGGAAGAATAGGCATACGATAAGGGTAGCACTTGTTGTCATAAGAAAGCTTTTCGTATAAGGTGGAACTTCTGTAGCAACACGCCCACTTGCAAACACATAGAATGAAAAAGAGACAGCGGCTAATAAACCAAAGATAATACCTTTCGTGGAAAAGCTTTGTCCGAGACCTTCAAAGACACCGCCTGCAAACAATGTACCAGTAAATAAAATAATGATAGATATAATTTTCTCACGGCTTGGTAATGTTCGATTTGCAATTGCTTCAATGACTACACCAATCCATGTGAACTGAAAGAGTAGGACGACAGCGATAGATGCTGGTAGTTCTTCTACAGAAATAGCGTAGAATATACCAGTCATACTCATTGTTGTGCCAACTGTTAGTAAGGAAAAGAATTGCTTTTTTGTTACTTTATGACGTGAAACGAAAAGAACGAGCAGAAGAAGCCCAATCCATCCGAAGACATATTGTCCTCCTAATAGTTGATGTGCTGAAAATCCATTAATGAATCCGAGTTTAAAAATAGTTGAAAGTACGCCGTAGCTACAAGCTCCGAATAAAACGAGTAATGAATATTTAAATTTCTCCATGAAAATCCTCCTTTTACATAATAAAAAACGCCCGCTATCCAAATAAGGATAACGGGCGAACGAAACAGAGTAATATACTCTACAAAATTCCGCCATTCATACGAAGTATAAATTTGGGGTATGAAATTGTAGTATGTTTTTACATTGCTTTTGGGAATACAATAGAACATTTTACACCTTGAGGTGTGTTTTGTATACCATAAGGAAATTGATGCTTATCTAGTATTTGTTTTACAATGTATAACCCAAGACCACTACCTTGTACTAAGCCATGTTTGTCAGGGTTTGCGCGATAGAATGGTTCAAATAAATGGGCAAGTTTATCTTCATCTATTTGGGAACCTGTATTTAATACTTCTAATGCGTAACCGTTTGGCTTTTCGTAAAGCTTTATATATACATGTTGATGGTCAATTGTATAGTGAATTGCATTTGAAATAATGTTAAAAATGGCAGTTTGAATAAATTTAGGATCAGCTAAAACCTGTACATCTTGTTTAATGTTAGATTGAACATTTAATTGTTTTACAGATACAAAGTAATCTACTTTTTTCATAACATCCTCAATAATATTAGTTAATGAGATAACTTTTAAATCAGGTTTAAATTGAGGGTTTTGTATTTTGGATAATTCTGACATCTTTTCCGTTAATATGTTAATATCTTGCATCATCTCATAGGAGCGTTTTAAATATTTATCTTTATCTTTATAAGCACCAATTCCGTGAATCATGCCATCGAGTTGCCCCATAACTGCCGCGATTGGTGTTTTTAATTCATGGGATACCATAGACATAAATTCTTTACGAGATTGTTCTAACTGTTGTTCCTTTTTGAGCTCATTTCTTAAATCTTGATTGCTGGCATGTAAATTCTTCACAATATTTGGGACCTGTGAAGCAGCTACTTCTAAATTAAAATCAGTTTGGTCTGTATTTGTGTTAAGTGCTTTTTTATCTGAGAAATCAAGATGCATAATATCTTTTAAAGCATCGCTCATATATTGAAAAGGTTTGGCAATTAGTTTTGTATAAATTAAAGATCCGAGTAGAGATAATGCAAGCATTGTCACGCCAATATGTGGAGCTAATTGCTGCAGTGCATCTGCTAATTTTGGATGATCTTGTGTATCATTTGTGTTCTTTGCTGCATTTTGTTTATGTAAGGCATCATTAGTAGCGACTTGCTTTTCCGTTTCTGTAGGTGGAGCAGAAGTGCTATTGTTCTCCGCAATATTTTGGGTATGTTCTTTTGCTTTTGCAGTTTGGCTAGGATGCAAAAGGTGATTGATAGCTGTAGAGAGTGATTTATAATCTATAACCGAAGATTGGAAATTAAAAATATCTCCCTGTGATACAGCTTTATTTTGATTCGTTTTACTTTGGTCGTTTTGTTTGTCTGAATCCGCTTGTTCTGTAGACAGTGCTCCATTTTCTTTCGCAAAACGTTCTCTATCGTAGTTTGAAGCTAGAAAATAAATAATTTGATAAAGACAAAGTGATAAAAGAATACAAAATAATAAGGTTTTGATGAAAATATTTTTGGTGATGTTGTCTGTGCTACGATTCGATTTTGTAGCCAATGCCTTTCACCGTTTTAATATAAGGAATTCCTAATTTTTTTCTTAGATTTTTAATATGTGTATCTATAACTCTTACATCACCATAATGTTCATAGCCCCATACCTTATTCAGCAAATCACTTCTTGATAATACTTTCCCCCGATTTTGCAGTAAAGTATAAATAATTTCAAATTCCTTTGTTGTTAATTCAATTTGATTACCATGAACATAAGCGGCATATGCTGTAGAATTTAACATCAATTCATGGAATTGTAGTATAGTTGCAGTTTCTGCTTCCTTCGTTGCTGCCCTTCTTAATACAGCTTCTACACGTTTAATAAATACGGTGTAATGGAACGGTTTCGTAATATAGTCATCAATACCTAATTCAAATCCTTTAATTTCACTTTCTTCATTATGTAAGCCTGTTAACATAATGATTGGTACATCAGATTGTCCTCGCATAATTTTACAAATACTATAGCCATCTATATCTGGTAACATCACATCAAGGAGGACAAGATCGTATGAATTTTTTTGGAAAAGAAGTATACCTTCTGTTCCAGCGCCAACGACATCAACGGTAAAGTTTTGTGCCATTAGAAATTCACGAATTAGCTCTTGTATATCTGGGTTGTCTTCAATCACCAGTATATGCGTCATAGTAACACCTCCTAAATAACGCTTTTTACTGCAATATTCGAATTCATCATTTTTGAACGGCTCAGATTGTTTATACATATAATAAGCCCCCGCTATAAAATAATCATAAAAGTAGCAAGGGGAGTTGTTTAGCGAAACTGAATATTTCAGAATTACAGTAGTTCTATTATAGTATGTATTGTAAAATTTATAAAATATTATAACTGTATAATTTTAATATCCATGTTTATCAATGTTTTAATGTCATTTGACACAATCTATTCCCATTATATATGTAAATACAGTTGTTTTGCTACTGTAAATGAAGAAATAAAATAAGCCAAGACATAAAATTCTTGGCTACACGTAAATCGTGTTGTTAGGTTATTTTACAGTGACAGTAGCCTGCTGAGGAATACGCTCAAATAACCAATGTATATCATTGTTATACATACGAATACAACCTAGTGTTGTCCATTTGCCGATTGCCTGATTATTGTTTGTGCCATGAATTGCATAAGTTGTTCCGTAAGTTCCAGCCATATTTAATCCTAGCCAACGGTCACCAAGTGGATTACGTGGGTCGCCGCCTTTAATTTTTCCTGTGTAGTAAGGACGGTTTTTAATTTTATTAACAATTTGAAAAGTACCTTTAGGTGTAGGTGTGCTAGCTTTTCCAGTAGCGACAGTAAAACTTTTTATGAATTTTCCATTTTGAAAATAATCCATTTTATTTAACTGCGTGTGTATCACCAGTTGATCTTTCGTTGTAGCTGCCTCCGCAGCAGTGAACGGGATGCTTAAAAATCCTAATGATAATAGGGCGCTTAATAATAGTTTTTTCATTATATTCTCCTTTTTACTATTGTAATAGTCTTACATACAATGAATTTGCAATCCTCGTAATACTTTATTTACATTTTCATCTAATGTTTCAAAGAAGGTAGTAATCTTTGGATTTTGTTTGTTGTTTTTATCAATAAGTAATCTTTCGTTTAGTAAAAGTTCACCATGTAGTCCAAAACTTTGAACTTGAATATTTAGCTCATCTTCAGTTTCAGAAATAATTGGTAAGAAGTAGTGGAAAGCTTTCGTTGGAATGATGTAACTTTTACCAATCATGCTTTCTTGATTTGAATTAATCCATTTTTTCGTAACAATCTTAATGTTCTTTTTTGAAACGATAAAAGATAGTGTTGTAGATTTTGTTAAACTTACGTCAAATTCACTTGTTTCACATATGTGTAAATTAAAAACGGTTTCATTTTGGTGAGATTCAACATTTGTATTAATAAAATCGTGCATTTTATAAGCTTCCATTTCTTATTCACCCTTTTTTTAATTTCGAAAAGCGACTTATATTTATTCAATTTAATGATTAGTAATATATTAGTTAAATTTTTCAACAAATTCCGATATAATCTTACAATACGTATATGAAGCTAATGTGAAGTTAGTATGAGTTTGTGGTGGTTTTTTATTGAGAACAAAATAAGATGACTTTAAGTGTTAAAAACTGGATAAAAATGCATATTAATGCCCTTGTTTCGTCCGATATATAGTTGTTAGCTTATTTTAAAACGATAATGGATAGCAGCAAATAATGAACAGAAAACTTTAGTGTGAGCCTTACAAAAATGTAATAAAAATGTAAGCTATTGTGATAGTTATTTCGACAATTTTTTTATACAATACTAGTAAGAAGTTGTACGTGATTGAAAGGAGAGATGACATGGAATGGGTTCATGAATTATTTCAGCAGTACGGGTACTATGTTGTACTTGTTGGTTTGCTGTTAGAATATATTGCACTTCCGTTTCCGGGAGAGCCAACGTTAGCATATGCGGGATTTTTAGCACAGAAGGGTGATTTAAGTTTACCGATTTTAATTATCCTATCCTTTATTGGGACAAGCGTAGGAATGACAATTCAATACTTTTTAGGAAATAAATTAGGTATGCCCTTTATTCAAAAGTATGGGAAATACGTATTTTTAACACAAAGAAAAATCGACTTAACAAGAATGTGGTTTGATAAGTATGGATACTTCCTGATTTTTATCGGTTTCTTTATTCCTGGTGTACGCCATTTTACAGGATACTTTGCAGGAATTATTAACTTACCATTCCGTCGTTTTGCAATTACAATTTACTCAGGTGCTCTATTTTGGGTATCATTCTTCTTAATCGGTGGTTACTGGTTAGGTGGCAACTTACATGATATTTTTGGAGTGCTAGAAGGTCACATCGGTAAAATCATTTTTGGAGTAATTGTGATTGTAGCAATTACGTTAGGAGTTCGTTTCCGCAAACAGTTAAAACGAGTATTCTTACAAAACGCAAGTTAATATGAAATCCATTCTATGTCAAAATTTAGGAGGGCAGTGCAGACGCACTGCCTTTTTTATTTTATGTTCCAATCTATTTTCAACTTTCCTTTTAACTTATTTCCATTAACTATAATGTAATACGTTCCCGTCTTAACTGCTGCGAATTGGTATGTATTAGGGCCGCTTGAAGCTAAATAATTTTCTTCTTCTTGAAACTCACTAGCCATTTTTACGGCTCCCATGTATCCATCCGGATTTTCAGCTCGTGATTCAATGGTGAATTCTAATATGTCACCTCGTTTTAGTTCAATTGGGACTTTATGTTCACCACTAAAATGTTGAAAAGATGCTTCGAAAGAGTTTTCTGTTTTTGTTTCGATCCATTGTTCTTTTGATGTTCCAATCTTTCCTAGATCGATTAAGTTGATTGTGATAAATATAATAAGCATAATACCTGGAACGACATATTGTATCCACTTAAATTTTGTTGCTATAACTGTACATAAATAGAAAAAAAGAGAACATATTGCTCCAATTGATCCAAGGAACAAGAACTGTCTTAGATCCGCTTCTTTAAATATTAGGAAGGGAAGAAAAAATAAATATCCGCAAAAAATATAAAGGAATAATGTCTTCAGTCTTGTATGTGTTTTTAATTTCAATTTATCGATGTAAATAGAACAAAAAATTGCATATGCAGCAAGAATAGGAACGAAGGGAACATATAGTAGTTCTCGTAATCCGGTTAAGAAACTATATAGTGTTGGTTGACTAGTTGTTAAGAGAAGCGTGCTAATAAGTAATAATAACAAGAAAGCTGCTGTAAGCTTAGTAAGAATGTAAGAAAAGGTAGATGTTTTCTTCATATGGAACCTCCTTTGTTTAATATTTCACATTCATTATATAAGTTATTTTCATCATAATACATCTTTATTTTTGTCAATTATTATAGTCGTAATGACAATTATAATTGACAAAAATAAGGATATTATTTACAATTTTAATTAAATAAACGAAAAAGAGGGAAGACATGAAGCTTCAAAATCGAGTGAGGGAATTGCGGGCAAAGCATCGTTTATCACAAGGGGATTTAGGGAAAGCAATTGGATCATCGCGGCAAACGATTAGTTTAATTGAGCGCGGGGATTATGCACCATCTATTGTATTGTCGTTAAAAATCGCACACATTTTCAATGTACCAGTGGAGGAAATATTTACGTTAGTGGAGGGGGAAGAGGATGATGAAGAGTAGAGTAAATGGGAAAATGTCGGCTATACTGAAGCTGTTAGTAGGAGCGGTATGCGGCGGGTTTATAGGGTATGTAGTAGGAGATATTGCAACAGAGGGGACTAGTAAAATATCTCCTGTTATTAGCATTGGCATGATGAGTTTATTTGGCGTAATAGCTATATATTATATTTGGAAGCGTACAAGAGCGCTCGCACAAACGAAAGATGAAGAAGAAAATGTTAAGGGACGAAGATTAGGGATAGCGCTTATTTATTTTCGAGTAATGGAAATTGTTATTCCATCATGGTTTGTTTGCTCAGTTATCGCTTTTTATAGAATGTATACAAGTGAGGGTAACTTGTTCTTTGTTAGTGTAAGTATTGTGGTATCTACAGTGTGCTTTATTGCTATAACTTGGTTAGGATCTGTAATGAGGAAAAGGTATAACGCTCTATATCCAGAACAGAGTGTTACGTATTCTCAGTCAATGGAAATGTGGGCAAAGAATGCAGATGAAGGGCAAAAACAAATTGTTCATGAAGCGGGATATAAGGCATACCAATACACAAATATGACACTTGCCTGTGCGTGGTTAGTGGCGATTGTGTATGCATTTTTAGATGGGAAAGGTTATTTTATGGTCATTATGATTTCGTTCGTTTGGGTTTTACATGTTGGAACATATATGTACGAAATGCACAGAAAAATGATTTATTAAGGGGAGAAAAAGGTGGATATTTTAAGAAGGCCAGCTGGTTCTATGACGGTGGCGTTAGTTTTGTCCATTTTATACGGAGTAATTCGAACTGAGAAATTAGAAGTAATGTTGGATATATGGGCATTATTTGGAATCTTTTTATTAGTGCTAGCTATTCATGAGCTAGGACATGTAGTATTTGGTTTAATAGGTGGTTTGAATTTTAAATTCATGACAGTAGGGCCGATTACTTTTCAAAAAGAGAAGGGGAAAGTACGCATTCGAGAAAATAAATTGTGGATGTACTTTGGAGGCGTGGCGATGTTAGTGCCTCCTTCTATAGAGACACCGAACCTTTCAAAAAAATGGGCGTGGATGACTTTAGGTGGACCGATTACAAGTTTACTATTTTGTATTACTTTCGGTTACATATACATGGTGAGTTATTATCAATATCTTTTATATTTTTCTGTTTTTCATTTTATCATTTTTGTGCTTACAATTGTGCCGATAAAAGGAACGTTTTTGAGTGATGGTATGCAATTTCTTATTTTAATTAAAGATGATGAAAAGGCGAAGCAGCATTTATATAATATTCAAGTATCAAGTGAGTTATTTAGTTATAAAAGGCCGAAAGATTGGGATAAGAGATTAATAGAACTTAGTGAGGAAAAATTAAAAGAAGATAAAAGTATAAGAGATATAATGAGCGGACTTATGCTCGTTTTTTATGCCAGAGCCGATCAAGAAGGAATGGAAAGAGCGATACCATATATAGAACCAATTGTTCAACTACCTGTAACAAAAGAAAATAAATATTTCGTTAGTAGTTTTCATAGTTGGCATCTTTTATATAAAGCTCTTTATCAAATGGATAGTTTTTCTCTGCAAGAAGCGAAGAAACATGGGAAGGCTATTACAAAAATAGACTTACATGGGTATTATCGTACACAAGGAATTGTGAAATATGTAGAGGGCGATATGGAAGCTTCCAACGTTTATATGAGGAAAGCGGATAAAGAATTGAAGAGCGCTGAGAATAGTGAAATGGGATATTTACAATTAGAGAGAGAATGGTTTGAGCAGCTGAAAGAGAGGGTATCTTACGATGGGTGAGGTATCCTCTTTTTTCTATGTCGTTTTATGCCGTTCCATAAAAAGTCTGGGGCGAGTAAAATAAGATATGAAGAGCAAAGCTTGGAGGAATTCTAGATGGAAATTTTAACGATTATTTTAATCGTCTTGCTCATTTATGTTGTTTTTAAAGTGGCATATGTAGCATTAAAAATACTCGCGATCTTATTAATTATCTTTTTAATCGTAGAGTTCGGCAGTAAATTGCTTGGGGGATAGGGTATGTTGAGCGCTTTGGGTGTCGAAGCGTTAATATAATGAAAAAAATCGTTGATATATTTCGAGGAATATCAATTGGGGTATGTGGAAAAGAAGTTGCCGTGGAGGTAGCTTCTTTTTATTTGTTTATAAATTGTTTATTTTTACCTTTTATTCTTGTAGTAAGGAGGCGGTAAGGATGAAAAAAGCGGTTTTAGAAGTAAGAGATGTGACGAAAAGGGTGAAGGGAAGAACGTTGTTAAGTCACATGTCTTTTTCTGTTTATAAAAATGAAATTTGTGGTTTTGTTGGGCCAAATGGTTCAGGGAAGACGACTCTTATTCGAACGATTATGGGATTAATTCGACCAAATGAAGGTGAAATCTTAATTAATGGCAGTAGCGTACAAAAAAATCGGAAAGAAGCTCTTCAGCATGTGGGTGCAATTGTAGAAGCGCCAATTTTCTTCCCTTATATGTCAGGGCGAAAAAATTTACGGAATTTAGGTAGGATTACGCTACGTAATGGTGGAGAAGTTCTTGAAAAAAAGGTGCAGCAAGTATTAGAAGTCGTCGGTTTAGAAAATCGTGCTGACGATAAAGTTGGTACGTATTCGTTAGGGATGAAGCAGCGTTTAGGGATTGCGCAGGCGCTTCTTGGGGATCCAGATTTTATCATTTTGGATGAACCGTCTAATGGATTAGATCCAGTTGGAATTAAGCAACTTCGTAAAATTGTACTCGATTTACAGCGTGAGAAGGGAATAACTTTTTTCATTTCTAGTCATTTAATTCGTGAATTGGAACTTATGTGTGATTCATGGGTCATGATTCGTGAAGGATCACTAATATGGCGGGGGACGACGGAAGAGTTACAAGGAAGAAATAAAGAATTAGAAGATATTTTCGTGGAGATGATGAGCTCATGATGATGTTAGTACGCTCGGAATGGGAGCGGATTTGGGCTAAGAAAGTAACATGGCTTTGTTTTTTGATGATACCTGTGATGTTACTTGGGGCTGCGAAGTACTATTTGAAACATAATCAAGAAGTAGAAAGGATAGCAGTTGATTATACATATGCAAATTCATTCCCAGTGCTTGCATTATCAGAAATGCTTATGAGTATATGTAATCTTGTTTTACTCGTTTTGATTGTCCTTGTGTTTGCTCAAGAGTATCACAGTGGTCAAATTCGGATGGTAATCCAAAGGTCATACATGTATTCCGAAATTCTTATTGCGAAAATAATTACGATATTAGCAGTAAGTTTGCTATTTATAGGTGCCTATTTTATTTGTAGTTATTGTATTGGTTATATTTTCTTTGAGCATGAACCGAATATTCTTTTGTTTTATCATACGGAAAAAACGAATGCACTTGGCGTTTTCTTATACTGTATTTCTTATTATGGGATTGCTTATCTTACTTTAATAGCGATGGCTAGCATATTAATTATGCTTTCGGTTATAAGTAAATCGATAACAAGTGCAACACTTCTTGGTATGGGATTTATTATATTTTCTTTTGGATATCCAGCGATGGCGTTAGTGATAGGGAAATCACCGACTTTTCTTTATATTAATTATTCGTCTTTAATTAAATTGCAACATGAGGGAATTGCTATAGCTTTATCTGGTAGTTCACGGCTGATTCTTTTTGGATCTGTAATTTTAATTGTATACATTGCTGTTTGTAATGTTGTAACAGTTTATTGGATAGGAAAAAAAGATAATTTTGTGTGAGGTGTGAAGAATGAGACAAATACTTATAAGCGAATTTGAACGGATGTTTGATAGAAAGAAGACGAAAGTATTAATTGTTATTTTTGGACTGTTACTTATTTTGCACAGTGTATGGGTTCATACTTTTGGAGTTGCTATTTACGATACAAAAGGGACAGAAGCAATCTTAAGTAATTTGAACTTTCCTGTTGCAGTTACAAGAGAATGGTATTTTACGCTATTCTTATTAATTTTTCCAATCTTATTTATTGATAGTTTTAATAGCGAAATTTCATCTGGCGCATATCGTCTTGTCATGATCCGTCCGGTAGGTAGGTGGGAATTATTATTGGGAAAATGGATTACTCAAATGAGTATTGTCAGTTTATTTTTGTTAATAGCATGTATAGAGGGTTATATATATGGAACATTTTTTATAAGGCACGCAGAGGAGACATTCTTTTTGGATAAACAAGTCATTTATGGAACGGGTGCCTCTATTTTATACACTGTAAAATATTATTTAATATTATGGTTTATCGCAAGTGCTTTAATCATGTTGAGTAGCTTTGTAAGTCTTTGGTTTCAAAACTCTATTATTACATATTTTGTGATAGTAGGTTTACTAGTAGCTTGTTTGTATGTGAGTGAAGAAATAAGTTATTTTGTAATTGGAAGTGAATCGATTTTAAGAATATTAAGTGAGGGGAAAGTAACATTTTACCTAATAAATGGTACAATTTTAGGAGGATGTGCAATAGCGGCTATGTTTAGTTGGTGTAAAAAAGATGTATTTAATTAGGAGGGACTTACCGTGACGGACAAAATACTACTTGTAGACGATGAACCGGATATTCTTACATTTATTGAAGATAGTCTTGTCATGGAGGGGTATGAAGTAAGAAGTGCACTAAATGGTGAAGAGGCTTTGAAAAAATTAGATAGTAGCGTGGACCTTATTATTTTAGATGTTATGTTGCCAGATATGAATGGATTTAAAGTGTGCGAGAAGATGAGAGAGTCTTATGCATGTCCCATCTTATTTTTAAGTGCCGATAGTAGTGAACGCTCTCGTATAGAAGGTTTATTGATTGGTGGAGACGATTATATTAGTAAGCCGTTTAGTTTAAAAGAGTTGAAAGCGAGAATTATTGCTAATTTGCGTCGTACGACAAATTTAAGCATGATGGATCAAAAGGAATTTCTACGCTATGGAAGTATATTAATAGACTTACAAAACTATGAAATAATGGCTGGAAAAGAAAAAATTCACTTTACAAAAAAGGAGTATGAAGTAGTGAAAATGTTAGCACTCCATGCCGGCCAAGTTTTGACGAAAGAGCAGCTGTTTGAAAAGATTTGGGGATATGATAGTGAAAGTGATGTCTCTACTATAGTTGAGCATATAAAGAAAATTAGAACAAAGCTTAGTGTATATGATAGAGAATATACATATATTCAAACGGTGTGGGGAATTGGGTATAAGTGGAGTGTACAAAATTGATGCAAAGGTTACGGATTAAACAACAGCTAGTAATTGGCTTCTTAATAGTTTTAATTGGTAGTTTAATACTGACGGTTTTAACGGCGGCTAGTGGTTGGTATTGGCTAACGAAGAATGGGAAAGTATTTCCTGCAAATTATTATGAACAGAAAATTCCTATGATAAAAGAATACGTAAAAGATAAAGGCGCATTATTGTTAGATGAGAAAGAGCGAAATGAACTAGAGAAAATTGTCCCTAAAGAGGGAATTAACTATCAAATTGTTAATAGGCAAGGAGATATTTCTTATGGTACATATAACAAGAAATTAATAACAAATGAGAGACCAATTTGGAGTGTTATTAATACGAATATTTATGAGGAAGATGATGATACTGAAGTTACGACATATTTGCCTTTAGTAGATAGGAATGGAGATTTACAAGGAGCGATAGGGTTTAATTATCATTTGACAATATCTACTGCTTCGGCAGTCGATTCCTTTTTTGTAATCTTATTTTTAGCTTCACCCTTTATATACATTACCATTTTATCCTATATCGTTTCAAACCGAATGGGAAAAAGAATAAAGAAGCCTCTTGCTGAGCTATCAGAGGCTTCAAAACGAATCCAAGAGCAGGATCTAAACTTTCATTTAGAATACAACGCGCAAAATGAGATTGGTGAATTAGTCGGTTCGTTTGAAAATATGCGCGCAGCATTAGCTACCAGTTTGTCACGACAATGGGAGTTAGAAGAAGAAAGAAGAGAATATATTAGAGCTATTTCTCATGATTTGAAAACGCCGCTAACGATTGTGCAAGGTCATACAGAAGGATTGCAAAGTGGCTTATGGAAAAATGAAGATTTGTTACATCGTTATTTACAAACGATTGAACGAAACACAAACAGAATGACAAAACTTCTTGAGGAGTTCCAAACAGTAAATGAGTTAGAAAGCTTTGCATTTCAATTACGTTTAAATAAAGTGCATATAAACCTATTTTTTCTAAAAAAACTAGAGGAATATGAATGCATAGCCAGGAAAAAAGAAATTGAGTGGGACGTCACCTTTGAAAATAATAAGGATGTACAAAGCTTAATATTTGACCAAGAGCGGATCAGTCAAGTAATGGATAATATCGTAATGAATGCAGTTCGGTTTACCCCCGTGTCAGGGAAGGTGCTCGTTAAAGTGTGTACTTGGCATGACACAATAGAGTTTCATGTATATGATTCAGGGCCTGGTTTCCAAGAAGGAGATTTAAAAAAAGTATTACAACGTTTTTATCAAGGAGATCAGTCACGCTCAGGAAGCAAGGAGCACTTTGGACTCGGTTTATATATTGCTAAGACAATTGTTGAGAAGCACGGCGGTAAAATACAGATAGAAAATAGCGAGGTGCGAGGTGGGGCACATGTTTCGTTTCGGATTCCGAGCGGAGGTATGTAGGAAAGAAGTTGCCGTGAGGGTAGCTTCTTTTTATTGTGGTGACGGAGTATGAAAAACAACATAAAAAAGCTGGAAGAACATCTTCCAGCTTACGAGTTACTTTCAATTTGGCGACCGTTTTCTTCTTCGTTGTCTTGTAATAGGTTGAATACATCTGCTAGGCAGAATGCAATGAACCAAGTCCATAGACCGTGGAAGAAAGCTGAGCTTAATTGAAGTGGTAATGTATAGTTAGTCATTGAGTAGGAAATACATCCGCCAACGATTCCGATCATTGTTAATAACATTGTTTTTTGTGCATTTTCTTCTGGATTGAAGAGGAAGAAAATGTATCCGCCTAAAATTGAAGCGCTTACAAGTGTTTCGATTCCATTAAAAATGATATTCTCTCCAAGCTGAGTGTTTGTCCAGAAGCAGATTGTTCCGCCGATAATAGCAAACAGGACAGCTATTGTATATCGTATATATTGATTCATATGTTCATCTCCCTATGTAATAAGATGATTTGGAAGTCAAAAAGGTAGGTATAGTATATTGAAGTGAATTTTAGTTGTACGTATCTTTTTTTATAAAAAGATCAGTGAAGAATAACTAAGATGATCGGCTTTTTGAAAACCGTTACGTGTATGGTGTCTGAAATATACCCGACTGCTCGTTTCTTTTTGCTTATTAAAATAAGAGAAACTTCCAAGTCTATATACTCTTTTTTTGTGAGTCTGCTTTCATTATAACACATTTAGGGTCACAATAATAGAATTATCTGATTTTGTAATAAGTGTAAAAAATAAAAAGCGCAAGGAATTCCCATTAACGGTGCAGTTTAGCGGAAGAAGGATTTTAATTTATTATGATGAAATAGAAGAAGGGGACTTAATACTATAAAAATGTTTTGTAACATGAATGTAAGGGGGGGAGAGTTAACTTGGAGATCACAACAGAAAGATTAATAATTAGACCTTTTAAGAGTACTGATTTACAGGATGTATTTGCTATTTATAATAATGATGATACCTGTAAGTTCCTATTACATAATAAGTGGACTCATGAAGACATGCAGGAAAGGTTTAATAAGAAGCTAGCAAACAATGTACTTACTAAAGAATCGATATTAAGTTTGGCAGTTATATACAAGACTAAAGTAGTTGGTGATTTATCCGTATGGTACACAAATATGAAAGATACTGTTGAGGTTGGTTATAGTTTTTTAAATGAAGTAGCTGGCAGAGGTTTGGCAACAGAAGCGGTAAGTAGTTTGGTATTTAAATTATTTAATGAATGTAATGTACATCGTATACAAGCTAATCTTGATGCACGTAATACAGCTTCAAAAAAATTGTGTGAGCGAATAGGCATGAGAAAGGAAGCCCATTTCATACAAGATTTTTGGAATAAAAATGAATGGACAGATAGTTTTGTATATGGAATGCTATCCTCCGATTTGTAGTAATAAACTTCGTGATTTTATTATCCCGCTTTAATGGGCAGTAAGACCCCCACCTCAAAATTCAGCGGAAGCAAAGAAGTTAGGTGGGGGTCGGGCTGCCCATTAAAGTCCGATTGGTGAGGGCTGATAATCAGTGGGGGATGAAGAAAACCCCCACTGATTAAAGTTTCACTTTATGCTAAAGGGTGCGTTAGTTGAATAACAAAAGGCATAACATATAATATGTTATGCCTTTAATGTATTAACTTTTTTATATGCGTTTGAAACGGCCGACAATTTCAACTGTTTCAGTAATGTTCATGAATGCTTTGTTATCCACTTGACGGATAATACGTTTCATTTCGCCTAACTCATAGCGAGTCACGACAGTGTAAATCATTTTTTTCTTATGGTTTGTATAGCCGCCGACAGCATCTACCATTGTCACCCCGCGTATGCCGTGATGTAATAGTGCGCTTTTTATTTCCTCGCCTTTTTCTGTAACGGTCATTATCGTTAATTTAATATGTTTCGTATGCACAGCATCGATAACTTTGCTGACTACAAACCGGCTAATTAACGTATAAAGCGTAATATCCCATCCGAAAATAAATCCTGCTGCAACAAGTAAGATCAAGTTGAATCCAAAGATGATTGCTCCAATCGAAATATCTCGATGTTTTGCTACAATCAATCCAACAACATCAAAGCCACCTGTTGAAGAAGCAAATCGGAATATGATTCCGGAAGCTGCTCCGCAGATTACACCACCAAATACAGAAGAAAGTAAAATATCATCTGAAACTTGGTGTACCGGGATAATGTTCATCGCTAACGATGATACAGCTACAAAGTACGCTGTTAAAAAGGTTGTCTTCTTGCCTAAGTAAAAGTGACTTAAAATAAGAAGAGGAATGTTTAGTAAAAAGATAAGTGCACCGATATTGTAGTGCATTAAATAACCGATAATCATCCCTACACCAGCAAAACCACCGCTAATCATGTTATGCGGGATAAAGAACATATTCATAGAAATTGCATACAAAATAGAAGCTATAAAAATAACAACCAACTGTATGATGAATTCTAAGTGAAATGTTTTAGCTGCTGGGAAGGATAAAAAGGCGGTGTCGGGAACGTAATCGGCGTCTCCTAGTTGACCCATAGTATGTTTCATCTCCATATTCATTTTTGATTACAAGAAGAGAATAAAGGTTTTTTCAAAAACTGGCAATAGTTTTATTATAATGCGAAAATTTTATAAATTTCTAACAAATTAAACCTATACAAGGATACGTGTGAATATACTAAAGAAAGCGAATACATTGGTTTTCTAGCATAGTTTTCTTGAGAAAATATGCAAAATACTTTTTTGACGATAAAAGGAAATAGAGAATGTCTGCCTAATGTGCTAAAATGACCTTATTAAGGATGTGAAGCGATGGAATTTTTATTGCAGGATGCAATTCTATATATATCGTTTGTAACGACAGCGCTTTGTTTATTAGAAGTTTTCTTCCTTGCTAATGTTTCCCGCTTTGTGCGTCAGCAAGCATCAAGTGGTAGACAAAGAGCTTTTAAACTAGTTAATACATGCGAAGATAGTGCGGGGAATGTATCGCTATTTTCAATTTTTTATAAATATGGAATGATTCGCTCTGTACGCAGACAAGAATCAAGTGAAGAGAATGACGAGGTCGGTCCGTATACACCAATGTTTCGCTAAATAATTACGAAACATTGGAGGAATGAACATGTTAAAATCATACCGAGCTGTGCTCGTTAGTTTATCATTATTACTTGTTTTTGTTTTATCTGGTTGCAGTAATGCAGCCCCAATTGATGCACATAGTACGGGAATTTGGGATCATTATTTCGTGTATCCAATCTCGTTTATGATTCAATTTGTTGCTCATCATATACCGGGAGCTAGCTTCGGGATTGCTATCATTATTATGACGCTTGTTATTCGTTCAGCCATGATTCCGTTAGCTGTTTCGCAATATCGTAGCCAAGCAAAAATGAAAAAAATGCAACCTGAACTGCAGAAGCTGAAACAAAAATACGGTGATGTGGGTAAAGATCTTGAAAAACAAAAGCAGTATCAAAAGGAAATGTCAGAACTAATGAAATCAGGCGGTTGGAATCCACTTGCTGGTTGCTGGCCACTATTAATACAAATGCCGATTTTCTCTGCTTTGTATTATGCGATTAGCCGAACAGAAGAGATTCGCACATCTTCATTTTTATGGGTGAACTTAGGACATGCAGATCCTTATCATATATTACCGATTATCGCAGCGTTAACGACATTTATTCAGATGAAAGTTTTCCAATCTAATATTACACCTGGAGAACAAGTACAGATGCTGAAAATGCAGCAAATTATGATGCCGGCAATGATTCTATTTATGGGATTTGCAGCGCCATCAGGACTTGTGTTGTACTGGATAACGGGTAATTTATTTACAATGACACAAACAATTGTATTAAGAAGAATAATGGAACGTGAAGAATTACAATTACAAAAAGCATAGCGAAACACCGCTCATCATGAGCGGTGTTTTTTATTTGAAGCGTTAAGGAAATTTTAAGAAACCAACATTACTATAGGCATTGTATACGAAAGTGTACATGCTTTAGAACTATGAAGGAGGAAATTTCCTATGAAGAAGAAAACAGTTGGGTATTTAGCGATTGCAGGTGCTTTATCACTCGGAATCATTGGAGGAGTCGGCATTCCGGCATTCGCGGCAACGAATACTCCAGCAGCTGACCAGTCTACAAAAACGGCGAAAAAAGATTTAGATGACGCTACAAAACAAAAAGTAAAAACGATTATGGCCGATACAAAGAAACAGTTAGAGGAACTAGGTGTAAAGCTTCCAGAGAAAGAAAAACGTAAAGATATGTTTGCTAACTTAGACGAAGCAACAAAAGAAAAAGCGAAATCAATTTTAGAGCAAGAGAAATCCGGCAAACTAACACGTGAACAAGCACAAGAAGAATTAACGAAACTAGGCGTGAAGTTCCCGGAAAAGGGTAAACATGGAGATATGTTTGCTAACTTAGACGAAGCAACAAAAGAAAAAGCGAAGTCAATTTTAGAGCAGGAGAAGTCTGGGAAATTAACACGTGAGCAAGCGCAAGAAGAATTAACGAAACTAGGCGTGAAGTTCCCGGAAAAGGGTAAACATGGAGATATGTTTGCTAACTTAGACGAAGCAACAAAAGAAAAAGCGAAATCAATTTTAGAGCAAGAGAAATCCGGCAAACTAACACGTGAACAAGCACAAGAGGAATTAACAAAGTTAGGCGTGAAAATGCCGGAGGGTAAGCGTAAAGATATGCTTGCTGACTTAGATGAAGCAACAAAAGAAAAAGTGAAGTCAATTTTTGAACAAGAAAAGTCTGGGAAATTAACACATGAACAAGCAAAAGAAGAATTAACAAAGCTAGGTGTGAAACTTCCAGAGAAAGAGAAACGTGAAGACATCTTTACGGGATTAGATGAGGCAACAAAAATAAAGGCAAAAGCGATTTTAGAAAATGAAAAGAAACAATTAGAGGAATTGAATGTGGATCTTCCGCATCATAAAGTGAAACTTTAATCAGTGGTGCATTTCCACTGATTATTAGCCCTCACCAATCGGGCTTTTACGGACAGTTAATCTTCCAACTTCATCCCTGTATTCGCTGGAGTTTAAGGTGGAAGTTTTACTGCCCGTTAATGCGGGGCAAGTTTTTTATGAAAAAAGATGAGAAATAATTGAGTGAACTCGTATCTTTCGTGTGGGCAACCGAAAGGTATGTATGTGAGGAGACTTTCTTTTAGAAAGTCTCCTCTTACTTATTGTCGTTTTTGGTTGGTAAATCGATATATTTCGAAAATCGCTGATATAGTTTGAATTACGGTCGATATATTTGAAAAATCGCTGATATAATTTTTTACCGCTACACTGTTCCAAAGATACTAGGGAATTAGAGAAGTGTCGTAACTTCTGTTATAATATAAGAAGAGCAATATTTCTTATGTTATATAAAAAATATATTGATTTTTTCTAACAATTCAATATAATGAACAATAACTACAAAATTCGACATCAAGAAGTGATGATGAGGACATGATCAATTTTTTACGATTCTCAGAGAGGGAGGCCTTTGGCTGTGAGCTTCCTAATACGGAAAAATGGATTACCACCTCTGAACTGCAGCAGTGAACGGATACTTAGTAATTGCTTGCCGGCAAAAACCGTTATTTAGACTTGAGAAATTGGTGAAGTGTGTCACTTTGCGAATTGAAACAAGGGTGGAACCACGAATACAACACTCGTCCCTTTTTTAGGGAGGAGTGTTTTTTTATTTCATTTTTGCATCACACTAGAATTGGAAGGAGGATACTCAGCATGCATCATGATGAGAAGAACAAAATTGGTTTAACGGTAGCACTTTCTATCGTAGTAGGAACGATTATTGGATCTGGTGTGTTTATGAAACCAGGGAGCGTATTAGATTACTCGGGAAGTTCTAATATGGCGATTCTTGCTTGGGTAATTGGTGGTCTGTTGACGCTAGCAAGTGGTTTAACAGTAGCTGAAATTGGAGCGCAAATCCCGAAAAATGGTGGGTTGTATACGTATTTAGAGGAGATTTACGGAAGTTTTTGGGGATATTTATCAGGCTGGATGCAAACGATTGTTTATGGACCAGCTATTATTGGAACATTAGGGTTGTACTTTAGTTCTTTAATGATTAATTTTTTCTATTTAGATAAAGTATGGAATTTACCAATCGCAATTGGAACAGTGGTGTTCCTTGGCGTTGTAAATAGTATGGGAACAAAATATGGAGGTATCGTCCAAACGGTTACGACAATTGGGAAGATGATTCCGATCGTTTTAATTGTTGTGTTAGGTTTTTGGAAAGGAAATAGCGATATCTTTAACGTAGTTGTGCCGATATCGGAAAATCAAAGTATCGGGATGGCAATTTTAGCAACGTTATTTGCGTATGATGGCTGGATTCTACTTGCTTCGATTGGTGGAGAAATGAAGAATCCAACAAAGTTATTACCGAAAGCCATGACAGTTGGGATTTTAATTGTAACAGCTGCTTACGTACTAATTAACTTAGCGTTATTAAATGTATTACCAGCAACGCAAATTGTAGAACTTGGAGAAAATGCAACAGCAACAGCTGCGGGCATGTTACTTGGAGAATATGGCGGGAAAATTATTAGTATCGGTATTATCGTTTCTATTTTTGGTTGTTTAAATGGAAAGATTTTAACGTTCCCACGTATCCCGATGTCGATGGCAGAACGTGGACAACTTCCATTTGCTAAGTTTATTGCAAAGGAAAGCCCAAGATTTAAAACGCCAGCAAATGCGATTACTGTTGAAATCATTTTAGGAATTATTTTAATGATTATTAGTGATCCGAATAAGCTATCTGAGATTTCCGTATTCATTATTTATATTTTCTATGTAATGACGTTTATTGGTGTCTTCATTTTAAGAAAACGTAATAAGAATAAAGAGCGTGCATACAGTGTACCGTTATTCCCGATTGTACCAATCGTTGCAATTTTAGGATCATTGTTTGTACTTGGAAGTGCGATTATTAATGATCCGGTAAGTTGTTTCTTATCAATTGGAATGGTCTTTACTGGACTTCCGGTGTATTGGTATTTAAATAAGAAGAATAAAACTCGTGTTTAATAATTAGAAAACAGGCGTATCATACGCCTGTTTTTTTATTGTAAAAAAATTGTACTTGTTTTCAATTTCTTTTTTGGTTACTATAATCGTAGTAACCAAAAAAGAAAGCGTGGGGAAAGACTTGAATTTTCGTGTGTATATTTTAGCTATTGCGGCTTTCGTAGTCGGAACGGTTGAGCTAATTATAGGAGGAACGCTCGATTTAGTTGCCAATGATTTAGGCGTATCTATTAGTGCAGCTGGTCAGCTTATAACAATATTTTCAGTAGTATTTGCTTTATCAGGTCCGGTTTTATTAGCGTTAACAGGGAAGTTTGAAAGAAAAAGCTTATACATTGGGGCATTATCAATTTTCTTAATCGGAAATATTATTTCAGCATTTAGTGTGAATTACGAGATGTTAATGTTCTCAAGGGTTGTTTGTGCAGCGAGTGGTTCGCTTATTATTGCACTGTCAGTAACACTTGCTTCTAGTGTTGTAGAACCGCATTTTCGCGCGCGTGCAATTGGAATCATTTTTATGGGGATTAGTGGATCACTCGTACTTGGAGTACCACTTGGCCTTGTACTCGGAAATGCATACGGATGGCGTGCACCATTTGTCTTAATTTCGGTATTAACAGTTATAGCAATCGCTTGTATTTCATTATTCTTAACGAAAGTACCACCGACATCGGTATTATCAATAAGAGAACAAATTGCTACGTTAAAAGATAAGAAAATCGTAAGTGCACAGTTAACATCATTTTTATTTTTAACGGGTCATTTAACACTATATGCTTATTTAACACCATTTTTAAAAGATGTGATGCATGTGGAAGCGAATTGGATTAGTGTATTTTACTTCATTTTTGGAATCGCAGCGGTACTTGGGGGTGGCCTTGGGGGCTTGCTTGCTGATAAATGGGGATCGAAGAAAAGTATTATCTCCATTATTATCGTATTTGCGTGTGCAATCTTCATATTGCCGATGATGACATTCTCATTCCCGCTGTTCATTATTATGATGGGACTTTGGAGTATGCTGAGCTGGGCTATTTCACCAGCACAACAAAACTATTTAATTGAAATTGCACCAGAGTCAGCTGGTATTCAGCAAAGTTTAAATAATTCTGCCCTTCACTTAGGGATCGCGCTCGGTTCAACAGTAGGCGGAGTGGTTATTGAAAAATCATCTGTTATATATAACGCTTGGGTAGGCGGTGGCTTTATTATATTAGCGCTGCTTTGTGCGATTTTCTCTATTACGAGAGGACGTTCTACTCAGTTTGCAAAAGAAGAATCTATCGTTTGATAGGTTCTTTTTTTGTTTGTAAAATTTTGCAGGTTTTAGTAGAAAGGTGGAGAATTTGTATGTAGCGAGGTGAGGGGAAAATGATGTTCAATTTCTCGATATTCGGTATAATACTTGCACTATTGCCGATAGTTGTAGTTGTTTTTGTATTAGGGTGGATTCGTGTCATCTATCAAAATTCAGAGAAACAAGTGGAGCAAAATGAGAAAATTATTGAGTTGTTGATGGAGATAAAAGAGGAAAATAAAAAGGAGTCTAGGTGAAAAACTAGACTCCTTTTTTATCATTTAATTAATACCTCAATTTCCTCAACAAACTCTTAATTTCCTCATCTTGCATGAAGAGATCCAGATGCTTCTCTGTAATTTTTGCAAGTGCAACGTCGTGATAGAAAAATTCTGTAAAGAACTTTACAAAAGGTTGTGACATTGTTTTCATTGCTTGCCATGACTCTTGCTCTACACCAGCAAATAAAATTTCACGATCGTCAACGATGAGCAACAAGTAGCGTTCTAATGCGTTAGGTTCTTCTGTTGGGATTAGAAAATGCATGTTGTCTAACTCTGTTTCTACTTTTCCAACTATAAGCGATTCGAGTTTGACGCCTTGTTTCGCCTTTTCTTCTAATGAAGGCAGATATTCTAAAAGAGTATCATTCCAAGCTGAAATGCGAATCGATTCTTTTGCACTTTCGATGAGTTCTTTACTTTGAACTCGAATAGAAGATTGCATTTTTAAGCTCCACACACGGTCATCTGTAAATGATTTTTTTGATATATTCGTTTCCAAGTCTTTAATATTTGATTGAAATTCTGTCGTTAATTTTTCAATTGCTAGCTTGAGTGGTAATGCTGTATACAGCTTTTTCTTCTCTGAAACAGAATCCATTACCATTCCCTTATCGATCAGGCGTGCTAGCACTTCATATATTTTTGCTTTTGGAACACCAGAATGCTTCACAATCGTTGTAGCATCTAGTGGTTCGTTGCTTGATACGACAACTTCATAAGCTTGGCTTTCATATTGTGAGAAACCGAATTTTTGTAACATAGTTCCCTCCGAACGAATGAGATGATATAGCTTAAGGATAATGAACTATTTGTTTTTGCACAAGTGGTAGTAGGTTTTCTACTCAAATTGAGATGAGAATTAATTTCAATTTTTTAATTTTATCTATTATACTTAATATAGTGATTAATGTAATTACAATACAACGAGAAGGGGTTGCTAGGGGGAAGATGTTGAGAAGTTTACGTTTAAAAATTGCGGTAGTATTTTCGGTACTTATTTCAATGATGTTCGTAATATTAGGTACAGCTATGTATCAATTACAGAAAGAAAAGGAAGTGCGCTCCTTAGACCAGTATTCTGAAAATACGATGGATCTTGTGACAGAGCAACTTACGACATTTGTTCAAAGAACGGATGAAGATATGGGGTATTATGCGAACAGTGAGATGATTCGTAATATGCTTCAAGACGGAGTTACTCCAGAAGAAGAAGCATTTTTGACGAAAGAGTTTTCAGAGTACAAAAAGAATCATCCTGGTATTTTAGACTTATATATCGGTACGAAAGATAAAAAAACATTAAGTGCCAATCTTGCTGAAGGTGGACAAGTGCCAGAAGGTTATGATCCAACGACAAGACCATGGTATAAAGATTCAGAAGCTGATGTGAAAAAGGTTCACTGGGGACAACCTATGTATGAAATTGCAACAGGTAAGTTAAGCGTGGGAGTTTCTAAAGCAATTACAGCTCAAGATGGATCTGTATTAGGTGTTGTTGCGATGGATGTATCACTTGGAACAATTCAGAAGTTACTTCATAATATTCAATACAATAATGGCGGAGAAATGTTTATTATAAATGATAAAAGTATGGCTCTTGTTTACCCAGAGAAAATCGGGAAAGATGTTTCGAAAGAGCCACTTGTGAAGAGTTTAAATAAAGAGGTAACAAAATATGCTGTCACTACATTAAAAGGTGAAGATGTAGTTGTTTATAGCCAGTCATTTGATTTGATGAAATGGAAAATAGGGATTTTTTATCCGAAAGAAACGATTGATGGGCTATTAAATAGTACGAGAAATACAGTCCTTATAATGGCATGTATTAGCTTATTAGTTGGAATCGCAGCTTCATACTTGTTCTCAAGAAGGTTAGCAAGACCGCTGCAACTATTAACGAATCACGTTCAAAAAGTAGCAGAAGGTGATTTAACGTTGCAAATGAAAGTGACAAGTAAGGATGAAGTTGGAGAGCTGACGAATCACTTTAATCATATGGTTGAGCAAATGAATGAAATGGTAAGCAAAATTAAAAATAGTGTATCAACAGTGCAGCAATCAACGAATAATCTACATTATTTAACGAATGAAACTGTAGCTGCTAGTAGAGAAGTATCAGGTGCAATGGATGATGTGAGCGGAGGAGCGTCTACTCTTGCTAATAGTGTAGATGAAGTTTCAGAGCAACTCGAGAATATGGCGCAGTCAGTGGAACAAATGAATCAATCCGTTGGTGAAATAAAAGGAGTGGCTGGCAAAGCTGAAGAGGCATCTAAGCAAGGATTACATACGATGCGTAATTTAGTTCGTACAAGGGGCCAATCATCTTCGATTGTTGTTCATACAGAGGAAGCCTCCGGAAAGTTAGAGCAAAGAGTTGGATCGATTCAAAATGTGGTAGAGCTTATAAAAGGTATTTCGGATCAAACGAATTTACTTGCTTTAAATGCTTCGATTGAGGCGGCGCGTGCAGGTGAACAAGGTAAAGGTTTTGCTGTTGTTGCTGAAGAAGTTCGAAAATTAGCGGAGCAATCAAAAGCAGCAACAGTAGAAATTGCGAAGATGATTGGTGATGTACAAGTAGAGGTAAGGCGAGTTGTAGAAGTTGTAAGTAAATTGAAAGATATTGCGGATATACAAAATAAAGTTACGACCGAGGCAGAAACGGAATTCCGTACCATTATGTCAGTTGTAAATACGATTAGTACGTCAGTGGAACAAATTGTAGCAGAGGTACATAACATCGGTCACGAGCAAGGAGAAATTACAGCGGTAATGCATACAATTGCCGGTACGAGTCAAGAAAGCGCAGCTGTTTCTGAAGAAGTAAATGCTGCAACTGAATCACAAGTGAATCATCTAGAAAAGGTAGCTCATACGATGGAAAGTTTGACGGAGCATATGAGAGACTTAGAAAGATTAGTTGAGCAGTTTAAAATAGAGGAATAACAAATTAGTAAAATGATGAGTATTTCGGTAAAATAGACAATGGATATATAAGAAGCGATTATAGGAGGAAGACTACTATGGCAATTGTTGACGTATCGATTATTCCAGTAGGAACTGGTAATCCAAGTGTTAGTGAATATGTAGCAGAAGTACAAAAGGTGTTAGAGAAAAATGCAAATCGCGTGAAATATCAATTAACACCGATGAATACAATTATTGAAGGAGATCTTCCTGTCATTCTAGAAGTCATTCAACAAATGCATGAAGTTCCATATACGAAAGGTGCGCAGCGCGTTGCGACAACAATTCGTATCGATGATCGTCGTGATAAAGTAAGCACAATGGAGAAGAAATTAAACTCTGTTCGATCAAAATTATAAAGAAAAGCAGCGATTTTCGCTGCTTTTTTCATATAGGAGGTAGATAAGATGAGTGAAAAGTTTAACGAACAATTTGACGGGTTGTTAGAGAAATACACGGAACTATTACTTGGAGAAAGCAATGAAGAGAGAAAAGAACAGGTGCAGAAGTGGGCACTGTATTCTTACATAGCAAAGACGATGCCGGCTTTAGTGAAGCATTGGAACGAGACGTATCCTGATGCGAAAGAAGAGATGGTACAGTTAATTACAGATATTAAAAAGCTGAATGAAGAAAAGAGAAATGAGCAATAAAAAAACTTGAGGTAAATATAATCTTAAGTTTTTTGTATTAATATCCTCATATAATTTACATGGAATATAAAGGGTTTTATAAGCATGTCGAATATTTTCGACATGCTTATTTTGTGCCTAGTAAATTCGTTTTTTCTAAATGTCGAAAAATATTTCCTACATATTTATAAGCGAAAATATAGGGTTTTAAATGTTTTTATAGTATTTTATAAATTATCTAAATAATTATTTGTATCCAATAATTTTAAACAGTGATATAATTTCGAAGAGGGGTAAAAAACAGATAAATCACAGTCATAGGGGTGAATTAGATGGAACAATTAATGCGAAATTCGTTTCTTTTCTTGTCAAAAAATAAAGCGCTAACAAAACTGGCTAAAAAGTATGGTTTGCGCTTTGGTGCAGGTCGCTTTGTCGCAGGGGAGACAATTGAATTAGCGACAGCAGCTATTCAGGCATTGAACAAGCAAGGACTTTGTGTAACGATCGATTATTTAGGGGAATTCGTTGATAATGAAGCGGAAGCAAATGAAATGGCTAACCAATCGATTGAAGCGATCCGTGCAATCGGAAGAGAAGGTCTTGATTCGCAGCTTTCTTTAAAAATGACTTCTATGGGATTAGATATCTCTGATGAAATCGTAATGAACAATATGCGCCGTATTTTAGAAGCTGCAAAAGAAAATGGTGTGTTTGTTACTATTGATATGGAAGACTATACACGCTGCGGAAAGACAATTGATATCTTTAAACAGTTAAAATCTGAGTATGATAATATTGGTACAGTTATTCAAGCTTACCTATATCGTACAGAAAAAGATATGGAAGAATTAAATGCTTATAGCCCTAATTTACGTCTTGTAAAAGGAGCTTATAAAGAACCTGAAGAGGTAGCGTTCCCTGATAAAAAAGATGTAGATGATAACTATAAAAAAATTATTAAAATGCACTTATTAAATGGAAATTATACTGCAATTGCTTCACATGACGAAGCGATTATTGAATATACGAAAAAACTTGCCGAAGAACACAACATCCCAAGAGACCAATTTGAATTCCAGATGTTATATGGTATTCGTAATGAGCGTCAACTTGAGCTAGTAAAAGAAGGTTACAAAATGCGTGTTTATGTGCCTTATGGAAACGACTGGTATGGCTACTTCATGCGTCGTCTAGCAGAGCGTCCAGCAAACGTGGCGTTCGTATTAAAAGGTATGGTTAAAAAATAACCAAGGAGAAAATACTCCTTGGTTATTTTAATTGCTGAAATGCGTAATGTGCCATTTTCTTCGTATCAGGATATAGTTGCGTGCGAGTAGAAGATAATACAACATTAATGACGCGTTTACCGTCTTTTTCATCCACTGTTACGACCGTATATTTTCCGAGTGCTGATAGACCGCTTTTACTTCCAATTGCATATGGATCGTCATATAGTTCTTCTCGTCCATAGTTTGCGATGTTTGGAGAGCGTTCTGAAGTATGTAGAGTTGTACGCGTTGAATTCATATATTCTAAAACAACTGGGTACTTTAATGCTTCTTTCGTAATCATAGCAATGTCATATGGTGATACTTTGTTTCCGAGTGCATCAGCACCACTTGCGTTTTTAAAAGTCGCATGCTTTGTACCAAGTTCCTTCGCTCTAGCATTCATCATTTTTACAAATTCATTTTTTGACCCTGCAATATGTTCTGCGATGGATTCAGCTATTGGGTCTGCGCTAATGATAAGCATCAGTTTTAATGCCTCATCACGCTTTAACTTTTCCCCAGCACGTAGTTTAATCTTCTTACTTTGACTTTCCGTTTTAATTGCGTTCTCTGTAATCGTAATTTCTTCATCTTCTTTTACATTCTCTAGTAAAAGAAGGGTGGTCATCATTTTGGCTATACTAGCCGGATAAGAGCGTTCGTCTTCTCGTTTTCCATACAAGACTTCACCTGTGTCTGCATCAATTGTAATGGCGTATTGCCCAGTAATGCTAGGTTGATCGGCTCTTACAGCTTGTTGTCTTTGTGCGTAAGAGAAGAAAATCATCCCTGTAAATAGTGTAGCAATCATTACAATCATAACTATTGTTCGTTTCATCATCGTTCCCTCTTTTGTTTTCCATATGTACAAATAAATTGGGCAGAAAAAGCAGCCATTACCCATTATGCCACGTTTTCTGCCCAAAAATATACCGTTATTTTTCGCCCATATTATGCTTCTTATATTGTTGGTTATTACCTTGACGGCCCTTTTCTACACCGTGATTATGCGGACCTGCATTTCCAGTTACACTTGCGGCGCTAATTCCAGCTTTTGAAGGGTTCTTCTTAAGTTTTGCCATATATATTCCTCCAGTTTCGTCAGATTATAAAAAGGAAAAGTGTATTTGAGTGAAGAAAATACATACATATAGCATGGGCAAATAAAAGAAAAATATTTATTTCAGAAAATTTTATCAATAAATATATTGCGAAAATTCAAACTGTATCATATATTTATTAGTAGAGGCTCACTCATTGATTGCGACTTATGTCGAAAAATTGAATGAGCATTCATTCAAGAATAGGGGGAGAATTGGATGTTCCAAATTAAAAAGGCTGCTGTTCTAGGTTCAGGCGTAATGGGTTCAGGGATTGCGGCACACTTAGCTAATATTGGTATTCCGACATTATTGCTTGATATTGTACCACCTGCGCTAACAAAAGAAGAGGAAGCGAAGGGACTTACATTAGAACATAAAAGTGTGAGAAATCGTTTTAGTAATACGGCACTGCAAAAACTATTAAAGCAAAAACCAGCTCCTCTGACAGTGAAAGGAAATCTAGCACTGATTGAAGCAGGTAACTTAGAAGATGATCTTGAGCGTCTAGCTGATGTAGATTGGATTATTGAAGTAGTTGTTGAAAACTTAGATATTAAAAAGAAACTATTTGAAAAAGTAGATGCTGTTCGTAAACCGGGTTCTATCATAAGCTCGAATACGTCAGGCATTTCAGTAGAAAAAATGGCAGAAGGTCGTTCAGACGACTTCCAGAAACACTTCTTAGGCACACACTTTTTTAACCCACCACGATATTTAAAACTTCTAGAGGTAATACCGACGAAAGAAACAGATCCACAAGTATTAAGCTTCATGAAACTATTTGGCGAAGACGTTCTTGGAAAAGGCGTTGTTATCGCAAAAGACACACCAAACTTTATTGGAAACCGCATCGGTACGTACGGTTTATTAGTAACTCTTCAAGAGATGATGAAACGCGGCTATAGCATTGGGGAAGTTGATTCTGTAACAGGCCCACTTATTGGCCGCCCGAAGAGCGCAACATTCCGTACATTAGATGTTGTCGGTTTAGATACATTTGTACACGTTGCAAATAACGTATATGAAAACGTACAAGAAGAAGAACGTGATGTATTTAAAGTACCAGCTTTCATGCATGACATGCTTGATAAAAAATGGCTTGGAAGTAAAACAGGTCAAGGCTTCTTCTTAAAACAAGGAAAAGAAATTTTAGAACTAAATCCTGAAACGATGGAGTACGAAGCTCGCAAAAAATTAAAAGCTGCATCTATCGAGTTAAGTAAACAAGAAAAAGGTTTATCGAATAAATTGAAAGCGCTTGTATACGCGAAAGACCGTGCAGGAGAGTTGTTATGGAACATCATCACACCAACTCTTTTATACTCTGCAAAACTTCATAAAGAAATTGCTGACAATATCGTTGCAATTGACCAAGCGATGAAGTGGGGCTTCGGCTGGGAGCAAGGACCATTTGAAGTTTGGGATGCAATTGGCGTTGAAAAGTCCGTTCAAAAGATGGAAGAAAACGGCGCAGTTGTTCCGACTTGGGTGAAAGAAATGGTAGAGAAAGGTTTCACTACTTTCTATAAACATGATAACGGAGATAGCTACTATTACGATAATGGCGAATATAAGTTAATCGAACGTAATAAAAAGGCAATTTCTCTTAAGCAATTAAAAGCGAAAAATGGCGTATTAAAGAAAAATAGCGGAGCGAGCTTAGTTGATTTAGGTGATGGCATCCTTTGCTTAGAATTCCATTCGAAGAGCAATGCAATCGGTATGGATATTACGCAAATGATTAACTACGCTGTTGATGAAGTAGAGAAGAATTATAAAGGTCTTGTTATCGGTAACCAATCGAAGAACTTCTGCGTTGGTGCAAACTTAGCAATGATCTTAATGGAAGCACAAGATGACAACTACTTTGAAATTGAGTTGGTTGTGAAAAACTTCCAAGATGCAATGACGAAAATTAAATACTCTTCTAAGCCAGTTGTAGCAGCACCATATGGTATGACGCTCGGCGGAGGTACAGAAGTTTGCTTACCAGCAGCTAGCATTCAAGCTTCTAGCGAAACGTATATGGGCTTAGTAGAAGTTGGTGTTGGCTTAATCCCTGGCGGAGGCGGTAATAAAGAGCTATACATTAAACACTTAAATAAAATGCCAAACGGTGTAGAGTTTGATCTGCAAAAAGTTGCGAATAAAGTATTCGAATCTGTAGCGATGGCGAAAGTTTCTACATCAGCACAAGAAGCTGTATCGAACAACTTCTTAGGCGATAAAGACGGTATTAGTGTGAATGGTGATCACTTACTATATGATGCGAAACAAAAAGCACTTGCTTTATATGAAGCTGGCTATAAAGCACCAATCCGTAAAAAGATACCAGTTGTTGGTGAAACAGGATATGCAACTCTTGTACTTGGTGCAGAAGCAATGCATTTATCAGGTTACATTTCTGAACATGATCTTCACATTGCGAAGAAACTTGCATATGTCATCGCAGGCGGAAAAGTGCCGTACGGAACAGAAGTTGATGAGCAGTATTTATTAGATGTAGAACGTGAAGCATTTATTAGCTTAGTAAGTGAGATGAAATCACAAGCAAGAATGCAGCACATGCTTGTAAAAGGAAAGCCATTACGTAACTAATAACGAGGGGAGATATCGTTCATGAGAGAAGCTGTCATTGTTGCGGGAGCAAGAACACCAATTGGAAAAGCAAAGAGGGGTTCATTAAAAACAGTTCGTCCTGACGATCTAGGGGCGTTAGTAGTAAAGGAAACGTTAAAGCGTGCGAATTATGAAGGACCAATTGATGATTTAATTTTCGGTTGTGCGATGCCAGAAGCAGAGCAAGGTTTAAATATGGCTCGTAATATCGGCGGATTAGCAGGACTTTCTTACGATGTTCCAGCTATTACGATTAACCGTTACTGTTCTTCAGGGTTACAAAGTATCGCTTACGGAGCAGAGCGTATTATGCTTGGTCATTCGGAAGCTGTATTATCAGGCGGAGCAGAATCAATGAGTTTAGTTCCGATGATGGGACACGTTGTTCGTCCGAATAGTCGCCTTGTAGAAGCGGCTCCAGAATATTATATGGGTATGGGACATACAGCAGAGCAAGTTGCTGTGAAATATGGAATTTCTCGTGAAGAGCAAGATGCATTTGCAGTAAGAAGTCATCAACGTGCTGCGAAAGCATTAGCTGCAGGGAATTTTGCTGATGAAACAGTATCTGTAGATGTAACGTTACGTACTGTTGGATCAAACAATAAACTGCAAGAAGAAACAATCATTTTCGCACAAGACGAAGGTGTAAGAGCAGAAACGTCGCTAGACATTTTAGGTAAATTACGTCCAGCATTTAACGTTCGCGGTTCTGTAACAGCTGGTAACTCTTCACAAATGAGTGACGGTGCAGCATCTGTACTATTAATGGATCGTGAAAAAGCAGTGAGCGATGGCATGAAACCACTTGCGAAATTCCGTTCATTTGCAGTAGCAGGCGTACCACCAGAAGTAATGGGAATCGGCCCAATTGCAGCAATTCCGAAAGCGTTAAAATTAGCTGGCTTAGAGCTATCTGATATCGGCCTATTCGAACTAAATGAAGCGTTCGCTTCTCAATCGATCCAAGTTATTCGTGAGCTTGGTTTAGATGAAGAAAAAGTAAACGTAAACGGCGGTGCAATCGCACTTGGACATCCACTTGGCTGTACAGGAGCAAAACTAACACTATCTCTTATTCACGAAATGAAACGCCGCAACGAACAATTCGGTATCGTAACAATGTGTATCGGCGGCGGAATGGGAGCAGCAGGAGTGTTTGAATTACTATAAAAAAAGTGGAAGCGGCTCGCTCAGAATGTGAGGGGGATGGAGCTTCAGACATAGAGGCGCTCTTTGCCTCGTAGGAAGAAGCGAAGCCACCGAGCATTCTAGCCGCTGGAACCGGATTATAAAAAAAGTGGAAGTGGCTTGCTCAGAACAGGAGGGCGTTGGAAGCCCTGACGAAGAGGCACTAAAGCAAAGAATGGAAGCAACAAAGGTTTATAAAAAATAAAATTGCGAGCCAGCTTCTTTTAAAAAGGAGAGAAGCGGCTTATGAAAATATGAAGGAGGAAATTTTCATGGAAAAAACAGTAGGAAATGCGGTTAAAGGCGGTAGCTTTTTAGTTGATGAGATTACGATTGATCAAGTGTTTACGCCAGAGGATTTTTCATCTGAGCATAAAATGATTGCGAAAACGACAGAGGACTTTATCGTAAATGAAGTTCTTCCAGAGCTTGAATATTTAGAGCAACACGAGTTTGATCGTTCTGTTCGTCTTTTAAAAGAAGCTGGGGAGCTTGGTTTATTAGGCGCTGACGTACCAGAAGAGTACGGCGGAATTGGTCTTGATAAAGTAAGCTCAGCGTTAATCGCAGAGAAATTCTCGCGCGCTGGTGGTTTTGCAATTACTCACGGTGCTCACGTAGGTATTGGATCGTTACCAATCGTATTATTCGGTAACGAAGAGCAAAAGAAAAAGTATTTACCATTACTTGCAACTGGTGAAAAATTAGCTGCGTACGCATTAACTGAGCCAGGTTCAGGATCTGATGCATTAGGTGCAAAAACAACTGCACGTTTAAATGCAGAAGGTACACATTATGTATTAAATGGTGAAAAACAATGGATTACAAACTCTGCATTTGCTGACGTGTTTATCGTGTACGCAAAAATTGATGGCGAGCACTTCTCAGCATTTATTGTAGAGAAAGAATATGCTGGCGTATCTACAAGCCCAGAAGAAAAGAAAATGGGTATTAAATGTTCTTCAACTCGTACGTTAATTTTAGAAGATGCATTAGTACCGAAAGAAAACTTACTTGGTGAAATCGGTAAAGGTCATATTATCGCGTTCAACATTTTAAATATCGGCCGTTATAAATTAGGTGTTGGTACAGTTGGATCTGCGAAACGTGCAGTAGAAATTTCAGCACAATATGCAAACCAACGTCAACAGTTCAAACAACCAATCGCTCGTTTCCCATTAATTCAAGAGAAACTTGCGAATATGGCAGCAAAAACATATGCAGCTGAAAGCTCTGTATACCGTACAGTAGGCTTATTCGAAAGCCGCATGAGCACATTATCTGAAGAAGAAGTAAAGGATGGTAAAGCAGTAGCAGCTTCTATCGCTGAATATGCAATCGAGTGCTCTTTAAATAAAGTATTCGGTTCTGAAGTACTAGATTATACAGTAGATGAAGGTGTTCAAATTCACGGTGGTTACGGATTTATGGCAGAGTACGAGATTGAAAGAATGTACCGCGATTCTCGTATTAACCGTATTTTCGAAGGAACGAACGAAATTAACCGCCTAATCGTACCAGGTACGTTCTTACGTAAAGCGATGAAAGGTGAATTACCACTTCTTCAAAAAGCACAAAAATTACAAGAAGAGTTAATGATGATGATGCCAGAAGAAGTAGGCGATGAGCCATTAGCACTTCAAAAATATTTAGTAACTAACGCGAAGAAAATCGGCTTAATGGTAGCTGGATTAGCTGCTCAAAAATACGGTAAAGCATTAGATAAAGAGCAAGAAATTCTTGTGAATATCGCTGACATCGTAAGCAACCTATACGCAATGGAGTCAGCTGTTCTTCGTACAGAAAAAGCGATTAAAACAACTGGTCTTGAAAAGAATAAACAAAAAGTGTTATACACTGAAGTATTCTGCCAAGAAGCATTCAACGAAATCGAAGCAGATGCGAAAGAAACACTTATCGCAGTTGAAAACGGCGACATGCTGCGCATGATGTTATCATCATTACGTAAATTAACTCGCCACACACCACTTAACGTAATTCCGAAGAAACGTGAAATTGCTGCGAAAATTTTAGAAGATGAGCGTTACACAGTTTAATAGCTGTAAAGAAAAGTAGTCGTATGAACGGCTACTTTTCTTTTTTTTTTGCAAAAATGAAATTTTTAGTGACACAAAACTAACACCATTAGTATAATAAAACTAATAGTGTTAGTTTTCGTGAAAAGGGAGATGGGAATATGAGAGTGATACATGAAAAAACGGTATATCAATTGTCATTTTTGCCAAGAGTGTTTCCTGTGAATTGTTACTTTGTAGAGGAAGAAGATGGTTTAACTTTAATTGATGCGGCTTTGCCATATAGCGCAAAAGGTATTTTACAGGCAGCTGAGAAAATAGGAAAACCCATTACTAACATTGTATTAACACATGCGCATGATGATCACATCGGTGCATTAGACGCATTAAAGGAATTGCTTCCTAATGTTCCAGTCTATATTTCTAAGCGGGACGCAAAGCTGTTAGAAGGAGATACGACGTTACAAAAGGATGAACCGAATATACCGATAAAAGGCGGTGTACCTAAAAAAGTAAAAACGGTACCTGATGTGTTATTGGAAGATGGCGACCGAGTTGGATCGCTTCTTGCGATTATGACACCGGGACATACGCCAGGATCTATGTCGTTTCTTGATGTACGGAATAAAGCTCTTATTGTCGGGGATGCATTCCAAACAAGAGGAGGTATGGCTGTTTCGGGACAAATGAAATTTTGGTTTCCGTTTCCTGCGATGGCAACGTGGAGCAATGAAATATCATTACAAAGTGCAGAGAAGTTAAGCGAATATGGGCCTTCCTTGCTCGCGGCAGGACATGGGAAAATGATAAAAAATCCAGACACTGTCATACAACTTGCTATTAAGGAAGCTAAGCGGAATATAGAAAGTAGGAAAGAGGGTTAATTTATGTCACCGAGAATCGGACTTACATTACAGAAAATTGTAGAAACAGCAGCAGAAATTGCAGATGCAAATGGAATACAAGAAGTAACGTTAGCTTCATTAGCACAAACATTAGGGATACGTTCACCCTCGCTATACAATCATGTGAAAGGCTTACAAGATGTACGGAAAAATCTTGGCATTTACGGAATCAAACAGCTGCATAACAGACTGGAAGAAGCTGCTGAGGGTAAACGGATGGATGAAGCAGTCCATGCTTTAGGAGAAGCGTATGTAGCATTCGTACGTAAACATCCTGGACTGTATGAAGCAACTTTTTTACGAGATGAAGAAGTGAGAAAAGCAGGTGACGGGATTGTAAAGCTTTGTCTTCAGGTTTTACAACAGTACGGATTAGAAGGAGAGAATGGACTTCATGCGACACGTGGATTCAGAAGTATTTGTCACGGATTTGCGTCGATTGAGCAGCAAGGTGGATTTGGTCTGCCATTAGATTTAGATACAAGTTTACATGTATTATTGGAAACTTTTATTAAAGGATTATATGTAATGCGAGATTGAATAGGAAGCGAGACTACCGGAAACCTTAGAAGCAATTCTAAGGTTTTTTTAGTGCATATGATTTCAAAAGATCGGTAGGCTTTTTCTCGTTAAATGATATTATTTAGCTGGCTTGAAAAATGTATATATCGCTAAGAAAAAGCAAACGAAACTGAATACGATAGGATCTTGATAGGGACTAGGTTCAGAGCCTTTTTGGATTTCTGTAAGGAAGTCGTGGGTTTTCATGTTCATTGCTCCTTCGTTATGTATAGTTTATAAAAAGGTGTTTTTCATTAAACTAACGCTTACTAATAGAGTTGCACTAATAAATATTAAGAAAAATGTAGTATTGCGGTTTTTATAGTTGCTAAGCGCAATGACCAAAAAACAAATGAGAAATAACATATGTAAAGGGATAGAAGTGAATAGTGGTTTTGAAGTTAATATATCAATCAACAATTTTACGTACAGTAACGCATAAACCATTAAGAAGATAACTTTAAAATATTTTGGCATAAGCACACCTACCTACTATGGTTTGTTTGGGGATTATATTGTTGTCATAGGTTACCTATTGAAAAATTGTATTTTTCTGTAATTATAACATTTTATTGGATTTATAAATAGATGTGATTGATTTGAAATGTAAGAAAGCTTTTTCATGAATACGATTTAAAAAGAACAGAATACTAAAGAAGAATGAAAGAAGAAAGGTAGGAGTATTCTATGCAAAACTTAACAGAGCTTGAAGTAGAAAACTTACGTCATTTAATTGGTGGACACGCAACAATTATTAACAAGTTAGACCAGTATGCACAGGCTTGTACAGATCCACAACTGAAACAAATGTTACAAAAGGATGCGCAAGATGCACGAAATACGAAACAGCAATTAATGACTTTCCTAGGATAGGAGGAAACGACAGATGAATGAAAAAGATATGGTAAATGATTATTTAGCAGGGTTAAATGCAAGTTTAACAAGTTATGCAAATTATATTGCTCAGTCTGATAATGAACAGTTACATCAAACGTTAATTCAAATTCGTAATCAAGATGAGATGCGTCAACGTAATATGTATGAGTACGCAAAGCAAAAGAGTTATTACAAACCGGCAGCACCTGCTAACCCAATGATTGTACAGCAATTAAAAGGCCAATTAAGTGCAGAATAATGGGATGAAAAAACGGGCGAATGAAGTCGCTCGTTTTTTTCTTTTGTGTATGTCAATAAATATATAATAAATATTTTTCCAGTTGTAACAAATATGACGAAAATGGAATATAACAATTCACAAAAAGGACAAAAACTTTGTTCAATATTTCACAAAGTATCCATGGTTTCTATCGTGGGAATCTCTATAATTAGGAGTGTAAAGAACAAAAGAAATAGATTATATGATCAATTAGGAGAGATTGCTATGAAAAGAAATACAAGAAAAATTGCAATTATCGGTACTGGATTAGTTGGATCAAGTTGTGCATATTCCATTGTAAATCAAGGCATTTGCGAAGAACTATTATTAATTGATATAAATCATGAACGTGCAGTTGGGGAAGCGATGGATTTATCACATTGCATTAACTTTACAAATACAAGAACAAAAGTATATGCAGGAAGCTATGAAGACTGTAAAGATATGGACATCGTTATTATTACAGCAGGACCAGCACCAAAGCCTGGACAAAGTCGCTTAGATACTTTAGGAGCGAGTGCGAAGATTATGGAAAGTATTGTTGGCGGCGTAATGGAAAGTGGATTTGATGGTATTTTCTTACTTGCATCGAACCCAGTTGATATTATTACATATCAAGTGTGGAAATTATCTGGATTACCTAGAAATCGTGTAATCGGTACTGGTACATCACTAGATTCTTCTCGCTTAAAAACAATTTTATCTGAAATGTTACATGTAGATCCTCGTAGTATCCATGGGTATTCATTAGGAGAACATGGTGATTCTCAAATGGTTGCTTGGTCTCACGTAGCTGTTGGTGGAAAGCCAATTCTACAAATTTTAGAAGAACAAAAAGAACGATTTGGTGAAATAGATTTAGATGAAATTGTTGAGAAGACTGCAAAAGCTGGATGGGAAATTTATAAACGAAAAGGTACTACTTATTACGGAATTGGAAATTCTCTAGCGTATATTGCGAGTTCAATCTTTAACGATGATCACCGTGTAATTGCTGTCTCAGCCATTTTAGATGGGGAGTACGGTGAATATGATATTTGTACAGGAGTGCCAGCTATTATTACTAGAGATGGTATGAAAGAAGTTGTAGAACTAAACTTAACAGAGGATGAAGAATCTCGATTCGCAAAATCAAACGATATTTTACGTGATTATATGAAAACAATTGGTTACTAACTTATAGGAGAAGGTGAAACAAATGAAGGAATATATAATGTCTCGTGTATTTAAAGCGTCAGCTGGAATCGCGCAAGGTATTTTCGTATCCCTTGGAATTGGTTTACTAATCGAAAATATAGGAAGAATTGTTGATATTCCGTTGCTTATTACAATCGGAGTTGTTGCAAAATCACTTATGGCACCAGCCATTGGTGCCGGAATTGCTTTTATGCTCGGTGCAAATGGTCTTGTAATCTTCTCGGCTATGGTAGCTGGAGCGATTGGTGCTGGATCCATTTCAATTACTGAAGCAGGTCTAATTATTAAAACAGGTGAGCCAATCGGTGCATTATTAACAGCAACTTTAGCTGTATATATTGGTAAACGTTTAAGTGGAAAAACTGCATTAGATATGATGCTCGTTCCATTTGCGGCAATATTAGGTTCTGGTTTAGTCGGTATTTGGTTATCTCATAATATTACTCCCGTTTTAAATACAGTTGGAGCATTTATTAAAGATAGTTCAGCTGGTAGCCCGTTTATCGCTTCTATCGTGATTGCAGTAGTTTGGGGACTATTACTTATCTCTCCAGCTTCATCAGCTGCGTTAGCGATCGCACTTAGCTTAGACGGTGTTGCAGGTGGTGCTGCTCTTGCAGGCTGCGTAGCCCAGTTTATCGGATTCTCTGTTATCTCAGCGAAAGAAAACAATTTAGGTGGCATATTAGCGCAAGCACTTTGTACTCCGAAAGTACAATTGCCAAATATAACTAAAAATCCAATGATTCTCGTCCCAACTGTCGTCGCCAGTGCTATAGTTGGTCCTGTATCCGCATTAATTTTCCAACTGGAAGCAGGAAAAGAAATTGCAGGTCTTGGATTAAGTTCTCTTATCGCACCAATTAATTTAATTTCTAGCGAAGGATGGGAAGTTGTCCCAGCGATGGTAATCACTTATATCATCATTCCAGTAGCTGTTTCTTATATACTTTACATTGCTCTTAAAAAAGCAGGTCGTATTCACTCTGGTGATATGACTGTACCGCAATCTTAACTTGAAAATCTCCTTTTATCCCGCATTTAACGGGCAGTAAGACCCCCACCTCAAAATTCAGCGAAAGCAAAGAAGTTAGGTGGGGGTCGGGCTGCCCGTAAAAGCCCGATTGGTGAGGGCTGATTAAAGTTTCACTTTATATAGAGAAAAGCAGACTGGAAGCCACAGTCTGCTTTTTACATTTTATGATTTTGTTTTACTGGAACACGTACTGTTTCTTTTGCTAATAACAGCTGAACGCCGAAATAAAGTATGCTTGCAAGCGTCATTCCAGAAATGGCGTCTACAAATGCATGTTGCTTCGTAAATAGCGTTGATAAAATAATAAGCGTACCGAAGAACGTAAGGATGTAATATTCAAAAGCATGTTGTTCTCTACGTTTAAAGGCAGCTAGCATAATGACAAAGGTAGTAAGAACGTGAATGCTAGGGAAACAGTTTACCGGTTGATCGATACTATAAATATAGCGAACTAGTTCGGAAAATACGTCTGATCCAACGACTGTTGGACGTGGTACAGTTGTCTGCCAAAAATAATAAATAGAAAAACAAGCAAGTTTTCCAAGGATGATACTACTTAAAGTGACATAATATTGTTTTCGATCTGCAAAGCAATAATAAATAAGTGCGCCGTATAAGTAAGGAAACCAAAGTAAATAAGGAATAATAAATGCTTTCACAAATGGAATCCAATCATCTACTACAGTTGTGACATCTACTGCGTGTACAGTAGATTTATTTAATACATCGTAAAGGGGACTTACGAGTACGAGTAGAAGTATATAACTTAACGGAAAAAGAGACGAAAGTTTAAATTTCTTCATGATAATCTCCTATGTTTTAGTAATGTAAATAAATTCAATTGATTATAATATAGAAAATCCAATTGGGCTATCGATTTTACTTACATTTTCTTGAATTCACCTTACATTTTTGTCACTTGACTGAAAAGAGGGGGAGGGTGCTATATGAAGCGTTCACTGTATTTCTTAGTTTTTATATTGTTATGCCTAGTGAGTACTGGGTGTGCAAAGGATAACGAAGGAGAGAATTTAGAATACAACGGGAGAGCACTCGTAATTGGAGTTGTTGGAGAAAAGCCGAAAGATACGTTTAGGAATATAAAGTTTGAGGAAATGAAGTTAGAGGAACTGGAAAAGAAATCTAAGGAAGTAGATGGTTTTCTAATAATGAAAGATCACTTTCAAGAAGCCTCAACAGAGCAGTATAAAGATGTATTTTCATCGCTAAAGAAACCAGTGTTTTTTATCGGTTTGCAAGATAAATCATATTCGATTTTTATTACAAAAGGGATAGAGTATAACAGTGCACGAAAAGATGTAAATGCTATGTATACGCAAGGCTTTGCAAATATCGGAAGTGGTGAAGGGCAACAATGGGCAGTTGGTTTATCGAATGGTGGAAATACTGAAGAAAGTATTCATAATATGTATATCGTAGTATTTCAAACAATTGCCGATTATTTGAATAGATGATGAAGGAGCCTGTAAACAAGGCTTCTCCTTTATTTTGTATGCAGGAATCGGTTATATAATGGTCCGAATGATTCCATTGTTATGAGGTTACTTGTAGAGCTTTTTTATTAACAGTAATTCCTCAATATTCATGAAATATGCAAATGTGCATATTGTATTTATTTGGATATTTTGTATGTTAAAATTAAATATAGGGATTTTTTAATGTAGAGAACTGAACTCAGAAATATTCAATGAATTTTGAGAGGTGTTACATGTTTAAAAACAAGAAATTAATTCGATTTGGTCTAACATTACTTGTATGTTTATTTGTAATTGATTTTACAATCAGTTATTTTCAAGCATATCTTGAATCAGCGGCAGGTATTAAATGGGTAATATCAGAAACTTGGAGAACTATTTTTTTAGATGCCCCTGAAAGTATATTGGTTATTTTAGGCGCAATTGCTTTATATGATTTCACAAAAGAAACATCTCCAAAAGACGCATCAATTTAAATGCGTCTTTTTTCTTTGCAGTAATTTCTTCAACATCATGGAATACTCTCACTATTACGGCCAAAATTGTTAGTTCCTTTTATCTGTATGTCTTTGTCATGTAAAGTGTTTCCAGGTTTTGTGACTATAGGCTGAAATGGTTAAATAAACGTTTGTTTAAGATGTATGTTCGGTAGGAAGAAACCGATGCAACTCAAGGGTTAACAAAGAAAAAAGGGGAATTAATCAAACGTTTGTTTAAGATGTATGTTCGGTAGGAAGAAACCGATGCAACTCAAGGGTTAACAAAGAAAAAAGGGGAATTAATCAAACGTTTGTTTAAGATATATGTTCGGCGAGGGAGGAGAGAAGAATCTAAAAAAAATTATATATTTACTTTTTCTTAACAAATGGCGGAAAAATAAGAAAAATTAGCAGGATTATTAATAATAATCACGAAATAAGTAAAAGTTTAGCGAATAATCGTTTGAAATAATAAAACGTTTTCTATATGATAAAGGTAAAGGTTAGTAAAAAAGTAGGTGAATTTATGACAGTAACATTTTATTCATATCCAAAGTGTGGCACATGTCAAAAAGCAAAGAAATGGTTTGAGGCAAACGATGTAGCATATGAGATGATTCATATTGTTGAAAATCCACCATCAAAAGAAGATTTACGTAATTTACATGAAAAAAGTGAATTACCATTGAAAAAATTCTTTAATACAAGTGGAATGCGTTACCGTGAACTTGGTCTGAAAGATAAGTTAAAAGATGCGAGTGAAGACGAAATGTACGAGCTTTTAGCATCTGATGGCATGTTGATTAAACGTCCAATTGTAACAGATGGAACGAATGTAACACTTGGTTTTAACGAAGAGCAGTTTGAAAGTGTGTGGAAAAAGTACCAATAAGGTATTTTTACATAATTAATACATTCACTGGAGGTACAGTCATGAGCATTCCAAATAATTTACGTTACTCTGAAGAACACGAATGGGTAAAAACTGAAGGTAATGCGGTTGTTATCGGTATTACTCATTTTGCACAAGGTGAGTTAGGCGATATCGTATTCGTTGAACTTCCTGAAGTAGGTGCAACAATCCAAGCTGACGAGCCATTCGGAAGCGTAGAATCTGTTAAAACAGTTTCTGAGTTATATGCACCTGTAAGTGGTAAAGTTGTAGCAGTAAACGAAGAATTAAGTGACCAACCAGAACTTGTTAACGAATCTCCATACGAGGGTGCATGGATGGTTAAAGTTGAACTTTCTGATGCAAGCCAAGTTGAGAAGTTATTAACTGCTGAAAAATATGCAGAAATGACAAACCAAGACTAATTATAGTCGATTAAAGGACAGCCTTTGTGCTGTCCTTTTTTATTTTGTGAAAAATAATGAACGTAGAATCATATACTAATTATCGTGTAGGAGAACGTTTTTTGAAAAAACTTTTTCGTCTAAGTTTTTATTGTCCATCTCCAGCAGCTAGGACAGTCGGTCATTTCACTCTTTCACTTGAGGCAAAAAGCGCCTCTAGTTCACGAGTTCGGGTGCCCTCTTGTTCTGAACGAGCTGCTTGCGCTTTTCTTTTGCAAAAATAAACAGGAAACAACATGAAAATAACGAATATACTATATACTAAGTTAAAGGTTGTATAGTATATGGTGATCGGGTGATGACATATGATTTATGTAGAAAAAGTCATTATTGTAGAAGGTAAATCAGACAGAAAAAAGATTGAATCTATTATTCGGGAACCAGTGGAAATTGTTTGTACAAATGGTACAATTGGTTTGTCGAAAATGGATGAGCTCATTGATCAGTTTTTTGATAAGGAAGTGTATGTACTAGTGGATGCTGATGATGCTGGAGAAAAGTTAAGGAAACAATTTCGAAAAGAATTTCCGCAAGCAGAGCATATTTACATTGATCGCTCGTACCGGGAAGTGGCAACTGCGCCATCTTCACACTTAGCAAATGTATTATGGGGAGCTGACATTGACGTTTATACAGAATATTTACGGTAAGGAATGATAGAAGTGATTGACTGGACAGGAGCCGAAGCAACAGCCCTAATAGAGAACGAAGAAAAAACAGTGTTATATGTATATACTCCAATGTGTGGAACATGCCAATTAGCAAAAAAGATGTTAACAGTCGTTGAGATGACAATTGAAGACTTGAAAATTGGAATGTTAGATTTAAATTATGCTCCGCATTTAGCGAAAGAGTATGGTATTGAAAGTGTACCTTGTTTACTTGTTTTTGAAAATGGGACACTCATGAAGAAGATATACGCATTTCATTCGGTTGAATATTTATATACGGAATTAAAGTAGGCGGCAAAGTTTTTGCCGCCTCGACATATTTCTCGGGAAATATGTCGAGATGCAGGGTGGTTACAGTATTTGTCGAGCGAAAGTAACAGGATTGCTCTTTAGTGAGAGGGAATGGTATGAGTAATAGAAAGTGATATGAAGGATGTGATTTAGGGTGAAATTATATTCTTTGCTGCAATCATTTGTAAATTACGCTAATGGTCAATATCATTTAGAACCGCTTTTAAGACAAGGAGAAAAAACTGTTAATTTCCGCTTTGGAGATGAAAGCTGTTCGTTACAAATTTCAAGAGATTATATAGAGCTGCTACATGAGGAACGAGGAACAGAGCAAATCGTTTGTGTAGATGAGGAAGATGTAAAACAATTGGTGAACGGAAATGTACGATTGCAAATGTTAATGAACGATGGACGTGTACAGTATTCGGGAACGTATCGAACGATGCTATTAGTTGAATCGATGTTTCATATATGTAAACCGATGTCAGTAGGTGCTTAAAATTCTGAAGTTTCATTTTTTACGAAAATTTCTGTTGACATGGTGTGTGGATGTTGATACAATTCAATTCATAAAATATAGACAATTTCATAAATTACAAATCAGACGAAAATGTAATCTGATTTCTCTTATCAAGAGAGGTGGAGGGACTGTGCCCTGTGAAGCCCGGCAACCGTCAACTTATGTTGAAATGGTGCCAATTCCTGCAAAGCAAATGCTTTGAGAGATGAGAGAGAGGGATAATGTTGTTATATACGCATATAAACCTTTCTGCTTCTCTAAAGCGGAAAGGTTTTTTTATTGTTTGAATGTGGAGGACATTCAAATAATAAAAGTAGTGATAACGGTGGACTACACGCATTAAACATAAAAAATTGCGGAGTCGATCCAAACAAAAAAGGGGTGATACACCATGATTCTATTAGAGAATGTAAAGAAAATATATAAAGCAAAAAGCGGTGATGTCACTGCTGTAGATAATGCCAATTTAAAAATAGACAAAGGCGAAATATTTGGTGTTATCGGATATAGTGGTGCTGGGAAAAGTTCTTTAATCAGATTATTCAATCAGTTAGAGAAACCAACTTCTGGCCAAATTACAATTGCAAATCGCGTGATTTCAGCAATTACAGGAAGTGAACTTCGTAAGGCAAGGCAAGAAATTGGAATGATTTTTCAGCACTTCAATTTACTTTGGTCACGAACTGTACGTGAAAATATCGAGTTCCCACTTGAAATTGCAGGTGTTGATAAAGCGAAGAGAAGAAAACGTGTGGATGAGTTAATTCATCTTGTTGGATTAGAAGGAAGAGGAGACGCGTATCCATCCCAGCTAAGCGGAGGACAAAAGCAACGTGTTGGGATTGCAAGAGCATTAGCTAACAACCCACAAGTGCTTTTATGTGATGAAGCAACATCAGCGCTTGATCCAGAAACGACAGATCAAATTTTAGATTTATTATTAGATATTAATAAGCGTCTCGGTTTAACAATTGTACTTATTACACATGAGATGCACGTGATTCGAAAGATTTGTAATCGAGTGGCGGTAATGGAGAAAGGAAAAATTGTAGAAACGGGTCCAGTACTTGATGTATTCCGCAATCCGCAGAAAGACATTACAAAGCGATTTGTACAGCAGTTAACGGATTCTGAAGATACAAATGAAACGATTGAAAGTTTAATTGAAAAGTATCCAGATGGTAAAGTCGTTCGTTTGCAGTTTATCGGTGAGGCTGTAGAAAGACCAGTGCTTCAAAGATTAATGCAACGCAGTGATATAGAAGTTAGTATTTTGCAAGGAAATATCGCACAAACGAATAACGGCTCTTACGGTAGTTTAGTCGTTCATTTAAATGGTGAGGAAACAGCGATTCAGCAAGCGATAGAGGGGATACATCAAGATCAAGTAGAGCTGGAGGTGATTGCACATGGATAAGTTACTCACAAATGTTGATTGGAATCAAATGTTAGAAGCAACTGGTGAAACGTTATATATGACGGCAATCGCAGCTCTTGCCACATTTGTTTTAGGACTAATTTTAGGATTGTTACTTTTCATGACGGCGAAAGATAATTTATGGGAAAACAAAACGGTTAACACAGCAATTGGAGCGTTCGTAAACATTTTCCGTTCGATACCGTTCATCATTTTAATTATTTTATTAATCCCATTCACAAAGATCTTGCTTGGAACAATTCTTGGAGCAAGTGCAGCACTTCCGGCTTTAATTATTGGAGCGGCACCATTTTACGCGAGAATGGTTGAAATTGCACTTCGTGAAATTGATAAAGGTGTAATTGAAGCTTCAAAAGCAATGGGAGCAAAAACAAGCACAATTATTTTGAAAGTGTTAATTCCAGAAGCGTTACCAGCATTAGTATCTGGTATTACGGTTACGACAATTGCTTTAGTAGGCTATACGGCAATGGCGGGAGTTGTTGGTGCTGGTGGTCTTGGAACACTTGCTTATTTAGAAGGATTCCAACGAGGAAATAACGATGTAACAATCGTTGCGACAATTTGTGTATTACTAGTTGTATTTTTCATTCAGTGGATTGGTGATAGTTTAACGACTCGAATAGATAAACGATAATAAAAAAACAGGAGGATGTTTCAAATGAAAAAATTATTACTTACAGCACTTATTTCAACTTCAATTTTTGGGTTAGCTGCTTGTGGCGGGAAAGATAAAGATGAAAAGAAACTTGTTGTCGGTGCTTCTAACGTACCGCACGCTGAAATTTTAGAAAAGGCAAAACCGTTACTTGAGAAAAAAGGAATTGAATTAGAAGTGAAAAAATTCCAAGATTACGTGTTGCCGAATAAATCGTTAGCGGATAAGGATTTAGATGCAAACTACTTCCAGCACATTCCATATTTAGAAAAAGAAATAAAAGATAAAAAATATGATTTTGAAGTAGCAGGAAAAATTCATTTAGAGCCAATCGGTGTATATTCTCAAAAATATAAAAGCTTAAAAGAACTTCCAGACGGGGCGACAATTATTATGAGTAATTCTGTTGCTGACCATGGACGTGGTTTAGCAATTTTACAAAAAGAAGGTATTTTAAAAATTAAGGATGGGGTAGATCCAGTTAAAGCAACTCCAAAAGATATTGCGGATAATCCAAAAAATTTAAGATTCAAAACGGATATTGATCCTGGTTTATTACCACAAGTGTATAACAATAAAGAGGGCGACGCTGTTTTAATTAATTCGAACTATGCAATTGATGCGAAGTTAAATCCAGAAAAAGATGCAATTGCAATTGAAGGTGACGATTCTCCATACGCAAACGTAGTAGCTGTTCGTAAAGGCGATAAAGATAAGAAAGAGATTAAAGCTCTTGTAGAAGTACTACATTCTAAAGAAATTGAAGACTTCATTAATAAAGAATATAAAGGGGCAGTTGTTCCTGTAAAAGAATAATTACTGAAAAAGGGCTGGTGTATGCCGGTCCTTTTTTCTAACTACATAACTATAAGGGAGAAGGGGACATCATATGAAAAAGATTCTACTGTCAGTTGTTACAGCGCTGTCTGTGTTTACATTAGCTGCTTGCGGGGGGAAAGATGAGAATAAGCTTGTTGTGGGAGCTTCTAACGTGCCGCACGCTGTTATTTTAGAAAAGGCACAGCCGATATTAGAGAAAAAGGGTATTAAATTAGAAATTAAAAAATTCCAAGATTATGTGCTGCCGAATAAAGCGTTAGCGGATAAGGAAATTGATGCAAACTACTTCCAGCACATTCCTTATTTAGATAAAGAAATTCAAGAAAAGGGATATAAAATTGTAAACGCAGGAAAAATACATTTAGAGCCAATGGGCATTTATTCTAAGAAATATAAAAGTTTAAAAGAACTTCCAGATGGTGGGACAGTTATTATGAGTAATAACGTAGCGGAGCGTGGCCGTATGTTAGCGTTATTACAAAAAGGCGGCGTGATTAAATTAAAAGATGGTGTAGATGTTGTGAAAGCAACAGTAAAAGATGTTGTAGAAAATCCGAAAAACTTAAAGTTTAAAACAGATGTAGAGCCTGGATTGTCACCGAAGTTATATGAAAATAATGAAGGGGATGCTTTATTTATTAATTCAAACTACGCAATTGATGCGAAATTAAATCCAACAAAGGATGCAATTGCGATTGAAGGATCAGACTCTCCGTACGCAAATATTATTGCAGTTCGTAAAGGTGACGAGAAGAAAAAAGAAATTAAAGAATTAGTAGAAGTGCTGCATTCAAAAGAAATTCAAGATTTTATTAATAAGGAATATAAAGGTGCCGTGCTACCGGTAAGTGAATAAATATAAGGAAAGGACTGGTAATTACCCAGTCCTTTTTTCTTTATATAAATAAGAAGAAAGGTGTATCATAGAAAGGTGAAAAGGAAATACTTATATACATTTGTGAAAAAACTGTTACTTTTTTTCGTCGTTTGCGATATCATTTTATTTGATATAAGATTAGAATGAGAATAAAATGAGAATATGAACGTTTTAGTAATTTTTAAAATGTATATATAGGATTAATGGAGGTATTGAGATGGCTGGTTCTACATTAACGGTTAAAGACTTACACGTATCAATTGACGGCAAAGAAATTTTAAAAGGTGTAAACCTTGAAGTAAAAGGTGGAGAAATCCACGCAATTATGGGACCTAACGGAACAGGTAAATCAACTTTATCTTCTGCGATTATGGGTCACCCAAAGTATGAAGTAACAGAAGGTAGCATCATCATCGACGGTGAAGATGTATTAGAAATGGAAGTAGACGAGCGCGCACAAGCAGGTCTATTCCTAGCAATGCAATATCCAAGTGAAATTAGCGGAGTAACAAACGCTGACTTCTTACGTTCTGCAATTAACGCACGTCGTGAAGAGGGCGATGAAATTTCTCTTATGAAATTTATCCGTACTTTAGATAAAAACATGGAATTCCTAGAAATGGATCCAGAAATGGCACAACGTTACTTAAACGAAGGTTTCTCTGGTGGAGAGAAAAAACGTAACGAAATTCTTCAATTAATGATGATTGAGCCAAAAATCGCAATCTTAGACGAAATCGACTCAGGTCTTGATATCGATGCATTAAAAGTTGTATCTAAAGGTATTAACCAAATGCGCGGCGAAGAGTTCGGTTGCCTAATGATTACGCATTACCAACGTTTATTAAACTACATCACTCCAGACTTCGTTCACGTTATGATGAACGGTCGTATCGTTAAATCTGGTGGTCCTGAGCTTGCACAACGTCTAGAAGCTGAAGGTTATGACTGGATTAAAAAAGAATTAGGTATTGAAGACGAAACAGCAGAGCAAGAAGCGTAAGAGAGGAGCATAAACATGACAATCGGTACATTACCTTTCGATCAAGAAACAATCCGTCAGCGCGCAAGCGAAGTAAACGAAGCTGCTTGGTTGACTGAGTTCCGCTTACAAGCTCTTGCACAAGCAACTGAACTTCCAATGCCAACGCCTGATAAAACGAAAATTGAAAAATGGGACTTTATCGGAAAAGGCGACGCTGCTAAGCAAGAGCCTGTAAGTTCTTTAACAGAGCTTCCAGAAGCAGTGAAAAACTTAATCGATGAAAATAACAGCGTATTAGTACAACGTACTGGTACAACTGCGTTCGTTTCTTTAGCGGACGAAGCAAAAGAAAAAGGTGTTATTTTTACAGACATCGTAACAGCTGCAACAGAGCATGCTGAACTATTACAAAAGTATTTAATGAAAGACGGCGTGAAGGTAGACGAGCATCGTTTAACTGCACTTCATGCTGCATTAATCAACGGCGGTGCATTTGTATATGTTCCGAAAAACGTTGTTCTTGAAACTCCACTTCAAGCTGTATTCTTAGTAGACGGCGAAGAAGCTAACGTATATAACCACGTATTATTCGTAGCTGATGCGAACAGTACTGCAACTTATGTAGAAAACTATGTTGCAAATGAAAATGCTAAAGGTATTGCAAATATCGTAGCAGAAGTAATCGTGGAACAAGGCGCACAAGTGAAGTTCGGTGCGGTTGATCTATTAGCAAAAGACGTAACAACTTACGTTAACCGCCGCGGCATTGTTGGACGCGACGGCCGCATTGATTGGGCTCTAGGCCTTATGAATGACGGAAACACTATTTCAGAGAACGTTACGAATTTAATGGGCGACGGATCATATGCTGATACAAAAACAGTAACAATTGGCCGTGGTAACCAAACACAAAACTTTACAACTAAAGTTGTTCACTTCGGTAAACACTCTGAAGGTTGGATTTTAAAACACGGTGTACAAAAAGATAGTGCAACATCTATCTTTAACGGAATTGGTAAGATTGAACACGGTGCATCTAAATCAAATGCACAACAATCTTCTCGCGTTCTTATGTTAGATGAAAAAGCTCGCGGTGATGCAAACCCAATTCTTTTAATCGACGAAGATGATGTAATGGCAGGTCACGCAGCTTCAGTAGGCCGCGTAGATCCGTACCAATTATACTACTTGATGAGCCGTGGTATTCCAAAACGCGAAGCAGAACGTTTAGTCATCCATGGATTCTTAGCACCTGTAGTAAATGAGCTTCCAATTGAAGGAGTAAAGGCACAGCTTGTTGAGGTAATTGAAAGGAAAGTTCGCTAATGAATATTCATGAAATACGCAAACAGTTTCCAATTCTTGATCAAAAAGTGAACGGCAAACAACTTGTTTATTTCGATAGTGCAGCAACTTCTCAAAAACCAATTCAAGTCATTGAAACGTTAGAACGTTACTATAAAGAATATAATTCTAACGTGCATCGCGGTGTTCATACGCTCGGTACGAAAGCTACCGACGCGTATGAAGGTGCACGCGAGAAAGTTCGCAAGTTTATTAACGCGAAGTCAATGGAAGAGATTATTTTCACGCGCGGAACGACAACTGCATTAAATACAGTAGCGGCTAGCTATGGTCTTGAAAATGTAAAAGAAGGCGATGAAATCGTTATTTCTTACATGGAGCATCATAGTAACATCATTCCGTGGCAACAAGTTGCCAAGAAAACTGGTGCAACTTTAAAATACCTTCCGCTTCAACCAGACGGTACAATTTCTTTAGAAGATGTTCGTCAAACAGTTACACCGAATACAAAAATCGTTTCTATTATGCAAGTTTCAAACGTGCTTGGAACGATTAACCCTGTAAAAGAAATCGGAGCAATCGCACACGAAAATGGCGCAATTATGGTCGTTGACGGTGCACAAAGTACACCTCACATGAAAGTAGATGTACAAGATTTAAACTGTGATTTCTACGCATTATCTGCTCATAAGATGTGCGGACCTACAGGTATCGGCGTATTATATGGTAAAAAAGAATTGCTAAACAATATGGAGCCAATTGAGTTTGGCGGTGAAATGATTGATTTCGTAGATTTACAAGAATCTACTTGGAAAGAGCTTCCGTGGAAGTTTGAAGCAGGTACACCGATTATCGGTAATGCAATCGGACTTGGAGCGGCAATTGATTTCCTAGAAGAAATCGGTCTTGATAATATTGAAAAGCATGAACATGAATTAGCGCAATATGCTTTAGAAAGACTATCTGAAGTAGATGGCGTTACAATTTATGGTCCAAAGCATCGTGCTGGTCTTGTTACATTTAATATTGAAGACGTACATCCTCACGATGTAGCAACTGTATTAGATGTAGAAGGCATTGCGGTTCGCGCAGGACACCACTGTGCACAACCACTTATGAAGTGGCTGAAGGCTTCTTCTACAGCACGTGCGAGCTTCTATTTATATAATACAAAAGAAGAAATTGATACATTTGTTGAATCGCTAATCAAGACAAAGGAGTATTTCACAAATGTCATTTAATAATTTAGATACGTTATATCGTCAAGTTATTATGGATCATTATAAGAATCCTCGTAACAATGGCGTGTTAGAAGATAGTGTTACTGTTAACTTGAACAATCCAACTTGCGGCGATCGTATTCAACTTACGATGAAAGTAGAAGAAGGTATTGTGCAAGAAGCGAAGTTTGAAGGAGAAGGATGTTCTATCTCAATGTCTTCAGCTTCAATGATGACACAAGCAGTAAAAGGTAAGAAAATTGAAGAGGCACTTCAGCTTTCTAAAATTTTCTCTGACATGATGCTAGGAAAAGAGTACGATGACAGCATTGATTTAGGAGATATTGAAGCATTACAAGGCGTATGCAAGTTCCCGGCACGTATTAAATGTGCAACATTAGCGTGGAAAGCGTTAGAAAAGGGCTTAAACGAAGATAAGTAATGTTAAAGGTTCCTAAAAACGAGGTTATCTAAGGAGGGACACACCAACATGGCGAAGCAACTGCCAGATATCGGCGATTATAAATATGGTTTCAAAGACAAAGACGTTTCGATTTTCCGTGCTGGACGCGGTTTAACAAAAGAGATCGTTGAAGAGATTTCACGTATGAAAGAAGAACCACAGTGGATGTTAGACTTCCGTTTAAAATCACTGGATAAGTTCTATGAAATGCCAATGCCACAATGGGGCGGCGATTTAAACGACTTAGATTTCGATGAAATTACGTACTACGTAAAACCATCTGAGAAATCTGAGAAGTCTTGGGATGAAGTACCTGATGAAATTAAAGCAACATTTGATAAATTAGGTATTCCAGAAGCTGAGCAAAAATATTTAGCTGGTGTATCTGCACAGTACGAATCTGAAGTTGTATACCACAACATGAAAGAAGACCTAGAAGCTCTAGGAATCGTCTTCAAAGATACAGATAGCGCATTAAAAGAGAACGAAGATATTTTCCGTGAGCATTTCGGAAAAGTAATCCCACCAACAGATAACAAATTCTCTGCATTAAACTCTGCAGTTTGGTCTGGTGGATCATTCATCTACGTTCCAAAAGGTATTAAAGTGGATACACCACTTCAAGCGTATTTCCGTATTAACTCTGAAAATATGGGACAATTCGAGCGTACGCTTATCATCGTAGACGAAGGCGCACACGTACACTACGTAGAAGGTTGTACAGCACCTGTTTACACGACTAACTCACTTCACAGTGCGGTAGTAGAAATCATCATTAAAAAAGATGCATATTGCCGTTATACAACAATCCAAAACTGGGCGAACAATGTATACAACCTAGTTACAAAACGTGCGGTTTGTGAAGAAAACGCAACGATGGAATGGATTGACGGTAACATCGGATCTAAATTAACGATGAAATACCCAGCAGTTATCTTAAAAGGCGAAGGCGCTCGTGGTTTAACATTATCTATCGCGATTGCTGGTAAAGGCCAACACCAAGATGCTGGTGCGAAAATGATTCACTTAGCACCAAACACGTCTTCAACAATCGTTTCTAAATCGATTGCGAAGCATGGTGGTAAAGTAACTTACCGTGGTATCGTACACTTCGGACCAAAAGCGAAAAACTCTCGCTCTAACATCGAGTGTGACACGTTAATCATGGATAACCAATCTACATCTGATACGATTCCTTACAACGAAATCAAAAACGATTACGTTTCACTTGAGCACGAAGCGAAAGTATCGAAAGTATCAGAAGAACAATTATTCTACCTAATGAGCCGCGGTATTTCTGAGCAAGAAGCTACAGAAATGATCGTAATGGGCTTCATCGAGCCATTCACTCGCGAACTTCCAATGGAATACGCAGTTGAAATGAACCGCCTAATCAAGTTTGAGATGGAAGGTTCTATTGGTTAATATTTAAAGTGGAAGCGGCTCGTTCAGAATGTGAGGGGGATGGAGCTTCTGACGTAGAGGCGCTTTTTGCCTCATAGGAAGAAGTGAAGCCACCGAACATTCTAGCCGCTGGAACTGGATAATATATAAAGTGGAAGCGCCCTGCTGTGCAGGGCGCTTTTTTATGTTGTGTTGTGTTGGGGGCAGGCTAGGATGGATGGGATACCCTGGTGGGTGTTCAACTAAATATATCAGCTATTATTTCAATATATCGACGATTCGACAAGGGATATCGACTTATCGACAAAGTAAGACAAAAGAAATGCTTCATATACCCCCTCAACATAAAGTGAAACTTTAATCAGTGGGGGGGTGTTCATCCCCCACTGATTATTAGTTGAACCAATCGGGCTTTTACGAGCAGTTGATCCCGCACCTCACGTCTTTGCTTTCGCTGAATTTTGAGGTGGGGGTCTTACTACCCGTTAAATGCGGGATAAAAATAGAGCTAGCAATAACTAGCTCTAAAATCCGAATCCAACAAATATAAAAGGAATACCTATTAATACAAAGAGAATTAATAGAAGTAAGATAAAGATACCGGCAAATCTCAATTTGCTAGCTTCGTTTTTAGATATTGCAATCATGCTAAACATGAAGCCGAGAATAACGAGAGGGAAGCTAATAAATAGATATAGATTAGGTAAGTAAAGTACGGAAGCGATAAATAAGATGCTTCCTGCTAGTGCAAATAAGAGTGAGAGTAAGCTATAAAGTTTAATAAGAACACCTCCTATATAGATGATAATGCAGAAAAATTTATATGGAAAGGACAATCTTTGGCTTTTTCTCACAATGCGAGTACAATGTAAAATAGCAAGAAAAGACGAAAAGTATTTACAGGATTATTGCGTACGTGTAGCGTAAATGGCAGTAAGGAACTGAGAGGAGGTTTTTTCTCTGAATATAAATAAAGAAACAATCATCCACCTTTATCATACAAACGATATACATAGTCATTTTGAAAATTGGCCGCAAATTTCTCGGTTTGTACAAGGGGAGAAAAAGCGAAGACAGGAAGCGGGAGAGACCGTTTTGACGGTTGATATCGGCGATCATGTGGATCGTTTTCATAGTATTTCGGAAGCGACGAATGGACTTGGCAATACGAAGCTTTTGAATGAGGCGTTATATGATTATGTAACGATCGGAAATAATGAAGGAATTACGTTAGCGAAGGAGCATTTGAATCGTTTATATGATGATGCTGGATTTGAGGTGCTCGTCGCGAATTTATTTGAAAAAGAAGGTGTACGTCCGGAGTGGGCAAAGCCTTATAAATTACATACAACGACAGATGGGATTACGATTGCTTTTATCGGGTTAACGGTTGCTTATCCAGAGTTTTATCATATGCTCGATTGGCATATTGAAGATCCGCTTATCCATTTAGAGTCTATTTTAGAAGAAGTGCGAGATGAGGCTCATATTACCGTTGTCCTTTCTCATCTTGGAAAAAGCATGGATGAGTATATGGCAGAGCATTATGATATAGATGTTATTTTAGGTGCACATACGCATCATTTATTTGAGCGTGGCGTTCTTATGAATAATACTTTACTTTGTTGTTGTGAAAAGTGGGGACGTTACGTTGGGCACGTTCAGCTTACTGTGGATAAAGAGACGAAGAAGTTATTGAAAAAGGACGGTAGGGCGATTAAGACAGAACGTTTAGGTGCTTATAGCAAACCGTTATCCACAATTGAAATGCTGCAGGAAGAAAGTAAACAGATTATGGCAGAGCCTGTCGTTCATTTAAAGGACTCATTACCCGTCGATTGGTTTCATGAGACACCATTTTCGGACATGTTAGCAAATGCGCTGAAAACGTGGTGCGGTGCAGAGATTGGAATGGTGAATGCGGGTGTACTTCTTGAAGGGTTAGAGGAAGGTGTTGTGACGCGCGGAGATATTCACAGAATTTGTCCACATCCAATCAATCCATGTTTATTAAAAGTACCAGGAAAAACGTTACGAGAAGTTATTTTGAAAGCGCGTCGCCCGAATATGGAGAATCTTGAGGTAAAAGGATTCGGATTTCGCGGGAAAGTGATGGGGAAAATGATTTACGCTGGTGTCGAAGTCATTCCAGATACAATTCCTGGGAATAAAATTTTACTGGAAGATGTACTAATTAACGGGGAATCGCTGGAATTAGATCGTATATATACGGTAGGAACGATTGATATGTTTACATTCGGATACTTATACCCAGAACTATCCACACTTTCTGACAAACAATATTATATGCCAGAGTTACTCAGAGATGTGTTAACAGACGTGTTGATAACTCATACATCTTCCGTCAAACTATAGGCTAGTTAACTTGTAACACTCATTTTTCTCTTGTCATACAGATAAGAAAGAGAGGAGTGTGAACTATGGTTAATGTGGAGCCAATTATAATCGATAATTATACGTTTATTGCGGTTAGCGTCAAACTTCCAAAGACAAATTTGCTAGCTGTAATGAGCGATAAAGGATATATTATGTGCGGTGCATTAGATGTAGGTCTTTTAAATGAGAAGTTAGGTGATCGAGGAATTATTGCTGGCCGTGCGGTTGGTGTAAGAACGATTGAACAACTTCTTGAAGCACCGTTAGAATCAGTGACGATTGAAGCCGAGGCATTAGGTATTACGGCCGGTACAATCGGAAAAGAAGCGTTATTAAAAATGAGATAAGCATATATCGTCCCTCCTTCTTGCATAGAAATGATATAAGAAGGAGGTTTTTTTATGAGTATATTTCGTTCGAAAAATTCGCGGTTTCGAAGGGGGCCTATTTCCTTTCGGCACATACTGCTTATGTCGTTTATTCTTTTTGTCATATTACTCGTGCAAGGGTTATGGATTGTGAATAGCAGCATTCAGCCGACATTAATAAAATATGGAGAAGTAGAGACGCATAAAATGGCGACAGCGGTTATGACGAAGGCGGTAAAAGATAGAATTAATGAAGGGTTCGATGTCGATTCATTAATGAAAGTACAAAATGATAAAAACGGGAAAGTATCCACAATTAATTTAAATACGAAGCAAGTAAATGAAATCGTAACGTCAACGACTATGTACATAGAAAAATATTTACAGCAAGTAGAACAAGGTAATTTGAAGGGGCTAGGTATTTCTGAAAAAAATGGGGCAACGATGGCAGTTCCTTTTGGTCGAGTAACGGATAATGCGCTTCTTGGAAATATAGGGCCCGATATTCCGATTGATTTCACGACGATTGGTCATGTGAATACCGATATTAAACAAAAAATTGAACCGCACGGAATCAATACGACAGCGATTCAAATTATTATGGAGATGGAAGTCACGTTGCAAGTGATTATTCCATTTCATACGAAAGAAATAAAAGTAAAACAAGATGTTCCGATTGCAACGCGCATTGTTCAAGGGGAAGTGCCTACGTATTATGGAAGCGGGAGTGTTGTTGTACCTGATAAAAAGAAAACGGATAGTTAGTCGAATATAAAAAATAACCGTAGCAATATGCTACGGTTATCGTTTTGTGTTCGCGCGCTCTTTCCGCTCCCAAAGACTTAAATGCATGTATGGATCGAAAGCCCATTCTGTATAACCATTGTCTTTATACATGCCGAAATGTAGGTGGGGTGGGAATTTTCCAGCTGTGCCGGGAGGGCCGTAACCGGTGCTACCAACAAATCCGATTACTTTTCCGGGCTCGACAATTTGTCCAAGCTGTATTTCTTTTGAGAATCCGCCTAAATGAGCGTAATAATGGTAGTTATTATGAAGGTCACGAATGCCGATGCGCCATCCGCCAAGACGGTTCCAGCCTTTTGTTTCAATAATGCCATAGCAAGTGGACCTTACTGGTACGCCATAGCCTGCAAAAATATCGGTTCCTTCATGAATTCTTCTTCCCCCAAAACTTCTTCCAGCACCGAAAGTACTACGATAGCTATGATCACTGCGAATAGGGAGTGGAAAAGCATTTCCTTCTAAATTAATACGTCCATAATGTTTATAAATTCGGGCGTATTCGGTAATTAAATCAACCGTTTTGGCACGTCTATAATATTCCCAAAGCATAATGTGAATACGGTCTTCTGACTTTCCTTGTTTCTTTAAAATCGTTGCTGCTGTATGCAAAAGATCACGGTCGTTATTTGCATTTGCAAATCCATCTTTGTCACCATCTAAACCCATTCCGCCAAACAGAGAAATTGTATGGGGAAGGGTATCATTACCATTAACAGGTCCAGCCCATATTTCTGGTTTGAAATAAAGGGAAATGATGGCATCTGGTTTTTTCGGAATATCTTTTCTTACGCTCCGTATATTTCTTTCATATTGATCCATTGCAGCTAAGTAATACCACGGAATGCCGGAAGACTGCTCGGTTTCTTTATATAGTACCATGCGCTTTTCGTATATGCTTTGCTGATTATCTTCACCGTAAGCGATGTTTTGGTGGAGAAGAAAGCAAATCGAAAGCAAAAGAGAAATTTTTCGAAGCATGAAATAGACTCCTTTCACAACATCACTCTTTTTAGTGTGGGATATACGGAGTATTTCATTATAGGGAACGATTGGAAAAAATCTTAGAATCTTCATTTGAGCAAATCGCTTTCATACGTTAGAATAGATATGTTACATTGAAAGAAGCGAACACGGTAAACTATTTCATATTGTGCGGAGTTGATAACCATGACAAAACAAACAGAATATAAGCGCAAGCCCGAATGGTTGAAAATTAAGTTAAACACGAATGAAAACTATACAGGCTTAAAGAAAATGATGCGTTCTAAGAATCTTCATACAGTTTGTGAAGAAGCGAAATGTCCGAATATTCATGAATGCTGGGCTGTAAGGAAAACAGCAACATTTATGATCTTAGGTGCGGTTTGTACACGTGCTTGTCGTTTCTGTGCGGTTAAAACAGGCTTACCAACTGAGCTTGATTTACAAGAGCCAGAACGCGTAGCAGATTCTGTAGTACAAATGGGCTTAAAGCACGTTGTTATAACAGCGGTTGCACGTGATGATTTAAAGGATGGGGGAGCAGCTGTTTTTGCTGAAACAGTACGCGCTGTACGTCGTAAAAATCCATTTACGTCAATCGAAGTATTACCATCTGATATGGGTGGAGTAGAAGAAAACTTAAAAATGTTAATGGATGCAAAGCCAGATATTTTAAACCATAACATTGAAACAGTACGTCGATTATCTAACCGAGTTCGCGCTAGAGCAAAATATGACCGTTCATTAGAGTTTTTACGTCGAGCGAAAGAAATGCAGCCTGATATTCCAACTAAATCGAGCATTATGGTGGGCTTAGGTGAAACGAGAGAAGATTTAATTGAAGCAATGGATGACTTACGTGCAAACAATGTGGATATTTTAACTCTTGGACAATACCTACAACCATCTAAGAAGCATTTACCAGTTCTTAAATATTACCCACCAGCAGAATTTGCAGAGCTTAAAGAAATTGCGCTTAGCAAAGGTTTTAGCCACTGTGAAGCTGGCCCACTTGTGCGTTCTTCTTACCATGCGGACGAGCAAGTTCGTTCTGCAAAAGAAAAAGTAGCAGAAGCAAAATAATGAAAAAAAGAGAGCCGATCATTGGCTCTCTTTTTGTTTATATTCTAAAACAGTATTTGGGCATGTTAATAAGATTTTCTTTAATTCCTCTGTGGATAATTCAATTGTAAATTCAGGTACACCAGGTGTAATTAAAATTTTGTCGTAAGTATAAATCGCACAATCCACAATAATTGTTACATGTTGTGAATAACCGAAAGGAGCGACACATCCTGGCGTACAACCAGTTTTGTCTCGCATTTCATCAGGAGAACAGAGAGATAAGCGTTCTCCAGTTATTTCTTTCATTTCTCCCTGGTTGAGTCTTGTGCCTTCTAATGTGAAAAATACGTAATAATCTCCAGAATTTGATTTTAAAAATAAGCTTTTACTTGGAGTGCCGTGTAAGCCAAGCCTTTCACGTACGATACGATCTGTTTCATAATCGAGTACTGGTTCGTGTTCAAATTTTTCGTAAGAAGCATTTGTTTTATGTAGTAAAGCAAGTACATCTTCGTACATATGGAGTGATACCCCTTTCTATTGTTAGTACAGTTTCTTCTCGTGGCGTCAACTGAATGTGTTGGAAAGAGATATTACTTGGATGGTGCTTCCCATAATCGTTTTATAGTACATTGTTCATCGATTATAATTTCATAAACATCAGGATTCGTTAAAGCTCTCCATTCATTAAAGCCGATCGTATGATCAAAGTGCTTTAAAATGAGCGTAAGTAAGTTGCCATGTGTAACGAGTAGTGTTGTAGTATGGTTTAATTTTAAAACGTCTTGGATAAGCGATATAGCACGGCCTGTTGCTTGTTTTGTCGACTCTCCGCCTGAAAAGGCAATATCTATATTTGTAAAAGTAGATTCTAGTTTTTGCAACCAATCGTCCATTGGAACGTCGCTTAATATGCGTTCAGCTAATCGTTCATCTTCTTGGATAGACAAATTAGCTTGGAGCGCATAGGGCCGAATAGAATTGATAGCTCGCACAAATGGGCTTGAGATAATATGATCGATTTGTGGTTGGTTTTCTAAGAGGAATGTAGCAAGAGTGTTTGCTTGATTTTTTCCTGCAATCGTTAATTCAGCATCACGTTCTTGGCCAGTTGCTGAACAATGTCGTATTACAATCAATTTCTTCATAATTCATCCCCATCTTTCAAGTTGACGCTATATACTTCGACAAATGTGGAAAAAATTCCTTTTTATTGGAAACGGCATAATGATTTAATTATGTGGAAAAGTAATGTGGATAATGAATATTTGAGGTGCACTTATGAAAAAAATGATATGTATTATATTCAGTCTTTGTTTCTTTCTGCACTTGTCCACAACATATGCAGAATCCAATACAAAATTAAATTATCCAAGCAACCGAAATAAATCGTTTGTGAGTGAAGATGTATTTTATGAACAGTTAGATGAAAAGGTGTATAAAGAATATAAAAATGCAGCATATAGCGTTCGTAAAAAAGTTTCATTTAAAGAAGTGGCTGATGAGGAATTTTCTTTCCTACAAAAAACAGCCGCGGGTTGTCACGGTAGAGTGGTGCTGCAAGATTCGTTTATTCACCCTGATCGCCAAGTGTACTTTTTTGCTTCTTTCACTCAAGATGAAGTAGAAGAGTTTCATAAGTACATCGTCATAGATGCAGAAACAAAGAGGGAACTGCAAGGGGGAAAAAGCTATCGTCATTATGATAATCCATATAAAAAATAACCCACCAACTGGTGGGTTATTTTTACGCCGGCACACTCATTAATTTTTCTTTCATTTTACGAATAAGAATGACAGCACCAATTGTGAAGAGAAGGGTGATTCCTTCTGCAACGAAGATGTTGATTGTTTGTGTTTGGTAAAGCGCCGCGAAAAAGTCTACAAATGCGTGGAATAATATAGCGTAAACAAGGAAGATATATTTCTTCTGTTTTACTGCGTATAAGACAAGCATCGTAAAGGCGATTTGCAGTACAAGAGCCATAATTCTTTCCAAGCTGCCAAGGAAGTATAAATAAGCAGGTTGTTCTATTAACATATCCTTTACAACATTTAATTGTGGTAGTTTTTCTGCCATTTGAGCGAAGCTACCGTTGTTAATAGCATTTGCGAATATAAGTGTCTGCAATGCAGAGAATCCACCAACTAAAATGGATTCAATCCCGCCGTGACCTATTCCGTAAGCAAAACCATCTTTATATTCTTGATATTTTTTTAGTAGGAAGAAGAAGGCAACGAAACGTCCTAATTCTTCAAAAATACCAGCGGTTAGTCCGCCATAAAGTGCAAAGACAAATGGATTTTCTAAAATTGGAGCGATTGCCGGATTCCCGCGCATAAATAGGTGGAACGGTGTCTCGAGAATTTGGGTAAATCCAATAAAAATAAGAGCACCAACGCCGACTACTTTCCAATTAATATGATATTTTTTACGAAAATAAACAAACGCAATAATAGGTACCAGAATTGAAAGCACAAGTTGAATTGTGATACTGGCAATTACCGTACTTGAAACCATACTTTCACCGCTTTCTAATATATGTACATATCTATTATGCATGAAATATAGTGGAGATGAAACTTTTAACAAAAAATGAATGTACTTATTGACTCTAACGTTGCGTCATACTTTATCGTATGTATTAAGGGGGAGATACACATGACAATGAAGGTAAAAGAAGTAGCTAATTTAGTTGGAATTAGTGTGCGCACACTGCATCATTACGATGAAATTGGGTTGTTAACCCCAGACGAGACGACAGAGTCTGGATATCGTCTGTATTCCAATGAAAATTTAGAAACATTGCAGCAAATTTTATTTTTTAAAGAGCTAGGCTTCCCTTTGAAGAAAATTAAAGAAATTATCATGAGTCCATCATTTGACCGAGAAGAAGCACTGCAGCTTCATAAGAAAATGCTTCTTGAAAAGCGTGCGAGGTTAGATAAAGTGATTGCGACGATTGATAAAACAATTCAACATACAAAAGGAGAGATTGAAATGACGAACAAAGAGAAATTTGAAGGCTTCGATTTCAGCCATAATCCGTACGAAGAAGAAGCGCGTGAAAGATGGGGAGACGCAGCTGTAGATAAAGCGAATGAATATGCGAAAGGTATGTCAAAAGATAATCAAGAAGAGTTCAATACGATTTACAGAAATTTAGCGGCGCTTAGACACGGCGCACCAGATTCTAAAGAGGCACAAGAAGCAATCGGTGTATGGTACGATTACTTGCAAAACTTCGGTGAATATTCATTAGATGCTTTTAAAGGGCTCGGTCAAATGTACGTCGCTGATGAGCGCTTCACGAAAAATATAGATAAGTTTGGCGAAGGGTTAGCGCAGTTTATGTGTGATGCGATGGCGGTTTATGCGGATCGTAAGAAATAGTAAAAAAGTAAAACAGGTGGAGGTTTTCTCCACCTGTTTTACTTTTTAATCATATCATTCAAAGTCTGATTCTCTGTATTGTTCAAATGAGGATTTTTACTCATTTCACGTTTTAACATATCAAGGCTTTGCGTATATTCTGTATCATTTAAAGCACCAGATTGTAGTCCTTGAATTTGAGAAATCAACTTTTGGTCTGTTGATACATATGCTTTATAATAGCGAGGGACGATGGACAAAGCAGCTCTATATACTTGATCCGCTACGAGTTTCTGATCCGTTGTGTTCGCACGGTATACAACAAATACTTCATCATCGGTAACGAGCGTAGCAGCGTTTGTAACGTCAGGAAGTTTGACTGCCATGCTTGTAATCATTTCAGCGACTTTCTCACGGTTAATAGCTCCTACTTGTTTGTTAGACACTTCATGCTTTTGTTTAGATGAATAACCGACTCTCGTTAATCGTGTATTTGTATTTTCCGTATGATACATGTCGTTTTTATTGGAAACAAGAACACGACTTCCTTCTTCACGTTCCATTTCGGCTTTATTATTTGTTTGACAGCCTGCAAATAAGGAAAGAGTGAGGAGAGAGAGTATAATTTGTTTTTTCACGATGTATCACCTCCTTCTCTATAGCATGCACTAATTTTCAATTTTTTGTATTTGAAATTGTTGGTTGGTATGCTTTGTGATACGATAAAAAGAAGAATGCTTAGAGAGGAAGTTAATGATGGAGCAAAAGCAAGAGCAAGAGATGCATGCTACGGTGAGCATTAATAATGTGCAGTACGAAGTAATTAAAAACTTTCGTGAAGGTTTTAGTGAAGAAGCATTTAAAGAGCGTTATGCAGAAATTTTAAATAAATATGATTATATCGTTGGGGACTGGGGTTATGAGCAACTTAGATTGCGCGGTTTCTTTGATGATAGTAATCAACGTTCGACATATGATACGAAAATTAGTACGTTAACGGAGTATTTATACGAGTACTGTAACTTCGGCTGTGCACACTTCGTATTACGAAAAGTGAAGAAATAAAAAAATCCTCTTACGATTGTAAGAGGATTTTTTTACTCGCTCACAAACAAATCGAAATATGATCGCCTTCAGAAAGTATTGCGTTCGGTTTCATTTGTTGTCCGTTCAATTGAATATCCCCATTTTTAATTTTATCCACAATGCGTGTACGGCTCCAGTCGGAAATATATGTGGATAAAGCTTTATCCATTCGGTGAGAACCGAAAACGATATCTAATACGATCGTGATTTCGGCTATACCGTTTTCTTTATGTTGTGTAATGGAAATGGTAGTAGTTGTTTCTGTTTGATCTTGCTGCGTCATATCGACTGTTTCAACGTGATCAGTAAATGCTTTATAAATACGAAGTTTTTGATTCCACGTATGATCTTTCGGACATTTATAAATGGCAAAGCGGTATATATTTTTTCCATTGGCGTTATGCCTACGAATATTCGTGTCAGTAAATAGGGTAGTGCGTCTGCAATTTTTACAATACTTTTCGATTGTGTTTTGCTCATTTTCATATAAACTCCAAGAAAGTTGTACTTTCTGCATTTTCCTTCACCTCTTATAGTAGTGGTAAAGGAACGTAATACAGCTATTTGGATGTCTTGTAGTATGAAGACATGAGAAATAGACAAAAATAAAAGGAGATTCCCTTAGGAACCTCCGTAAACATCATACTACAGATGCGTTACGTTCCTTGTAATGGGAATGGGCAGACTACTCCCTTGAAAAAGCACGGTGCTTTTTTGAGAGTAATGCTATCCAATTGCTGGTCCATTACAAAGTAAATGTTGGCATACGTAGATAACGTCCTTTCTATCCAAATAGATTTATTCTTAATTATAACACAAAGGTTTGAAGATTCAAAATACTTATAGTGAAAAAACACCAGCTAAAACAGCTGGTGTCTACGATAAATTATATAAGTTCAAATAAAAATGAGCGTAGTTCTTCTGCAATTTCTTCAGTCATAGAAAATGCATGCTCTAAGTAGCCTGGTTCGTTTAAATCGTCAGGACCGATGATTGCAAATTTATTGCGCTGCATATCGAGGACAATTGTTTTACCGTAATGACGATCGGAGTATAAAAGCGCTAAATCATGACGCTCATTTTCTCCCATAAAGCTAACGAAACGAGTTCTTGTAGCGACTGTATCGTCGTACAGAAAGAAACGTTCTTCCATACACATGGCTCCTTTATTAAATATCTAAGTTTAAGTGTGGTTTATGATCTAAATGGTGATGCGTTTTAATGAATCGTACCGTTCTTGTTTTGTAACGCATAACGATAGAATATGTTTCAGCTAAATCTCCGCCAAGGAATTTCACGCCGTCTAATAACTCACCAGCAGATACACCAGTTGCTGAGAAGATTGCATCATCCCCAGATACTAAGTCATCTAACATAAGAAGTTGACGAGGATCTTCTAATCCCATTTCACGACAACGAGCTTCTTCTTCTTCGTTCATTGGAACTAAGCGAGCTTGCATTTCACCTTCAAGGCATTTTAATGCTGCTGCAGAAATAACACCTTCTGGAGCTCCGCCAGTACCTACGAATAAGTCGATGCCTGTTCCAGGTAGTGCTGTTGCGATTGACGCACCAACATCACCATCACCAAATAATTTTACGCGTGCACCTTTTGCACGAACACGGTCAATAATATCTTGATGACGTTCACGTTCTTGAACGATAACTGTTAGATCGCGAATCTTTTTATTGTTAGCTTCTGCTACAATTTCGATTGTTTTTTCAATTGGATCATCTAAGCTAATTTTACCAGCTGCTTTTGGACCAACCGCGATTTTTTCCATGTACATATCAGGAGCATGAAGAAGGTTTCCTTTATCTGCGATTGCGATAACTGCCATTGCATTTGCAAGACCTTTTGCAACGATGTTTGTACCTTCTAATGGATCAACGGCGATGTCTACTTCTGGACCGTTACCTGTTCCTAGTTCTTCACCAATATATAACATCGGTGCTTCATCAAGTTCTCCTTCACCAATTACAACTGTACCTGCCATGTTTACTGAATCAAACATATCACGCATTGCTGTAGTTGCTGCATCATCTGCTTCGTTTTTCTTTCCGCGGCCCATCCACTGTGCGGATGCTAATGCTGCTGCTTCTGTTACACGGACAATTTCTAGTGCGAGTTCACGTTCCAAGATTCCATTCCTCCAATTTCAAAAATCATACAAATATAACTATAACAAATAACGGAGAAAAGGTGAATTCGAAAAATTGTCGATTTTTTCAGAAGAAAGCGTTACAATTAAAATGTAAATGCTTTAATTTCCAGGTAGGTGACATTCATGTATTTTGTAGACAGAAAGAAAATAGAACAAATGCTAGTATGTTTAGAACGAGCAACAAGTACATTTCAAGAGAAAAAGATATATGAAACCGAGTTTGAATTTTACGCATTAGAACGCATAGCTCATCTAATGATTGATACTGTATTAGATGTAGGGAATGCGATGATTGATGGATTTATTATGCGCGATCCAGGAAGTTATGAAGATATTATCGATATTTTGATGGACGAGCGAGTGATAAGTGCAGAAGAAGGACAAGGAATGAAGGAAGTGATTCTTCTTCGAAAAATGCTTACGCAAGATTATATTCAAATGAATCATGATGAATTATATAAGACGATTCAAAAACATATTGCAGTGGTAGAGAAATACCCAGAAAATATCCGCAGTTATTTAGAGAAGGAATTAGGACCTGTATCTGCATTTGTACCAGAATAATTATGCTTATAAGATCCCCAAGGTGCCTTTTTGGGGATCTTATATTGTATGTGAGAAAGTAAGGGAAAAGGGAGAAGGGTTAAGCATGGGGGAAGCACGTACGACGAAAGATGAAATTGTCCAATTGTTGAAAGTAAAGGGAGAGCACACAGTAGCAGAACTAGCTGACGTTTTAGAGATTACCGAAATGGCGATCCGAAGACATTTAAGTAATCTTGAGAAAGATGGTTTCATTTATTCTAAGATGGTAAGACAACATGTCGGAAGACCAACTTATTTGTATGGATTAAGCGAAAAGGGAGAAGATACATTCCCGAAGGAGTATAAGCAATTTGCTATTGATATGCTAGAGGATTTAGCTCGAATGGGTGATGAAAAAATACTTCGTTACGTTTTAACAGAGAGAACGAAGCGAATGGAAGATCAGTTGCAAAAGCGAGTGAGTAATCAAAAGAATTTAGCATATAAAGTGCAAGAGATAGCAGCTATGCAAGAGAAAAATGGTTATATGGTTCAAATAAAGAGGGATGGAGAAAACTCTTTCGTAATTGAAAAACAAAACTGTCCGTTAAAGGAAATTGCAGAGAGATTCCCACAAGTATGCGCAGATGAAAAAGAGATGTATAATCGTTTATTTGCAGGAGCAGATGTAAAGACGTTAGCAAACATGTGTGAGGGCGATTGTAGTTGTTCTTACCAAGTAAAAGAGAAAAAATGAACGTTATGGGGCGCTTTAAGGTAAAGCGTTTTTTTCTTTGGAAAAAGCGGGTAATATAAGAGTGGTATGATAGGTGAGAACGTTAGCATAGAAGGAGAGACATAATCGATGTATAAAGGTTACTTAATTGACTTAGATGGTACGATGTATCGCGGAGAAGAACAAATTGAAGAAGCGAGCGACTTCGTAAAAGCATTAGGAGAGCGCGGCATTCCTTATTTATTCGTTACGAATAACTCAACGCGTAAACCAGAACAGGTGGCAGAAAAACTTGTTCGTTTCGATATTCCAGCGAAAGCAGAGCAAGTATTCACAACGAGTATGGCGACAGCAAACTTTATTTATGAACGTAAACAAGACGCAACTGTATATATGATTGGTGAAGAAGGCTTACATGATGCGCTTGTGGAAAAAGGATTTGAACTTGTGGATGAAAATCCTGATTTCGTTGTTGTTGGTTTAGATCGTGACATCACATATGAAAAATTAGCAAAAGCTTGTCTTGCTGTACGTAACGGCGCAACGTTTATTTCTACAAATGGAGATATTGCTATTCCGACTGAGCGCGGATTATTACCAGGTAACGGTTCATTAACATCAGTTGTAACAGTATCAACAGGCGTGGATCCAATCTTCATCGGAAAACCAGAATCAATCATTATGGAACAAGCTTTAAAAGTACTGGGTATAGAAAAAAATGAAGCATTAATGGTTGGGGATAACTACGATACAGACATTTTGGCGGGAGTAAATGCTGGTATGCATACGCTTCTTGTCCACACTGGAGTCACAACTGTGGAGAAGTTAACAGAATATGAAGTACAACCAACGCAAGTTGTGCATAACTTGACGGAGTGGATTGAGAAGATGTAATGAAATGCAGGTAACCGAAAGAGGTTACCTGTTTTTTTATGCATAATTGCATATGTGCTATTGTTATATAAAATGTAAAATTTATATGTAATGATATTGGAGGGAGGGAATCAGAGTGTACTGGATGTCATGTATTATGTTTGTTTTTACATTATGTGTTTTGTTTTTTGTTCTATGGAAGATATATAAAATAAATGAAATGAAAAAAAGTGCAGGAAAACTCATTGCAACATATCCACGAGTGAAGAGACGTTGGATTGCATTACTTGGACCAGCATATTTCATTGGACAATGTATGTATATATATGCTCAGTACGTAAGTGGAGATATTGATACAGTTGAACAGTTTCTTGTTCAGTCGGGTAGTTATGTTGTAGCAAGTTGTTTTATGACTTTAATAGCTATCCATCTTATTAAAAGTGTACAAATACATGAAAAAGGTGTAGTAGACGGATTAAACTTTTATTCATACGAAGAATTAAAAGGCTATAAAACGTCGACATGGGAAAATCCAAAAGAAAATATATTTTTATATCGCGGGCGAGAAAAAATGAATGACAATGTGAATTTACTTATTAGACAGGAAGATATGAATGAATTAGAAAGCATTCTTCAAAGATATATTCCGAAATTAATGATGAAATAAAAAACTCCGGTTTTAACAACCGGAGTTTTTTATTAGAATGCACGATTCACTACTTCTTTCACTTCTTCAAGATATTGTTTACGCACATTATCATCCACGGAAGGAACACTCGTATAGAATGTATGCTCAATTGTTTCGATGCCTGTAAATTCAAAAATACCAACATCTGCTGTTTTCTTCATTGCTTCAAACATACCGCCTGCTGTGTACGCCTCTTTCGTATTTCCCATTGTAGATAGTAATAAGCCTTTTTTACCGCTTAATAACTTCTCGATACCATTTTCACCGTAAGCATAAGCGAAGCCGTGGCTAAATACACGGTCAACGTATCCTTTTAAAATAGCAGGAAGTCCCGCCCACCAAACTGGGTAAATGAATGTAATGCTATCAGCCCAAAAGATATGCTCTTGCTCTTCTTTAATATCTTCTGGTGTGTTTCCTTGAGAAAATGAGATGAAATCGGAAGCGCCTAATACTGGATTGAAGTTTAATTCGTATAGATCGCGAACACGTACTTCATGACCTTTTTCTTCTAATTCACTTTTTACTGTTTCTAAAATTGCATGGTTGAAGCTTTCTGTATTTGGGTGTGCATAAACGATTACATGTTTCATTGTTCATCCTCCTATTTGTGGATATGTGAATAGTTTTTTTATTATGTAACTATTATGGTTACTTCTATTGTAAGAGTCAACTTTTTTGACGTGAGAAATAAAGCAGAAATGTAATTAGCTAATATGGAATACATGTTAGTATGTGACAAAAAAATACAAAAAAGTAGGGATTTTGCATTCTGGATAGAATATATAGAATTGGTAAATAGAGAGAGAAGGGGATATGGGGATGAATATTATTGAAATTGAAAGGTTAGAAAAATCGTTTGATATTGGGGATAGTAAAGTAAAAATATTAAAAGGCATTAATCTTCAAATTCAAAAAGGAGACTTTGTCTGTATTATGGGGGCAAGTGGTTCAGGGAAAACGACGTTATTGCAGCTATTAGGTGGATTAGATATTCCATCGGTAGGTAGTATTCGCGTTGATGGTACAGAGATTTCAACATTAAAAGAAAAAGAGCTCGCTTTATTTAGAAGGCATAAAATCGGTTTTATTTTTCAGCAGTTTAATTTGATTCCAGTGTTTAGTGCGGAGGAAAATGTAGGATTGCCGTTACTGTTAGATAATATCTCGCAAAAGAAGGCAACGGCGACAGCGAATCGTTTATTAAATCTCGTCGGGCTAAAGGGAAAAGAAAAACATTTACCAGCGCAGTTATCAGGCGGGCAACAGCAAAGGGTTGCGATCGCAAGAGCTTTTGCAAATGAGCCGGCTATTATATTAGCTGATGAACCAACAGGGGCATTAGATTCAGAAAATAGCAAAAATATAATCGCGGCACTTCGCAATGCGTGTGATGAGTTAGGACAAACAGCTGTCATTGTAACGCACGACCCGTTCGTAGCGGCCCATGCGGATAAAGTTGTTTTTTTATTAGATGGTGAAGTGATTCATGAACATGCTGAAAGTAAAGGATGGAAATTTCGAAATATCCCGCAACAAGTTACCCACATTCAAGAGATTATGAATCGCCACTTTAAAGTAGGAGGTAAAGGTGATGCGATGGGTAATTAAGTATGCGATAAAATCGATGAAACAAAATTGGTTGCGAAATATGTTGATCGCTCTCGGTGCAGCTTTAGGTGTTATGTTAGCGACGATGTTATTGCTAGGTAATCAATCAGTAGAGCAAAGTGTGAAGGAACAAGTCGTAAGTCGGTATGGAGATTATAATTTGCAATTTGGTTATATAAAAAATGATATGTATTTAAATAATGAAAGTTTAAAAGGAATAGATGGCTTAGAAAATGCTGAAAAAATATCAAAAGTACTTATACCATATCCTTTTCCAAATTATAAAGAGTTATCGGGAAAACCGTCCTATTGGGCTGTTGAGCAAGATTCTCCAGAAATGCATTCTTATAAAATATTAGAAGGTCGATATCCGAAAGAAGGTGCTGAAGTAGCGCTGACAAAAGGATATACAGACCGTGAAAATATACGGGTAGGAGATACGATTAAGTTGCCATTCCCGCAGCATGGAGAAAAGAATGTGAAAGTCGTCGGCATTTTAAATCCGCCGTTAATGGCAGCAATGGGGCATAGTGCTTACTTTCCAATCCATTGGCTTCAAAAAGAATTAAATTTACCAAATCAATTCAATCTCGTTCAAGTGAAAACAGCCGATGTAAATGTGAAAAGAGCAATTGCTCTTGATGTAAATAAGAAGATAGAAAATATAAAGATGGATCAACGTACTTATGTTGATAAGGCGTTTGAACGACTAAATGTAATGAAGCCGTTAATTTTTAGTTTAGGTGGTATTGCTTTATTTGTTGTAGCTCTTTTAATAATGGGAAGTTTCTTCTTATCTGTTAGAAGTCGATTTAAGCAGTGGGCATTATTACGTGCACTCGGTAGCAACCCAAATCAAATTATCTTAGTCGTTTTATTAGAGGCTTTATGCATCGGAGCAATCGGATCGCTAGCGGGGGTTATTCTTGGAGCAGGTACGCAAACAATCGCGGCATCATTCATTAACAAATGGGTGAATATTGAGGGGGCAGGGAAAGCATCATTCTCGATATCAGGTGAGGTTCTACTCATTACTTTTTTATTAGGGATTGTTATGTCTATCATAGGGGCCATTATACCAGCTTTCATGGTTAGAAAGATTCCACCAGTTCAAGCGCTTCGCCCAGGTCTTCCTAGTAATGAGAAAAAAGAAAAAAGATGGAGTGCTTTTAGCCTTAGCATTTTAATCATTGGTACCGTTATTGGACTCACGGGAAGCATATTAGAGCAGTATATCGGTTTTAATCCAAGTGCGATAGGAGCGCTGTTATTTGCAGTTGGTTTGTTATTGGCAATTCCGTTATTTATTCGCGTGATAGCACCGGTGATTGCAAAACCGTTTCAAATGATATTACGAATTGAAACGACGATTAGTAGCCGGAATGTAATTCGTTATCGGAATAAGGCAGCTGTGTCAGTTGCTATATTAGCATTTGGCTTTATGTTAGCGCTTGTTGGAACGATGTATGTAAATTCTATGTATGAAGGTATGAAAAAAGGGTTACAAAAACATTTACCAGCGGACTTAGTAATAAGAATTCCAGTAGAGTCGCAAGGAATAGAAACATTACCGTTTAGTTGGATGGAGAAGGTTAGAAAAATTGATGGTGTAGAGGCGAGTGTTGGGAATGCTACTGACGTTACAGCAAGGCTTGTGAATTATGACTTTAAAAAAGCGAATCAAGAATGGTATGAATTTGCGAAAAAAAATAATTTGAACTACGATTCAATGGAAGTTGTCGGTAACGATATTGTAGCGTACCAGAAAGTAACAAAAGCGAAAGTGATTGCAGGGCAAACTTTAAGTAAGCCATTACAAGATGGTGAAGGAGTCATTACGAAGGAAGTGGCTAAAAATTTAGGACTTCAGTTGCATGATACGATTGAAGTACAAGGAAAAGGGAAAGAAAAACAAACGATTAAAGTCGTTTCGATTATTGAGCAAGGATTAAGGTTAAGAGGGTTAGATATTTTTGTAAATGAACAATGGGCTCGCGATAAGTTTCACGTACAAGGATATGAAGCGCTTCAAATTATGACAAATTCTAATCAATCATTTGAAGCGATTAAGAAGCAAGTGAAAGAAATTACAAATAATAAAGAGAATGTAGAAGTTATAAACAGTTATGATTTATTGAAAGAACAAGAGCAGTTATTATCGCAAATGATGATGTTAATTCGCTTGTTAGTTGTAATTGTTTTCATTATTTCTGGTATAGGATTAATGAATGCGATTGTTGCCAGCTTACATGAAAGACGTGCTGAAATTAGTATGATTCGTGCGGTAGGAGCTATTCCGAAGCAAATGAGACGGATCGTTTTATTAGAGGGAACTTTACTTGGAGCGATAGCTGGTTGCATAGGGATTTTTGGCGGGATTTTGTTTAGTTATATTGTGTTATCAAGTCTAGAACTAACAGTTATTATCATTCCGTATAATCAAGTTTTCATATTAGCTCTAGCTAGTGTGATACTTGGAGCAGGGGCAGCGTTGATTGCTTCCTTACAATTAAGAAAGTTTAAATTAAGTGATACTTTAAAGGAATTGTCAGCATAAAAGATTGCTATACCCCGCTCATACAAAGAACAAAGAAAACAAATAAAATGATAACAATACCAATGCCGAAGTTAAATACGAGAGTACTATCCATATATGTAACCTCCTTATTTGAAAGTAAAAAGCACTCTAGCCAAGAGTGCTTTTTTATTTTGAGTCTACTTCACAACTTTGAGAAAAGGATTCATGGGTGTAAAGAGTTACATTATGTTATGTGTTTATATGTTGAAAGGAGTAAGTCCTTGTGAGATATAGAAAAAAGACACTCTTTTGAGTGTCTTTAACGATGACAAAATGTGCCAATTGCTTGAGTTTGATAAGGCGCTAATATCCGTTTTAACGCCTTTTCTTTGATCAAGAAGTGTAGCAACAGCGATTCAAATAAATTGTACCATTTGTTTCATAGGCGTGTGCATGCAATTATGCATATTCCAATTGAAGGGAAATGAGGCGCGAAAAGTGAATGAGTATATACAGAATATTTGATTAGGGGAGAGAAGGATGGATATACATAAGTTAACGGTAGCAGAAGCAAATGAGATAAATAAGTGGACGTACGAAGAACCTTATAATTTGTATAGTTTTTCAGGAGAGGAAGAAGCAATAGAAGAATTATTAGATGGGACTTATTATGGTTGTTGTGACGATAAGGGAGAGTTTATCGGCTATTTTTGTTTTGGGGGAAATGCACAAGTGCCAGGGGGAAGAGATGCTCATTTATATGGTGGAGAAGGTGTAATTGACCTCGGACTTAGCATGAAACCAGCGTTAACAGGGAAAGGGCTGGGGAAAATGTTTTTTCAAGCTGGGATAGCCTTTGCAGCGAAAGAATATAAGCCGAAGATGTTTCGACTGAGTGTAGCGACGTTTAATACAAGAGCGATTACGCTATATAAAAACATAGGTTTTCAGCAGGGCCCTATTTTTGTGAGCCGCGGAAGAGAATTTATGCTTATGGAATATGAAAGACCGTCAGTATGGAACTGACGGTCTTTCATATTTTATTCCGAATGCTCAGCCCTGTGCGCTAAACGGCTTGAAGCAGCGGCAGCAATTCCGCCAACGATATCATCAAGGAATGTATGCACCTTTCCAGATGATTTATCATTTAAGTATTCTAAAATACCAGGTTTTAATTTATCGATATATCCAAAGTTCGTGAAACCGATAGAGCCGTACACGTTAACGATAGAAAGTGCGATAACTTCATCAATTCCGTATAAGCCTTCATCACGTTTTACGATATCTTGTAACGGTTGACTTAACATTCCTTTTTCGGCAAGGACATCAAGCTCAATGCCTGTAATAAGTGCGTTTTGTACTTCACGTTTTGATAGTACACGCTCAACGTTATAGCGGCATTCTGACATTTCTAAATTTGTATGATATTTTTTTTGAAGAAAATGAACAAGCTCAGCAATATCGTCAATTGTTACACCGCGCTCTTGTAATAGTTGTAATGCTCTTTCTTGTAGTTGATTTGATTCTTTCATGTTTATCACCTTTTTTTCTTTTTAGTATTTGTATACGTTTCGTTGCTTTATCATGTGCATAGGAATGAAAGGCGAGCACAAGCTCATATATATAAAGAAAAACCATAGGTGGCGACTGCGATGATTCATCATATTTATGAGCATTATCACATGCATGTTAAAGAATTAATCCCCCTTGGCCCCTATAAAAGCTTTTGGATTCGCAACAAAATTTATGTACTTGTTCCAATTGGAGAAATGGAGGAAGAAGTACTTGTAGAGATGAAAAAGCTCAGTGACTATATGAACCAGCAAGGGGATATAACTGTAGCGACTTTCGTTCCGACTATACACGGCTACTATGTATGTGAGATAGAAGAACAAAATTACTGCTTATTAAAAGGTATGCGTGCATTAGAACGACATGCTACATCATTAGGAAGTGAGCTTTCTATATTCCATAAACGAGGTGCATTCTTTCCAGAAGAAATCGAGCAATTAAGCCGCATTGGTGAATGGAAAGCGTTATGGGAAAAACGGCTCGATCAATTAGAAAAGTTTTGGCAATCACAAGTGATGAACCACCCTACAGACGTATTCGATCAATTGTTTATTGAATCCTTCCCGTATTACTTAGGAGTCGCAGAAAATGCAATTCAGTATGTTGTTGATACAGAGATGGATGATACGCCGCAAATGACTGATGCAGCAACAATTTGCCAAGAACGATTCACACCTTTATTATGGCATCAAACGAAGCGTCTCAAACTTCCTTTTGATTGGGTGTATGATCACCCCACTCGAGATATAGCAGAATTAATCCGCTATATGATGATAGAAAAAAAGAAAGACTGGGAGCAAACAATCGTTCAATTTGTTACAGATTACGAACGAAATTATTCACTATCTTCATTTGGTTGGCGCTTATTATTTGCAAGGCTCCTGTTCCCACTTCACTACTTTGAAACAGTCGAACGATATTACCAAACGGGAAACGAAGAACAAAAAAGCATATATAGAGACCGCTTAGAAGCCATTTTACATGATGTGAACCGTTCAGAGCAATTTATGAAGCACTTTTATGGATCACTTCGTTTACCAGTTGATAAGTTAGGCATTAGGAAATTAGATTGGCTGTCCTAAAATGAAGAAAGAGACCGATTGAGGTCTCTTTTTTCATACTACAATTGTATGTAATACATTATGCCCCTACCTGTTGATCTGCACATATATTTAAAATGAATTGATGTCTTTCGATTTTTTCATTTACTTTGCTCAATAATTCTTGCTGGATTTCTTTAAATAAAAACTGATAGCTCGCATTCCACGTTGGTATAACGGATGAAAGATCTAATAAATACTCTTTTTTCTTTTCTAGTTCTTGAATTGTTAAAAAAGTGTTTCCCATTCTTGGCATGTGTCGTCCCCCTATGTTTTTTTCTGTATATGTGTGAACGATTCTATATTATTAATTATCTCATTTTTTGAGAAGGATTTCCAATTTTGTTTTATGATGTTAAAGGGGAAGTGTTGTTTGAATAAAAAAAGAGACCCATTTGGGTCTCTTTCTAGGAAGCAATGCCGCTTCCGCTTTTAGATTAAAATACTTGTTCTACTTCAATAACGCCTGGTACTTCTTCTAGTAATGCGCGTTCGATACCAGCTTTTAGTGTGATTGTAGAACTTGGGCAGCTTCCGCATGCACCCATAAGGCGTAATTTTACGATACCTTCTTCAATGTCTACTAGCTCAACGTCTCCGCCATCGCGAAGTAAGAATGGACGTAATTTATCTAATACTTCTAATACTTGTTCTTGCATATGTGGGTTTTCCATTTTTATCGACTCCTTTCATCAGTTTTATTATAATCAAGATAGAGGGGAAAATCTATTTTTTCTCTTCTTATTTTATTGTTGAAATATTGTATCGTGTTTTTTCAGTATAGGGGTAGGGAATAAGTTTGTAAAATGATGTGCTTATGCAATAAGACATCTGAATATACTGTTGAAACAAGAAGTGGGGGAGAAGAAATGGTTACTGTTCAAGTGTATGGGACGAAAGTAATTTGTGCGAGCTGCGTTGGAATGCCATCTTCAACAGAAACGTTTGAGTGGTTACAAGCGGCGATTGGTCGTAAATATGAAGGACAAGAAAATAAATTTAATTTCGAGTATATTGATTTTCAAGAAGAACAAGAAGATGAAGATAAAAAAGCATTCGCAGAGCGCGTAGTGGAGGAAGATCTATTTTATCCAGTCGTTCTTGTAAATGGAGAAGTTGTTGGAGAAGGAAATCCTCGTTTGAAGGATGTTTACGAAGAAATCGAGAAATATTTATAAAGCAGGAAGCCTTTGCGAATTCGCAAAGGCTCTTTTTAATTGGAGGGATAGATGTGGAGAATGTAGTAAAGAATGCGTTACCAACGGAAGTACAACAGTTAATGGAGCGGTACACAGTAGAATTAAAAGAAATTTTTTTAGATGAAAAAATAATCGGGATATATATTTACGGCTCCATCGCACTCGGTGCATTTCATGCAGAAACGAGCGATGTTGATTTTGTTACGGTAGTAAGTGATTCCGTGAATGAAGCTGAAAAACAGCAACTTGTAGAACTTCATAAGAAACTTAAGAGTAGTACGTTAGGTAAAAGAATGGATGGTATGTATATTCCGCTTGCTGATTTAGGAAAATACAATGATGAAATGAATGAGTACGTGTATTGTGCAGATGGTAAAGCAAATATAGGTCATTGGGATATTAATGCGGTCACATGGTGGACACTGAAAAATCAAGGTATTACAGTTACCGGGAAAGAAGCGGAAGATCTTCCGTTTCAAATAAGGTGGGACGATGTAGTAAATACGATGAAATACAACGTAGAACAGTACTGGAGTGAAAAAGCGAAGCAACCATATTTATTTTTCGTAGAAGAGTGGGTAGAATCAGCTGTCGTTACGATGGGCCGTATTTTATATACACTAGATCATAAAACAATCGTTTCAAAAGATAGTGGATTGCAATACTTGTTAGAACGTTCAGGGGAAGAATGGGAGCTTTTATTAAAAGAAGTAGCGAGAATACGACAGAATCCAAAAGAAAAGCGAATGCTCTCAAGGTGGAGAAGAGCAGATATGACGGGAAAGTACTTACTGCATTTAATTGAAACATGTAAAGAGAAATGGTAGGGAAAAAAGAGACGATACAGTAGATTGTATCGTCTCTTTTTATGTTGCAATTGGTATATAATGGTTAAAAAGGTTTAATTATACTGGAGGGATATGATGGACACGGAATTAGTTACATATAAAGAAAAGAATGTACAAATGAGTATGCTCGAAGTAATCAGTATAATAGTAATTATTTTTGGGGTCATGTATGGAATTGATTTTTTGAACTTTTTATATGACGCCTCATTATATCCATGGTATGTAGACCACCTTATTCCGCCTTTAACATTTCTTACTATCATCTTAATATATTCACCAGCAAGAAATTACTGTGTGCATTTATTAAAATCAATACAGTTCAATAATTTTAAGCATTATGTAACGATAGTAATGACGATGATCGTACTGCTTATATATCTTGCGGTATTAAATTTAGTTTTACCACATGGGCTTGGTGTGGATGAATCTAATCTAGTAATAGAGCCTACTAAAAGTGAAATCATTGTATATGTAGTTGTACTCACAATTTTCGCACCGATTTGGGAAGAGCTTGTATTCCGAGGTATGTTTTTTATGAAATTATCTCAGCGCTTCTCTACACTTAGTAGTGCCGTTATAAGTGCTTCTATATTTACTTTAGGTCATCCCCTTACAGTAGGGAGTGTTTTATATATTTTTGGTGGCGGTATATGTTTAGCTTATACGTATAAGAAAACAAATAACTTACTCGTCCCATGGGGAATTCATTTATTAAATAATGCATTTTTTATATTAATAAATTTTCAACTATAAAAAGACGCCTTTTTGAATAGGGCGTCTTTCTTATTTTGTAAGGGAAGATAATACGAAATATAGATAGTTTCATGTGAAACATTTTTAGTATTAAATATATATAAAGTTTAACTTAGTGTATTAAACGTATCATTCATAAGTATTCTAATATATTTAAAAGTAAAATGGAATAATAAAAGGAGAATTGTCGGAATATATTCGATTTCCGTTCATTTTTATGAAATATATGCACTTTTTGTTAGATTCCTTCTTTTTATTTCTATAAAATACATGTATGTAGAAATAAGAAAAGGATGATGTACGTGAAGGACACTGTTTTACAAGAAACAATTTCTCCTCAACAGTTACATACAGTCGTTCAAAAGAATACGGCGTATTATGAATTTAAGTGGGGCAAAGTAGAAAATCCAGCGCAAGGGAATACGTGGAATTGGGTAGCCTTTTTCTTCCCGACTTTTTGGTTAGCTTATCGTAAAATGTATAAGTTATTTATTATACTTACGTTATTATCAGTGCCTAGTATACTTATACCCCCTTTTATAGACATTTCAGATGGGATTTTTTTATCAATTAGTTTAGTTTTTCAATTAGGAATGATGATATTTACTGGATGGCAAGGAAATCGTTTATATTATAAGCACGCTGTTCGTGTTTTACATAAGGGAGAAAATATGCCTGATCATGAGAAGGCGTATTACTTACAATCAAAGGGTGGTGCTAGCTTTGCTGGCATGATTGGTTTACAAGTTATAGTGACGATAGTATTTGGTGGCGCTATGTTTGGACTTTCTCTTTTACCAACTGAGCCGAATATTAAAAATGTTGTTCGTTCAAGTGATGAAGGATTTACTTTAGAGGTTATGACAGATAATCCAACGTGGAAGTTTGTGAAGAAAGAACAAGATTATGACGTAGTAGAATTTACTGGTTATGATTATACAGAGAAGAAAAACGTGAAAATTAAATTTGCTGTTTATTTCGATGAAGATTATTTCGAGTGGCAAGAGGTATATGAAAATAATAAGAAGTTAAGTGAAGTGAAGAAGAGTTAGAAGAGTATCAATTTTATATTGAAGAAAATAGTTGGAGTTTCTAGTGAGAGCTCGTTTATTTTGAAAAGAAGAATCTTGTGAAGGTTCTTCTTTTTTCATTGGAAACGGCATACGAATTGAAATTTTGTAAAATAAAATAAAAAATGAGAATTCCAGGTAGGCTTGTCAATAACGTGAGACTATGGCAGTATAAAGAAATGCTGTACAAATTTTATTTATCGAGATGTAAACATCAATTTTGATTTTTACGTATAAATAATGAACGGAGGAAATGAATTTATGGCTACTTTACCAAATTGTCCAAAATGTAATTCAGAATATACGTATGAGGATGGCGTTCTTTTCGTATGTCCAGAATGTGCTCATGAGTGGGGCCAAGAAGCAGAAGCAGAAAATAATGATGGTGCAAAAGTTGTAAAAGATGCGAACGGAAACGTTCTTCAAGACGGCGATGCTGTTACTGTCATTAAAGATTTAAAAGTAAAAGGAACTTCTTCAGTTGTGAAGATCGGTACGAAAGTAAAGAGTATCCGTCTAGTTGATGGCGATCACGATATTGATTGCAAAATCGACGGTTTCGGAGCTATGAAGTTAAAATCACAATTCGTTAAGAAGGCGTAAGGAAAAAGAGGAGGCGGGTAGCCTCCTCTTTTTTATTGTCATTTTTTGTCGGTAAGTCGATATCCCTTGTCGAATCGTCGATATATTTCAAAAATCGTTGATATATTTTGAGTTACGATAGATATATTCGAAAAATCGTCGATATCATTTCATTTACCATGAACAGTGCCTCATTTACCGCGTACCATAGTCAACCTCTTTCAACTGACACCGCTTATTAAAGAATGTTTTATATCCAAGCTGTAAGAAGATAATGACAGCAAAGGCGGTACTTCCGGAAATACCGAGTATAATGGCGATTTGATATTGAATGGCTGTAAATGGTGATACACCAGATAAGATTTGTCCTGTCATCATGCCCGGTAGGCTTATAATCCCCATTCCGACCATAGAGTTGATCGTTGGTAAAATAGCAGAGTCAAAAGCGTCGCGTATGAGCGGAGCAGCGGCTTCTTTCGGTGTTGCGCCGAGCATAAGTGCTCCTTCAATTTGGCCTCTTTGCGATTTCATATTGTTTAAGAACGTATTTGCCCCGAGAGAAACACCTGTCATCGCATTCCCAACTAACATTCCCGTAATAGGAACGATATATTGCGGCGCATACCAAGGGTCGTGCCCGATAATAACAAAGATAAATAGTAGAAGTGGCCCAATTGATCCGGCAACCATGGAAAGAGCGGCTACTCGTTTTAAGTCTTTTGACATCGGGATATTGACTCGTTTATAAATATTAAAAATTGCAAAGGTAGTAATAGAAGTAATAAGAGCAATTGTATAAAATGGATTACTATTTTCAAATACGTATGTAAGGACATATGCAACAAGTACGAGCTGAATCGTCATACGGAATGTTGCGAGTGCAATTTGTTTTTCACGCGGTATTCCTTTTAATTTTACAAGTCCAATTAATATAAGAATAAAAATGTATGCAGCGGCAAGTTGCCAAATTTGGAGTTCAATAACGCCCTTCAACTGAGAGCACTTCCTTTCTAGTTGCACCGTTTGTTTTACTAATTTCAATAATATCGTCTGCAATTTCTTCTGGAAGTTGTTGTGAGTGCGTGATGAAGATAACTGTTTTTTTCTTTTCTCTTGCTAGCATAGTAAACTGTTTCATAACGCGGCGTTCTGTATCGCTATCTAGCGCCGAGGTTGGTTCATCTAATAAATAAACAGGTGGATCCATAAGTACGATACGTGCAAAAGCAAGTCGTTGTTTTTCCCCACCTGATAATGAATCGGCGTTGTCTTCTAAATTTTTTTCTAAGCTAACAGTCGTTAATGCGCTTCGCAGGGCATCATCATTTGGAAATGGTTTTTCAGAAAGACGAAGTCCCATTAATAGATTGTCTTTAATCGTTCCATCAAAAATAGGTGGCGTTTGCCCAAGCATGACTACGTCACGCCGTAATTGAATAGGGGGATAGTCAGAAATTAGTTTTCCGTTATATTCAATTGTACCGGATGTTGGAGATTGCAAATCATTTAGCATGCGGAGCAATGTACTTTTTCCACTCCCACTTTCACCGATAATACAAGTGATTTTTTCTTTTTGAACCTGTAAATAAGGAATGTGTAGTATATCTTTATATGTAACGTCTTTTAATATAAACATAAATGGCTCCTTTCTGACTCTAGTTCTATCGTATCAAAAAAGAGAAGATAACAGTTATAAAGAGCAACGTTTTTTCTTCGTCTTGAGTGCTATTAATAAGTTAAGTAAATGATCTAATTCTTGGCTGAAAGAAATTACTTTATCATGAGTGAATCCGTATTGTTCAACGAGATAGATCAATTCTTGCTTCTTCGCTTCTATTCGATCGTTTAGATTCGTTACGTTCATAAATGAAATGGAATGCCTCCTGTAAAAGTATTTACAACATAAAAAATAAGACCGAATGACTTCGGTCTTAAAGGAAATAATAAAACAACTTATAAATAGCATACACTGTTTATCAATAGTTTTTAATATAAAAATGAAAAATACATCATCATCCATATTGAGAAAGATGTGTCAGATAATTATATTTTAACTCATAAAAGAGGCTGCCTACTTAGTAGACAGCTTGTAAAGTATTAACCTTTATGATATTTGTACATCCAAAGAAGACCGGATTTTAATAATCTTGGTACACGCCCCATTAATGGTTGATTTGCTAGTAAACCAAATCCATGCTTTTTGCCAAGAGAGCCAAGAACACCTTTTAATTTAATTACAGGTAGTTCATCAGGTAGTGGTTCATTATTCCAACGTTTTAATAATATTTGGACAATTTGTTCTCCTTGACCTTCAGCGAGTTGTGCAGATGGTGCGTGTGGAAGTGCTGCGCAATCTCCTACAACATAAACGTTCTCGTTATTTGGAATATTGTGATATTTTGTTAAAACAACCCGTCCGCTACCATCTTGTTCAACTGGAAGGTTTCGAACAACTTCATTTGCTTGAATACCAGCTGTCCAGACGATTGCATCACATTCAAGTGGTTCATCGTGGTTGTACACAATATTTGGTTCTACTTTTGTAATGTTAGCGTTTCGTATAATAGTAACTTTATGTTTTACGAACCATTCTTCTACATATCTACTTAATTTCTCTGGATATGGGAATAGAATTCTATCTTTTCGATCAAATAAGTAAATTTTTAAATCAGAACGGCTTTCGCGAAGTTCACTTGCAACTTCAACGCCACTTAATCCAGCACCAACGACAGCTACTGTTGCGTTTGGTTCTAGGCTATTTAATTGTTCATATGTCTTACGTGTTTGTTCAATCGATTGTAGGCTATGTGTATATTCCTTCGCTCCAGGAACGTTATGGTATTTATCTTCACAGCCAAGACCGATAATTAAATCATCATATTGGATTGCTTCGCCGCCATCGAGATGAACAGCTTTTTCTTCGAGATCAATATTTGTTATTGTGCCGTATTGAATATTGAGGCGTGGGTGCTCGGGAAACGGTATACGAATATGCGTTTCTGAAATAGTACCCGCAACTAATGCATAATATTCAGTTTTGAAGCAATGATATGGTACTTTGTCGATTAATGTCACTTGTACATCATCTGGAAGTTGGTTGCTTGGAAGTAGCCGCTGCAGAATTCTCATTCCACCGTAGCCGCCACCTAGTATTACGAGGTGTTTCATGATGGATTACCCCTTTTCTGTTGAAATATCCCCTAATCACACAATTTTATATTAATAAAATATTTCGACTTTACTCAATCAAATTATATCGAATTTGTGAACAAATAACAATGCATGAATGAATACTCTGTTGTACAATAAGAAGAAAAGTAAAGTAAACTGTTTTTTCTTTTTAGTTACTATTTCATTGCGAGTAGCATGTTATATAAAATAAAACCATCTACTTTGAAGTGAAATAGTGAAGTAACTAAATAGTTTAGAATGTATAACGAAAACAACAAGAAACAGCTTAGTTTTCTTCTTATAGATAAAGTGAAACTTTAATCAGTAGAGGTTTTGTCCATATCCACTGATTATCAGTCCGCATCAATCGGGATAAAGTCAGAAGGTAATTTGTTTTGTAGTACAGGGGGGAGAATTTTGATTAAACCATTAATTGAATTTTGTGTAGGTAACCTTGCGAGTGGCTCACAAGCAGCTTTAGAGAAATTAGAAAAAGATCCAAATTTAGATGTAATGGAGTATGGTTGTTTAGGATATTGTGGCATTTGTTTTGAAGGACCGTTTGCACTTGTAAATGGTGAAGTAGTACAAGGTGCTACAGTAGAAGAACTTGTTAATAATGTATATGATTATTTGGATGAAAATCCAATGTTTTAAGGTGTTGCAATCAGCAACTCCTTTTTCTTTTTCTATTAGATAAAATCTTCTTTCGCGGGGGAGGATAATATTGTATATAAATAAAAAAAGGCCCTTGTAGAAGGGCTTTTTTCTTACACAATTTGTGCAAGAATGGCTCATCGCCAAATGTTGTCAAATATGAGAAACGGGGGACATTCATATTGTGTTCTAAAAGCGTGCATTTTATACTTAAAATAACAAACTATTTTTGGAGTGAATACAAATGAGCCAATTTTCTTTTACAAAAATGCATGGTCTTGGCAATAGTTATATATATGTAAATATGTTTGAAGAACAAATTCCTGAAGAAGATTTAGTCCTTGTGGCGGAAAAGGTTTCAAATATTAATACGGGTATTGGAGCAGATGGAATGATTTTAATTTGTCCATCTGACGTAGCTCCGGTGAAAATGCGCATGTTTAATAATGATGGTTCAGAAGGAAAGAGCTGCGGTAACGGTTTACGCTGCGTAGCGAAATATGCGTATGAGCATAAACTAGTAGAAGGAACAGTTTTCACAATTGAAACGTTAGCTGGCATTGTGACGGCGGAAGTAACGGTAGAAGAAGGGAAAGTTACGTTAGCGAAAATCGATATGGGAGCACCGCGTTTAACACGTGCAGAAATACCGATGCTTGGTGAAGGTGAAACACCATTTATTCGTGAAAACTTCTTATACAATAATCATCGTTATGCATTTACAGCTGTTTCAATGGGGAATCCGCATGCGGTTATTTTTGTGGATGATGTAGAACAAGCGCCTCTTACAACACTTGGTCCAGTCCTTGAGACACATGAAATGTTCCCAGAGCGAGTAAATGTTGAATTTATCGAGATTTTGAATGAGGAAGAGATGAACTTCCGCGTTTGGGAACGTGGATCTGGTGTAACACAAGCTTGCGGAACAGGGGCGTGTGCTGCAGTTGTAGCCTCTATTTTAAATGGAAAAATGGAACGTGGTAAGGAAATTATAGTTCATTTAGCTGGCGGCGATTTAATGATTGCATGGACAGAAGAAGGCAATGTGTTAATGAAAGGACCGGCGGAAGTAATTTGCCGCGGAGTGTATGAGTACAAGATAGAAGCGTAAAGATGTATAATAGAATGAGAACAGAAAGGATGGTGTATTTCATGATTGAAGTAACAGAACAAGCAGCTTTTCAAATTAAAGATATGTTAAAAGATGCTGAAGATGGAGAGAAGTACGTGCGCCTTGCTGTACATGGCGGCGGATGTACTGGCCTTTCTTACGGCTTAGGATTTGAAGTAGAACCAAAAGAAGACGACACAGTTCTTGAATTTTTCGGTGTTGAATTTGTTATCGATACAGAAAGTGCTCCAATTGTTAAAGGAGTAAAGATTGATTATAAACAATCTATGCTTGGCGGCGGATTCACAATTGACAATCCAAACGCAATCGCATCATGCGGATGTGGATCATCTTTCCGTACAGCGACGAATGCTGGTAAGCCAGAAGAGTGCTAAGTTTTTAGCGGAAATAGAGAAAGACCTTTTTAGCGATGAAATAAAATCGTTAAGGAGGTCTTTTTTTGCTGTAAAAAAGAAAAAGCGTATTACAAGCCCTCAATGTCTGCCTTCCAAATTTAGAACCAGACCTAAGATATGTTGCACAATGAATTTTAAAAACTAATTTATCTTTGCATAGATGCAAGTATCAGCTAGTTGTTTGCCGTCAGCTGAAAGATCTTCATTACGTAATATCCCTTCAAGCTCAAAACCTAGTTTTTCAGGGATTGCACGACTTTTCGTGTTATTACGTTCACATCGTACTTCAATCCTTCGAAATTTGAATAACTGAAATCCAAGGTTTATTAACGCATTTACTACTTCTGTCATATATCCATTTCCACTAAATTGGGTGTTAATCCAATATCCAATTTCACATTTAGAAACCTTCCAATCAATTCCGTGAAGGCTAGCCGTTCCAATAAAATCATTCGTCTCCTTATGGTAGATAAGATAGCGAAAGCTTTCTCTTTTCAAAAAATCTATATGCGCATTTCTCAGGAGAATTTCCGTTTCTTCAACAGTAGGAATGGACTGGAATAGAGACAACCATTGCTTTAATTCATGAATTGAATCTTTAATAGCTTCATGTACTACATTCCCCTCAGCAGCTTGAAGTGGTGCTCGAAGAATGAGTCTGTCTGTTTCTATTTGTAACGGAACATCTAATAAAATAGGGTTCATATTATTTCTCCTCTCAAAAGCTAGAAAACGATAAATATATATTCCATTCATCATTTAGAAATCCCTTTTCATCTATTGACTTCTAATTTCTTTATCATTTATCCCGCTTTAATGGGCAGTAAGACCCCCACCTCAAAATTCAGCGAAAGCAAAGAATTTAGGTGGGGGATCAACTGCCCATAAAAGTCCGATTGGTGAGGGCTAATAATCAGTGGGGGATGGAGAAAACCCCCACTGATTAAAGTTTCACTTTATTTGAGCTTCAAGCTCTCTGTTTTCCAGTTATAATTGAAGGGTAGAAAGAGGGGATATATGCTGGAAGATATTTTTGAATTTATATTGAAGTACGTTATAGGTTCTATTTTTAGATTTATAAGATACCTTGTGATAGATATTATAATAGAATGCATAATAGAAGGTGTAATAAACGGTATAAGGAAATTACGTGATAAAATCTGTGATAAGTGGCGAAACTGGCGTGAAAGACGTTATTGGCGGTAATAGGTACATAAAAAAATTGGCAGTAAAGAGATAGAGGATAAAAAGTCTTAAGGGAGATGATTAATTCATTTCCCTTAAGGCTTTTTATAACGAAGTAGTAGCAACTCATCCAAGTTTAGAATCCGTACTCATTCCAATTGGTGACGGAATGACGGTTTCTAAAGTGAAGAAATAATTATTATCTTACAAAAGTGTAATGTTCATGTCATGTTTTTGAATTTCTTCTTTAAAGCTCAGGCTTTAAGATAAGAATATAAGAAAAAACATATGAGGTGAAGGAAATGAAAAGATATATTGCACTTTTTAGCATTTTAGTTGTATTTGCAAGCCTATTAGTTGGCTGTGATTTAAATCGTATGGGTAAAGACGAGTATTACGTTCAAATTACAACTGATGGAATTGAGAAGAATGAAAAAGCTGATAACGGTGAGCCGCATAAATCATTCGAGTATAAGTTACCTGCATTTGATAAAGAAGGTAAAGAAAAAGAATTAGAATTTACAGCTGTGAAAAACCTTCGTAAAGAAGCATTCTTACGTGTATATCACTCAGATAAAAAAGGTGTAACAGCTTGGGAAGAAGTGAAGAAAGACGAGCTTCCAGCGAAAGTGAAAGAAAAATTAGGTGCTAAATAAGAAAGAAAAAGGAATTGACGAACAGGGTCAATTCCTTTTTTTATTTTCAAAATCTTCTTCTGAAATGACTGTAAAGCCATGTCTTTTAAATAAAGCAGTTGTTACCCCGTAACCAGTTTGTTTATTTCCGTTAAATTCTCCAGTGTAAATTGTAGCACTACCACAAGATGGACTACGTTCTTTCAAAATAATATATTCCGGATGTAAATTTTTAATTTGTTCTAGAGCTTTATAAGCACCACGCACGAAAGCTTCTGTGACATCTTCACCGTCTTTTGTCATCACTTTTGCTTTTCCATCCAAAACGTCATCGCCATTCCCACCAATAATTTCAGCTGAGGGACGAGGCGTTGGCAATCCTCCTAATACTTCAGGACAAATGAGGACTGTATCTTCTTGTTGCAATAGCTCCTCTATTTTTGAAACGAGATTGTCATTTCCATCATACCGACAAGCGATACCACCTAAACAAGCGCTAATTACAATCATATTTTCATCTCCACTAAAAAAATATTAAATATCCCGCCAATTTCTCTTCCCGCTTCTTACCTATAAATGAGGTGATAAAAATGGGAAGCTTATATAACTTAATGAAACCATACAGTGAATTTCGAAGTAAAGAAGAGTTTAATACATATCAAAAACAAGTTTTGAAGTGCTATCGATTTGAATTAAATAAAACGGATGCTACCATTATTCATTTTTTAGGAAAGTATGCAGTGAATGAGAAACAGAAAACAGTGGGAGTTGCTTGTCCGTTAATGGAGACGATTGCGAGGAATGTTGGAAAAAGTATTCGTACAGTACGCCGCTCAATTGCGAAGTTAGAGGAACTAGGCATTATAAAGCGTGTTGCGACAAAAGAAAGACATAGGCGCGGTGGATATAGTGCGAACTTATATGTATTTCTTACATCTGCAATTGACCGCATGGATGACCGTATGAAAATGTCCGCATGTGAAAGTGAGGATGATGCAGCTGGCTGTAGTAAAAATGAACAAAAAAGTGAGGGGGAAACAATTTTTTCTAAAAACATTCCACAAATAAAAGAGAATAGAAAAGAAACGTACGAGCTTGATGAGACTTATTGCCGTCACGATATACCGAAGCCTTTTATATACGCACTTGTGCCGATGACACGTAATCCGAAGAAGATCAATACATTTTGGAGTAAGGTAGAACTTGCATATAAAAAGAGCGGGTTACTAGAGCAAGGTGTGTTACTGGAGCAAATATTAGCTGATGAAGAAGTGTATGGAAATTTCATTTGGCGGGTGAAGAGTGTTGTGAGAGCGTATAAGTACGGGGAGATCCGTAAAAATGTTAGGGCTCTTTTATATAGTACAGTGCGTGATCTATTTTTAGAGGTTGGATTAGAATGGGGAGCAGCTGTGAGAAGAAGTAAGGGGATACCGTTATTTGATCCGTTTAAAAAGGAGCCATGCGTATAACACATGACTCCGAGTGGTTAATCAAACTTTCTTACAACTGGAACACGAATCGCTACAAATAGTACGAAGACGATAACGGCGATTGCACCACTTTTCATAACGGTTACGATTGGAATTCCTATTGCAAGTGCGATTGATGTGAATGCATAAGAAAGCGGGATAAAGCCCATGGATGATAGCATAAGTAAACTCATTACGCGTCCCATCATTTCTTCTTTTACTGTCGATTGAATCATCGCCATAAGCGGAACGATAGCCATTGCGATTGTAATACCGTAAAACATGCCAGCTAATAATGCTTGCCAAAGAACCGTGCTAAAGTTGATGGATAAGAAGAATACACCAGACAGTAGCATCATGATAATACAAAATAGACCGCGTCTACGATTAATATTTTTTAAACCGACAATGACAGCGCCTATTGCCATTCCGCCACCTACAGATGCTTCTAAGTAACTAAACTGAAGCGAGTCACCGTGCAGAACATTTTTAACGAAAAGCGGGAAGCCGACTTGCATCGGACCGATTAAAAATAAGTTTAGAAAGGCGCTACAAAGAAGGAAAGTTGAAAGAAATGGTGATTCCTTTACGTATAAAATTCCTTCTTTAATAGAAGTGAACATGCCTTTGTCTGTATTTTGCTGCTCTGGCATCGTAAATTTTATTTTTTGAACGAGTATGGCTGCGACGATCAGTAATAAAATTGTGATCGAAAAGATCGTTTCATAGTTCGTAAATTTGATAAGAATGCCGCCAAGTACAGGGCCTAAGATAACCGATGCTTGGTTTGACATTTGTGTAAGTGAGTTTGCTTGTGTTAAACGGCTTTTTTCTACAAGTTCAGGCAAGATAGATCCATCTGCTGACCAGAAAAAAGCATCAGCAAGCCCAAAGAATAAAGCGAATAAAGCAAATGTATATAGTGTTACATCACCTACGATGAACCATGTGAGGATGGTTGCGACAAGAATGGCACGAATAATATTAGAGTAAAACATAATGTTTTTTTTCGGGAATTTATCAGCTACAGCGCCGCCGATAATCATAAAAATAAGTCTTGGAACACTAAGAGCTACGAAAACAACACCGAGTGAAGCTTCAAGGTTTAATGTTTTTGCTATGTACCACGTTTGTGAAAAAGTAAAAAAGGCTAAAGCAAAACTTGAAAAAAGAGTAGCTGCCCAAAGAAAAAGGAAATTCGTATTTTTTAATAACGGTTTTCCGCTTCCCTCTAAAGCAGATTTATTTTGTTGTAGTTCCTCCATATTGCTTCCTTTCTATGTGACAAATTTAAACTGAAAAACCTGTTAACAATCACTTTATACAGTTTCTAATATTTCTATACTGCACTTTCTCATTGTAGACAATAATAATGAATTTGCACAGTGGCTATTTAACGACAAAAAAGAAGATACCAAATGGTATCTTCTTTTTTGTCGTTTAGGCTAATGCAATATAAATATCTAATTGTACGTTGGTTGGATCTGTTGCTTTTTCATCATAAAGCTCAAAGTCTGTTGTAAAAGCACGCTTGTTTTCTTTTGACCATTTCCAAATATATTCCCAAGCTTCGCAAATGACTTCAGCAACTGGTCCCTTTCTCGTTGTAAATACCGCATACGTAGCAGCAGGTATTGTTACAGTTGTCATATTTTCAGGAACGTCTTCTAATGAGGAAACGGGCATGCCGATTGTAAATTGATATGTACCAGTTTCATCTGATTCGTAATTTGAGTAAAAAGCGAATGTTTCTTTCGTTTGTTGATTTGGGATGTGATGCATGATTTGTTCTTGAAAGTATCGGTCCCAAAGCTCGGGGATCTTTCCTTTAGTAGATGCCTCTATTTCATTTGTCGTCGTAATTGAAACGCCGATTGCTTGGAAAGCTTCTTTTTTTACGATAATCGGTTCTTTCATTTAAAAATCTCCCCCTTATTTTATAGAACGTACGTTCTTGTTTATTGTAACATATTTTGGAAGGGGAATGTATCATAATAACAAAAGAACTCCTTTTGCGTAAAAGGAGTTCTTATCGTTTCTATATTAAAACATACTAGAGCTATGCATCGGTTGAAGTTTTGCACTTGGATCGAAGTAAGCTTTTGCATTGTTTACTGCTGTTGGTGCTTCACCGAAGCCGCAAGCAATGAGTTTTACTTTTCCTTCATATGTACAAATGTCACCAGCAGCGTAAATGCCAGGAATATTTGTTTCCATTTTCGAGTTTACGAGAATGCTGTTTTTTTGTATATCTAAGCCCCAGTTTTTAATTGGACCAAGAGAGGAAACGAATCCGTAGTTTACAATTACGTCATCGACATCGATGATAATTTTTTCTTCCGTTTTTACGTGCTGAAGAACGACTTGTTCAATGTTGTCATCGCCAATGAGTTCTACTGGAACGTACGGTGTGCTTACTTCTGCACGAGAATTCATTAAGCTTTCTACGCTATGTTCATGCGCACGGAATTTATCACGGCGATGAACGATTGTAACTTTGTCAGCAATTGGCTCTAACATCATTGTCCAATCAACAGCTGAGTCGCCGCCGCCAAATACTACGACGCGCTTACCAGCAAATTTATTCATATCATCAACGAAATAATGTAAGTTTTTCTTTTCGTACTTTGTTGTACCTTCTAATTCTAAGCGGCGTGGTTGGAAAGCACCATTGCCAGCAGTAATAATAACTGATTTAGAATAGTGAGTTTGCTTATTCGTAACAAGTTTAAATATACCGTCAGCTTGTTTCTCAAGCGTATCAACAGCTTCTTCTAAACAAACGGTTGGGTCAAATTTCTTCATTTGCTCTTTTAAGTTATCAACTAATTCTTGTGCACGCACTTTCGGGAATCCAGCTACATCATAAATGTATTTTTCAGGGTAGAGTGCGGATAATTGTCCTCCAAGTTGAGGTAAGCTTTCAATGATTTTTACACTTGCTTGTCTCATGCCGCCATAAAATGCTGTGAACAGTCCTGTTGGACCACCACCAATAATTGTTATGTCGTAAACTTTTTGATTTTCTGCCACTTTCATGCCCCCTATAGATGGAATTTTGATATTGATTTCATATATTGTTCATATGTACACGAAAATCCTGCAAATGATGACACTTTCAAATAAATGATAGCATATTTGCGTTCATAATACTTCTGGAAACGACTGAATTGTGTGTAAGTTTTCGCATAGGTGCTTTTTTAAGTGTATAAAATATGGTGAAAGGAAAATACATGAAAAAAAGGCTGAAAAACCCTTGAAAACGCTATGTTATTTTAAAATATTGATAATTCTCCAGACGCTTGAATTCTGGAATAAAACCGACTAATATAGGGAAGTATTATGTTAAATTTCTATGACAAAATTCGTACGATTTTTTGACTGCGTTTTGTTATGATATAGAATGTGAGAAATTCCACATTCTTGACAAATAGATTTGTTAGTACTTGGTATTATTTTTCATTACTATTATATAAAGAAAAGGGTTGTGATTTGGTGAAGACTCCAAAAATCGTAGTTTTAGGTGCAGGTTATGGCGGGATGATTACGACTGTTCGTCTGCAAAAAGCATTATCTGTAAATGAAGCTGAAATTACGTTAGTAAACAACAACAGCTATCACTACCAAGCGACTTGGTTACACGAGAGCGCAGCTGGTACATTACAAGATGAAAAAATCTGTCTAGATATTCAAGACGTTATTGATACAAATAAAGTAAACTTTGTACAAGATACAGTAGTAGAAATTAAAGCTGCTGAAAAACGTATTATCTTAAAAGACGGCGAGTTAGAGTATGACTACTTAGTAATCGGTCTTGGTTTCGAATCAGAAACATTCGGAATTACAGGATTAAAAGAACATGCATTCTCAATCGCTAACATTAATGCAACTCGTAAAATTCGTGAGCATATGGAAGCTAGTTTCGCTAAATATGCAACTGAACAACGTGATGAGTTAGTAACAATCGTTGTTGGTGGTGCTGGATTTACTGGTATCGAGTACGTAGGTGAGCTTGCAAACCGTGTTCCTGAACTTTGCAAAGAGTACAATGTACCACGTGAAAAAGCACGTATCATCTGTGTAGAAGCTGCTCCAACAGCACTTCCAGGTTTCGATCCAGCATTAGTAGAATACGCTGTAAAACAACTTGAGAAAAAAGGCGTAGAATTCCGCATCGGTACAGCAATTAAAGAAGCAACTGAAGAAGGTATTATCGTTGCAAACGGTGATGATACTGAGTTACTGAAGTCTGAAACAGTAGTTTGGGCTGCGGGTGTTCGTGGTAACGGTATTGTAGAAGAGTCTGGCTTTGAAGCAATGCGCGGACGTGTAAAAGTTGATGAGTACATGCATGCTCCAGGATACGAAGAAGTATTCATGGTTGGTGACGCAGCGTTAATCATTAACGAAGAAATTAACCGTCCATACCCACCAACAGCACAAATCGCAATTCAACAAGGTTACAACATTGCACACAACTTAACTGTGTTAGTTCGTGGCAAGGGCGAAATGAAGAAATTCGCATTCGATAATAAAGGATCTGTATGTTCTTTAGGTCATGACGATGCAATGGGCGTTGTTATGGGCAAAAAGTTAACAGGTTGGAAAGCTTCCTTCATGAAGAAAGTTATCGATAACCGTTACCTATTCTTATTAGGTGGACCTTTATTAGTTCTTAAAAAAGGTAAATTAAAGTTCTTTTAATATATAGTAGAAAAAGCAGAAACGGCTAAGAGCTGTTTCTGCTTTTTTCATTTAAAAAATATAGTATAATATATATAAGAGAAAGAATATTCTGTCTGTTCTAGTGGAGGGGGGTATTACATCATGGAGAAACGAGGAAAAGTATGGCTAGCTGTTAGTGGTTTAGTTGCTACAAAAGATGGCAGGTGGCTATTCGTTAAGAAGAAATACAGTGGATTAAAGGGGAAATGGTCTTTACCGGCTGGTTTTGTAAATGAAGGTGAGACGGTTGATGAAGCTGTGAAACGTGAAGTATTAGAAGAGACAGGCATTGTCGCTCATGTGAAGGGAATCATTGGTGTTCGATCGGGCGTGATTCGCAATGAGATTAGTGATAATATGATTATTTTCCTTTTGGAGCCTGAAGGAGAAAGCATTATTGTACAGGAGAAGGAATTGTCTGAAGTAGCATTTTTACATCCAGATACGATTGCAGACGATCCAAATACGTCTTTACTTATCAAATATTTGTTTGAAGGAAGGTCAGAACTACATCTTGAGATGAACAAAACATTAGATCCAGGAGAGCAATTTGGTTATACAGCCTATCATGTATTTACGGCGCATGCGAAGGAGAGGGAGAAAGAGTGAGTATACCGGTACTACTTATTTCAATGATGTTATTTTTTATTTTGTTTTTTGGAATTGGATTTTTACTCAACATGATATTGCGAGCTACGTGGGTAATGGTTATTGTGTATCCAATTGTTTGTATACTTATTATTAATAAGGCGAGTGTGTGGGATTATTTTTCAAAGCCGAAAGAAACATTCTCTTCATTTGGGACAAGTGTATCGCATTTAGGACAAGCAGATGTGTTTATTCTATCTACTGGATTAGTAGGTGCTGCCTTAGCTGGAATTGTAATTAAGAAACTTCGGAAAAGCGGATATCAAATGTTTTAATCTCCAATTCATTTGGAGATTATTTTTTTGCATATTCCTTCATTGTATAGGGAATGATTAACGATGAAGGAGTGTGGAATATAAAAATGTTAAAACGATATTGTATTCGCATTATGATGACTTGTTTACTTGTATCCGCATTATGCGTAACATGGAATGCTTTCACAGGAGTTTCTTTATTAGAGATTGTAAAGAAATATGAGGGAACGAGTGCAAAAGAAGTACATGCAGCAGAAGTTAAGAGAAATGTTGCTCCGAGTAAAGAAGTGATAAATGCTTTAGAGCAGGCAAACGACTGGTCTAAATATCGTTCAATTGAAATGACTGCAACAGGTTATACGTCGGGAATTGAGTCAACTGGCAAGAGGCCGGGACATCCGGAGTATGGTATTACATATTCAGGTGTTAAGGCGAAAAGGGATTTATATTCCACAATCGCTGCGGATTTACGCGTATTCCCGATTGGAACGATTCTCTTCGTTCCAGATTATGGGTATGGTGTAGTAGCTGATAAGGGCGGTGCTATAAAAGGAAACCGTCTTGATTTATATTATGATACGGTGAAAGATGTTTATAGCCAATGGGGTAAGAAAAAAGTAAATGTATACGTAGTGAAAATAGGAAATGGTAAGTTTACAGAAGAAGAGTTAACGATGTTAAATGAAGACGAAACGATGCAAGTGTTCCGTGGTCAATATTTAAAACAAAGATAGTCTAGTGGTAATTACGCTAGACTCTTTTTGTTTCATAATGGAGTTAATAGCAGAAGTTAGAATTGTCGCATTTTATCGAAAATAAAGTTATAATAAAGGCAGAGTAGAGAAATTTAGGGGGTCTGAACATGTTTCAAGTACAAAAAGAATTAGCAAGCCGTGAAGCAGTAATTGTTGCCTTATTTGAAGAAGAGAAAACGAGTAGTTTTGTACAAGAACTGGACAAAGCGTTTGAAGGACAACTACAAGTTTTATTAGAAGAGAAAGAACTTTCTACTAAGAAGAAAGCTATTTCAAAAGTACATAGTTTAGGAAAAACAAATGTGAAACGTTATTATTTCGTTGGTTTAGGTAAGAAAGAGTCTTACACGACAGAAACATTGCGTGCTGCTCTTGGTAAGGCGTTTAAAACGTTACAGGCAGCAAAAGTACAAGATGCAGCAATCTTACTTGATTCTTTCGTAACAGAGAAATTAGACGCGATTGATGTAGCTCACATTGCAGCAGAAGTACAAGGTCTTGGTACATATGAATTAGAAACGTATAAATCAGATAAAAAGGATCGTGTGGAATTAGAGAAGTTCACGGCTATTACGGCGGAAGATGCACAAGAAATTGAAGCTGCATTAACAGTTGGCTACGTACATGGACGTGCAACAAATTCAGCTCGTACACTTGTAAATATGCCGCCAAACGTATTAACAGCGACAAAGCTTGCTGAGTATGCTGTTGAGTTAGCGGAAAAGTATGATATGGATTATAAAGTTCTTGAGAAAGAAGAGATGGAAGAGCTTGGTATGGGGGCGTTACTTGCAGTAAACCAAGGTAGTACAGAGCCACCAAAAATGATCGCTCTTATTTATAAAGGAAAAGAAGAGTGGACAGATGTCATTGGATTCGTTGGAAAAGGGATTACATACGATACAGGTGGTTATTCTTTAAAACCGCGTGAAGGCATGGTTGGTATGAAAGGTGATATGGGCGGTGCTGCTGCTGTATTAGGTGCGATGGAAATTATCGGAGAACTTCGCCCAGAGCAAAATGTGATCGCTGTTATTCCATCAACTGATAACGTTGTAAGTGGTACAGCATTTAAGCCAGATGACGTAATCACATCTATGAGCGGAAAAACAATTGAAGTATTAAATACAGATGCAGAAGGTCGCCTAGCGTTAGCTGATGGTATTACGTATGCGAAAAAATTAGGTGCAAACTACCTTATTGATGTTGCGACATTAACAGGTGGTGTAATTGTTGCACTTGGAAATCATACGACAGGCGCAATGACAAATAATGAAGAATTGTTTGAGCAAGTGCTAGAGGCATCTATGGAAACAGATGAATCAATTTGGCAATTACCGATTTTTGATCGTGATAAAGAACGCGTGAGAAACAGTAAGTTTGCTGATTTAAATAACTCGCCAGGCCGCGAAGGACATGCGGTTATGGCAGGTACATTCCTAGGTGAATTCGCTGAAGGTACACCTTGGGTACACCTAGACATCGCTGGAACATCTGAAACATCAGGAGCGCATGATTTAGGACCAGCTGGAGCAACAGGTGCAATGGTACGTACACTTGCAACACTTGTTGAACGTTTCGGAGAAGAATAAGATCATAAGAGAAGGCTGTTCCAACATTTTGGAACAGCCTTTTTTTATTGGTATGACTAGGGGCGTCTTTTCGCACAGTAACTCGTTTTATTTTACAAGGAAATCGTATATAACGTTCCGTTTAAAGCGAATGAAGTGCGACCAGTTTCTTCAGAGACGACTAAAATAAGGGCATCGCTTTTTTCTGATAAGCCAATGGCAGCTCTGTGACGTGTTCCTAGCTCAGGATCGACTTCTGTGCTTTTCGTCAGTGGAAGAATATTGGCAGCTGAAACAATATGATTATTTTTAACGAGAACGGCTCCGTCATGAAGGGGGTTACCTGGATAGAAAATGGATTCAAGTAACGGTGAGGTTAAATGAGCATGTAATGTTGTTCCGGTTTGAATGAGAGAGTCAAGCGGCTCGTTTCTTTCCACAACAATAAGAGCCCCGTGTTTTCGGGCGCTTAAATGTTGGACAGTTGCTGTAATAGAATGTGAGCTTTCCGTATAAGGTGATAAATAGGCTTGAATATAGTATGTAGCTGCCAATGTTTGTACGTTTGCTAACATATGATGAATATCTTCCATTTTGCACAAAATACATTCATCTTCTTTATCAATTGCTTGCCTCATAATTGATAATTCTTTCTCAGCGATTTCAATCATTTGCTTTGTTTGTATTTTGAGCTCTTCTGACAAGCCCCATTCTTGCATAATCCTCATTCCCTTTAGTGGAGTATTTAACCATAGTGTATACAAATATTACTAGTAAAATCCTGTTAGATTGTAAAAAATATTGAGATACAGGTTGTTTTTTTCATATAATAAAGGTAAGACAAGCGAGAGGAGATAGAAACATGAACTGGAAACAAGAATTTAGTCGCTGGCTTTCCTATGCAGAATTAGATGCAGAATTAAAAGAACAGCTAGAAAACATGAAGCAAGATGAGAAGAAAATCGAGGACAGCTTTTATAAAAATCTAGAATTCGGCACAGGTGGTATGCGTGGTGAACTTGGTGCTGGTACGAACCGTTTAAACGTATATACAGTTCGTAAAGCAACGCAAGGATTAGCGAAATTTATTGAAAAATTAGGTGAAGAAGCGAAAAAACGAGGTGTTGTTGTTGCGTACGATTCTCGTCATAAATCACCTGAATTTGCAATGGAAGTAGCTGCTACACTTGGTGCGCACGGTATTACAACATATGTGTTTGAAAGCTTACGTCCAACGCCAGTGCTTTCTTTCGCAGTTCGTTATTTACATACAGTAAGTGGAATCGTTCTTACGGCAAGCCATAATCCGCCGGAATATAACGGTTATAAAGTATACGGTGAAGATGGTGGGCAGTTGCCTCCAAAAGAAGCTGATGAGTTAATTAGCTACGTAAATGCAGTAGAAGATGAGTTAACAGTTGAGGTTGCCGATGTGGAGCAATTAAAAGCTGACGGTTTATTACATATCATTGGACAAGAAGTAGATGATGCATATGCAGCAGAATTGAACAATGTCATTATTAATAAAGAAATGGTACAAAATGTTGGGAAAGACTTAAAAATCGTCTTTACACCACTACACGGAACATCAAATATTTCTGTACGCCGTGGTTTAGAAGAAGTTGGATTTACAGATGTAACAGTTGTAAAAGAGCAAGAGTTACCAGATCCGAACTTCTCTACAGTAAAATCACCGAACCCAGAAGAGCATGCAGCGTTTGAGTATGCAATTCGTGACGGTGAGAAGGTAGGCGCAGATGTATTAATCGCAACGGATCCTGACGCAGACCGCCTAGGCGTTGCAGTTCGTAATCACGATGGTGAGTTCCAAGTATTAACTGGTAACCAAACAGGTGCATTAATGCTTGATTACTTATTATCTCAAAAGAAAGAAAACGGAACGCTTCCGGAGAACGGTGTTGTATTAAAAACAATCGTAACGTCTGAAATTGGCCGTACAATCGCGAAAGCATACGGTTTAGATACAGTTGATACGTTAACTGGATTTAAATTTATCGGTGAGAAAATTAGACAGTATGAAGAAAGCGGACAATACGAATTCCAATTCGGTTATGAGGAAAGCTATGGTTATTTAATCCGTCCATTCTGCCGTGATAAAGATGCAGTACAATCTGTTCTATTTGCATGTGAAGTAGCTGCATACTACAAATCACAAGGTAAAACGTTATACGATGGTCTATTAGAAGTATTTGCGAAGTACGGTTTCTTCCGTGAAGATCTTGTATCGTTAACGCTAAAAGGAAAAGATGGAGCGGAACAAATCCAAGAGATGATGGCAACATTCCGTGAAAATCCTCCGAAAGAAGTAGCGGGCTTAACAGTTGTAGCAGTTGAAGACTATAAAGCGAGCATCGTTACAACTTTACAAGATGGACATAAAGAAGAGATTCACTTACCGAAATCAAATGTGTTAAAATATCAATTAGAAGATGGTTCTTGGTTCTGCTTACGTCCATCTGGAACTGAACCGAAGATCAAGTTCTACTTTGGTGTACAAGATAGTTCTTTACAAAATAGTGAACAAAAGTTACTTACTATTAAAGAAGATATTATGAATCGTTTATAATATAAAGTAATTTTAAGTAGTAGAGAACAAAAGGGAGTGAAACCTCCCTTTTGTTCTATGTAAGGAAATAATCGTTATTGATTCTGACAGAAGAGAGGGTATTTTGTGATGAAAAGAGTAAGAAAAGCGATAATCCCAGCAGCTGGATTAGGAACACGTTTTTTACCAGCTACAAAAGCAATGCCAAAAGAAATGTTACCGATAGTAGATAAACCAACTATCCAATACATTGTAGAAGAAGCAATAAAATCAGGAATCGAAGATATTATTATCGTTACTGGTAAAACGAAACGCTCTATTGAAGATCATTTTGATAATGCATTTGAGTTAGAGCAAAACTTATTAGAAAAGAAAAAGTATGAGTTACTTGAAAAAGTACAGGCTTCTTCAAAAATGGTAGATATTCACTATATCCGTCAAAAAGAACCAAAAGGATTAGGTCATGCAGTTTGGTGTGCACGTAAATTCATCGGTGACGAGCCATTCGCTGTTTTATTAGGTGATGATATCGTTCAAGCTGAAAAACCATGTTTACGTCAATTAATTGAAGAATATGATAAAACGCTTTCTTCTGTTATTGGTGTACAAACGGTTCCAGAAGATGAAACACACCGCTACGGAATTATTGACCCATTAGAGCAAGAAGGACGCCGTTACCAAGTTCGTAATTTCGTTGAGAAACCAGCAGCAGGTACAGCACCTTCAAACTTAGCAATTATGGGACGTTACGTTTTAACACCTGAAATCTTCATGTTCTTAGAACAGCAACATGTTGGTGCTGGTGGGGAAATTCAGTTAACAGATGCAATCCAAAACTTAAATGAAATTCAACGTGTATTCGCTTACGATTTCGAAGGAAAGCGCTACGACGTAGGTGAAAAGTTAGGATTCGTTCAAACGACAATCGAAATGGCCCTGCAGCACCCAGAATTACGTGATGACATGGTTACAATGATGCAGAAAATTTTAGAAGAACATACGAATCAAGATTCTTAATATAAAAAAGGAGTTATTTCAGTGCGCTGAAATAACTCCTTTTTTTATTATGAAATCGTCGAGTGAGAATGCTGATAAGCGGAACGACGTACAGCATAGTATATGCGAGGTGCGATAATAGCACCGATAATTGTAAACACAATATCTTTTACTGCGAACCACATCATAATCATCCAAGCTGTTTTATAACTCATATTACCACCCATGAAAATATTGACTGCTCCGTACATATAAGTAGTACCGATAATATACGTTAAAATGATTCCTGTGAAAGAGGCAAGTGCAAATGTACGAAATGTTGGTTTTTCATTTTGTTCTACTAGTTTTCCGGATACGTAAGCAACAATAATAAATGCGATAATAAAACCACCAGTAGGGTCTAAAAGTGCCCCCAATCCAGCTTTGAAGTTAGCGAAGATTGGCGCACCTGCTACTCCGACAAGCATGTAAACTGTCATTGATAATGCGCCAAGTCTACTTCCAAGAAGAAGCCCTGCTAAAATTGCGAAAAATGGTTGCATAGATAATGGGACTCCCGCTACCTGCAGGAATGGTGCCCAAGATACAATATTTGCACCAATGGCCATAAGAGCAACGAACATGGCAGCTAATGCTAAATCTAAAACATGAAATCTCCTCATAATGTTAACCTCCTGTTGTTTTTAGGTTAACATTATCGTAGCGAAAATATTTACTTGTTGTCAATTAAAATATTTTGATAAGAAGGCTTCAAATAATCTCTTAGCAATGTATACGGAATACGAAATTGAGGAATTCCACTTGAATAAGGAGCAATCTCATATAAAGGGAAATAAATGACGAGATTATCTGGTTCTAAAAAGAAGTGGAACTTTTTCGTACTCATGACCTTTTCAGTTGCATCGGGAAAATAAATGCTTTCATTTCGTTTAATTTGTCTTACAATCTCAGCACGGATTACTTCTTTATATGTATCTTCTTGTTGAAATAAATCGTCTAAGTGTAGTAACTTTTTTTCTTTTAAATCAAATGTGTTTGCCTTCCACGTATAAAGACCGTGTGCTCCGCCTGTATATTGATAGTAATTCACATATAGGCTGAGAAACGGTAATTTATTTAAGGAGACTTTATAATCAACATTCGCCACGTACGGATGAAATGGTGTACTAGATCCTTCTGTTTCTTTATAATATTTTTTTGCGTCTTTTTCTAATTTCGTTTTAAATTTGTCAGTAGACTTTTTGTAATAGAAATTGAGCTTATTTTGAAATTTAGAATCGGAAAAATTGTGAAACGAAGGTCTGTTAATTTGATATTCTATATAAGGTTTCTTACCTTTTTGCGTTACAGTCTGAACATCGATTGTCAGGTTGGATGCTTTGGCTGCTAGTGCACAATTTGGTACAATAGTCAGCAAGGAGAACATAAGTAATAGTATACAAAATTTCTGTTTCATTTAGGTGAAACCTCCTTATATAAGTGTTATACGTAGTTTGAAAATAAACAGGTAAAATTATACATTTAATTACAGTGAGAGAAGGGGGAAGCGATATGGCAAAAACTTTAATGGATTCACTTGGAATTGAGTTATTAGAGATGACAGAAGATAAGGTGGTTGCTACGATGCCTGTTGATGAGCGTACGCATCAGCCGTTTGGTTTTTTACACGGTGGTGCATCTCTTGCATTAGCAGAAACAGTAGCAAGCGTTGGCTCATACAATTTAATTGATCAAGAGAAATGCATCTGTTTTGGTCTAGAAATTAATGCAAATCACATTCGCTCAAAGAAAGATGGAATTGTAACAGCGATCGGGACACCGATACATAGAGGAAATTCAACGATGGTTTGGGATGTGCGTATCATTGATGAAAATGACGATTTATTATGTATTTCAAGATGTACAGTAGCAATTAAAGAAAAACGTGAAAAGTAAAAAGAGGCGGCTCAATAGAGCGCCTCTTTTTCTTATAATTAGAACTGGATTTTCTTCTCTAAGAAACCTTTTAGTTCGCTAATTGGCATACGAACTTGTTCCATTGTGTCACGGTCACGTACTGTAACAGCTTTGTCTTCAACTGAGTCGAAGTCGTAAGTGATACAGAATGGTGTACCAATTTCGTCTTGACGACGGTAACGTTTACCGATAGAACCAGTTTCGTCAAAGTCTACCATGAAGTCTTTAGCTAATTCTGCGAATACTTCAGTAGCACCTTCAGATAGCTTTTTAGATAATGGTAAGATAGCTGCTTTGTATGGTGCTAAAGCAGGGTGGAAACGAAGAACTGTACGAGAATCGTTTTCTAATTGCTCTTCTTCGTATGCATCACATAAGAATGCTAATGTTACGCGGTCAGCACCTAAAGATGGCTCGATGCAGTACGGTACGTAACGCTCATTCGTTTGTGGATCAATATAGTTAAAGTCTTCGTTAGAGTGTTCCATGTGACGTTTTAAATCGAAGTCTGTACGAGATGCAACGCCCCATAGTTCGCCCCAACCGAATGGGAATTTGAATTCAATATCAGTTGTTGCGTTACTGTAGTGAGATAATTCCTCTTCACCGTGGTCACGAAGACGCATGCTTTCTTCAGTCATACCAAGTGAAAGTAACCAGTTCTTACAAGTTTCACGCCAGAATGCAAACCACTCTAAATCTTCACCAGGCTTACAGAAGAATTCAAGTTCCATTTGTTCGAATTCACGTGTACGGAATGTGAAGTTACCAGGCGTGATTTCGTTACGGAAGCTCTTACCGATTTGGCCAATACCAAATGGAAGCTTTTTACGCATAGAGCGTTGTACGTTTTTGAAGTTTACGAAAATACCTTGTGCTGTTTCAGGACGAAGGAAGATTTCGTTTGTGCTAGACTCTGTAACACCTTGGAATGTTTTGAACATTAAGTTGAACTGACGAATTTCAGTGAACTCTTGGCTACCGCAATCAGGACATTTTACTTCGTGTTCTTTCATTAAGTCAGCCATTTGGTCGAAAGTAAGACCGTCAACAACCATTTCGATGCCTTTTGCATCTAATGCATCTTCAATTAATTTGTCGGCACGGTGACGCGCTTTACATTTTTTACAATCGATCATTGGATCGTTGAAGTTACCAACGTGACCAGAAGCGATCCAAGTTTTTGGGTTCATTAAAATAGCTGCGTCTAAACCAACGTTGTATGGAGATTCTTGAATGAATTTTTTCCACCAAGCTTTTTTAACGTTATTTTTTAATTCGATTCCAAGTGGACCGTAATCCCAAGTGTTTGCAAGACCACCGTAAATTTCAGAACCAGGGAAAACAAAACCGCGATGTTTCGCTAAGTTTACAACTTGTTCCATTGAATACATAAGAAAATCCTCCTTTTGAAAGTTAACGTATTGGCGATGACGTGCTCAGGTAACTTATGAAACGAGCAGAATATGCTTTAGAAAACATAAAAAAACGCTCATCCCAAGGCTTAATTGCCTAGGGACGAGCGTTTGCCCGCGGTTCCACCCTAGTTGATACACAATAGGTGCATCCACTTTATCACGTATTGCTCGGGACTGCCGTTTCCTTGCGGCTTCAGGCTTTCACTATCCCTGAATCGCTTTTTGTGCAAGTACTTATAAGTCCGTCATCGCTACTTATATTAATAATAATGAACATATTCTAACACGTTCTTTTTTAAATCTCAATAGAGGAACGCGTCTATCTATGATAGAGTCTCGCCTATTTTTTCGTTATTTATTCCGTAATTTTGTTTAATGTGCTTAATTGCTTCGCGCTTACTAAGCGAGGCAAGCTCGTTATTTTGCACGTATTCCCAAACGACATCGGGCTTTGTTTTTGCATATTCGCGAAGGACCCAGCCAATCGCTTTTTGAATGAAAAATTCTTTTGAAGAATGTAGTTGTCCAATAATCCAGAAAAGAAGTTCTTCATCCATCTTTTGTTTATATTTTAGCTGGAACAAAATAGCGGCGCGTTGTAACCATATGTTATCTGATGCAATCCATTTTGGAATATAGGCAGAGATTAATTCCGGATGTTTTAAAAAGATATTCCCTAAAAATGTAGGGACGATGCTATCAACAGAATCCCACCAAGATTTTGTGACAATAAGTTCTTCTAAGAAGGGGATATGTGTTTCGTTTACATGCTTTTTATATTTTTGCATAATATCAAGTGCAGCCGCTTGAAATTCACGTTCTGGTAAATCCCAAAGCTCACGTACGATAACTTGGAAATCTTTTTGATCTGGGAGAGTATGTATTTGGATGACGTCTTTCAATAGTTGTCTTCTTTCAGGTGTTTGAATACCGAGAAATGGGAAGTGATTTTTCATATAACGTGCCATCGGTTCCGCTTTTTCAAGGTTTTTATGAGCTATGAAATGCTCTTGCAATGTTTGTACAAATGGATGCATAATTGCGTTCTCCTCTCTTATTATCTTGCTCCTATTATTATACAGAGAGTTTGGTTGAATTTTAAAACATAACTTGCCATGTAATGAAATATGTTGAGAGTAGAGAGGAGAGGATAAGATGGAAGATCAAGGCGTACTAGCAGGTTTCTTTGCTCTTAGTTTTGCGTTTATTCTTGTTATATTGATTTGGGCAATTATTTCGTATTTGTTAACGGCTTTTGCACTGTATACGATGGCGAAAAATGATGGTGCAACGGATGGTGCTCTTGCGTTTATTCCTTTTATAAATAGTAAGACGTGGGGGGATTTAGCAAAAGACAAATTACCAGATTTCTTAAAAGAAGAAGCAGGATGGAAAGTATTTGGCATATATGTCGCATGCTTCATCTTTAACTTCGTACCAATTCTATATTTATTAGCAACAGCTGTATCGATTGTGCTGTCTATTTATCTTATCTACGCAATTTTAGATAGATACGGAACGAATTCTATATTGTTTACGATTATTCATACAATCACATTTTCGGTTTTCTTGCCGATTCATTTGTTTATTATTCGGAATGAGCCGGTGAGGTATAACGAGTAGATATATGCGTGGAGCTGTTTCAAAGATATTTTGGAACAGCTCTTTTTCGGTAAATTGATATTTTGTTGGTCAATAAAAAACGTGGTTAAGTTGCTCGACTTGAATCAGGAATTATCCCCACCGAATCGCCAATTCTTCCGTTCAAATTATTGTTCTTTTTATATAAATCAATACTATGTGGGGGGAACGGATCCACACGACGAGCTAGTATTAAGAACCAAAAATAAGGGTTTTTATTAAAAATGTAAAAATAAGAAAAATTAACATTTCAATCTTTATTTTACCAAATTAATTATGTTTGAATGTGATTATAGGTATATTTAAAACATTAGAGTTAAGGTTTTCTGACAAATGTTTTTTATCTATAATTTTCTCAAAATGATATGAGGGCATAGCGAAAGAGGAATAATGAGCTAGGAGTGATAAAAATGGTGTATGGACAAGTTAATCATACAGTCATTAATCCTATATGGGTTGTTGGTTCTATAGTTCTGGTTATAGCGTTATTTTTTGCTATTAGAAGTTTGATACGATTTTTAAAGAAATAAAGAACTGTTCTGAGCTTTAAAAGAGTCCAATTGAAGGACTCTTTTTTATTTTACAGTTTGTCAGTGCGACAGTTCCTCCTAAAATGCTTCGTGGGCAGTTTTCTAAACTACACATTTCTTGGTCTTTGATTAATAAGGAGTAGTGCTTGATTCAATTGTTGGTGTGAAACAAGGTTCAAATTTGTTTTTTCGGATAAAACCCATGTAATAGAGCATTGGCATTTTCGTTACTTCCACGTTGCTAGGCAGAATAGGAATCGGCAAAGAAAACTGCTATTTTTAGATTGTTTTCTACTCGTTGATAGCACGAAAATGCTTTTCCTCTACCAACAGTAGTTATTTTGAACAGACGATTTGCGCATGTGATATGGATAAGTACAAACCACGTTCATTAAAAAAAGGGCTGCCACATAGGACAGCCCTTTTTCTACTACATAAGGTAGCGTAAATAAATATAAATATGAGAAATGATTAATGAAACGATCATAATTGGGAAGCCGACTTTAAGGAATTCCATGTAGCTAAATTTATGGCCCTCACGACTTGCGATACCTGCAACAATTACGTTAGCAGAAGCTCCGATTAATGTTCCGTTTCCACCTAGACAAGCACCTAATGCTAATGCCCACCATAATACGTCGATTTGTGCGTCAGAAGGTGATAAACCTAGTCCAACTGCCATATCGTTAATAAGTGGGATCATTGTTGCAACGAATGGGATGTTATCAATTGTTGCAGAAGCGATACCAGATACCCATAGAATAAGGATAGATGCTTGAGAAATATCTCCGCCCGTTATTCCAATTACTTTTTGAGCTAACGTTTTGATAAGCCCGATATCGATCAGTCCTCCAACGAGTACGAATAGTCCTGCGAAGAAGAAGATTGTTACCCACTCTACACTTGCGAATACTTCTTCAATTTCGTGTTCTTTCACACCAATTAGCATAAGTACAGTAGCACCAGTTAAAGCGATGATAGCTGCATCAACATGGAAGATCGAATGAGTCATGAAACCTACGATTGTAAGACCAAGTACTGTTAAAGATTTTTTCATTAATACTGGATCTTTAATGTATTGCTTTTCATCTAAACTCATTAATTTTTTAATTTGTACAGGATCAGCAATTAATTGTTTACGATACATGAAGTAAAGTATTGTCGCTGTCACTGCAATAATAATAATTACGATTGGAGCTAGATTGATTAGAAACGCATTGAAATCTAAATGCTTATTTGCAGAACCAATCATAATGTTAGGTGGATCACCAATTAATGTTGCTGTTCCTCCAATGTTTGAAAAAATAATTTCAGAAAGTAAATAAGGAACAGGATTTACTTGCAGTATGCGCGTAATAGATAAAGTAACTGGAACAACAAGAAGTACAGTTGTAACGTTATCTAAAAATGCGGAACCAAGCGCAGTAAGTAAGGAAAGGGAAATTAAAATTTTAATTGGATTTCCTTGTGCTCCTTTTGCTGCTTTAATGGCAACGTATTGGAAGACGCCCGATTTACTCGTAATGTTTACCAGAATCATCATACCGATGAGTAGTGTAATCGTCCCCCATTCAATATGTTTCGTAAAGGCGTTGTGTAAATCAACGACCCCCATAATTACCATGAGTGCTGCACCAAGAAGTGCGATGACAGCGCGATTAATTTTTTCAGAAATAATAATGGCATATGTAACTAAAAAGACTGCGATAGCAAAATAATACTGCCAGTTTGCGAGCTCTTGCGTTGTTTCGTGCAAAACTCTCATCTCCTTTCATCCACTTTTCTTAGTGTGTCAAAAAATTAACTAGATGAAACACACATAACGTCATTATAAAGTAGAAAAATGTCGGATGTAAATGAAAGGGCTTATTTTGTTATATTTTCTGCAAAGGTCATTTTTTCGTATTTTTAAAAATATTTGTGGGCATTTGACATATATATAAGATACATCCAATCTGAATATTTAAAATGGAATTAGCATTCGAGCTTGTTCGTGTAAGAGTGTCAAATAGAAAGGAATGACAAAGATGATAAGGAAGGGATCGTATGGATGAACAACGATTTTTATTTTTGGATTTTGAGTTTACGATGCCCCAGCACAGAAAAAAACCAAAAGGATTTTTCCCAGAAATCATTGAGGTAGGACTCGTTTCGGTTGTTGGCTGTAAGGTAGAAGACACATATTCAGCTTATGTTAGGCCGAAAACTTTTCCTTCTTTAACAGATCGATGTAAGAAATTTTTAGGAATTAAACAAGAAGTCGTAGATAAAGGTATTTCGTTTCCAGAACTCGTTGAAAAACTTGCAGAATATGAAAGGAGATGTAAACCAACCATTGTTACGTGGGGAAATATGGATATGAAAGTGTTGAAGCATAATTGTGAAATGGCGAGAGTAGACTTTCCGTTCTTAGGACAGTGTCGTGATTTATCACTTGAGTATAAGAAGTTTTTTGGGGAGAGAAATCAAACAGGATTGTGGAAAGCAATTGAGGCGTATGGAAAAGCAGGGACGGGTAAGCATCATTGTGCGCTAGATGATGCGATGACGACGTATAATATTTTTAAATTAGTAGAAAAAGATAAAGAGTATTTAGTGAAACCAGCACCTCCAACATTAGGAGAACTCGTTGATTTTTCAAAAGTGTTAAAGAAAGTGAGTACACAGTAACGACCAAATTGCACAGTATGTAATTTGGTCGTTTTGTTTTTTAAAGTTTGTAGTCTTTTTTTAACTGCTCTAATGTTTCTAGACTACGAACCGCAAAAGGTGAATCATCTTCAGAAAATGAATTCATTTGAGTTTCTAATGCCAATTTGAGTGACTCTGTATACTCTGGAATTTCTCCTTCATATTTTTTCACCATTTGCTCTGGAATGTTCGTCTGTTCACGGAAAGCTAGAGCACGTCTTTCATGGAAAAATGGTACGTCAGCTTGTTTTACGTTATGCAAGTCACCTTGCACCGGATGTTTTAAAACAGCTAATACTTTTACGACGTAACTGCCAGGGCGGCTATTTGTAACTTCGCCGATGTATTTTCCAGTTTTATAAATACCAGTAACGATTTCGCCAATTTCAAATGTTTCTCTCATATTTTTCACCTCAAGTTTATAGTAAGGAAAGTAGGAGGAGGAGTCAAAGAAATCATTCGCTTTCGGAACGACCCCTTGAGAATATGAATCGGTTCAACTATAATTTAAAATAATATAACAGAAAATTCTGATGGTTTTCAAATCCTATAGTAAGGAGTGTTCCGTATGATGCCTTTATATTTTCCGGAAGATAAAACAGAATATATTATTCCAGGGATTGTTTGCGTTCTATTTATCATTGGTGCCGTTGCTACGTGGCGTATGTTCATTCGTGTATCAAAACGAGAAGCGGAGCGATTACAGAAAGTTGAAGAGAAACTTTTAGCGGAAAAGAAACAGTAACTCATTTTTGTATGTTTCCCTCTATGCTCGGACAATCTAAGGGCAGAATATATTTTGGAGGGAATAGAATGAGAAAACGGCTTTTTTTTAGTTGTTGTTTATTATTTCTGATGGCAGGTTGTGACCAAGGAAAGCCGAAAGAAATTGACGTGAAATTACATAATGCTTCAGGCGATGAAGTGGGGACTGCGAAAGTAGAGCAACAAACAAGCGGAGTGAAAATTACGATTAAAGGGGAAGGTTTTGCACCAGGCCCGCACGGCATACATGTACACGAAATTGGTGAGTGTAAAGCACCACGTTTTGAATCATCTGGGAATCATTTTAATCCTGATAATAAAAAACATGGACTTCTTAATCCGGAGGGTGCAGAAAACGGTGATTTACCGAACGTAATTGCAGACGGTTCTGGAAAGATCAAGGCAGAAATCGATGCGCCGCACATAACGCTTGAAGAAGGAAAAACAACGATTCATAGAAAAGATGGAGCGTCTATTATTATTACAGAAAACGCTGATGATGGTATGACACAACCGGCAGGTAAATCAGGTGATCGAATTGCTTGTGGTGTGATTGTAAAAAAAGCATCGGATATGAAGAAAAAGTAAAAGCTACCGTGCATGGTAGCTTTTTTTGTGGAACGTAGATTGAAATATATCAGCGATTATTGAAATATATCGACTGCAACTCAAATTATATCGGCGATTATTGAAATATATCGACCATAACTCAAAATATATCGATTTACCGACAAAAGCTGACAAAGGAGGCTGTCCCAAAACGGCCTCCTCTCTTATTATGAAAACGTATGGCGCAGTCTCTTTAAGATTTCTTCTAAAACAGATCTTGGACAGCCAATGTTAATTCGAATATGTTCTTCTCCGCCTAATCCGTACTTCTCACCAGGTTCAACGATGATTTTCCCTTTTCCCTCAAGCAATGTGGTGCGTTCGTTTTGAGAAAGCTGTAGGCGAGAGCAATCAATCCATAATAAAAAGCTACCTTCTGGTTTCGTTACAGAAAGAGCGGGTATGTGGTCTTTAATATATTCACAAGCGAACCCAGCGTTATCTTCTATATATAATCGAATTTCATTTAGCCAATCGTTACATTCTGTATAGGCACTTTGCATCGCTGTATAGGCAAATGTATTTAATCCGTGGAAACCTTGTCTATATTGGATAGATGTAAAAGTTTGACGGAGTTTTTCGTTTGGAATGATAATAATCGATGCTTGTAATCCAGCGATATTAAATGTTTTACTCGGAGCCATACAAGTAATTGTGCGCGCTGCTAAATCTTCAGATAAAGAAGCAAATGGTGTATGAGTACGATCTCCGTAAATAATATCGGCATGAATTTCATCTGCGACAACGATTACATTATATTTTGTACATAACGTGCCAAGTTGTATGAGTTCCTCTTTTGACCAAACACGCCCGATTGGATTATGAGGACTACAAAGAAGCATGAGTTTGACGCCTTGTTGAAATTGCTTTTCTAAATGCTCGAAGTCTATCACATATGTATCATTTTGTTTCTGTAATGGACTGACGCATAATTGTCTGTTGTTTGTTGTGACCATTTCGAAAAATGGGGGATAAATAGGTGGTTGTACGAGAACAGATTCGTTTTCCTTTGTGAAGGCCTGTATGCTCGTACTAAGAGCTGGAACGATCCCAGCGCTAAAGACAATCCATTCTTTTTGAATATCCCAGTTGTACTGTTTTTTTGTCCAGTTACAAATAATATCTCCAATATTTTCGGGAGGAAGTGTATAACCGAAAATAGGATGCGCGATACGTTTCTTTAAAGCGGCTTGAATTGGTTGTGGTACTTCAAAATCCATATCAGCAATCCAAGCGTGGAGAAGTTCTTCGTTTTTATACGTATCCCATTTTGTACTATGAGTTCCACGTCGATTGACTGTTTTATGAAATAGTTGCATAAGTTTGCCCCCTTCTTCTGTAAAACCGATAAGTTATGAAAGTTCTCTCTCTTCTTATAGAATAGCTGATGTGATAGGATAAAGAAAAGTATTAAAAAGTGAAAAGGCGGGAAGCGAATGGGTACATATGAAAAGATGATAGAGGTTGTGAAGAATTGGGATCCGTTTCAAATGGGACCGGAGTTTTATGAAACAGAAGCGAGCGATGTTGTGAACGTCGTAAGTGTGTTTGATGATTCGAAATACATCGCAAAGAAGATTCAACATATATACTTTATGTCTTTTGAGGAAGTACCTGCGCTTGAAAAGTGTGAGAAGTTAGCTGTGGAATTACTTGTAATAAAAGAAGGCGGAAGTTGTTCATTATAGGCTGTCGGATATTCCGACAGCCTTTTGCCCCGCATTAACGGGCAGTAAAACTCCCACCTCAAAATTCGGGTAGAGCAAAGAAGTTAGGGGGAGATTCACTGCCCGTAAATGCCCGATTGGTTCAACTAATAATCAGTGGAGGATGAAGCCCCCACTAATTAAAGTTTCACTTTATATTATTGCGCAGAAAAAGCGATAATTTCTTCATAAACATGTTCAGGTTTTTCTTCAGGTAGTAAATGCCCTGTATTTTCGTAAGAAATAAATTTCGAATTTGGTAAATCTTTGTGTAGCCGATGACCTACATGTACAGGGACGACGCGATCTTTTTCGCCCCAAATGAGTAGCGTAGGTGTTTCGATTTTTTGTAATTCAGTTGAAGATAAATCACCTTCACGGTCTCGTATCATACGAGTTAAAGCAGGGAATATACGGTTGTCATAAAAAGGAGCGGAGTAACCTTCCTTCATTTCGTCGTCAATTAATGAGTGATCATGAACGACATTCATTAAGTTATGAACAATCCCGCGCCGTATAATCCAGTTCTTTACGTATAAATGAAAGAACGGTAAATAAGAAGAGTACAGTAAAGGTAAGGTTGCGCGTGCTAAATAGCTAGAGCTACATAGTAAAATCGTCTTTGAGATTAATTCAGGGCGTATACGGTTTACATAGAGAGAAATTTGTCCACCCATAGAATGCCCAACTAACACAATATTTGAGAGAGATAAATGTTCAATTAAATCAATAATAACCGTTGCTAAATTATGATAAGAATACTTAAAGAGATGAGACTTATCACTTTTTCCGAACGGTGGCAAATCAAGAGCTAGTACTGTTCCTGCTTTCGATAATAAAGGAATGAGGCGGCGGTAACTGAATGAGGAAGATAAAAAGCCGTGAACGAGTACGAAGGTAGGACGTTCCGTTTTGTTGTCATGTTCATACAATTCGTAATGAATAGTAGTGCCGCGAGTGGAAAAAGTGAAATAAGGACAAGTATATTCGTGATTCATTTTTTGTCACTCCATTGATTTTTGTTCATATCATCTCCAAGGTAGAAAAAAATATGTTAACAAAAAAAGGCAAGATGACGATGTCATCTTGCTTTTCGCTTATTCAGTATTACCCACGAACAATATGAGGCGGTGTTTTTCCTTGTAACCCTGCAACTAAATTTTCAGCGGCTGTCATAGCCATTTGCTGTCTAGTCTTTAATGTTGCAGATCCGATGTGCGGTAAAGTCACAACATTTTGTAAGGATAAGAGCGGATTATCTTTTTGAATTGGCTCTTGTGTAAACGTATCAATGCCTGCTGCAAAGATTTTCTTTTCTGTTAAGGCATGGATTAACGCTTCTTCATCTACTGTTTTCCCGCGAGAAGCATTAATGAAGATCGCTGTCTCTTTCATTAATGAAAATTCCTTTTCTCCGATAAGGTGATACGTTTCATCTGTTAATGGAGTAAGAAGAACAATAAAGTCAGATTGCTTTATTAGCGCCTGTAAATCACAATATGTAGCACCAAATTTTTGCTCTGCTTCTTCTTTACGGCGACGGTTATAATAAAGAACATTCATATCAAATCCGAATTTTGCCCGTTTTGCAACGGCTTCTCCAATTCGGCCCATTCCGATAATACCGATTGTACTATGGTGTACATCCAGTCCGAAGTGCTCTTTTCTAATTTCGTCGTTCCATTCACCATTTTTCACGTAGCAGTCGAGTTCGCAGACGCGGCGACCAGCAGATAACATAAGAGCGAAAACAAGGTCAGCTACTGTATCATCTAGTACGTATGGTGTGTTCGTTCCAATTACATTTCGCTTTTTCATCGCTTGTAAATCAAAATTATCGTAACCGACAGAAATGTTGCTCACTACTTTTAAGTTAGGAGCTACATCCAATAATTCTTCATTAATAGTAGATCCAAAATTTAATAAACCATCTTTATCTTGTATTTTCTCCAATAGGACATCGCGAGGTACCTTCTCATTTTGCTCCCATTTTTCATAATCACAGTGTTCTAATAAATAGTTTTCTACAAATGTTGGAACTGGTTCAGCAATATAAACTTTTGGTTTCACGGTTCCATCCCCTTTCGCTTTATCACGCATTTTTCCGCGGATTAAAGTTTCACTCTATTTTTACATAATTCACTAAAAAAATCTTCTTTTCAAACTGGAAAGGGTATTTGTATAATTTAGAAACAAACGAAAAGGAAGGATGATTTATATGGTGACAGAAAAAGAATTAGAATTATTAGCTTGTCTTGAGAAAAGTAGTCGATTATCTGTAGATACATTAGCGAAGCTGTTAAATATAGAAGTAGAAGAAGTAAAGAAAATGGTTGAAAAATTAGAAGCGGAAAAGATTATTGTGGATTATGTAACACATATCGATTGGACGAAGGTGAAAGAACATACAGGTTTAACGGCGATGATCGATGTGAAAGTTACGCCAAAGCGCGGCGTTGGGTTCGATGCGGTTGCTGAACAAATTTATCGTTATTCAGAAGTGAAATCTGTGTATTTAATGTCAGGGACATACGATCTTTCTATTACATTAGAAGGAAAGACAATGGGAGAAGTAGCGATGTTTGTTTCTGAGAAATTAGCAACAATTGAATCTGTCGTTTCTACAACAACGCATTTCATTTTGAAGAAGTATAAACATGAGGGAATTATCTACGAAAAAAACGATGATGATAAGCGCATTGTGGTGACACCATGAAGCAATTTGAACTATCTAGAACGGCAGAATCTTTACAACCATCTGGTATTCGAAAGTTTTTCGATTTAGCAGCAAATATGAAGGGGGTTATTTCTCTTGGAGTAGGAGAGCCTGACTTTGTTACACCTTGGAATATAAGGCAAGCGTGTATCCGTTCGTTAGAACAAGGATATACGTCATATACAGCAAATGCAGGATTATTGGAGCTCCGTCAAGAAATAGCAAAGTATCTAAAAAAACAATTTGCAGTATCTTATGATCCAAACGATGAAATCATTGTTACAGTTGGAGCGAGTCAGGCGCTAGATGTAGCGATGCGTGCCATTATAAATCCTGATGATGAAGTACTCATTATTGAGCCGAGTTTCGTTTCTTATGCACCGCTTGTAACATTAGCTGGAGGAGTTCCGGTTCCGGTCGCGACTACTTTAGAAAATGAGTTTAAAGTACAACCAAAGCAAATTGAAGCAGCTATTACAGCGAAAACAAAGGCGATTTTACTTTGTTCACCAAATAACCCAACAGGTGCAATGTTAAATAAATCTGAGCTTGAAGAAATAGCAGTGATTGTTGAGAAGTACAATTTAATCGTATTATCTGATGAAATTTATGCAGAACTTGTATACGACGAAATGTATACAAGTTTCGTGAGTATTAAAAATATGCGCGAGCATACGATTTTAATTTCAGGATTTTCAAAAGGATTTGCGATGACAGGATGGCGCCTCGGTATGATTGCAGCTCCTGTTCATTTCTCAGAATTAATGCTCAAAATTCACCAATATTCCATGATGTGTGCACCGACAATGTCTCAGTTCGCAGCTCTTGAAGCGTTACGCGCGGGGAATGATGAAGTAATTCGGATGAGAGATAGTTATAAGAAACGCCGTAATTTTATGACGACATCTTTCAATGAAATGGGATTAACATGTCATGTGCCGGGCGGAGCATTTTATGTCTTTCCTTCTATTTCTTCAACTGGACTATCTTCGGCAGAATTCGCAGAACAGTTATTATTAGAAGAAAAGGTGGCTGTTGTACCTGGAAGTGTATTTGGCGAAAGTGGTGAAGGATTTATTCGTTGCTCGTATGCAACATCGCTTGAACAGCTTATGGAAGCGATGAAGAGAATGGAACGGTTTATAGAAAATAAAAAAAGGACAAAACACAATACGTTTTGTCCATAAAAGGGGGGGAATACTAGAAAGCCATGTGTTAGTATTCTATCCTAATATTGGAGAATTATACTTACTTAAGGAAATTTTTTCATGAATTTTGAATGAGTTCTGTCATAGTGGTATAATTTACTAATATAAGGTATGCGTATCTTGAGTCGCTTTACTTAGGGTACGTACTAACTAATCGGATATTTAACAATAAATCATCTGCTTTGCTATCTACAATTGTAGAGAAAATGGTAAACGTATGGGAGTGTTTCATATGTCAGAACAATATACAACAGGAGTAGTTGTAACAGGGAAAGTGACTGGGATTCAAGATTACGGTGCATTTGTAGCGTTAGATGCGGAAACACAAGGGCTTGTGCATATATCTGAAATTACAAATGGATATGTAAAGGATATTCATGACTTTTTAAAAGTCGGCGATACAGTAGAAGTAAAAGTACTTTCAATTGATGAAGAACACAGAAAAATGAGTTTATCGTTAAAAGCGGCGAAAAGAAAACAAGGACGGATTCTTATACCGAATCCATCTGAGAACGGATTCAATACGCTGCGAGAAAAGCTAACAGAATGGATTGAAGAGTCCGAGTTAACAAAGTAAAAGAGGAACGCATATGAGCGTTCCTCTTTTACTTTGTCTTATGATATATATTTGCAAATATGATTGCATGCAATCATATTCGTATGTCGGAGGTGAAATACAGACATACTGACTAGTGGATTTCGTTCGTTTCTGGGTGAGTGCCAAGATTTTCTGATGGTTTAAAGAGTAAACCAAGATTGATAAGCCCAGAAATACCAACGATGCCGTAAATAATACGTGCCAGAGCTGAGTTTTGTCCACCGAAAATGGCTGCCACTAAGTCAAACTGGAAGAACCCGATTAGCCCCCAGTTCACAGCACCAATTACGGTAAAGACTAATGCGATACGTTGCAGAGTACTCATGAAAAAGCCCCCCTTAATTGTGAAGCATGAGCAAGCGATGAGTTAATTAACTCTTTTATAGAATGGTGTAGTTATGTCGTTTTTATACATAAAAAATATAAGAAAAAGGATGTATATACATCTATACCGAAAAATGCGAATTTTTATGCAAAAAATGAACTTTTTCTAAAAAATATATTTTGGTTACGTTTACAATTGTTGAATCGCTTGATTTACAACTTCAGTTTCGCTAAAGTGAATACAGAAATACATATACATTATTGGAGGGAAAAAGATGAGTACACATGTAACGTTCGACTATTCTAAAGCGTTATCCTTCATCGGTGAACATGAAATCACTTATTTACGTGATGCAGTGAAAGTAACACATCATGCAATCCACGAAAAAACTGGAGCTGGGAACGATTTCCTTGGGTGGGTAGACCTTCCGCTTCAATATGACAAAGAAGAATTTGCTCGCATTCAAAAATGCGCAGAAAAAATTAAAAATGACTCTGACATTTTACTTGTTGTAGGTATCGGTGGTTCTTACTTAGGAGCACGTGCAGCAATCGAAATGTTAAACCATTCTTTCTACAACACACTTTCTAAAGAACAACGTAAAACTCCACAAGTGCTATTTGTTGGACAAAACATTAGCTCCACTTACATGAAAGATTTAATGGACGTATTAGAAGGTAAAGACTTCTCTATTAACGTTATTTCAAAATCAGGTACAACAACAGAGCCTGCACTAGCATTCCGTATTTTCCGTAAGCTATTAGAAGAGAAATATGGAAAAGAAGAAGCTCGCAAACGTATTTATGCAACGACAGATAAAGCACGTGGTGCATTAAAAACATTAGCAGATAACGAAGGTTACGAAACATTCGTTATTCCAGATGATGTTGGAGGCCGTTTCTCTGTATTAACGCCAGTTGGTTTATTACCAATCGCAGTTAGTGGCTTAAATATTGAAGAGATGATGCAAGGTGCAGCTGCTGGTCATGGTGACTTCGGTACATCAGAACTAGAAGAAAACCCAGCTTACCAATATGCAGTAGTTCGTAATGCTTTATACAATAAAGGAAAAACAATTGAAATGCTTGTTAACTATGAGCCAGCGCTTCAATACTTCTCTGAATGGTGGAAACAGTTATTTGGTGAAAGTGAAGGAAAAGATCAAAAAGGTATTTTCCCATCTTCAGCAAACTTCTCAACTGACCTACACTCATTAGGTCAATACGTTCAAGAAGGTCGTCGTGACTTATTTGAAACAGTTCTGAAAGTAGGTAAATCTACACATGAACTAACAATCGAATCAGAAGAAAATGATTTAGATGGATTAAACTACCTTGCTGGTGAAACTGTAGACTTCGTAAACACAAAAGCATACGAAGGTACATTACTTGCACATAGCGATGGTGGAGTACCAAACTTAATCGTAAATATCCCTGAATTAAATGAGTACACATTCGGTTACCTTGTATACTTCTTCGAAAAAGCATGTGCGATGAGCGGCTACTTACTAGGCGTAAATCCATTTGACCAACCAGGAGTAGAAGCATACAAGAAAAACATGTTTGCTTTACTTGGTAAACCAGGATTTGAAGAGTTAAAAGCAGAATTAGAAGAGCGTTTAAAATAATAAAAAGCGACCGATTCCGGTCGCTTTTTATTATTTCATGGAAAAGTCCATCAGTATATTCAAACTAGAGTGGGTATGCTAAAGAAAAAGTCTAGGAGGGATGGACTTGATTCCAATTCAATCCAATTTAGAAGGACGTACATATGCGTTATATAAGTTAGAAGAAATAATGAAGCCACTCGGATATAGCATTGGTGGCAATTGGGATTATGATAAAGGATGTTTTGATTACAAAATCGATGAAGAAGATGGCTATCAATTTCTGCGAGTACCATTTACAGCGGTGAATGGTGAACTAGATGTGCCGGGCGTAATCGTTCGTCTTGAAACGCCGTATATTCTTTCGCACGTATATCAAGACGAACTAGATGATCATGTAAATACTTTAACAGCCGGAACAAGTGGAATGGATCAATTTGCTGAGCCGAAAGATCCAGATGGAGATGTGAAAAGAAAATATATCAATATTGGGAAAGTGCTCATGCAGGAACTAGAAAAACATTTTCTTAATGGTGAATAACGATGAGTATGTCGCTTTCAATGAGAATAAAGGAATGGACTGGATTAATCATATATTGTTCGTCACGCTTTATACCTAGTAAGAGAATGTTTTGTTTTAAAAGAGTATAGCTACAATTTGCAAAAGTTTGTCCAGTGCAGGCCGGAGAAAGCTCCATCAGCTGTAATTTATTATCAGAGATTTCATTGTAAAGTGAGAATAGTACGCCTGAAATGGAAGGGAATAAGAGAGAAGCGGTAAAGACATAGCTCGTTAATTTATTTCCTTCTATAATTTCTGATGCGCCAGCTCTCGTTGCATTCTGTATTTGTTCAGAAGTAAGAAGTTCAGCGATGCAGTGAATGTTTGGATTGAGCCCTTTTGCAGTTAAAATGTTTAAAATGGACTGTGTATCTGCTAAGCTTTCATTTTTTTCTTTGTCAGCTGTTATTAATATAGTATGGGCTGTTGTAATATTAGCTTTTAATAAAATTTGATCGTGATGGGGGCATCCCTTTATAAATTCTAAATGATGAAATGGTTTCGGAAGTAAAGAAAGTGTTTCATCAATTAAAACGATATCAAGGTTCGGTTGTAAGATATGCATTTGTTTTACAACGCGCTTTGCCCGTTCGTTCCAGCCGACGATAATCATATGACTGTTAGAAGTTGCAGCTTCTTCTCCTTTAATTTTCATATATTGTTTATTAATCATATCAGTGGCGAATAAAACCATATAATAAGAACAAAAACCGGTTCCAAATAAAATAATACCCATACCGATAAGTTTTCCTATTGTTGTATGAGGGGAAAAGTCACCATAGCCAACAGTGAAAATGGTAACGATTGACCACCAAATTCCATCAAACCATGTAGTGAAGTGTGATGGCTCTAGTCTATGTATAAGAAAGCCGGAGAAAGCAGTAAGTACAATGATAAAACAGATTAAACGAAAAATAATGGAATCACGAAATGTTTCTACTAAATTTGGACGGGATTTCAAACTCTTATTCCTCCTTATTTTGCAGGACTACATTCATTGTTACCATTATAGAAAAAAGAAAAACTCTCTAATTTAAAAGAGAGTTTGTTTTGCGTTACATACTTTCCACTTCAGTTTGTTGAACACTTTCCAGATGCTGGAGAGCGTAGTAAACATCAGCAGTATGTTGTTTTTGATCGATACATAATTTCAAATGCAAATAGTGCGAGCCATTCTCCAATGTTTTGAGCTTCATATTCTTAACCTTTATATCCATTTCTTTTATTTCTTCAATTACAATTGGGATATTGTCCATATTTCGTACAACAAGTTTCACAGCGATATCACGTTGGCGAAATGACCTAGGGCCTATATATTTCATTGTTAATGGTATAAGTTCTACACTAATCATAAGGAAAAACATCCCGAAAATTGCTTCGATATAAAATCCGGCTCCAACGGCAATACCAATACCAGAAGCACCCCAAATCATAGCTGCGGTAGTTAATCCCGCAATACTATCATTTCCTCTACGTAAAATAACACCAGCACCTAAAAAACCAATGCCAGAAACAATTTGAGCAGCAAGGCGAAGCGGATCCATATTTATATGATCGGTATGTGGTAAGGTGTAAGCTGCTTTAATAGAAACGATTGTTAGGAGGCAACTAATGATAGAAATAACTAAACAAGTTTTTAAACCAAGAGGTTTCCGTTTTAATTCGCGCTCTAAACCGATAGCGAACCCTAAAATAGCCGAGAGACCTAGTTTGATTAATAAATCGGTATAGTCCATATGTATTCCTCCTTGTATGATATGGTATATGAATAAAACATTTATTATAGAAAGAAATGTTTTTGGGTAGGGTGACTTTATATAGAATATATGTAGAAATTATTTATACATGAAAGAGATAATTCGTTTAAGTATATGATATTAAAAAAGAGATGTGGGTGATTTTAAAAAAAGTTTATAAAAGGTGTTGCATTTCATTTTTCACCATGATATATTAATAACCGTCGCTGATGCAGAAACGCAGAAAACGACAAAAAAGAAATTGAAAAACTTAGTTGACATCGAAAAACGAAGATGTTAACATAAGGAAGTCGCAAATGAGCGACCAAGTAGTTCTTTGAAAACTGAACGAAACAAACAACGTGAAACGTCAATTTTTATTTTTAGATGCTAGACAAACTAACTTTATTGGAGAGTTTGATCCTGGCTCAGGATGAACGCTGGCGGCGTGCCTAATACATGCAAGTCGAGCGAATGGATTAAGAGCTTGCTCTTATGAAGTTAGCGGCGGACGGGTGAGTAACACGTGGGTAACCTGCCCATAAGACTGGGATAACTCCGGGAAACCGGGGCTAATACCGGATAATATTTTGAACTGCATGGTTCGAAATTGAAAGGCGGCTTCGGCTGTCACTTATGGATGGACCCGCGTCGCATTAGCTAGTTGGTGAGGTAACGGCTCACCAAGGCAACGATGC
>NZ_JBQAEO010000005.1:0-304447 GCF_051915365.1 Bacillus cereus group sp. MYBK79-1 | reverse complement strand
GTGGAGGGCTATTTTTCTAAATTCTATTATTTCATGTTGTTTGCTTTCATTAAAATCAAAAAAGATATCAGAGTGTTGGGAACCCTAAAGGGTTTCCCAACACTCTGAAAAGGAAAGAAGATACCTTCTTTCCTTTTGTTTTTTCCATTTAAATTTCTACTACTTCACCACTTCATTTATTATATCTATTAATTGATGAATCCCTTCATCATTTGTTTTCGTATAGCCATTCATGTTTTGAATATATCTCTCCTTATTTGTATACAACTTATTTACTGCATGTATGAATGCATTCGTACTTACTTTGTCTTGGAGTATAACTTCTGCATATCCTTGTCGAGAAAAATATTCAGCATTTAAAACTTGATCTCCCCTACTAGAACTGTTAGTTAACGGGATAAGCAACATCGGTTTCTTCAAGAATAGTAATTCGGAAATAGCCGTAGAACCCGCTCTCGAAACTACAACACTCGCCATATTTAGTATATGCGGCAACTCTTCCCCTATATATTCAAATTGTATATAGCCTTCCATGCCAATAGATGAATCCACCTTCCCCTTACCGCATATATGAACAATATTAAAATTTAATAGTAATGTTTCCAAACTTCCCCTTACCATATCATTTATCCATTGAGCACCTTGACTGCCCCCCATAATTAACAATACTGGTTTATCATGCTGAAATTTACAATAGCTTCTTCCCCGCAATACATTGCCCCTCTCAATTTCTTCCCTTACAATTGGTCCTACATAAACTTTTTTCTCATTACTTACATTTTCTCCGGTCTGAGGAAATGTTGTGCAAAGTTTTGTAGTAAAAGGTAATGCTATTTTATTTGCTAATCCTAACGTACTGTCTGGTTCACGTATTATTACGGGTACTTTATTCATCCACGCTCCTATTACTACAGGAACGGAAACAAATCCTCCTGCCGAAAAAATAACATCTGGTTTTATTCGTTTCATTAATTTATAACTTTGTATGCAACCTTTTATTATTTTAAAAGGATCTTTAAAGTTCTCCCAATCCCAATATCTCCTAAGCTTCCCTGTTGAAATACTATTATACTTAACACTTTGAACTAATAATTTTTCAATTCCATTTTGAGATCCAATATATTCAACTCCCCACCCATTTTCCATAAATTTAGGAATCAATACCATATTAATCATTACGTGTCCGGCTGTACCGCCCCCAGTAAAGAGAATCTTTTTATTCATAGTTTTTATCCACCTTTATCATTAAAAATCTTTTTTTATACTTATCTATTAAACGTAAGTAAACTTACTATTATTTATATAAACATTTAACTCAAATCCTATATCTTGCAAAAAGTCATTAATGAGATCATAAAAATCATTTCCATACTCACTACATTCATACTGAGCTAAGACTTGGATTACAAACCTAGTCCCTGTATCCATTACCATATTTCCCCTATCACCCTTTTTCCCTTCCACATAAGCACGACATTTATTTATCGCCTCATAGATACGCAAAACATGCTCTTCTTCATTTTTCCAGTCCAGCATATCAACAATTAAAAGAACTAGCGTATTTTGATTATCTATTGTTTTATAGTCATTCATATATTTCTTACACCCTTTTTATTTTTCATTGAATGCAAATATCACTACACTTCACATACTCAAGTACATCTTTTAATGATTGATGAAATTGAATTTCTGGGATCCACCCTAACCTTCTTATATCCTCTATTACTAAACTCTCATTTGAGTCGCTCCCACTTTTCCCTGTTTCATCTATAAAAAAATTCAATCGTGTTAATTCTTTATATTGTTCTAGTACATCTAATAAAGATCGTTTCACTCCTGAACCAATATTATATTGTTTTCCATTTATCCCATCTCGTAATAACACATGATACGCTTTAACCGCATCACGTACATCTAAAAAATCCCTACTATCTTTTAAACTGTTTACTTCAATAACGGCTTTACTTCTACCTGATTCTATATCTATCATTTTTTTTGCGAGAATCGAACAAATGCCATTTGATATTCCTGGACCAATTAAATTTGTGGGCTTTGCAATGATAATATTTGAATTCATTAATTCACTCCACGCCTCTGCAATAATGACTTGCATCGTTTTACTTAAACTATATGGATTTGAAATTTTTATATTGCTCATACAATCTGCTTGCAAAGCAGATCCTATAACCAATGTTCTACAATGAGGTGCTTCTTGCTTAATTGCTTCTAATAAATATAATGTCCCTATTACATTAACCTCTACATATTCAAGAGCAGCTGTCCAAGACTCTATGACCGAATTCCTTCCTGCTAAATGCAATACATAATCTGGCTTTATTTGTTTCATTACCCTCATTACTTCGCTCTTATTAGTTAAATTACAAGTAATACCATTCCCAATACTTTCTCTATGTGCACGATTTTGAAACATAGGAATTACATGAAAGCCCTGCTCTAAAAAATATTGGCAAGCATGGCGTCCTGTGAAACCATTTGCACCAGTTATTAAAAGGTTCGCATTTTTTTTCATCGTAAAAACCCTCCTTTTAATAACATTTGTTTCACCTCATGTTTTGTAAGCAAGTCTTGTTGAGAACTAAAACTCTTCACATCCACTAGCGGATAACTAGCATAATATTCTTGTAGCCCTTCTATAGGAATAGTCGGTAGTACCACAAAATAATTTTGATCAAAACTTATACTTGTTTTACTCTCTACCTCAGATAAAAGCATTTCACTTAATTTTTCCCCTGGTCTTATCCCTACTTCTTTTACCTTCACGTTTTCCTTTTTCGAATCTTCAATTAACACTTCTGCTAAATCTGTTATTTTACATGCCGGCATTTTCATAACAAAGATTTCTCCACCTCTCCCCTGATATAAGGCTTTAAATAACAATCCAACAGCATCTTCAATCGTTAAGAAAAATCTAGTCATATTTGCATCGGTAATCCCTACTTGTGAAGATTTTTTGATTTGTTTTTTAAAAAGTGGTACCACGCTTCCGCTCGTCCCCAAAACATTTCCACCACGAATACAAATGAATTTTGTTTTCTTCGTTTGCCTATTCGCATGAACCATTAACTTCTCACCAATTGCTTTTGTCATCCCATACGTATTTGATGGGTCAGCTGCTTTATCCGTTGAAACATATATAACTTTCTCAACTTGCATCTGTATAGATGCTTCAATTACATTTTGCGTACCATGTATATTGGTTTTTATAGCTTCATAAGGATAATACTCACATACTGGAACATGTTTTAAAGCTGCAAGATGGAATACATAATGTACACCTTGGCAAGCATATACTAGTTGATCTTTATCACGAATATCTCCAATAATAAATTTTAATCTATCATCATTTATAAACTGTTGCTGCATTTCAAACTGTATCGTTTCATTTCTTGAAAAAATCCTAATTTCTTTCGGTGATTTTTCTAATAGTTGTTTTATAAGTTCATGTCCCCACGAACCTGTACCACCAGTAATTAAAATTATTTTATTTAGCATTTCTTTTCCTCCTACCACACATTTCAATTAAAATTGTTTTTATAAAATGTATTGAATTATTTTCAATTGATTTAAATCATAATCATCGTTTGTTACATTTAATTGACAAAAATAAAAAACAGAAACTATTAAACATAGTTTCTGTTTTTTATTTCACCTTACAACAGTAAGATTTTTTATACTTTTTGCATGATAACTAAATTCTTGTAAAAAAACACCGCTCATTTATTTCTTATACTCGTAATAAAATAAATAGAATGATTCATAGCCAGTAATCATGTTTAATTTTATGAAAAAGGGAGGTAATGGAATGTACCGAAGTAATTCAAATCATACATATAACGGACCTTCCCAAACCCTGCCTCTCTCCCTATTCGATGTGAAAAATGAATTGAAACAAAAAAGCAAACTTATTCATTCTGGCACGATGTATAAATTAACGAAAGAAGAGCAACTCATCATCAACAACATAAAAATACAAACAGAACAGCTAAATAAAAATAATGTGACAAGAACACGCGCATACTACCAATTTTACATTCAATATCCAGAAATACATTGGGCACTACTTGGGCATATGGTATCACGTAACGGCGGTTGGAATATGACTGATTTGAAGGGCGATTTATATACGAAAATTTTATCAGAAAAAGATCAAATCACATTTTTTTCTTTTTTAGAAAGAGGGAATTGGCTTATTTTCCAAGATGTATATCCTCAATTCCTGCTTTATGAACAAAGTGTAAAAAGAGCACAAAAGCTATTTCACCTTCTCCCTCACCTAAATGTTTCTACATTTATGGAAACGATGTGGAACGATTTTTGGAAAACAGGTAACAAAAAAACATTAGCCATTGCAACTATTGTTAATGAACAAAACTACTTAGAAAAAAGAGTGATTCAAAATATACATTTAAAAAAGACTGTACTTAATAGTATTGGATTTAAACTCTTTGATTTCTTTCAGTTTAATCATATCCTTTTCCCATTCTACGAAAATGATAAGAAACACAAAGTATTACTATTTGGTGATACAATGAAACATTTTACTTCCTTACACGAACGAATCTTAATTGGAAAAAGGTTATATTCATTATTATTTCGAGACACACATGTTTTATCTCAAATAATAAGCTGGGCCCAGCACCATCCACATACAGGGTCAAGGAAAGATTACTGGCCTCATTTATTTTCAAGTGTCAATGAATCTTTTTCCCGTGAATTTTATAAGCGTCGAATAAAGAAATGCCAGTTGCGTAGTGGCGCTTATCGTATATACAGTCCTGCACTCATCTATGCATGGCGAGATATGAAGCATGAAGAAGTTGACAGTGAAGATTGGTTTACGGACTGGCAAGTTGTAAATTACTTAGTAGATAAGGAGGAAAATATAAATGGACAAATTACAGAAGACTACTGTAAAACGCTCGAAAAAATTGAACTCGCCATTCTTGCAAAGAAAAACGTCCTCCTTCGAGAAGAAGAATAACCTTTTCGCATTAGTTATTACAATCTTATTCTCTTCTATTATCGGAACTTGCTTAGATGCATTCTTTGTTGCGAAACAAATATACTCTTTTCCAGTTAGACCATTCTCCTCCATATTTTCAGTTAACATCGGCTTTACTTTGTTTGTACTACCGATTTTAACAATGATTTTCATACAAATTTCAAAAACATTATCTACAGTTTCTAGAATTCTATTTATTGTTTCAATCGGTATTTGTGCTAGTATTTTTGAACAGATTTCTGAAAGATTCGGTTTCTTTATCCATAGCGTAGATTGGAATCATACATACTCCTTATTTGGCTATATGATTTTCTTTTCTTTTCTTTGGAATTTATATCATTTCATACAAAAATAAAGAGACCAATATAGATCTCTTCTTAAGCATAATCTTCAGTTATTGCTAATGATGCGGGATTTTGAAGACTTTTTGAACGTAAACGGTAGGCAACGATTTTCTTCTTATATTGCTTGATTACATCAACATGTTCCTCATGGCTATATAGAGAAAACCTAATCTCTTTATTCCCTTTCTTCGTGTTAATAACGATCGGTGTTCCTTCCCCGTGCGGCGGGAAATAATGTTTATCTAAAAATAAAGCTTCATTAAATTCATGAATAACTTGTAGTTTCATTTCTCCCTCTATATTTTTTCCACCTATCGATATAGAGGTATTCTCTTCCTCAAGTTTTTGATGTAATTCAAATCTACTAATAATTGATTCTACAACAGAAGTTGGCATACTAGAAACTAGTACTTTAAGAGCGCCAAAAATAAATAATGTAACTATAAACCATGTTGTCATTTTTATCATCACCATTTCATTTTAAAATATAAATTTCGTTCCATAAGGTATAAATATACTAATGAGTATTCCAGTTACAATCATCGTTACCGAACCGATTGTCGCCTCTTTCTCGCCTTCTTTCACGAGACGGCTCACACCGATAATATGTGATGCGCATCCCATCCCCACTCCTTTTCCAATCGCACTTGTTATATGGAAAAACTTAAGTACTGTCGGTCCGATCATAGCACCTGTTATTCCTGCAACAACTACAAAACTAGAAGTCATGGATGGAATACCCCCAATTTGATCCGCTAATGATATGGCGATAGGCATCGTCGCTAATTGCGGCAGTGTCGTTACTATGAGTTCCTTATCTATATTTAACATCCCGCCAATCACTACATTCATACTCGTTAAAGCCACCATACCTACTGCTACCCCGATAAGTATCGACAAGAAGTTTTTCATAAGTATGTTTCGCTCTTTAAATAAAGGGATTGCTAACGCCACAATTGCAGGACTCAATAAATTGGAAAGAATATCTCCTCCATTTTCTCGATACTCATGATGCGAAATACCTAAAATGAAAAATAAGCAAATCATACTTGCTGTAACTGTTAACACCGGTAACGTAAAGGGAAACGGGAATTTTTTATATAACTTTGTCGCCAATACATACATTACTACAGTAATAATAATTAAGAACATTTGCACATTGCACCTTGTCGATTTTATTTTTTTGATGTTACTAATAATTGACTTATATACCCTGAAACAACCAATGTTACTACCGTGCTTACAATTACTAAAAGGAATATAATACTCCCCTTACTGAAAAGAAAAGACCCGTATTCCATCAAACCTGTTGTCGAAGGAATTAAAAATAACGGTAAAAATATGATTAACTTTTCCGCACCAACTTCAAACCACTTTAATGGTAAAATACGAGTAGAAAGGAGTAGAAACAGCATTAACATCCCTATTAAACTTCCTGGCATCGATAAATGGAATACGCCTTGAATCCACGTACCAACTAAGCTAAATACATATAGCACGCCTACTTGAAGTAAAAGCGTCACGTACTTCATTTCTTTCCCTCATTTCAATATTATGCATCACTATTATGAAATCTCATGTAACGTTTCCGCAAACCTCGTCATTCCTAGGTGAATTTGTTCGGCATTTACTCTCCCAAAAGTAAAACGAATATATTCACTATTAGTACCTAAAACACTTCCCGGGACAAACGCTACACCATTTCGTATAGATTCGCCTAACAAATGATATTCATCAAACGTTCCTTGCACTTTGCACCATAAATGTATTCCACCCTCTGGAACAAAAAATTCAACCTGGTCCCCTAATATTTCTTCAAGCTTTCTAATTAACACATCTCTTCTTTCTTTCAATTGTCTACGGAGCATTGTAATATGTGCATGAAAATCTTCTGATTCTAAAAACTGATTTGCCACCCACTGCGTAAATACACTATGCCCAAAATCAACTTGCTGCTTCGCATCCGCTAAACGTTCTATTACACGCGTAGGACCAATTACCCAGCCAATACGTAAGCCTGATGCAACAATTTTTGATAATGAACTTATATAAAGAACATTACCGTTTTGATCCATTGATTTTAATGTTGGATTCACTTCTCCATTAAATGACGTTAAACTATACGGATCATCTTCTACAATAGGAATCCCAAATTCAGAAGACAGTTCCAATATCTTTTTACGTCTTGCTAATGAAAGCACAGTTCCGGTTGGATTTTGATAATCTGGATTCAAAAACACCATGCGAATACGATGTTTTTTATGCAAATCAATTAAATCATTTGGATTCATTCCATGCTGATCCACAGGTAAATGGAATATTTTTAGGCCAGCAGATTTAAACATCGGCAATGAAAAACAATAAGAAGGGTCCTCAATTGCAATCGCATCTCCTGGTTTTAATAAGCATTGAACGATAAGATTAAGTGCCTGTTGTGCGCCAGATGTAATAAGGATAGAATTCGAATCTGCTTCAATTTGTTTATATTGCTGAACATGTGCTGCAATTGTTTTTCTCAACATTTCATTTCCAAGTGGATGGTCATAACCGAGGTTTTCCATAAATGTTTTCTCTGACAAAATCGTTCGGAATCTATCACTCGGAATTAATTCTGGTGACAATTCACCACTCGCTAAATTAATTAAGTCGTCTTTTTGTGTTTCCGTTCTAATTTGTTGAACGAGTGGTACATTAGGTAAGAACGATCCATCCTCAACGTACCTACCCCAGTTCGGTATTCGTTTATGTGAAACACCCCATATGTCTGTATTCACCCTTGTCCCGCTTCCTTTTTGGCGTTCTACTACTCCAAGTGATTTTAATTCTTCATATGCAGCTACTATCGTACTTCGGTTCACCTGTAACTCTTTTGCTAACATACGCTCAGAAGGTAACTTACTGTCAGAAGGAAACTCACCTGAAGAAATACCCCTTTCAATATAATCCGCTATTTGTTTATATACAGGCGTCTTATCTGCACGATTTGGTTTCCATTCCACCTTGTTGCCCCCTCTCAAAACGAACTATCCCTTATTTAAGTAATAATAGTATGAATCAGTCACATTTTCTTATCCTTAAATGGATATATCCAAAACGGTTCTTCCTCTAACTACTCAACTGTTTCTTGCATACCTTCTTCATACACAATGTTAACCTTTTTCTTTCAAAACTATTAAATCACTACTGCATACCAAGTTACCCCAACAAGTAGTACGAAAAGAAGAAGAATATAAATAGTTGATAAGTTTTTCACATTTCTCTTTGTAGATTCCCCGTAATTCTCCTCCACATTTCGTGCAACTAGCACGGTCCCAAACAGCGATCCAATCACAATAATTACCACTAGTGAAATTGCAAAAATCATTGTATTTTCACCTCTCTAAAGACAAGCTATTTTAATAAAGAAACTCCTCTTTAAAACGTTAATAACATACTACCTTTCTTCTCTTATCATAATGGATGTTCGCAAAAAACGGACCAACCACTTTCGTGTTTTTTTGCTCATCCACTTTGAAAATAAAAAGCAACTGATCCGTTATGATCAGTTGCTTTTTAGCAAAGTTAATTATATTCATTTTCACTTGAAATTGATCCGATTTAAAAGTTTAGTCTTTTCATAATGAAACATCGATTGAGATAATTCGAAAATTGTCCCGTTTACAAGACAAACTGTATTTTCAATAAGAAGCGCCGGATCACCTTCATTTATTTCTAGAAGCTTTGCATTTTCTTTATTTACTTTTTCACAACTAATTACCTTATCGGCAAAACCTATGTTTAATCGTAAATCTTCAATAAAATAACTGTATACAGAGCTTAATGCTATTTCTTCATTCAAATATGGAATAATATCCTTTTTGAAATAACTTACTTCAATAGAGAATGGTTTTCCATCTACAATTCTTAAACGCTTCAAAAAATATATCCTAGTTCCAGCTTCACATTGCATCCGCTTTGCGATCTCTTCGTCCGCACCTATTACTTCAAGTTCTAACACTTTCGTTTCAATATTTTGCGAAACGAGATTTTTCGTTAATCCACGCAAACTTCCTAAATTAATATAATCTGTTACAGAAGTTTCGCGTAAAAACATGCCACTGCCTTGCACTTGAAAAATATAACCTCTATTCACAAGCTGACTAATTACTTTACGTATCGTATTACGGCTTACTTCAAATCGATTCATTAACGCTTCTTCTGTAGGCAGTTTTTTCGTTTCATTAAAAAGCCCGTCTCGAATGTTTTGCTCTAACACATCTGCAATTTGTTTATACTTTGCACTCATACACTGTCTCCTAAAATACTCTTTTATCTGTTATAACTCTTCTCCTCTCGTTTCGATCACATGTTTATACCAATGAAACGAAAGTTTCTTCTTACGTTTTAAGTTATCATTATGATCGACAAAAATAAAGCCATATTGCTTTTTGTATCCATTTAACCAACTTAAAAGGTCAATCACTGACCATGCATAATAACCTTTTAAATTGATTCCCTCTTCAATTGCACGCTTTATTACTTTTAAATGCTCTTCAATAAATTTAATTCTCGGAACATCTACAATTTCTCCGTCAATGATTGGATCTTCATCACCAAGTCCATTTTCCGTTACATACATCTTTATGTCACCGTAACGATCTTTCAACATGTGTAATCCATCTAAGAAACCTTCGGGAGATATTTCCCATCCCCATTTCGTATATGTTTTATCATCCATTTTAACTGTTCGATAAAAACCATCAAAAGAAGGATTACCTGGAGCAAGTGTTGAGTTTTCTCGAGAATGCTCCCCGTCATTTATATCCATATCGTATCTTTCTACTCGTATTGGTTGATAATAATTTAAGCCAATAAAATCATTCTTTTCAGCATTTTGTTTAATGATTTCTAATTCTTCAACCGTCCAATTAGGAGTCCATCCTTTTTTCTTTAATTGTTGTACAACATAAGACGGATACTCACCTTTTAAAACTGGATCATAATACCAATACGTTTCATATTCATTCGCATGCCTTGCTGCCAGTATATTTTCTTTTTGACCATCCATACTATAAGCAGGTAAGAAAACATGTGTAATCCCAATTTCCCCATATTGTTTCAGCTGCTTGTACACCGCAACTGTTTTCGCATGTGCATAAAATACATAATGCGTCGCTTGAAAATACTTTGGAACATCATTTTGTATCCCTGGTGGATGTGCTCCTTTTAAATAACCTAATCCACAAAACATTACTGTCTCATTAAAAGTAATCCAATGTTTAACTCTATCACCAAATGCCTTAAAACAAATTTCTGCGTATTTTACGAAAGCTTCTGCTGTTCGTTTATTCGTCCATCCACCATCTTTTTCCAACGGTAATGGTAAATCCCAATGATATAAAGTGACAAATGGTACAATCCCGTATTTTAAACATTCATCAATTAATTTGTTATAAAATTCGATTCCTTTTTCATTTACCTCTCCATCTCCAGTCGGCAATATTCTCGCCCAAGAAATAGAAAAACGATACGATTCTAACCCCATCTCAGCCATTAAGCGAACATCTTCTTTATATTGGTGATAATGATCAACAGCTACATCACCATTTGTTCCATTGTATGTTTTGCCAGGAATTTTGGAAAACTCATCCCAATTCGTAACACCTTTTCCATCCTCATTCCATGCACCTTCTACTTGATAAGAAGCTGAAGCAGCTCCGAATAAAAAATCATGTGGAAACTTCATGTTATATACCTCCATTTCATTACAACAAATCAAATTTATATATACATATAAAATTTATAGGTACAAATTTCATATGTATGATTATATCGTATATTTTTATTTTTTTCTATCATGAAAGTATGATATCTAATGTTGGATTTTGGAAAACAAAAAGAAGCGACGTATTTTATCGCTTCTTACTCTCATCATTTTTATTCTTTTATAAGTGACTTATTCGCTCTTATAACTTCTTGATACAACAATGGTGACCAATTTTCATTTATATAGTCTTGAATGATCCACCCTACTCTTGTAGGATTCTTTTGTTTTATATGGTTTGCAATTTCAGGGTTTATATAAGAGGCGTAGTAATATGGACTATTCCATGCTGTACCACCAGAAGACAAGCTTGTAAAATTAATATATAGATGATTTAAATCCTCACTATTGTTCATCGTTTCATGTATCGTATCTTTAATAGATTTTATCTTTTCATCATAGCCCACTTTATATTTATCTTGTACTGTTACATTTATATTTTGATTTACAGTTGTCGTAAACGTCTCATTATCTGGCCAATAAAAATTATTATATCCTCCAGATTCATTACTACCATCATATCTTTTTAGTAGTACAATTTTCCCACGAGCATCTCCAAGTTTTATATTTCCTTCTGTTTTTAAAAAGATAGGATCAACAAAATAACTTTTTTCAAATGTATTACTAAAGGAACCCTCTGCTCCTTTCATATCCTCATACTCTTTTTTTAAAGACATAATAATCGTTTCACTTGGGTTATCTTTTAAAAATTTTTTCGCTTCGTTTATGAATTCATGCAGTGTTACATAAAGATATAATGGTCCATGATGAAGGACTATCGTATTATCATCTGTTAAACGTCCTCTTATATCAAAAATACGAGCTCCATGATCCATTTGGTAACGAAAATCATATTCTTGCGTCATTCCCCATACTTGCTTTATTGGATTTTGTAATTTGAACGTCCCGCTATCATGTGTTCCTGGAATTGAAATTCGTGCTAATGGGATATTATCAGGTATAGGTTGCATCCACTTTGACCAATTTTCAAGCTCATTAACAGGGCTAGCTGCAACGACTCGCTTATCATGTAAAGCAAATACAAATGTGATAAATATCATACTACATATGAATAATTTCAAAATAAAATTATTATTGCTCACTATTATTCCTCCTTTTTCTGTTTTACATCAAACTTATTGAATATAATATAATCTAGTTCATAAAAAATAAATAACATTTCATCATTATGAAATATTGCATAGAAGTAAAGTTAAAAATCATTCACATATATTAAATTAGCAAAATTCAAAGGAACTTCAATGTATTTTCGTATGCAATATTTCATATTCGGACTCTACACTAAATAAATAAGAAACTTATAATGATTATTTATTTTATATGTGCTAATATACTTACATTAAAATATTACATATAGACATTCTGAACTACATTACTTAATCGTTTCACCTTAATTTTTTCTAGGAGGATTTACAATGAAATTATTAAAAATAAAACATATAATACCTTTATCTGCAGCTGCAATTACATTCGTATGTAATCAAGGCACAGCTGAAGCATCTACCATTCATACAGTAAAAAAGAATGATACACTTTGGGGCATTAGTAAACAATATGGAGTTTCCATACAATCCATTAAACAGGCTAATAATAAAGGAAACGATCAAACTTTTATTGGTGAGCAGTTACATATTCCGTGGTCCACGAACTCAAATGAAATCACCGTTCGTCAAAACGCCAGACCTGCGAACATTTCTGGACAAATTATTTATCAAGTACAACAGGGAGATTCATTAGAAACGATAGCAAAGCGTTACAATGTTACCGTTCAATCTATAAAACAAATTAACAATAAAATTGGAAACAACCTTTATACAGGACAACATTTAAAAATTAACTCAAGTATTTCAGAAAAAGAAAAAGACTTAATGGCACGCTTAGTTACCGCTGAAGCAGGTGGCGAATCCTATAAAGGTAAAGTAGCTGTAGCAAAAGTTATACTAAATCGTGTAAACGCAAAAGGTTTTCCAAATACAATAACCGGTGTTATTTATGAACCTATTAAACACGGCTATGCCTTTACTCCTGTTACAGATGGAAGAATTAATCATCCTGCAAGCCCAGAAGCAAAAATGGCAGTAGAAGAGGCTATCTCCACAAAGGGAATACATTCTGACTGGCTTTATTTCTATAATCCGAAAACATCAACAGACAAATGGATTACGACACGTCAAACAGTAGCAGTAATCGGTAACCACGTCTTCGCTAAATAACATTTGAAATCATTAACAGACCTCTTCACTTAAAAGGTCTGTTTTTTTATATGTAAGAATTTATTTATCATATGACATAGTGATCTTTGAAAACTATTTCTTCTTTTAAATAAAGACATTTGTATTTACTCCATCACTCCGAAAAATTAAAGAAGCATCAAGTTCAAAAACTCCCTCTTTATTAATAAAAGCTATTTCTTAACTTCATAATATTGTTATACACTAGAGAAATAAAAACAAACTATTCGTTAGCAGGTGAAAGAATATGTATGATGTTACAATTATCGGCGCTGGAGTAAGTAGCATTTTTATGGCTTATTCACTAGCTAAAAGTAACAAAAAGGTTTTAATTCTGGATAAAGGTAAAGCGCTAGAAGATCGTCATTGTCCTTTAGACGAGGGAAAAGCGTGTACTTGTACTACATGTGCTAAATATTTCGGGTTTGGTGGTTTAGGAAAATCTGAAGGGAAATTTAATTATACAAACGGATTTGGCGGCGAACTTGAGCAAAAAGTCGGTAAAGAGGGCTTTCCACAACTTATGGCTGAAGTAGATGAAATTCTATGTCAGTTCGGAGGAAGTTCTGTTTCAAAATATTCTACAGAAAATCCAACTCTCAATAAAAGAGCTGAAGCGTGTGGCTTACAAATGCTAACAACAGAAGTAAGGCATCTTGGCACTACCCTTTCAAGGGAGATTTTTCAGCAGCTCTATGAATTTTTACTTACGAAAATAAATATACAATTTCATATAGATGTACAACATATTATGAAACAGAAAGATCATTTTACAATGGAGACAAATCAAGGAACAGTTCAATCTAAGCAACTAGTATTTGCAACTGGACGTTCCGGAGCGGATTGGTTAAAAGAAATGTGCACTTCTCTCAATATTTCTCAGGAACAAACTCGTGTAGATTTAGGTATTCGAGTAGAGATGAAAGAACACCAATTACGTTCTATATTAAAAGATACATTTGAGACAAAACTTTCTTATGAGCATGAACACTTCACTGCAACTACGTACTGTATGAATCCGAAAGGACGTATCATTAGAAAGTACGAAGAAGGTTTAGTTATGCCTGACGGTCAAAATTTTCGAGAGAAAGGAACTGGCACACCTAACTTAAATTTCACTTTATTTATCCCGCGCTATTTTTCCACTCTCAAAGAAGCAAATATATACGCAAGTTCAATCATTAAAAACATTAACCAAGGACGAGATCGGATTGTTATTCAGCGCTTAGAAGACTTACTAAATGAACAGCCTACAACAGAGGACGGCATGAAACATAACCGTATACATCCTACACTACAAGGAGATTATGGCGATTTGCATGCAGAAATTCCTCCATTATATATTGAAGGGCTTAAAGAGTTTTTATTACGCTTAGAACAATTTATCCAAGAACCGGTTGATAAAGATACTTTGTTATATGGAATTGACGGAAAGTTTTATGCTCCTAGGATAAAACTCAATAACCATTTTGAAACAAGTGTAAATGGGCTATTTTTAGTTGGAGATTGTTCCGGCGTCACCCATTCCTTATCTCAAGCTGCTGCAAGTGGGTTGTATGTTGGAAAATATTTATCTCATATTTAATTTCCTTCATTCAGATTGTAATTAAATATTTTAACTTCCATAGTAATAACTTACTAACGATTCTCCTGCCAGAAATCAGGATTTTACGAGATACATATTTAACATAGCTATTGACATTCAATTCTAACAAATTGAATGTCAATAGTTTTAAAAGCCTCTATTCATTTCCACTTTCATTTGTTCGATATTTTGTAACATCATCATAGTGTTTAATATGTTAGGATGTCTATAAGTATTTTTTACTACAACGATGATTTTTTCTATTCTGTTTCTAAAAAATAGATTTATGCTTTAAAATTCCCCATTGTACGTATATGAATACTTCATATTATGACCTTTAGAAGCATAAGCTGAATGATTCATTACACTCCAATAGTTATAAAAATATAATATATAACACAAGTTAAATAAATTGTATAAAGAAGGTGTAACAATGAAAAATAAAATTAATTTACAAATGCAAAATATAAGCTTTGTTTTAATAATTGCTTTAGCAGTATGGTTAAAAACATATCTTATTACAAGATTCAGTTTTGATTTAAAAATTGAGTCTTCTACACAAGAGCTTATTTTATTTATTAGCCCACTCGCTACATCATTAGCTTTTGTCGGATTAGCATTATTTGCAACCGGTGAAAAGCGAAATTATATAGCGCTATGTATTAATTTCTTATTAACAATCGTACTCGTTGGGAATGTCATGTTCTATGATTTTTATAGTGATTTCGTAACGTTACCAGTACTTGGGCAAACATCAAACTTTGGTCAATTAGGCGGCAGTATTATAGAGATATTGAACTATAAAATTATACTCGCTTTCGTAGACATTATTTTCTTCTTTATTTTGTTAAAGAAGAAGGCACTAGTCTTCCAAACAGGACGTGTAACTCATCCGGCACGCTTGTTATATTTTCTTTTAACGATTGGTGTGTTTTTTGCAAATCTACATCTTGCAGAAAAAGAACGACCTGAACTATTAACGAGATCATTTGACCGAGTCATGCTTGTTAAAAACTTAGGACTATACACTCATCAAGTATATGATTTAACACTGCAAGTAAAAGCAGGGTCGCAAAAGGCACTTGCTGATAGTAGCAAATTACAAGAAACTGAAAACTACGTAAAGGCAAACCAAAGTGAACCGAATCCTAACATGTTTGGTGCAGCGAAAGGAAAAAATGTAATTGTTGTTACTCTTGAATCCTTGCAAACCTTCTTAATAGGTGCATCAGTTAACGGTCAAGAAGTTACACCATTCTTGAATGAATTTATAAATGAAAGCTATTACTTCGATAACTTTTTCCACCAAACTGGGCAAGGAAAAACATCCGATTCTGAATTTCTAATCGATACTTCGTTATATCCATTAAATCGAGGAGCTGTATTTTTCACGCACGGTAACAATGATTATACTGCGACTCCAGAAATTTTACGTCAGCAAGGTTATTTCACTTCTGTATTCCATGCGAATAATGCAACATTTTGGAATCGCAATATCATGTACTCTGCTCTCGGTTATGATCGTTACTATAACGAACTTGATTACAAAATTACGCCCGAAACAAATTTAAATTGGGGATTAAAAGATATCGAATACTTTGATCAATCAGTAGATATATTAAAAACTGTTGACCAACCATTTTACGCTCGTTTCCTTACTTTAACGAACCATTATCCATTTACGTATGATGAAGATACAAAATTCATTGAACCATATAACTCTGGTAATGGCGTATTTGATCGTTATATCGTAACAGCACGTTACTTAGACGAATCCATTAAAAAATTTATTGAGCGTTTAAAAGCCGAGGGAATGTATGATGATTCTATTATTGTGTTATACGGTGATCATTATGGTATTTCTGAAAAACATAATCGTGCAATGGCACAGTTTTTAGAAAAAGATCAAATAACAGAATTTGACACTTTAAATTTACAACGCACACCTTTATATATTCATATGCCTGGTCAAACAGAAGGTCAAACGATTTCAAAGCCTACGGGACAAATCGATATGAAACCTACTATTCTAAATTTACTTGGGATTGATACTACGAACGATATTCGTTTTGGCCATGATATGTTTTCAGATGAATATACCGGTTTTGTCGTTTTACGTGATGGTAGCTTTATTACAGACAAGTATGCATACACAAACAATACTTTCTATGACCGCATAACAGGTGAAATTGTAGATTTACCAAAAAAAGAAGCACAAGCACTCATTAACCGTGCACAAAATGAATTACGAATGTCTGACAAAATCATCGAAGGCGATTTATTACGTTTCTCAGAAAGTAATAAAATGAAAACTGGCGAAGTACAAACTAAAATTAAAAAGACTGAAAAATAATGTAAATATGAAAAGGGAGCAACTCATTACAGTTGCTCCCTTTTACTCTCTTATAACATATGATGCAATGTCATATAAAGTGAAACTTTTAATCAGTGGGGGTTTTCTTCATCCCCCACTGATTATCAGCCCTCACCAATCGGACTTTAATGGACAGTTGATCCCCCACCTAACTTCTTTGCTTTCGCTGAATTTTGAGGTGGGGGGCTTACTACCCATTAAAGTGGGATAAAAACCTCATATATTTTACTTTTATTCTACGCTTGCTTCTAAAGTTACATCTGTATAGGTATGATCATCACCTATATTTAAAATTACTTCACATTGACGTAATCTCAATTCAAAGAGCTTGATAGAATCATGGTAGACTTCAGGATTTGATTTCATTTTATGTAACATCTCTTGTTTTTCTTGTATTTCTAAATGAGTGTGTTCTACAGCTTGTTTCAAGGAGTTAAATGGATTCCTAAAGAATATATGAATATCCCTCTCTTGCGTGTTTTCAAATAGCTCAAATTGCAAGAAAAATTTCTTCATAATAGAAGCTGTTACCTCGGTATAATCTTCATTTTCTACATACTGTTTATATTTGTTATATAGCATACCTTTGTTTTTAGGAAGAACTCCAAATAATTTACCGGCACTTTTCAGTAAAAATTGTGCTGGCGTAAATCGACGTAAAATATTTACTTCATCCATTTGTATTCTAGTCGTCATTCTGTCCGTATCTCTGCGCCAATCATCAAGCACTTTAAAATCACATGCTAACTGTATTCGATTTTCTCCAAATAAAGAATTAAGTCCTTCACTAAGTTCTTCTAGGTATGATTGACTTTGAAGGAGCTCATTATTAGAAGTTGCAATCCAATTTTGCATAGAAAGAGCAAGTTTAGGTAATACCGTTTGTTCTAAGTATTTATGCACCCTCTCATTCATTGCTTTATTTAGTTCCGTATCCATGTGCCCGAAATCGCTTTCTTCACTAATTAAATCCGAACAACTCTGTAATATCTTCGGAATATTTTCAGTAAGATCATTCGTAATTTCCCTTTTCATTGTGCGATATGACTGTGTAATGAAATGAATTTTTTCCTTCTCAAAAGCAGTAAGATTATTAATGCTACCATTTAGTTTCACTAACATATCTTCATTCCAATTAATCGCATCCACTAAATTATTTTCTTTCTCAACGCGTTTATCCAACAGATATGTAATTGTTTTTCGAATGAAAAACAATAGCTTTTCAGTACGTTCTGCATCGATATTTTTATGATTAAAGTTAAAATGAATAAACTCAGTTAACTCATTTAATTGGTGATTACTTGTATATAACGAAGAGTAAGGGAAAATTCTCGCTTGCGGGAAATATGTGTTTATTCTCGCTTGCGTATCATATAATACTCTTTTCACTTCTGCTTCACTGTAAATGTTATCGATTTTATTTAATAAGAAATGAATTTGTAAATTTGGTGTATGTTCTTGAATGCTTAATAGAATGTCACGTTCTTTGTCAGTAAAAGGTGAATCCGCATTCAGTACGAATAGCAATTCGTCTACAGAATTCAAATATTCGAATATCTCATCCCTAGCATCGTTATTCCTATTAAAGCCAGGTGTAACTACAAATGTCAGTTTATTTTCACTTAAAAATCTGCATGGTAATTTAAATTCCACACATGCTCTATCTCTATATGTTTGATGGTGTTGAGACATCATATTATGGTAATCAGAGATATCTTCCGTTGTTGTAATTGCAGAGTCTGTTATGGCGTTAATTTCTGTATGAGCATCATTTTTTAAAACTACTACATTTGAAGTTGATTTTTCTACTATATTTTCTCCTAATATAGAATTAATAAATGTAGTTTTTCCGTTCCCTGAAGTTCCCGTTACTAAAATGCGATTTGTGCTTAAATCTGCGAGCTCGCCAACTAACCATCTAAATCGGTGACCCATTTCTATATTATGCTTTTGTGCCCACTGTGTAATAGATTCAAAAAGATGTAAACTATACTCTAAGCCATTCACATGATTAATGGAGTATAACAACAGGTTTTCAGCATGTTTTATATTTGCTGAATCTATTTTAGAAGGGAAAATCTCATCCCACGCCAATACAGCTGCTGATGGAAATACAGCATAAGATGGATTGACTACCTTTAACCAATTTGTTAACAAGTTTGGAATGATATCGTGCAATTGTTTAAGCATATATTGACCTTGAATTAATTCAAAGTACGTTCCTTCGTAAAGAGAAGAAATTTTGTCCCATATATCGGACGAATGTATTTCAATATGTAAGAAAAATTCATTTATTGTGTTAAGCCATAATAAGTAATTTTGTTCATTTTTATAACTATTCCAAAGTGATGAAACAATTTGCGTAAATTGCACTTGATCTACATTATTTAACGTAACTAATACTTCGTAAAAATAATCTGGTGAAATGTGTCTAGTAAATCCTTTATCGATATATCCTTTTAAAACCTCAAACCAGGGATAAGATTCTGTTCGAATTAACTCATTTACAGCAAGCTCTACTGCACTATCAAAATCTTGCTGCTCCTCATAAAAGGAACGGGCAATTTTTGTGACATTTGGATAATCCGGATTTAAAGAAACTGCTTCTTTAATAACAGCAAAAGCTGAGTCAAAATTATTTTGCTCTATGTAAAGAGAAAGTAATTGTAGTCTAATTTCGGTCATCAATATTATATTATCAGTAGCAATAGAAGTATAAACATTTTCAGCAACTGGTAATTGATTAAGCTCGAAATAAGCATCCGCAATATTTTTTTGTGCCCATGGTGCTAATTCATTATTAACTTTCTCCCATTTAAAAATAGCTGCTTCAAAATCTTGATGGCGATAATAAAATTCACCTTGTGCAAAACGAATGTAAGATCCATCAGAAATCTCATTTCTTTCTTCGTTTACATAAGCTTCTCCAAGTACGTCAAGAGCTGGTTTTGTTTCATTCTCCATTAGGAATGTTTCATAATACATCTTTTTTATTAATTGTTTTTCTACTCTCATCTTTTCCCCCACTATATCTTGAAAATACATTTTTAAGATATGTCAATACTTTTTGTATGTATGCTTTTTATCTTAACAAAGAATATCTTTTGGAAAATTTCATTTTCCTTTCATTTTTCAAGTTAGATTGAATTTTTATGAGAAAAGTTTCAGTTTTTTTTCAATTCCCTTTCAGTTATGCAACAGCATTAAATGTTCCTAATAACCTAATAACACTATAATCTCCTGCATTATATTATCAGGAAAAACCTATATAAATTACATTATAAAAACAATTTATAACGAATATATATACACTCCTAACTTCACTGACAAACAAAAAAACACATAATCGTTGTTAGATGACCTATATACCAATACATCACAATAACTAAAAAACAACAATAGTAATCAACAGCTATTCATACACTATCTTTCTCAAATTATTTTCCTTTAAAATATTTCAGTAGTTATGTAATTAAATTGTTCTAACCTATATAAATAACTAGTCCAAAAAAATTCTATATGCATATCATGTTATAGTAAAGAATTCAGGAAATCCTAAAAGGAGGCATTTTCATGTTTGAAGATAAATCTAAAATAAACTACCCATATGAATTTACTGAAACTACAACAATCCCGCTAAAAAATCCCATCAATAAAAACTTCAAAAACGGCTCTGGTACACATACTTTCCCAATAAAAAAACACTATAAAGAACAGGTGTTATATACGGAAAAAATTAATAATAATAAAAATAAATAACCTTATAGGCCCTTATAACAATTAATCAAATAAGAATCTATATTAGACTTTGCATAGTTATAGGTAATATATAAATCTTTCTTATACAACTCGTGTACTTTTAAAAAGTGCTGATATACGGCGCTTTTTTATACATAGATAATAGAAGAACAAAAAAGGTATGGATATTTTCCACACCTTTTTGTTCTTTACTATTTATAAATAAAGTACATCCATTTTTATTTTACCTAGTAGCACTTTAATGGACCTCCTAGAAGTCATTGGATTGAATTTATATAATAACCTTGAATATTTTGCGTCTATTTTTTCTTAAGGGATATTTATTCGGGTTACTTATTAGATTATTAATTATATCCCTTCCGTCCCCTACTTTTTATAAGCCATTATTGCTCTATTATATATATTTAAAAATTTACCAAACGTTGTTTCAAAGCAACTTAGTTTTCATAAAATATTTTTTGTTTCCGCTGAAACGGATAGGCTTTAATCTCATCTGTATCTAAATTTTCATGAAATAAATGAATGGCTATAATTTGTCTACAATCGTAAGTATGATAATAATATGTTCCGGACTCCATACACATTACGCTTGTATAAATGGTATTATCTAATGCACCCTCTTCTGTTATTACTCCACCTTTAGGAACCTCGCAATTTGATAAAATATGAAATAGGGCCGATACTCCCTCTTCTTCACTATCTATACCTTGAATGTTTTGTTTACCATATGCTGCTCGTACAAATCTTGATGGCGGGGTGAAATCCCCTGGAAGTCCCATTGAGCCTGACCCCTGACCAAAAGCACTTAATGGTAAGTTACTCCACTCAGTTGGCGCGAATGGCTGCGATGTAAGGCCAATATATTGTCTTAAATTTTGCAAATGCCAATTAAAATCCGGACTATTTGTCATCACTCCTAGTGGGTTATCATACAATTTTAATCCTTCACTTGTCGGCTCCAGTACAAGGCAATCTCCCCATTTATCCGCTAAAATCCAATGTAGTGGTGGCGTAAGTCCTAAATCCGGTAATGGTATATCCAAAAAGGTAAGGCTATCTACAGATTTCTTTAACTCTTTGACAGAATTGAATTGTGTCAGACTCCAAGTTACAAAATCAAATGGAGCCAAATTCGTTTTGTTGTCATCTATGCTTTGACTATAAGTAGCGAATCCTGGAAAATAGAGTGTTGCACATGTCATACCTGCTTCATTTACTCCGTCCGCCATAATAATCCTTCCTTGATGATTAATCCCCATTCCGACCGTAGCATGTTTCGTATTAATGATTTCACCAGTTATATTATTCCACTGGTAATGTCGAGGAATGATTATTACTTCTTGATTCATATCTAATGTGAAGTCCATCGTTCTTGCAAAAAGGTGCTGACCGTTTTTTGTCTGTAATGTCAAACTAGTACACATAAAGTACACCCCATTTTATGGTTTTATCTACACTTTACATAATTCTAATAAATCTGTAAATTAAAAACCTCTTTCTTACAAAAAATTGAGAAAGCACATATATATTACAAATAGGTTATCTCTAGTTTATAGTTGCAAAAGAATTATATGAAAAAGGAGCGACTTGTTACTATCGCTCCTTTTTATTTCTCTCTATATTTTATTAAAATAACCAGAGACCATTTTTCTCTATGAACAGTATCCCTACATAACCCTCTTAAACATCTTCTCAAGCTCATAAGTAGAATGATGCACAAGAATTGGTCTTCCGTGTGGACATGTGTATGGATTTGTTGTTGTACGTAGTTCTTCCAGTAAAGCAAATATTTGATCGTTTGTTAAATATTGATTCGCTTTAATCGATGCTTTACAGCTCATCATGATAGCTGCTTCTTCACGTAACTTTTTAATATCAACTTTTTTTAGTTTGACGACTTGTTCCATCATTTCGTCGATAATTTCTGTTTCTTGCCCTTTCGGGAACCACGTTGGATGTGAGCGGACAATAAAGGATTGATGACCGAATTGCTCCAAGAATAGTCCAACTTTTTTCAGTTCTTCTAGTTGCTCTTCGACACGTAAAAATTCAGTAAGAGATAGGTCAATACGGTATGGTACAAGTAGTTCTTGTACTTCTTGCGCTACCCTTCCTACTTTATCCCGGAAGTATTCATAATTAATACGTTCCTGCGCTGCATGCTGGTCGATCATATATAAGCCCTTATCATTTTGAGCAAAAATATATGTTCCATGCATTTGTCCAATTGGATAAAGTGGTGGTAAGTCATTACCGTTCATCTCAATCTCTTCTATTTCTTGAACTTCTTCTTCCAATTCCTCTAATTCAAAGTCTTCATCGTTACTGTTCCACGATTTCTCTTTTTGAATTGGTTCTTCCATTATCGGTTTAGTAGATGGCTGCCAACTTTGTTCTTCTCGTACGAGCGACTGTGGTGGTTGCCATTCTTGTTTCGGCGGTTGCCACAGTTGTGCTGGCTGTTTCACAGCCAGTGGTTCTTCTTGTTTTTCATCCATACCCGTCGGTAAAATAATGTCTGGCATAGATGGCTCTTTCGGCTTCGCATGCTCAAACTGGAATTGTTCTTGCACACTTTCATCTTTTTCTTTTTTCTTCGTTGTTACACCTGCATCTGGGATGAGCTGTATTTTTTTAAATGCTGCTTGCAATGTTTCTTCAATAAGCTTTAGCAATTCTTGCTCTTTACTAAAACGAACTTCTAATTTCGCTGGATGTACGTTAACGTCAACAAGCATTGGATCCATTTCAATTGATAAGAAGCCGATTGGGTATCGTCCAACTGGCAATAATGTATGGTATCCTTGCTGAATGGCTTTCATTAATACGAAATTTCGAACGTAACGACCATTTACGATCGTTGACATATAATTACGAGATGCTCTCGTTACTTCTGGTAATGTTACATAACCTTTAATTGTGAAATCTAAAGATTCAGCTTCAATTGGAACAAGCTTCTTCGCAACTTGAATGCTATAAATCGATGCAAGTACTTGTCTCACATCACCATTTCCAGATGTATGAAGTAATTTCTTTTCATTATGAAATAACTTTAACGATACTTCTGGATGTGACATTGCAATACGATACACGATATCTGTAATATTCCCAAGCTCTGTATGAATGGTTTTCATATATTTAAGACGCGCTGGTGTATTAAAGAATAAGTTTTGTACTGTAATATCTGTTCCTTTTCGGCTCGCTGTTTTCTCCTGCTTTATAATGTCTCCACCTTTAATCATAAGGTGCGTACCAGGCGCATCACCTGTGCTAGTGATTAATTTTAATTCACTAACTGAGGCAATACTCGGCAATGCCTCACCGCGGAAACCGAGTGTTCTTATGCGGAACAGATCGTTTTCATCTTTAATTTTACTCGTTGCATGTCGTTCAAAAGCGACGATACAATCTTCTTCTGCAATGCCATCTCCATTATCAATGATGCGAATTTTTGATAAACCAGCTTCTTCTAAGTGGATTTCAATAGATGTACTATTCGCATCGATAGAATTTTCCACAAGTTCTTTTACGACTGAGGCAGGGCGCTCTACTACTTCCCCTGCCGCAATTAAGTTAGAGAGTTGATCATCGAGTTTGCGAATTTTCCCCATCTACTTACTCATCCTTTCTTTAACTTTTTCTGCAAGCGATACAGTTCGTTCATCGCCTCTAAAGGTGTCATATCCAGTAAATCAATTTTTTTAATTTGCGCAAGTACTGCCGTTTCTTTTGCATCTAGAACTGACTTGTCTTGTTTTTTCGAAGACTGTTCTCCACCAAAGAATGATAATTGCGATTCTTCCTCAGTCTCTACTTTCGTCTCTTGTATTTCTGCTGGTTCTTCTTTTACAACAGATGGTTCTGGAGCCACTTCTTGTACTTTCACTTCTGTACGCTTTGGAATAATAATTTCTTCTTGTCCTTCTAGTTGCGCTAACACTTCTTTCGCACGAGCGATTAAGCTATCTGGAAGCTCCGCAAGTTGCGCAACGTGAATTCCGTAACTTTTATCAGCTGCTCCATCTTGAATTTTATGAAGGAATACTACTTTTCCGTTCTCTTCAATAGCTGAAACATGTACATTCTTCAATTGCCCTAAACTTTCTTCTAGTACCGTCAATTCATGATAATGCGTAGAGAATAACGTTTTCGCACCAATTTGGTCATGAATATGTTCAATGATTGCTTGTGCAAGTGCCATACCATCATACGTAGATGTACCGCGTCCAATTTCATCGAATAAAATTAAACTTCTTTCTGATGCATTTGCAATTGCATTTTTCGCTTCTAACATTTCGACCATAAATGTACTTTGACCCGAAATTAAATCATCCGCTGCACCAATTCTCGTAAAGATTTGATCGAATACAGGTAATACCGCTTCTGTTGCTGGTACGAAACAACCGATTTGCGACATAACAGTTACAAGTGCTAATTGTCTCATATACGTACTTTTACCAGACATGTTCGGTCCTGTAATTAAAAAGACATCCATCTTCTCCGGCATAATACAATCATTCGGTACATACAATTTCCCGTTCAATACTTTTTCAACGACAGGATGACGACCATCTTTAATAAAGATTTCGCGCTTCGTTGTTAAAACAGGTTTTACAAACTGTTCTTCTTCACTAACTGTCGCAAAACTTTGCAGTACGTCTAGTTCACTAATTACTTTCGCTAAATGCTGTAATTTCGGAATGAATACTTTGACTTCTTCGCGAAGTGCTGTAAATAAATCGTATTCTAATTGTACAATTTTTTCTTCTGCTTCTAAGATTAATGTTTCTTTTTCTTTTAATTCATCTGTTATGAAACGTTCAGCATTGGCAAGCGTTTGTTTTCGCTCATAGCGCCCTTCTGGAAGTGCTGCAAGATTCGCCTTCGTCACTTCAATGTAGTAGCCAAAAATACGGTTGTACCCGATTTTTAACGATTTAACTCCTGTAATATCACGCTCTCGTTTTTCAAGCTCAGCAATCCACGTTTTCCCGTTTTTACTAACGTAACGATATTGATCAAGCTTGTCATTATAACCGTCTTTAATAATATCTCCATCTTTAATAGAAAGCGGTGGGTTTTCTTGAATACTTCTTCCTAGTAATTCAGTTAAGCTCTCACATGGATCCGCACCTTGAATTAACCTTGCTGCATAAGCATTATCTAACAGACTAATCGCTTCTAAAATAGCTGGTACTTGAAGTAAAGATCGTCTTAACTGTAATAAGTCCCGTGCATTTACATTACCAAATGCAACTTTCCCTGCTAAACGTTCTAAATCATATACTTCTTTTAATTTTTCTTTTAAATCTTCACGTAAGAAGTAATCATTTACAAATGTTTCAACCATTTCTAAACGCTCTTCTACTTTTTCTTTTTGGATCAGTGGACGTTCCATCCACTGTTTTAACATACGACCACCCATAGCTGTTTTCGTTTTATCTAATAGCCATAATAATGATCCTGTTTTTTCTTTCGTTCGAAGTGTTTCTGTCAGCTCTAAATTTCGCTTTGAATGCACATCAATTTTCATAAATTGATTCGTATAATAAATTTCCACTGGTTGTAAATGGTCTAACGAACGTTTTTGCGTTCTTATCACATAGTTAAATAAGCGTCCAACCGCTTTAATTAACTTTGCTTGCGAAACGTTTTTCACAAGATGTTCTAACCCTTCCGGAATCGTTGTTGCATCTTCATACGAAATCGTCATTTTTAATGTTGCAGTTAATTTATTTAATTCATCTTTTGAAAATGTAGAATCTACAACAATTTCTTTTGAACCAGTTGCATACACTTCTAATAAAATATTTTCTACTGAACCTGTTAACAACGTTACTGTATTTTGTCCAGTCGTTAGATCATTACAAGCTAAAGCATACGATCCATCTTCAAAATGTGTTAATGCTGCTAAGAAGTTATTTTCTTTCTCATCAATCGTACGCCCTTCCATCATCGTTCCTGGCGTAATTAGTTGTACGACTTCACGGCGCACTACACCTTTAGCTGTTTTTGGATCTTCCACTTGCTCACAAACAGCTACTTTATATCCTTTTTCAACAAGTTGTTCAATATAATTTTTAGCTGCATGATGCGGTACACCGCACATCGGTATACGATCACTACTACCACCATCTCGGCTCGTTAATGTAATTTCAAGTTCATGAGCTGCTTTAACCGCATCTTCAAAGAACATTTCATAAAAATCACCTAATCGGAAAAATAAAAAGGCATCTTGATAGTCTGCCTTAACCTTTAAATATTGCTGTATCATAGGGGTATATTGCGTCATACTTTTCCTCCATAATTCTTACATAGTAATCAATTTTCATCTATGTCACATTTCACGGACATCCATATCTCCTATTTCAGGAGTCTTTCCTCATTATAGCACATTTCATAAGGAATCATGTTCATTCAAGCATCACTTATGTAAAGTAAAAAGCTAGGAAGAACTTCTCCCTAGCTTTCTATTACTCTTCTTCTGCATCTACGATAAAGTTCGGATCTAACTCTTCAAACTCATCATCATCGACTTGGAAATCCTCGTCTGATTCTACGCAACCTTCAGGGTTTACACTTACACAAATTTTCGTTTCCCCAACTACTTCTGTTACAAATTCACGTTCTACAGTTACAACAATTTTATTACCATTTGGTGATACAAGAGCTTCTAAACAATTTGGTGGCTGAATGACACGAGCAATAATTTCTAAATCATCACCAGAAAAGTTTTTATCACGATACCCAATACTCACTTCATCAGTGTAGTTCACACGCTCTGTTACAACTTCTGTCTTTGTATTACCATCAAATGAATACCAAGTGTTCACATCATAGAAACCTTCAATTTCCACATGCTTTCCATTCTTTCTTGCTTCGTACGAGTGGTTAATTACCCAGCACCCTAAAATACTTGTTGGCTCATTATTCGATTCACATGTATGCGTTGACTTTGTATACTTACGTCCTTTTCCAACCACCGCTTTTGTAATAATCTCTCTAAATTCGGACATTCGTAACCCTCCTCAATCACTATTCAATTAATCATATGCGTGACAATAGCGGAATGTGTCATTCTTTTTTCGAGAAGAACTTACGTTTAACCAACTAAAAAAAGAGATGTCAATTCGACATCTCTTTAACAACCACAATTTCCTTTTTTACTTTCTACCGCTGCGCCCGTTTCACCCTTCAATACATCGCCATTAGTTGAAATTAATATTTCATCTGTTACGTTGTTAGAAATCGTACTTGCAACTAGCTGTAGTAAGTCATTTACATATGTTTGTGAAGATTTAAATTCTTGCACAACTGGGATACTATCCAACTTATCTTGCAATGCATCAATTTCAGCTTCTACTTTTTTCAAAGCTTCCCATTTCCCGTAATGTTGCAAGTTTACTGCTTGCTTTTGCAGTGCTTTAATTTCATCAATTGCGCGCTTTACATTTTCATTTTTATGAATTTGCGCCTCTGCTTTCTTAAAGAAATCAACTTCTTCTGTTTCAGAAATCATTTTTGCTAATTCTTTCGCTTGCTCAACAATTTCATCTTTCGTATATGCTTTCATCTATTATTCCACCTCAATCGGCTCTTCAACTAGTTCTCCGTTAAGAGACCAAGTTTTTGCGTCCGTTACTTTTACTTTCACAAGCTGACCAATTAAAGATTTTGGAGCAACGAAGTTTACAAGTTTATTCGTACGAGTATAACCTGCAAGTACTTCCGCGTTATTTTTACTTTCCCCATCAACTAACACTTCTACAATCTGACCTTTATAACCATCATTCTTTTCAATTGCCAATTTATTTACTAATGCATTTAAGCGTTGAAGACGTTCTTTCTTTACTTCCATCGGTACATTATCTTTCATTTTTGCAGCTGGTGTACCTTCGCGCGGAGAATAAATAAAGGTAAAGGCAGTATCAAATCCTACTGCACGATATAACGACATCGTTTCTTCAAATTGCTCATCTGTTTCATTTGGGAAACCGACGATAATATCAGTTGTTAATACCGCGTTTGGAATTGCTTCTTTAATTTTTCTTACAAGCTCTAAATAATGCTCGCGCGAATATTTCCGTGCCATAATTTTTAACATCTCTGTGCTTCCAGATTGGACTGGTAAGTGAATATGTTCTACTAAGTTTCCACCTTTTCCAAGCACTTCAATTAAGTGATCATCGAAATCGCGTGGATGACTCGTTGTAAAACGAATACGAGCTATATCAACTTTACGGAGTTCGTCCATTAAATCGCCAAGACCGTATTCTATATCTTCAAAGTCTTTACCATATGCATTTACGTTCTGTCCAAGTAACGTAATTTCTTTATAACCATTCGCAGCTAAATGGCGAATCTCTTGGATAATATCTTCTGGACGTCTGCTTCGCTCTTTTCCGCGTGTATACGGTACGATACAATATGTACAGAACTTATCACAGCCATACATAATATTTACCCAAGCTTTAATATCACCACGGCGTACTTTCGGAAGGTTTTCAATTACGTCTCCTTCTTTTGACCAAACTTCGACTACCGTCTCCTTCGAGAACATTGCATCCTTTAGAATGTACGGTAATCTATGAATATTATGCGTTCCAAACACCATATCTACATGCTGATTTTTTTGCATAATTTTATTTACAACAGATTCTTCTTGAGACATGCAACCACATACCCCAATTAAAAGGTCCGGATTTCTTCGTTTTAGTGACTTTAAATGCCCTAGTTCACCGAACACTTTATTTTCAGCATTTTCACGAATGGCACAAGTATTTAATAATACTACGTCTGCAGCTTCTGTTGAAAAGGTTGGTTCATATCCAAGTGCAGTGAAAATACCAGCCATTACTTCTGTATCATGCTCATTCATTTGACAACCATATGTACGAATATAGAACTTTCTTCCTGTACCAAAATTGCGAAACTCTTCCGGTAAGCCAAAATCCCGTTCAATTTTAACTTCTTCTTTCCCTCGTTTTTTCGCGTCTTTTAAGGAAGGTGGTTGGTATACACTTTCAAAGTATTTGCTATAATCTTTCTCTTCTTTTTTCGTAGAGGAATTTGCTTGCTGACTTGCTAATCGTTGTTGCTCGTTCATCGGTAATCTCCTTTCACCCTTAACTATACACACTCTATAGTCCATTTTAATGCGCTTTGACTCACCTCAAAAATGGTTAGATAGCTTGAGAGATAACTTGTCCTTTGAAACTTGAGTAATCAATCTAATCATTCATAAGAATGAAGTCTTCCCCACACAAATAGACATTCCCTTTTCATACTTCTTTTTGTCCTACCCAAAAGCATATTGCTTTATCCCTATAAACATTACCATAGTATGAAGCGTTGCGCCAATTTTAACAAGAACGAGGCTCTGTCTGATCTTACATTTCATAAGCAATGAACTCGCTATTTTCATACAACGATTTATATATTATTTTACCATTCTGAATTTTCTAAGTAAATAAGACCATCCAATATTTTTCTCGTAAAAAAGGTTGCCAAATGGCAACCTTCTCTTCTTATATTACATAAATTCAGCTACAAGTTCATCAAACATTTTCTGATCCATATTTAAATCAGCTTGCACTAAAGGCTTCTCACTATAGCCTTTTACAAGTTCTTGGTATGAAGGTTGCGCTGTGTTTTGATATATTAAACCTGTTACTAATCCGTTATTTTCCATTAAAGTTTGCATAGCCATCATGCGATTAGACGGATCATATCCCTCTACTGTACTTAGTTTTGTTAAATTCTCTTTAAACCAATCGTAAGTATTTACTTTATTGTAAGTAACACATGGGCTGTATACGTTAATTAATGAAAATCCTTTATGGTTAATACCAGCTTCAATAATTTGTGTTAATTCTTTTAAATCACTTGAAAAGCTTTGCGCCACAAATGTCGCACCAGCTGTTAAAGCCATTTCCATAACATTTAGTGACGGTTCAATTGAACCTTGTGGTGTGCTTTTCGTTTTAAATCCAGCTTCACTACGCGGTGAAGTTTGCCCTTTTGTTAATCCGTAAATTTGGTTATCCATTACGATGTACGTAATGTCGATGTTACGACGAATAGAATGGATTGTATGTCCCATACCAATCGCAAATCCATCACCGTCACCACCCGATGCGATAACTGTTAAATCACGATTTGCCATTTTCACACCTTGTGCAATTGGAAGGGCACGACCATGAATACTATGCACACCATATGAATTAATATAACCTGAAATACGACCTGAACAGCCGATACCGGAGATAACAGCAAGTTCATCTGGATTTAAGCCAACGTTAGCTGCCGCACGTTGAATTGCAGCTTGCACCGAGAAGTCTCCGCAACCTGGGCACCAGTTTGGTTTTACACTGTTACGAAAGTCCTTAAATGTTGCCATTTAATACAACCCCTTTTTTGCATTCGTTGTAAATCTCTTTCGGCAAGAATGGGTTCCCATCATATTTTAAAAGACTAGAAATTTTCTCACCGTTACCAAGATTCATTTTCATAATGTTAGCAAGCTGACCTGTTGCATTGTTTTCTACCACTACAACACGCTTCGCATTTTTCACAAGTGGATTGATTTCAGCTGTTGGGAACGGGTGAATTAAACGTACATGAGCATGGTTTACTTTCATACCCTCTTGTTCTAAGCGCTCCATTGCTTCTTCGATCGCACCACGAGTTGAGTTAAATCCAACAAGCAATACGTCTGCTTCTTCATGCTTAACATTTTTATAGACAGGGGTATTAAACTTCAAGTTCTCCATTTTACGGAAACGTTTGTCCATTTGATCTTTACGGTTTATTGCTGATTCAGATGGTTTACCAGTTTCATCATGTTCTACACCTGTAACATGGTGAACACCATTTTTCATACCAGGTAAAACACGCGGTGAAACGCCATCTTCTGTTACTTCATAACGCTTGAAGTATGCTTTATTTTCACGTTCTGGTAATTCCGCTTCTAAATCAAGCTTACCGCGACGAATTTCCACTCTATCTAACGTAAGCGGTTCTACAGTTTGTTTTCCTAAAGAAAGCTGTAAATCCGTTAAGAAAATAACAGGTACTTGATATTCTTCAGCTAGGTTAAATGCTTCTACAATATCATAGAAAGCTTCTTCAACTGTACTTGGCGCCATTACGATTTTTGGAATCTCACCGTGCGTACCGTAAATCATCGCCATTAAATCCGACTGCTCTTGTTTCGTTGGTAATCCTGTACTTGGACCACCACGTTGTGTATCAACAATGACTAATGGTGTTTCTGTAATACCCGCTAAACCAATCGCCTCCATCATTAAAGATAGACCCGGACCAGCAGATGCAGTTAATGTACGGACACCAGCATAGTTTGCACCAATTGCCATTGTACAAGCTGCGATTTCATCCTCAGTTTGGATTACTGTCCCGCCAACTTTTGGCAATTTTTTAATTAAGTATTCCATAATTTCAGATGCAGGTGTTATTGGATATGCAGACATAAAGCGAGCACCACCAGCTACCGCACCAAATGCGATTGCATCGTTTCCAATCATAAACATGCGTTTCTTACCATCAGCTTTTTCAAGCTGCATCATGTTCACTTTCTCACCTAGCAACTCTTTCATATATTGAGAGCCACGTTTAATTGCGTCCATATTCTTTTGAACGACTTGCTCTCCTTTACGACCAAAGATCTCTTCAACAACATCTAAATAAGCTGTTTCATCTAATCCTAATACCGCACTTGATGCCCCAACAGCAACCATGTTTTTCATTAATGATGTGCCTAATTCTGAAGCAATATCTGTAAACGGTATCACATATAGATTTACATCTGTATTGTCAGGAATTGTTGGATTAAACTTCGCGTCTGCAACTACAATTCCGCCTGGACGCAGTTCGTGGAAGTTAAAGTCAATTGTTTCTTGATCAAAAGCAATTAAAATATCTAAATCATCTGAGATCGCGCGTACTTCTGTTGTACTTACACGAATTTTATTATTTGTATGGCCGCCTTTAATACGTGATGAGAAGTGGCGGTAACCGTATAGGTAATATCCTAATCGGTTTAATGCAATACAGAAGATTTCTCCTGTACTTTCAATTCCTTCACCTTGTTGGCCTCCAACTTTCCATGAAAGTTGACTAATCATCTCCTACACCCCTTTTGGCTGCATTCATTGTAGTGTATTTTTTTACAGTAATAGTTTAGCATTTTTTATACAAATAAACTACAACGGACGCAAATTATGCCTCTTCTGATTTCCCTGAATCTTTAGTATAAAGCTATTTTGTTTTTCATTCTAGTATTAGGTCTTAAAAAAAGCAATAATATCAAATGGATTTATTCTGATTTTTCTGTATTTTTAAACCAAAAATCTTAAAAGCTTATATGTTCAACAAAATTATCATATAAAAATCGCTCTACAGTAGATGCAGCATAGTGTTTACAAAGCTCATTAATTACATTTTCATACTCTCCATACGCTGATACATTTACAACTGTTTCTAATATCCCATCAAAATCCGAACCAAACCCTATATTGTTCTCTCCACCTAATGAACAGATATATTCGATGTGTTTTACTATATCTGCTATATTCGCTTGTTTTTCACTCGTTAGAAACTGTGGTACAAAAGTAACACCGATCATGCTATTTCGCTTTATAAGAGCCCTAAGTTGTTCATCGTTTAAATTACGTGGGTGCTGACAAAGTTTCGTACAATTTGAATGGGAAGCAATAGGATTTTTTGCAATTTCTATCACATCCCAAAAGCTTCTTTCATTCAGATGAGACACATCAGTCCATACATGTAACTCATTAAGTTCTTGTACAACATATTTACCAAAGGTCGTTAAACCCGCCCCACGTGTCTCTAGCGCACCATCAGCTAATAAATTGGCATAATTCCATGTTAGTCCAAAAGAACGTACTCCTAGGCGATAAAACAACCGTAATTTCATTGTATCTTTTCCAATTGCTTCGCATCCTTCTAGTGTTAATATCGCTCCAATCTCGTCCTGTTTTAACATGTTAATATCATCTTTTGTCTGAATAAACTTCACACCCGGTAATGATAAAATTTCATTGTAAAAAATATCTATCATTTGTAATGCCGCTTCAAATCGTTTTTCATATAGCACCGTTTCTGGCACATATATAGCAAAGCATTGTATACTTCCTTTTCTTTTCTTTAACTGTTCAAATGTAATATGTAATTGCGGATCGTTTTTAAAATCCTTTTTCCCCTGTGCATTCCATATCTGAAAGAGTACATCACAATGAGCATCAAAAATTTTCATTTCCATTCCTCCATTATAAAAACAACCTGTTTGCATACTGCAAACAGGTTGTTTAAACTTAACGAGGTTCTACAATTAATTTTATTGCTGTACGCTCTTCCCCATCAATCATAATATCCGTAAACGCTGGGATACAAATCAGGTCCAAACCACTAGGCGCTACAAATCCTCTTGCAATTGCTACTGCCTTTACCGCTTGGTTCAATGCACCTGCACCAATGGCTTGAATTTCTGCTGTTCCGCGTTCGCGAATAACACCTGCAAGTGCACCAGCTACAGAATTAGGGACCGACGTTGCTTTAACTTTTAATATTTCCATTCCGCGTTTCCTCCTCGTTTCTATAAAAAGTATTAGCAATTATTTCACTTTAACTTATATTCACGAGGAATGACGCGTATTCCTGCTAAATTTCTGTAATTTTTCTAAAAAATTAAAAAATAATGACTTATCTAAATTTTATCCAAGGATTACTCAAAAAACGGCTGATCATCATTAATTAAGATACGCTGAATTTTCTTAGCTTTTCCTGTATTAGGATCCACATCAACTAGCACTGCACTTAATTGTGTTCTACCACTTGTCACTTCAAATCGTACTGGTAAGTTTGTTAAAAATTTCTTCAACACTGCTTCTCGATCCATACCTAAAATCCCATCGTAAGGCCCTGTCATACCAACATCTGTGATATATGCGGTTCCCCTTGGTAAAATACGATTATCTGCTGTAGGAACATGTGTATGTGTACCCACTACCGCTGTAGCACGACCATCTACATACCAACCTAACGCTTGTTTTTCACTTGTAGTTTCCGCATGAAAATCAATAAAGATAATATTCGTACGTTTTTTTGCAATGTTAATTAATTCATCCACTTTACGGAACGGGCAATCAATCGGAGGAAGGAATGTACGTCCTTGTAAGTTAATAACTGCAACTTCTGTTCCATTACAGTTCACAAAGATAAGTCCTTTTCCTGGAGTTCCTTCTGGGAAGTTAGCTGGTCTTGCAAGATATTTTGCGTCATCAATAAATTCAAACACTTCACGGTTATCCCAAGCGTGGTTTCCAAGTGTAACCGCTTGTGCCCCGCATTCTAAAAAGTTTCGATATATTTTTTCTGTAATTCCACGTCCACCTGCTGCATTTTCTCCATTAATAATGGTTACTGTAGGTGTATATTTCTTCTTTAATGCCGGTACGTATTGTTGAATCATACCTCTACCCGGAGATCCTACTACATCCCCAACAAATAATATTCTCATATGTCTTACCCTTCCTATGTACTACATTTTTTATTACTATAGCTTCAAGTGATTTCCTTACAATATCTTTATTATAAGTTTGTTTCACTTGTATACTAATTTCCTTTATTTTAACCAATTCCAACACAAAAAAATAAAGTGGTGTTTCACCACTTTATTTTGCGTATTCCACTGCACGTGTTTCACGAATAACAGTTACTTTAATATGTCCTGGGTAATCCAGTTCATTTTCAATACGTTTTCGAATATCACGAGCTAAACGATGAGCTTCTAAATCATCAATTGTATCAGGTTTTACCAGAATACGAACTTCTCGTCCTGCTTGAATTGCGAAAGATTTTTCTACACCTTCATAAGACTCTGAAATCTCTTCTAACTTTTCAAGACGACGAATATAGTTCTCAAGTGTTTCACTACGAGCTCCAGGTCTTGCAGCTGATAATGCATCTGCTGCTGCAACTAAAACTGCAATGATAGAAGTTGGTTCTGTGTCCCCATGGTGAGATGCAATACTGTTTATAACTACAGGATGCTCTTTATACTTCGTTGCGAGTTCGACACCAATTTCAACGTGGCTACCTTCTACTTCATGATCAATCGCTTTACCGATATCATGTAATAGACCAGCACGTCTTGCTAGTTTTTCATCCTCACCAAGCTCCGCTGCCATAAGTCCAGTTAAATATGCAACTTCCATAGAGTGTTTTAAGACGTTTTGGCCGTAACTTGTACGGTATTTTAAACGACCTAAAATCTTAATTAAATCTGGATGTAATCCGTGAACACCCACTTCAAACGTTGTTTGCTCTCCGACTTCGCGAATATACTCGTCCACTTCACGTCTTGATTTTTCGACCATCTCTTCAATACGCGCTGGGTGAATACGTCCGTCCTGTACTAGTTTATCAAGAGCGATACGAGCTGTTTCACGACGAATTGGGTCAAATCCAGAAAGGATAACCGCTTCTGGTGTATCATCGATAATTAGGTCAATACCTGTTAACGTTTCTAACGTACGAATATTTCGACCTTCACGTCCGATAATACGTCCCTTCATCTCGTCATTTGGAAGATTTACAACCGAAACGGTTGTTTCAGCAACATGATCAGCTGCACATCTTTGCATTGCAAGAGATAAAATCTCTTTTGCTTTCTTATCCGCTTCTTCTTTCGCACGAACTTCGCTTTCTTTTACCATTACGGCAATTTCATGAGAAACTTCACTTTCTACTTTACCAAGAATAATTGCTTTCGCTTGTTCGCGTGTCAGATTGGAAATGCGCTCTAATTCTGTTTGTTGCTTTTGAACTAACTCTCCCACTTTGCTTTCCAACTCTTCAATCTGTTGTTGTTTCGCTACAAGAGAATCCTCTTTCTTTTCTAACTGCAGCTCGCGTTTATCGAGCGTTTCGTCTTTACGATCAAGGTTCTCTTCTTTTTGCATTAAACGATTTTCTTGTTTTTGTAATTCGCTTCTACGGTCACGAATTTCTAATTCAGCTTCTGTACGAAGTGTATGAATTTCATCCTTTGCTTCTAAAAGCGCTTCTTTCTTAAGTGCTTCAGCCTCACGATTCGCTTCGTCTAGAATACGTTTCGCTTCATTAGCTGCACCATTAATCTTCGCTTCAGCAATAGACTTTCGAACAAAAAAGCCAACAACTGCACCGACTGTTGCAAGCAAAATGGAGATGAGTATCCAAACTGTACTACTCATGATTTCACCTCCCCTTGCTATGAATGAAAAAAGACTGTCGGCATGTACATTGAATACCAACATACAGCAAAGACCGTCGTCCCACTTTTTTTAAGGGACTTTCTTCATTTCACAATTAAAATGTCATATTATTATTTCGGCAAGATTTAAGTCTTACTCCGAATATTACTTCTCTTCTTGAGAAGAGTGTTTCGTATATAAGAAAAAATATACATTCTCATTGTATCTATCGCAATTTTCATTGTCAAGCGTTGTCTACTTTTACTTTCTTTACCTTCAGCCCTAATTCATATATGAATTTAAAAAGCAGACAGCATATTATCCTGGAAAACCTTAGTAAATTCCAGTTTATTCATATAAAACATGCATATATTCCTCTTTATACATAGCCTTTTATGCAGATTAAATATTTTCTCTCCAACGATATACAACACTTTCATACTAATTAAAAATAAAAGACACGGGACCGTGTCTTTTATTTTTTAATCTTGAAGATTTGAATCTTCCGTGTCTTCCACACCAGAGTCTTCACCAATTCCGTGATGATCACGAACAAAGAAGGCAATTTCCTCTCTTAAATCCGTATTCTCTTTTAAGAATTGCTTCGAATTTTCACGACCTTGTCCTAAACGCTCTTCATTATAAGAGTACCAAGCACCACTCTTTTGAACGATATCAAGTTCAGAAGCCATATCTAAGATTTCACCTTCTCTTGAAATACCTTCTCCGTACATAATATCAACTTCAGCAACACGGAATGGTGGTGCTACTTTATTCTTAACTACTTTTACTTTCGTTTTATTACCAACGATGTCGTTACCTTGCTTTAATTGCTCCGCACGACGTACTTCAAGACGAACTGTTGAATAGAATTTCAACGCACGACCACCTGGAGTTGTTTCTGGGTTCCCGAACATAACCCCAACTTTTTCACGAATTTGGTTAATAAAGATTGCGATTGTTTTTGATTTATTGATTGCACCTGAAAGCTTACGAAGTGCTTGAGACATTAAACGAGCTTGTAAACCTACGTGTGAGTCACCCATGTCTCCTTCGATCTCAGCTTTCGGTACAAGAGCTGCTACAGAGTCAATTACGATAATATCAACCGCGCCACTTCTCACAAGTGCTTCTGCGATTTCTAGTCCTTGCTCCCCTGTATCAGGTTGTGATAATAGTAATTCATCTATGTTAACGCCTAATTTTTGTGCATATACAGGATCCATTGCATGCTCCGCATCAATAAACGCTGCTTGTCCACCTTGACGCTGTACTTCAGCGATTGCGTGTAATGAAACTGTAGTTTTACCTGAACTTTCTGGTCCATAAATTTCGATAATACGGCCACGTGGGTATCCGCCTACCCCTAGTGCCACATCAAGTGCTAAAGAACCACTTGAAATTGTAGAAACTCTACGCTCCGCTTGTTCTCCTAATTTCATAATTGAACCTTTACCGAATTGCTTCTCTATTTGTTTTAACGCCATATCTAACGCTGCTTGACGATCACTCATTCAAAATTCCTCCTTAACTGAATTGCTAATCTTATTATACCTATTTTCAATTCAATTTGCCAACAAAAATCGAACATTTATTCGATTTTTTTATTTTCCATTAAACAAAACTGTATTTAAGTATTAAAAAAAGCTAGAAGAGACTTATATCTCTTCTAGCTTTTTATACAAATGATAAAATCCACATTTCACCGAACGTTCCCTAATTTGTTGACGACTTCCACTTAAATGAAGAGGAAAGACTACAGTTGGTTCATCCTTAATCGCCAATCCAACGAATACTGTTCCCGGCTCTTTATGTTCTGAAGCATCCGGTCCTGCTACCCCAGTGAAACTAATTCCGATATCCGCGTTTAATAAGCCCTTAACATTTTCAGCAAGATAACGAGCACATTCTTTACTAACTGCACCATCAGTAGACAACACTTCCACAGGTACATGTAAAACATGTTGCTTCACATCATTATGATAACAAATGACACCGCCTTTAAATACTGAAGACACACCAGCACTTTCTGTCACTTGATTGCCGAAGAGACCACCGGTTAAACTTTCTGCACACGCTAAAGTTAATCCTTTTTTCTTCAATAACTCTATCGCCTTATCATGCAGAAACTCTTGATCATACCCGTAGAAAAATTCTCCTACTCTTTCTAAAATCAAATCTTCTGTATACTGAATGAGTTTCGCCGCTTCATCAGCATTTTGATGTTTAGCAGTTAAACGTAGTGTCACTTCTCCATCATTCGCAAGGGGGGCGATTGTCGGGTTCGTTTGTCCATCAATTAAATCTTGAACTTTCACTTCTAATTGAGATTCCCCAATCCCGAAAAAGCGAAGCACACGAGAATAAATGTTTTCTCCTTTTGTAAAGTTACGTAAAAAAGGCTCTACATAACTTATATACATCGGCTTCATCTCTTTCGGTGGTCCTGGTAATAAAATATAAACTTTCCCGTTCTTATTTAACCCCATACCAGGCGCCATGCCGTGATTATTTGCAAATACAATTGCTCCATTCAAAACGAGCGCCTGCTTTTTATTATTCTCTGTGAACTCGCGACCTGTACGCTTAAAGTAATCGCTTATCGATGCTAATGCCTTTTCATCATACACAAGTTCTTCACCCAAACTAGAAGATATCGTTTCTTTCGTCAAATCATCTTTTGTCGGGCCTAATCCACCTGTGAAAATAAGCATATCAGCACGTTCTTCCGCAACTTCAATCGCCTGCTGTAATCGCTTGTTATTATCTCCAACTACAGTATGGTAGTACACATTAATTCCAATTGATGCTAACTTTTCAGATAAAAACTGGGCATTTGTATTTGCAATTTGTCCAAGTAACAATTCAGTTCCAACCGCAATAATTTCAGCATTCATCCCAATTCCCCCATAAACTTCTATTTTGAGTTTACAAAAGCAGCTCTATTTTTCCAGAAATAATCCCATCCTGAAATAACAGTAAAGAATAATGCAATCCATATAAAGATATCAGCAACTGGGATATGGATTAAATTTAAAGGTACATCGTGTAATAAATACGCTGCAATTGCAATAATTTGTGTCCACGTCTTAATTTTCCCTAACTGATTTGCTGCCACTACTTCCCCTGTTCCAGCAAGTACAAGTCGTAAACCTGTTACTGCAAACTCACGGCTTATAATTACAATAACGATCCAAGCAGGTACGTATTGCATCTCAACTAACGTGATAAGTGCTGCTGAAACAAGTAATTTATCAGCTAACGGATCAAGGAACTTTCCTAAATTCGTTACAAGATTATACTTTCTTGCGTAGTATCCATCAATCCAATCTGTAGCCGAAGCAATAATAAAGATAAGTGCCCCAACTAAATGTTGAATTGGTAAATCAACATCACCAATTGTGTATGAGCCCCAATCAAATGGTGCTAACATAATTACCATAAAAATTGGAATTAAGAAGATTCTAGATATTGTAATTTTATTTGGTAAATTCACAGCTATTCCTCCATCATATCAAAAACATTTGTTCATTGAAAAAAGTCATCGAAGCGATGACTGTTATTGTGCTGGTTGCTCTATCCCTTGGTTTTTTATCACCAATCTTTGGTGAAGTTCTTTTTCTGTATCCAATGGGTAAGCGACCACTTGGCCATTCAGTTTAACTTCAACATTCGTTGCATTTCCAATATTAAGTCGCACTTCTTTTACTGTTGATACATCATGTTTTTCTACTTGGCCCTCTTGTACTGTAGTGTTTAGAATTTCGTTCCCCGCATCATCTTTAACATCTACATAACTCGCACCTTTACTCGATATTTCCAGTTCTAATGTTTTATTATTATGAATTTCCAAAGTAGATACTATACCAGTTGTTCCAACTACTTTTACTTCTTGTTGTCCAGTTGGTTGTGCGGGTTGTTCTTCTTTCTTTGGCTCTTCTTTCTTTGGTTCCTCTTTTTTCGGCTCTTCCGCTTTTACTTCTTCTTTCTTCGTATCTAACGGAGAGTTTTCCGCTTTTTTAACTTCAATTTTCTCACTTTGAGCATTCGGAACTTTCTCATCACCTTTTCCAGTTAACGCTTGGAAAACAAACCAAATTACCACTCCAAATGCGATTACTAACAACGCAACTAAAATTTTCGGCATATGATCTGCAATTGGCCATGATGAAGATTTTTGCATTGTTTCTTGTGTTTTTTGTCCTGTTGATACTTGTGGAACGTCGCGTTTTTCAGATTGTGGTATCGTACTCTGATATTCTACAAGCAGTTCCTCTCCATTTAAGCCAACCGCATCTGCGTATTGTTTAATGAATGCACGCGCATAAAAAGCTCCTGGCAATACATCATAATTGCCTTCCTCAATCGCTACTAAATGGCGTTTTTGAATTTTTGTAATCTCATGCAGCTGATCCATAGACAAGCCTTTCGTTCCTCTTGCTTCTTTCAGCTTTTGTCCTAATTCTGTCACTACTAACACCTCAATATTTCTTTAAAAGTCAAACATAGAGAAATTATTTTGCGTACCTTGCTCAATTTCATCTACTAAATTATATTGAATTTCTTCATCATAATCGTTACGTAACTCGATAATATAATCAAAATCATCCAATGTGTATTCTGACTGGCTCACAAATACATCAGGATGTTCCACAACTTTCGTTGCAGGCAATCTCATAATTTCACGAACGAGCTGCCAATGCCTTTCGTTAGCACGCTTTGTTGACACGATTCCATCTAAGATGAAAATATTGTCGTCGCTATACTCGTCTTCAATCAATTGACTACGAACCGTTTGCTTAATAAGAGTAGATGATACAAATAACCATCTTTTATTTGCACAAACACTTGCGGCAACAATGGATTCTGTCTTTCCGACACGAGGCATTCCTCGTATCCCGATTAGTTTATGACCTTCTTTTTTCATTATTTCAGCCATAAAGTCTACAAGTAACCCTAATTCATCACGCACAAACCGAAATGTCTTCTTATCATCTGCATCTCGTTGTATGTACCTACCATGTCTAACCGCTAGCTTATCTCTTAGCTTTGGCGGACGATATTTCGTTACCGTTATGTTATCCATCGTATTTAAAATTGATTCAAGTCTAGAGATTTGCTCTTGATTATCGCACATAAGGAGTAATCCACGTCGTGCGTTATCTACACCATTAATTGTGACAATATTAATGCCGAGCATACCGATTAACGAAGAAACGTCACCAAGCAAGCCAGGTCGGTTTTTATGTATTTCATATTCAAAATACCATTCAATCATCCAAGATCACTCCCCTTGCTTACTTTACACCTACGTACTATATTATATGATTTCACCTTAATAGGGAAGCTAAATGTATAATCTAACCCGCGTTATTATTATACAAAAAAAATAGAGAGGAGAATCTCCTCTCTATTTTTTACTTATGCTGTACGAACTTCACCATTAAGTTTGCGATTGTATGTTGCTCTTGTTCATCAGCAACTTTCCAAAGCTCAGACAATAATTTCTCTTGATCATTGCGCGCTTCTACTTCATTTGCTAAATAATCTCCAACACGAAATGCCATATCTGATACAGCACCACCATCAAGACCTTTTCCTGATGCCTGTTCTAAACGTTCTCCTAAAAAGCTCTTCCATTGATCAAAATTATCTAAAACTGACATGTTTAAGCACCTCACTACTTAGTAATAGAATCATACTTAATTTGTACAGTTTTTCATTTTTTATGTAACAATTTTTTAGCAATGCCAACCACCATTTACTCCGATAATTTGTCCAGTTATGTAAGATGCACCTGGTGATACGAGGAATGACACTGTTTTTGCTACTTCTTCTGGTAATCCCAACCTGCCTAACGGAATCTCTTCAGCAATTTCATTCTTATCCTCTTCTGAAAATACATGTAACATTTCCGTTTCAATTGCACCTGGTGCCACCGCGTTAACCCTTAATCCACTTAATGAAACTTCTTTTGCTAAAGCTTTCACATATGAATTTTGTGCACCTTTTACCATCGAGTAAAGCACTTCACATGATGCACCAATTTGGCCCCATATAGACGAAACAAGTACAATATTACCACTTCTCCGCTGAATCATAGATGGCAATGCCATTGATAATAGTTTATAGATGCTCTTTACTTGAAGTTCTACCATATAATTCAATTCATCGTTCGTTACATCTGTTACGAGTCCAAATATACTCTTCCCAGCTGCATATACGATAACATCAAGAGGCTGTTCAATTTGGCCCCACAATTGCTCTGCTCCATCAGCAGAAGCCAAATTGGCTTGAACGGGAATCACTTCACCCCATTCTTTCTGCAAATCATTCACTTTCTCTTCACCGTTATTATAATGAACATATACTGTATATCCATCTTGAATTAATTGTTTTGAAATAGCAGAGCCAATCCCTCCGCTCCCTCCAGTTACTAATGCATACTTTTTCATAAATTCCCTCTCTTATCTCTACAAACTCATTTTCATACAACTAAATAATACCCTCATCTTATCATTTCTCTACGATAAGATGAGGGTATTATTATAAAACCTTTTATTTCTTCGGTAAAACCTGACAAACGCTCATTCTTTCTTCTGATAATAATGTTTTCGCTACTTCTTGTAAATCTTGAACAGTTAACCCTTCTAACACCGTTAATGCTTCAAACAGGCTCGATTCATTAAATGCATATCGTGTAAACTGATTTGCAATATATTCAGGTGAATTCAAGGAGCGTAAAAAGCCACCTATTTTCTTTTTCTTTACTCGTTCTAATGCCGCCTCATCTAATTGATCATAATTTGTGTTTAATAAAATACCTTTCAAACGCTCTTCCAGCTCATCAGGTTGCTTCGTATCGCCGCCAACCATTGCAAAACCGAAGTTATTCTCTTCCGTATAATCATACGAGAACGAATCATCAATAAGCCCTTCATTATATAAAGATTCGTAATGAACGGAGCTTTTCCCAAATAAATAATCTAAAAGTAGCGTAAGCGCAATTTCTTGTTTTAAAAGGGCTTCCCCTTTTTCTTTTAAATTTGTCGCTTTAATACCAACTAAACATTTAGGTGTTTGTACAGGCATTGAAATAATTTTCTTCTTTTCATTTACCTCATCTGGTTCTTCTTCAAATGAACGTACAATTTCTGGCTGATTTTTATAATCTTTTTCCGCTTGATTTTCGCGTACTAAATCCATTGTTTTCTCTGGATCAATTGCGCCCACAACAAATAGTAACATATTGCTCGGATGATAAAACGTTTCATAACATTCATATAATAGGTCTTTCGTAATTTTACTAATAGACTCGATTGTCCCTGCAATATCAATTTTAATTGGGTGCTTTACAAACAAGCTATCAATTAATCCAAAGTATAAGCGCCAATCTGGATTATCTTGATACATTTGAATTTCTTGTCCGATAATCCCCTTCTCTTTCTCAACTGTTTTTTCAGAGAAGTAAGGTTCTTGTACGAAGTTTAACAATGTATTTAAATTTTGTTCTACATTTGATGTACATGAAAAAAGGTAAGCTGTTCTTGTGAAAGATGTGAAAGCATTTGCCGATGCTCCTTGTTTACTAAACAGTTGGAAAGCATCGTGATCTTCTTTTTCAAATAATTTATGCTCAAGAAAATGAGCAATTCCATCAGGCACACGAATCATTTCTTCTTTACCTAGTGGTACGAATGTATTATCCATAGAACCATATTTTGTCGTAAACGTTGCAAACGTTTTATTAAATCCTTGCTTCGGTAAAATATATACATCTAATCCATTAGGAAGTTTTTCATAATAGAGCGTCTCTTTTAATTGCTCATAAACAATTTTCTCCATTTATTCTCCCTCCGTTCCTTGTAAAAAGTAAATTGTATCTAGTTCAATATTTTTAGCAACTTTCACAATCTCTTCTTTCGTCACACTTTCAATGCCTGTAAGCCATTCTTCAACCGGACGCGTACGGTCTGAAATAATGCCATGATACAGCATTTCCACAAATCCGCGTGGTGTATCAATCGCCTCTAATATTTGATTTTGAATAACACTTTTCGTTTGATGCATCTCTTCTTCAGAAAAATCACCATTTTGCATCGCTAACATTTGTTCTTTAATAATCTCAACAGCTTTTTCATAATTTTTCGCTTCGATTCCTGACATGACAAACAATAAGCCTTTATGACTTTCAAAGCGGGATGCCGCATAGTACGCTAAACTATTTTTTTCACGAACGTTCACGAATAACTTCGAATGAGAAAACCCTCCAAACAGTCCATTGAACAATTGCAATGCAAAATAATCTTCGTCTTTATACGTAATAAACGTTCGATAACCGATGTGTAATTTACTTTGTTTTAATTCTTGTTTTTCAACAACTTCTTTTTCTTCATTATTTCTCTTATGAAGAAGTACATTTCTTTCCCTTGCAGGACGTGCCGAAATAGAAAAATACTTACTTACAAGATCCAATGCGTTTTCTGAAATATCACCAATAATGTATAGATCCATTTCATCTTCCGCTAACACTTTTTGATAATATTGATACAAACTTTCATTTGTAATAGAAGAAACACTCTCTTTTTTCCCATTTGCACTTAAACGATACGGTTCTACTTTGCACATTTCTTCAATTAAACGCTCGTTTGCATAGCGCATTTTATCATCATACGTAGCTTCAATTCTTTGCAAGAGCGCTCTCTTTTCACTTTCTACGATAGAAGGTAGAAAACCGTTCCCCTCTGTTGCTGGATGTAAAACGATATCCGATAACATAGAAAGCGCTTTTTCAAATAACGGTGGTGCATCATGTAAATATACTTCATTTGCAATGTCTACATAAATAGAGATAACATGGTCTTCTCCTTTTTTACTTACATCTACCGCCAAAGAAGATCCGTATAATTCTTCTAAATATTGACGAAGACGAATTACAGAAGGAAGCCTTTCTGTCGCACTTTGCAATACGTATGGCAATAGGGCACGCTCTGTCACCGTCTCCTCATTCAAAGGTGCCTTAAAACGAAATACAAAAGTATTTGTTTTATATTTATCAGTTGGAATAATATGTACTCGCAAACCACCTAATTCATGTAACTGTTGTTCCATTAGTTTCATTTATAGCCCTCCTTTACGTATGTAGGAATATTCTTCTCCAATATACAGTTTTTAGAAATAAAAAATCAACTTTTCTTCCTCACTATACTTACATTAGGCTCTTTCTAAAAACTTTCATTTGTAAGGAACATAGTAAAATTCCGTATTAAATATAGTCTATGTAAAAAAGCCCGCACTAATGTGCGAGCTTTTTTATACTTATCGTTTTCCTTTTTCATAAGGAGTTCCTAATGCTTTCGGGGCTTCAGAACGACCTACAAAACCAACAAGCGCTAATATTGTGAATACATACGGTAATATCGTTAATAAAACACTCGGAATTTGATCTAATACAGGAATTGTTCCACCTGTTACACTTAACGATTGTGCAAAACCAAAGAATAACGCTGCACCTAATGCACCTAGTGGATTCCACTTCCCAAAGATCATAGCAGCTAATGCTAAGAAACCTTGTCCAGTAATAGTTGCCCCTGAGAAGTTATTAGAAATTGACATTGCAAAAATTGCTCCACCAATTCCAGCAAACACACCTGATATACAAACACCAATATAGCGCATTTTATATACGTTAATCCCCATCGTATCAGCTGCCATTGGATGCTCACCAACCGCACGAAGACGAAGACCGAACGGTGTTTTATAAATAACATACCAAACAACGAACGCTAAAATAATAGCAATATACGACGTTATCGGTACGTTAGAGAAGAATATTTTCCCTAAAACCGGAATATCCGAAAGGCCTGGAATATCAATCTTTTCAATACGGTACTGAATAAAGTCAGTCTGTCCTTTATCAAAAATCTTCTTAATTGCAAATACCGTTAACCCAAGAGCTAAGAAGTTAATCGCTACACCACTTACAACTTGATCCGCTCGGAATGTAATAGATGCTACAGCATGAAGTAATGCAAATAACCCACTACCAATTGCCGCAAATAATAACGCAATCCACGGAGTCATCGTTCCCCAAGTATCACCCATTAATAAGTTTGTAACAACTCCAATAAATGCACCAAATAGCATTAGTCCTTCTAATCCGATATTTACAACACCTGACCTTTCACTAAATACACCACCTAGTGCTGTAAAAATTATAGGTGCTGATGTATATAACGTACCCGTCACAAGAATGGCTAATATATCCAAAAAGCTCATTTATTTCCCCTCCTTGCTCATGCGTGTAAGCGCCCATCTTAACACATAACTACATGCAACAAAGAAGATGATACATGCAATAATCACATTAATAAGCTCTGATGGTACATCTGCCTCAAAGTTCATTTGAGGGGAAGCACTTTTCAAACCACCAAATAATAAAGCTGAAAGGATAATACCAAACGGATTATTCCCTCCAAGTAAGGCTACGGCAATCCCGTCGAATCCTACTCCTGTAAACGAAGACATCGCCGTCATACTTTGGAATGTCCCTAACCCTTCCATCGCTCCACCAATCCCCGCAAATGCACCAGCAATTGTCATAGAGAATACTACATTGCGAGAAACTTTCATACCAGCATATTTGGAAGCATGTTGATTAAATCCTACCGACTTTAATTCATAACCTAAAGTTGTTCGCTCTAATAAGAACCACATTAAAATAGCGATTAAAATTGCTACAACAATTCCCCAGTGAAGGCGCGAACCGTCAGTGATGGTAGCAAGCCAGTCTGAAGATAATGACGCACTCCCTTTGATGTCGTACGTTTTATCATTACCTTCGTGCAAGAAACGCTTAATAATGTCATATGTTACGTATAACGCAATATAGTTCATCATAATTGTTACAATAACTTCATTAACTTGAAATTTCCCCTTTAAATATCCAGGGATGAAACCCCAAATTCCACCTACCAATGCTGCAAATAAAATAGATAACGGAATGTGAAGAACAGCTGGTAGCGAAACTGCATAACCGAACCAAACTGCCGCAAGCCAACCAACTAGCAATTGACCCTCTACCCCGATATTAAATAAACCTGTACGAAATGCAAATGCCACTGATAAGCCGGCAAGAATAAGCGGTATCATTGTACGAAGCGTTTCACCGATTGCACTTGGACTACCGAACATTCCTGTCCAAAGTGCACTATAACCAACTATTGGATCATAGCCACTTACTAGCATTACAATTGCTCCGACAAGTAAGCCGAAAATAACGGATAGTACTGGGACTAAAATATTTATCGTTCGTTCTGTTAAAAGTTTTTTAGCCATTTGTACCCACCTGCTCCTTCTTTGTTCCTCCAGCCATTAACAATCCAAGCTGTTGTTCATTCGTTTCTTTCGCATCAACAATTGCTACGATTTTCCCTTCATAAATAACAGCAATTCGGTCACTAACATTTAAGATTTCATCTAACTCTAGCGATAAAAGTAATACACCTTTTCCTTTATCCCTTTGCTCTATTAATCTCTTATGAATAAATTCAATTGCTCCTACATCTAAACCACGTGTTGGCTGTGCCGCGATTAATAAATCTGGATCACGGTCTACTTCACGTGCAATAATTGCCTTTTGTTGATTTCCCCCAGATAAAGCACGCGCCAACGTTTGCTCACTAGGTGTACGTACATCAAACTGTTCAATAAGTGCCTTTGCTTTTTCTGTAATTTTACTAAAATTTAAAATCCCTTTCTTTGAAAACGGATTTTTATAGTACGTTTGCAGAACGACATTATCTCTAACAGAAAAATCAAGAACGAGGCCGTGTTTATGACGATCTTCTGGAATATGACCAATTCCTTCTTCTGTTATTCTTCGAACAGGCCAATTTGTTATTTCTTTTCCTTTAATTGCAATAGAACCTGACTCAACTTTTCGTAAACCAGTAATTGCTTCTATCAATTCACTTTGTCCGTTTCCATCAATCCCTGCAATTCCAATAATTTCCCCCGCACGAACAGTTAAGTCAAGGCCTTTTACAGCAGGTAGTTGACGTGCATCGTGAACAACAAGGTTTGCAATTGAAAGTACCTCTTCTTTTGGCTTCGCGTCTATTTTTTCTGTTTTAAAATTCACTTGACGTCCGACCATTAATTCTGCAAGTTTATTTTCATTCGTATTTGCAACGTCAACCGTTCCAATCCCTTTTCCTTTACGAATAATCGTACAACGATCGCAAACTTCCATAATTTCTTTCAACTTATGTGTAATAAGAACAATAGATTTCCCTTCTTGTACAAGCTTTTTCATAATTTGAATGAGCTCATGAATTTCTTGCGGTGTTAACACAGCTGTCGGTTCATCAAATATTAAAATTTCTGCCCCTCGGTAAAGTGTTTTTAAAATCTCAACACGCTGCTGCATACCAACTGAAATATCCTGTATTTTCGCATATGGATCTACAGCTAATCCGTATTGTTCAGACAGTTTTTGAATTTCTTTAGCAGCTTCCTCAACAGCAATTTTCCCTTTTTTCTTCGGTTCATTTCCGAGAATAATATTCTCTGTAACTGTAAAATTATGAACAAGCATAAAGTGCTGATGAACCATTCCGATACCAAGGTCATTTGCCACATTCGGATTGGTAATGTTTACAGACTTTCCTTTAATTTTAATTTCACCTTGTTCTGGTTGATACAAACCAAATAGTACATTCATCAATGTGGATTTCCCTGCACCATTTTCTCCAAGTAAAGCATGTATTTCTCCTTGCTTTACTTGCAGCGTAATATCATCATTCGCTACAATGCCTGGGAATACTTTCGTAATGTTATTCATCTCAATTACGTATTCCATTGTGTTCCTCCTTTTAACAGGGAACATTCCCCTATTACACTATTAACTTATTAAGCAATTTGGAAGTTTTATACATACAAAGGTTAGTTCTATGAACTAACCTTTGCTATTTCTCTATTTATTTTTTTAGAGAAGCTTCATATTCTTTATACTCTTTATCTGTAGCTGGTACTTTAATTTCACCATCTGTAATTTTCTTTTCAAACTCTTCTACTTTTGTTAAAATTTCAGGGTTAACTTTTTTCACGTTGTCAGTTGTTTTTGCAATACCAACACCGTCATCTTTTAAGCCAAACGCTTCTACTTTACCGCCTTTTAATTTACCATCTTTCGCTTCTTGTGCTACTTTTTCAACAGCGATATCTACACGTTTTACCATTGAAGTTAATGTTACGTTTTCAGGCATACCTTCTTGGTTTTGGTCACGGTCAACACCGATTACCCAAACATTTTCACCTTTTTTCTTACGGTTTTTCGCTTCAGTGAACACACCGTTACCTGTACCACCAGCAGCATGATAAATTACATCTACACCTTGACCATACATTGCTGATGCAAGAACTGTACCTTTTTCAGGTTTATCAAATGCTTCCGCATATTCAGATACGATTTCAATGTTTGGATTTACTGCCTTTGCACCAGCTTTAAATCCATTTTCGAATTTACTAATTAAATCACTCTTCATTCCACCAACAAATCCTACTTTATTCGATTTTGTTGACATAGCCGCTACCGCACCTACCAGGAATGAACCTTCATGATCTTTAAATGTAATACTTGTTACGTTCGGTGCTTCTACAACAGTATCAACGATTGCGAATTGTTGTTTTGGAGATTCTTTTGCAACTTCTTTAATTGCACCTTCTAATTTATAACCGATTCCGAAAGATAAATCATACTTATCTTTTGAAAATTTCTTTAAGTTCGGAATATAATCTGCTTCTTTTTCAGACTGTAGGTAACGATAATTTGTTTTTTCCTTTAATCCATTATCTTTACCAAACTTTTTCAAACCTTCCCAAGAAGATTGGTTGAATGATTTATCATCAACGCCCCCAACATCCGTTACCATACCAACTTTGAATTCTTTATCTTCTTTCTTGTCACTGCTCGCCTTATCCGAGTTACCACATGCACCTAAAACCGTGCTTGCTGCTAATGTTAATGATAATAAAAGACCTGTTTTTTTCTTCATACTAGAAACCCCTCCTGAAATTATATATATCTCTTTATTCTTACGCTGCTGTCCCTAACTTCTTGTTGTCACCTCCCTAAAATGGAACTTACCTACATACGTTTTCTTAATACATGGAAGCTAAATTTATCAGCTCTAAAGTAATTGATAGAATATAAGATTGGCTCATCATTTTGATCATAGTGCATTTGTTTTAAAACTAGCAGTGCCGTTTCCGGTTCACATTCTAAAATCGGTGAGACTTTCGGATGATAGCCAATTGGCTCAATGTGAGCAACTGCGTATGTGATACGTTTGTGCGTATTGTTATGTATCACTGTAAGCAATGATTCTTCGTTGTATCCCGATAAATCTGGCAAGATTTCTTTTGCAAGTTTATCGATACAATATACAACAGGTTCCCCATCTGCTGTACGCACACGCTCAATCATTACGGCATTAAAACCATCTTCACTATTAAACTTCTCTTTTTCTTCTTCTGTTAAACTTGTTGTAGATGATGATAGAAAGATAGTTCCTGGTGTTTTCCCCACACTAGAAATCATATCTGTAATACTAGAAAGTTGTTCAATCCCAGAAGAAAATAACGGCTTAGCATTTACAAATGTCCCTACACCATGTCTACGAATGACAACATTTTCTTCTTCTAAAATACGCAGCGCTTCCCTTAAAGTCGCTCTACTTACGCCAAGTTCTTTCGCTAAATCAAACTCTGATGGTAACTTTTGTCTTTCTTTGTATGCTCCATCTTTAATTTTTTCTTTGATGTGATCAATCACCCGTAAATATAGGTGACGACTATCGGATTTTACTGACATAAGACTCCCCCGCATTTCAATTATTCGACCTCTGATGTAAGACTTCTTTTCTCTTTTTTCAACTTACAACATAATAAAAATTGCTAAACAGTAAAAATAAGCACAATTGTCGAATAAATATTAATAATTTTTTAAGATGAAATTTTCACTCTTTACTGCATAAAAAAAACTTTGCACCATAAACATTCCTCATATCGAGAAAAAGTTCGGCACAAAGATCTCTTACATCCTTTGTTACACACTTTTCCCCTCATAGTCCAGCAATTCATGGTTGCCAGGTAGAAACTTATGGACCTTATCTCCAAGATTATATGAGGCAGTGATTCTTTTCGAAGTAATCTTACCACTTGCTCCCATACGTGTCAACAAAATTTAACATTTTTCTACATTAAATATCGAACGTTCACAAAAAACCACACCAAAGTATTCGTATTCTAAAGAATCACTTTAAATGTAAGCCCTTTCTTTACCTCTGAACATAGTATATAACAAAACCAGCATATAAAAAAGCCTAATTGTAAAAACAATTAGGCTTTTTTTTTATGAACTTTTTTCTTGTACATCATTAATGAGCACTTCTCGTGGTTTACTACCTTCATACGGACCTACTACACCATTCATTTCCATTGCATCAATTAAACGAGCAGCTCGCGTATAACCAACTCTAAACCTACGTTGCAACATAGAAACAGATGCCGTTTGCATTTCCACTACGAGCTGAACTGCTTCATCATATAATTCATCTTCTACTTCCTGCTTTGTATCAGGAACATCTTGCGGAATCATATCTTCTTGATATTGCGCTTTTTGCTGACCAATAACATATTCTACAACTCTCTCAACTTCATCATCTGATAAAAACGCACCTTGTACACGTACAGGCTTCGATGCACCAATTGGTATAAACAGCATATCTCCACGACCTAGTAGTTTCTCTGCACCACCGCCATCAAGAATTGTACGAGAATCTGTTTGAGAAGATACAGCGAATGCAATACGTGATGGAATATTCGCTTTAATAACCCCCGTAATGACATCAACGGATGGACGCTGCGTTGCGATAATTAAATGAATACCAGCCGCACGAGCCATTTGTGCTAGACGCATAATCGCATCCTCTACATCCGATGAAGCGACCATCATTAAATCTGCTAACTCGTCCACAATTACGACAATATAAGGTAATTCCGGTTGTTTCGCTTCTGATTGACTATTATGCTCTTTTATATAGTCATTGTATCCTTCAATATTTCGCGTGCCACTATGAGCAAACAACTCATAACGGCGTTCCATTTCACTCACAACTTTTTTCAATGCTTGTGATGCCTTTTTCGGATCGGTTACAACTGGTGTTAATAAATGAGGCACACCGTTATATACATTTAATTCTACCATTTTCGGATCGATCATCATTAATTTTACTTCATGTGGCTTTGCACGCATTAAAATACTAACAATAATACCGTTAATACATACACTTTTTCCACTACCCGTCGCACCGGCCACTAGTAAATGGGGCATTTTATTTAAACGGGCTAATACAGCTTCACCCGTAATATCTCGTCCAAGACCAATTAACAACTTCTCTTCAGGGTGATTATTAGCTTTAGAATCAAGAACTTCTCTAAGCGTTACTATAGAGACTTCTGAGTTTGGAACTTCAATTCCTACAGCTGATTTCCCGGGAATAGGGGCTTCAATACGAATGTCTTTCGCAGCTAAAGCAAGTGCTAAATCATCACTTAAACTGACGATTTTGCTTACCTTTACTCCCATATCAGGATATACTTCATATTTTGTAACTGCAGGACCTCTATGTACTTTTGTTACTTTCGCTTTCACTCCAAAGCTTTGGAAAGTACGTTCTAATTTACGAGCATTCTCATAAATTTCCGCATTTTCATTTGTAACTTGCTTATTCTTTGGAAATTTCAATATATCAAGTGCGGGAAGCTTGTAATCTTTATTTTCTACATTTGAAAATTGCATTGGCGGGGCACTTGTTTCCGCCTCTAAAGATTCTACAATCTTTTCTCCACGCTTTTTCTTAGATTCTTCAACAGGCGGAACCTCTTCAATAGACGGTGAAGTTATCAACTCTACTTCCTGTTCTTCGCTAATTCGTTTATTCTCTTCTTCATTTACAGGATAATTCTCAGTAAAGTTCGAAATAATTGGAGGATCAATTGATATTTCTTCCATCGGCTCAACAATTTCTTCTTGTTCCACAGCACGTTCGCGCCTCGTACTTCTTGTTGTTTTTTTCTTTTCTGTTTGTTCAGCCGTCCTTTTGGATCTCCAATCTTTATAATCCCCTTGCATTACTTCAAATTGACTTCTAAGGATTCTGCCTACAGGGGCAAGCACTTCCCCAATATGTTTATTTGTTATACAAAGTATGCCAAGAATCACTAAAATAATACCAATGATATAAGCTCCTACTTCGTCAAATAAGAAGTAACATGTCGCAAACATAAGCGCCCCAAACATACCACCACCTAAATGAACGCTATCTGGACCCTTTTTCATTTCAAGAAAGAAGTTATCTTTCGTACTCACAATAACAGACGTATTTTGCACTGCTCCATCTTTCGTAAGAAGGTTAAATAATGTAATATGACTAAACATTAATATCGCCAATACTATTAAATAAAAACCGATTAACCGTTTATTTAAAAGGTTCGGCCATCCACGTTTGATAACGAACGAAACCGATAAAGCTATTACACCTAACACACCAATTATGTACCACTCACCAAAGAAGAAGCGAAAAAATAACACAAACGATTTCCCTACAACGCCTAGCTGTAAAATCGTAATGATTGAAAGTGCAAAAAGAGTTAAACCGACGATTTCATAATACAAAGTTGGCTTTATCGTGCGTCTTGCTTTTGCCTTCGTCCCTCTTTGCTTTTGTTTTGCCATTTCTTCACCTCGTGTTCTACATGTAAGTAGGGCTTCTTAAAAAGCTCTACTTATATGTCTGTTTTCTCTATTTTTTCAGGTCTTATCTCTTCTATTTTTACACTTCTTGTAAATTGTTAAATAAACAGAAGAAAGCAGCCCTATCATGGCTGCTCAACCGTCTTGTTTTTTATATTATACCATAGCTTCTAAACAAAATCCTTCTTTTTGCTAAAAGGTTATTTTCTGGCCCGGCTCAAACTCTAAGTAGTGTAACGGATCCGTACTTAACACACGTACAATCGAATAATACCCATGTTCTTCTTCTGAAACCATTAATTCAACACCATTTATATTTACAAGTTTTTGGCTTTCACATTGCGAATAATCGGCTGGATAGACAAGTTGCTCTGGCATAATTGTGTATAAAATCATTGTAACATTGCCCCTTCTGCACTATCATCCATGCGAGCATCTATTAATTCATTCAGTTTTCGAATCGCATTCCCAATACCACCGACATCATCTATAAGACCATATTTCACTGCATCTCCGCCAATTACATTCGTCCCAATATCTCGCGTCAAATTCCCTTTCGCAAACATAAGTTCTTTAAAACGATCTTCGGTTACTTTCGAATGTTTCGTCACAAATCGAATGACTCTTTCTTGCATTTTATCTAAATACTCAAATGTTTGCGGCACACCTATAACAAGACCTGTTAGACGAATGGGATGAATTGTCATCGTCGCAGTTTCCGCAATAAATGAATAATCCGTAGAGACGGCAATTGGTACACCGATAGAATGCCCTCCGCCCAGAACAAGAGATACTGTTGGTTTCGAAAGCGAAGCTACCATCTCAGAAATTGCTAATCCTGCTTCAACGTCACCTCCGACCGTGTTTAATATTAAAAGCAAACCTTCAATTTTCGGATTTTGTTCTATCGCAACAATTTGCGGAATAATATGCTCATATTTTGTTGTTTTATTTTGCGGCGGCAACTGAACATGACCTTCTACCTGCCCAATGATTGTTAAACAATGAATACTCGATTCATTCATTTGTGGTACATTCGTTTGTCCTAGCTGTTGAATTTTTTCCACTATCGAAGCTTCTTTCCCAGTTTCTTTCGGCTCAGCCTCTTTCCCTTCATTTGTATAACGATCACGTTCTGTCATATCGCATCCCCTTTCACTCGTATATCACTATTATTTCTTAAGTTATAAATTTCATTCGATAGAGTTTAAAAAGAAAAAAAGATCACCCGTAAAGGTGATCTTTTTTAAACTTCCATAATAATCGGTAAAATCATAGGTTTTCTCTTTGTCTCTTCGTACAAGAACTGTCCTAATAATTCACGAATATTTTGTTTTAGCATAGACCATTCAATTGAATATTCTTTAATTGATTGCTCAACAATCATACGTACAATCTCTGTAGAGCGGTCAATTAATGCTTCTGATTCACGCACATACACAAAACCACGTGAAATGATTTCTGGACCAGAAACAATTTTCTTTTCATCCTTACCAAGTGTTACAACAACTACTAATATTCCATCTTGAGATAACATTTTTCTATCTCGAAGAACGATATTACCAACGTCACCTACACCTAATCCATCAATTAATACATTGCCCGCTTGCACTTTACCAACTAAGTTCGCTTCATCTTCACCAAAACCAATTACATCGCCTTTTTCTACGATAAAGATATTTTCTCTTGCAATACCTACATCTTCAGCTAAGTATGCATGTGCTTTTTGCATACGGAACTCACCATGTACGGGTACAAAATATTTCGGTTTCATTAAATTTAACATTAATTTTAATTCTTCTTGGCTACCGTGACCTGAAACGTGAACTTTTCTTTCACCGTAATAAACAACTTCAGCTCCCGCTCTAAATAACAAGTCGATAATTTTTGATACAGATATTTCATTACCCGGAATTGGAGAAGCCGCAATAATAACCGTATCACCTTTACGAATTGAAATTTGTTTATGAGCTTGCTTCGCCATTCTAGAAAGGGCCGCCATCGGTTCACCTTGGCTACCTGTCGTTAAAATAGCTACCTTTTTCTCTGGGAAATTGTCTACTTCTTGTAGTGAAATAACCATACCTTCTGGAACATCTAAATAACCAAGACGTCTTGCGATATCTACTACTTTCACCATACTACGTCCTACAACCGCTACTTTTCGTCCAGTTTCAGCAGCTGCATCAAATACTTGTTGAATACGATGTACATTCGATGCAAATGAAGCAACGATAATACGTCCTTCTGCGCCGTAGAACACTTTAGAAATTTCTACACCAACTTCTTTTTCAGAACCTGTATAGCCTGGACGCTCAGCATTTGTACTATCAGATAATAAGCATAGTACGCCTTCATTTCCGATTTGAGCCATTTTCCCAAGATCTGCTCCACTATTTCCAATTGGAGTTTGATCGAATTTAAAGTCTCCTGTATATACAATCGCACCTTTTGATGTATGGAAACAAACACCAACAGAATCTGGAATACTATGTGTCGTTCCAAAGAATGACACCGTTGTAGTATTAAACTCTACTGTTGAATTTGAATCGATTGTTTTTAAGTCTACACGGCCTAACATACCCGCTTCGCCAAGTTTTTCTTGTATAAGTCCTACTGTTAATTTCGTTGCATACACTGGAATAGATAATTTACGAAGTACGTAAACAATACCACCAATATGATCTTCATGACCGTGAGTAATAAATAAACCTTTTACTCGCTCTTGGTTTTCCACTAAATATGTAATATCAGGAATAACGATATCAATTCCAAACATTTCATCTCCTGGGAACATTAACCCTGCATCTACAATAAAGATTTCAGAATCAATTTCAACACAGTACATGTTTTTCCCGATTTCACCTACTCCACCAAGAGCAAATACTTTAACAGACTCATTCTCTTTTCTCTTCATGTTGTTGCCTGGTTTAAAAATCTTTCAAACACTGATTTCACTAAAATTGCAGAGACACCAGGGGAAACTCTACAACCACCATATATTCACCGTCCAAGACGAATGTCCTTACCGTTATGCGATATCATGTCCTTGTTTATTTTTTAAACCAGGTTTCACCTCTCTTTCATTATATAAATCAAATATCTTATTCGATATGATATGAAAATGTAATCAAATTATAATTTTTACCAATTTTGCTAAGCATACCCGTACTAAGCTACTTAGCCATATTATACCTGATACAAGAAATAGAACACAAGTTAAATCGTGCGAAAGAGAAAGTAAAAGAACGGAATTACAACAAAAGTATCGAACGTATTTCCTGTATATTTGCTGCAATTTTGTACTCCATATTATTTTGAAGAAATCGCCATAAATAAGCTAACTTCATTTCATAATATGGATTTTCAAAACATATTTTTCTAGAATCGAACAAAAACACTTATAAAATGAAGCTTTTTTATGAATCCCGTCACATTTGAAACAATCCCTTTAAAAAACAGAATCGATAGTTTATTACGTTTATACAAATGTTTATCCTATAATAACTATGTTTTTTGATTCATTTAAAGGTGTACAATTATTTTCTTATACATGCTGCAATACATAATGAAGAAGTGATTAAACAAATGGAGTAATATGGTAGGTGAGAAAAGAAAGGTAAAGATTTTCATAGCAATAAAAAATGACCTAGTTCTACACTAGGTCATTTTTTATTAACGAGGGATAGATTGAATAACAGATTGTAACGTTACTCTTTCCTCTTCTGTTAATGGAAGAAGTGGTAAACGTACAGAACCTACATCTAACCCAACCATTTGTAACGCTGTTTTTACTGGCGTTGGGCTTGGCGCCATAAATAATGAATCCGTTACTCTTACAAGTAATTGATGTAATTTTTGCGCCTTTTTAAATTCTCCTGCTTGGAATGCTGCAATCATTTCTTGCATTTCATTTCCGATCACATGAGATGCTACAGAAACGATACCTTTCGCTCCAACTGCCATAGCTGGTAACGTTAAACCATCATCACCGCTGTATACCGCAAAGTCGTCCGCTGTTTTTTCAATGATCGCTGTCATTGTTAACACATCGCCGCCTGCATCTTTAATCGCAACAATGTTTTCTATTTCTGATAAACGAACAACTGTATCAACGGAGATTTGTACAATAGATCGTCCTGGAACATTATATAGCATAACCGGAAGCGGCGTGCTTTCAGCAATTGCTTTAAAATGCTGATACATTCCTTCTTGACTCGGTTTGTTATAATACGGTGCTACTAGCATTACTGCATCAACACCAACTTCTGTCGCCTTTTTAGTTAAGTCAATAGAAGCATGCGTATTATTGCTACCTGTTCCAGCGATTACGGGCACCCTTTTATCGACAACAGATACGACATGGCGATATAACGCTACTTTTTCTTCTGAAGTTAATGTAGGAGATTCTCCTGTCGTTCCTCCTACCACGATTGCTGTTGTACCGTTATCTATTAAATAATTTACCAATTTCGTTGTCTTTGCAAAATCGATATTTCCGTTTTTATCAAACGGAGTTACCATCGCGGTTGCAATTGTCCCAAAATCTATCATGGTCTCACTCCTTATTGTTCCAGTTGCTTTTCTTTTGAAAGCTCAAACGCACTATGTAATGCATTTACAGCCTCCACTAAATCAGTTTCTTTTACAAGAACCCAAATTGTCGTATGGCTATCTGCCGATTGCAGAATTTGAATACCTTTTTCAGCTAAAGCTGTAACGATTTTCGCAGTAACCCCAGGGTATCCTGCCATTCCAGCTCCTACAATAGATACTTTTGCACAATGTTCTGTCACAATTGGCTCGTATCCAAGGTTTTGTAATAATTCAACTGCACGTTTTGATACATTATCACTCACCGTATAAGCTACCCCAGTAGGTGAAATGTTAATTAAATCGACACTGATTCCTTCATTCGCCATTTCTTTAAACACATGCTGTTGCAAATCATATGCTGTTTCTTTTGCAAGCACTTTAATTTGCGTCACATTTGAAACATGTGCGATACCTGTAACAGGCCGTTCTTCTACATCACGGCCTTTTGTAGCACCGTCAGATGCCGAAATAAGCGTACCTTCACTATCAGAATACGTAGAACGTACACGAAGAGGTACTTTCGCATGCATCGCAATTTCAACTGCACGTGGATGAACGACTTTTGCACCTTGGTAAGCCATGTTACAAATTTCATTGTACGTTACGGTTTGAAGATGACGTGCATCTTTTACAATGCGAGGATCCGCAGTCATAACACCTTCTACATCTGTGAAGATATCAATAAATTCAGCATGAAGCGCAACACCTAATGCAGAAGCTGAAGTATCGCTACCTCCGCGTCCAAGTGTTGTCGTATCACCTTTTTTCGTTTGCCCTTGGAATCCTGTAACGACGATTACATCTACATTTTCTAGTTCTTCATGTATACGATCGCAATTCATTTCAATAATCTTAGCATTTGTAAAATCATCATTTGTTACAAAACCAGCTTGTGCACCATTTAATGCCGCTGCTTTTATACCGTTCTCATTTAACATGTTAGAGAAAACGATTGCTGAGATTAATTCTCCGCATGATAATAATAAATCTTGCTCACGATTAGAAATGCGAGATTCCTCTTGATTTACAAGACTTAACAAAGTATCAGTTGCATATGGTTCACCTTTACGGCCCATAGCAGATACGACAGTAACTACTTTATAACCCGCATCTAGCGATTTTTTTATATGATGGAGCGCGTGCTTACGTCCATTTTCATCACGTACAGACGTGCCACCAAATTTTTGAACAATAATTTTCATATTTTGCACCTTCTCTTAGCCGTTTACACTAATTGTAATTTTACTAAGCGCTCTGCAATTTGAACAGAATTCCATGCAGCGCCTTTTAATAAGTTATCAGATACGACCCAAAGATGGAATCCTTTATCGTTATTTAAATCTTTACGGATTCTTCCAACGAATACTTCGTTTTTACCTACTGCAGTAGCTGGCATTGGATATAACTGCTCTTCTGGATTATCTTGCAGAACGATACCTTCCGCATTTGCAAGTAAGCTCTTGAATTCTTCTACTGTTACGCCTTCTTTTTCTACTTCGATGTAAACAGACTCTGAGTGACCTGATACAACTGGTAAACGTACACATGTTGCCGCTACTTCTAATTCAGGCATATGCATAATTTTTTTCGTTTCATTAATCATTTTCATTTCTTCAAACGTAAATCCATTATCTTGGAATTTATCAATCTGTGGAATCGCGTTGAAAGCAATTTGGAAATGTTTCTTATCACCTGATACAGGTAAAACATTTGCCTTCACTTCTTCACCATTTAAGATTGCTTGTGATTGTTCATGAAGTTCTTCAATCGCTGCCGCACCAGCACCTGATACAGCTTGATATGTGGAAACGATTACTCGTTTTAAACCATATTGCTGACGAACTGGCTCAAGAGCTACTACCATTTGAATTGTAGAACAGTTTGGATTTGCAATAATACCATTATGTTCTTTTAAGTCGTTTTCATTTACTTCAGGTACAACAAGTGGCACGTTTTCTGTCATACGGAATGCACTTGTATTATCAACAACAATCGCACCGCGCTTTGCTGCTTCTGGCGCTAATTGTTTTGATACAGATCCACCAGCACTAAATAGTGCGATATCTACTCCTTCAAAACTTTCAGGAGTTGCCTCTTGAACTGTAAATTCTTCGCCTTTAAATACAAGTTTCTTACCTGCAGATCGTTTAGATGAAAGTAACGTTAACTTCCCGATTGGAAATTCTCGTTTCTCTAAAGTATTTAACATTTGTTCACCAACTGCGCCGGTTGCTCCAACTACAGCGACATGAAAAGTTTTTTGCTTTTCCATCACTATGCCCCTTTCTAGATACCAATCCTTCTATAACTTAGAATCAGAAGGAGTATAGAATACCCCTTCTAATCTTAATAACGTTAATTTTATCATATTCTACAGTAAGAATGATGGTTTCATCAAAAATTGTCCGTTTTTTTTCGTTTTTTAATTCATATATCTGAATTTTTCTACGACAACCGGTTGCAATTGCTTTCCTTGCAACGCTTCTAATACTGTATCTTCAAGCAGCTCCATGCGAGCTACCATTGAGTTCGGTTTTTTCTCTGGTGCATCTTGACCGAATGGGACGAAGTAGATATTTTTTGTTGCCATTAGGCGCATGAGGTTTACTCCATTAAGCCCTAAAGCATCATTCGTCGAAACAGCCAATACGACAGGCTTGCCATTTCTTAGCGTCGCTTTCGCTGCCATTAGTACTGGAGAGTCTGTCATTGCATTTGCAAATTTACTCATTGAATTTCCTGTTAGTGGTGCAATTACCATACAATCTAGTGGAATTTTAGGTCCTAGTGGTTCTGCGCCAACAATTGAATTAATTGCTTTAAATCCTGTTACTTCTTCAATCTTTTTAATCCACTCTGCTCCTTCTCCAAATCTCGTATTTGTTGATTGAACAGTGTAAGAAACAACGGGGCGTACTTCTGCTCCCTCAGCAATTAACTTTTCTAAATGAGGCATTACTTCTTCGTACGTACAATGTGAGCCAGTAAAACCAAACCCTATTCTTTTCCCTTTTAAATTCATTCCCCATTCTCCTTTCTTGCTATTACGTCTTCTGCCAGTAACTGAGAAAGAACATTCGCTAAAATTTGTCCTGCTGTTTTTGGAGCAACAATACCTGGTAACCCAGGTGCTAATAGCGCTTTGACTCCTCTTTTTTCCGCATATCTAAAGTCGGTACCGCCTGGTTTAGAAGCTAAATCAATTACTAACGTATGAGCTGGCATTTTTGAAATGACATTCGCTGTCACGACGAGATGCGGAATTGTATTAATAACAATATCGATATTTCCTACTTCTTTCTCAATGTTCTGCATATGAAAAGGAGAAAACATCATTTCTGTAATACGTGCAATATGTTCCGATCGCCTTGCTCCAACTTTGACATGGGCTCCTAATGATTGAAATGCTCTGGCAACACTCATCCCTGTTCTACCAAATCCTAAAACCATTACATTAGAACCATGAATCGTATAGTCGGTATGTTGAATTACCATCATTAATGTACCTTCTACAGTTGGAATAGAATTGTAGATTGCCACATCATCACGATCAAATAATTTAATAAGTTTGCGGTTTGTAGTAGATACGAGATTTTCCAAGTAAGGCGTACCAATACCTGAATATATAGTAAAGTGTTCTGGCGTATTTTCAATTTGTTCTTTCGTTATAGAAACTTTTTCGTTTGAAAAAATAGTATCTACTTCTCCCTTGGCATTTGTACCTGCAACTGGCAAAATAATTGCATCTACAGAAGTGAAATCTAAATTTTGTATACTTTCTTTTGCTGCCCCTGTGAAGCCATGATCTAACTGATCAAACCCTATCAATGAAAGTTTCGCATCCAATTCAACTAGCTTGCGAATTACTTCTAGCTGCCTTGCATCTCCTCCTATGACAGCAATATGCATCTCAGTCAACATTCCCTAATTCACCTTCTTTTTTCTGTCATTTATAAGAAAAGTGCCTACTTTTTCTTTTTCCTCCACATCATATGTAATGTACGAGTTTTAGGTGATTGAAAAACAAAAAGCACGTATGATTTATCTAGCTCTTTGTATGCAGTAAGACCCGCAACTCAAAATCTCAATTAATATAAACTAATACTCAGAAGGGCATGAACAAAAAAAGATGACCAAAATGGCCACCTTTCACTTCGAATTTGGACGATCCGTAATATCACAAAGGATCATATCATGCCCCACTTTTTTAATTTGGTTCCACCCTACTCTTATTTCTTGTGGTTCCTTTTTAAAACCTCCCCATTTCCCAGCAGGTATGATAAGAGCCTGTATTTGGCCATCCTTCTCATCAATTTCTAAATCCACATAACCTAGAACCCCCATCTTTTCTGCTCTTTCTAAATTTACAATCTCTTTTCCACTTAATTCACTTAATCGCATATACTTTCCCCCTACCGAATTTATGAATGTAAGTTATCTATAATTAGTACCTATTCTGTATATCCAAAAAAAATAACCGTATCTCATTTAAAAGAGATACAGTTATTTTTACATACTTCATATAAAGTAATTATAGTTTTATTCCTTTTGGAAGTTTTCCATCTGGACTAATTAATGCTGCAGAGAATTCATCTGTAAACATGTTACGAATTAACTCATCAACATTTTCTTTTGTTACAGTGTTTACACTTTCGATAATCTCATCAAGTGAACGATGCTTACGAAGTAGCAATTCATTTTTACCATTACGGCTCATACGGCTATTTGTACTTTCTAAACTTAACATTAAGTTTCCTTTTAATTGCTCTTTACTATTAATAAGCTCTTTTTCTGTAATACCTGTATTTTTCAATGTTTCTAATGTTTCCTGCATTGTTTCATACAGTGTATCTAATTGTTGGCTACCTGTTCCACCATACAGCGTTAACATACCTGTATCTTCATAAGAAGAATGGTAAGAAAATACTGAGTAAGCTAACCCGCGTTGCTCACGTACTTCTTGGAATAAACGGCTACTCATACTACCACCTAAAACGTTATTTAATACGATTAAGTTATAAATATCTTCGTGTCCCATTTGTAAGCCTTTATATCCTAAACATAAATGAGCTTGTTCTGTTTCTTTTTTACGTGCTACCTTATTAAAATGGAAAATTGGGCTATGTACTTGTTCACGGTTTGTTGTTCCTTCATAACTACCGAAATATTGCTCTACCGTTTGTAAGAAGGCTTCATCAATATTTCCTGCAACTGAAACAACTACATTTTCAGGTGTGTAATGATCCTTAATATATTGGCGTAGCGTATCACCTGTAAACGTATCAAGTGTTTCTTCTGTTCCTAAAATAGGATATCCAAGCGGATGCGTTTCATATGTTGCTTTCGTTAACATATCATGCACAATATCATCTGGCGCATCTTCGTACATTTTAATTTCTTCACATACGACATTCTTCTCTTTTTTCAATTCTTCTTCATCAAATGTTGAATTAAAGAACATGTCTGCTAATACATCTAAAGCATATTTAGCATGCTCATCTAGCACTTTTGCATAGTAACAAGTGTATTCTTTTGAAGTAAATGCATTCACTTGCCCACCAATGCTATCAAATGATTCTGCAATTTCGCGTGCACTACGTGTTTCTGTCCCCTTAAAGAACATATGCTCTAAAAAGTGAGAAATCCCGTTATTTTTTTCATTTTCATTTCTTGATCCCGCATGGATCCAAATACCAATCGCAACCGATCTTACAGTTGGTATATTCTCCATAACGATTCTTACACCATTTTTACAAGTATATTTTTTAATCAAAAACTTTCCTCCTACTGCCAGTTTCTCTAAATAAGTGCTATTATTTAATGATAACAAGTTTAAGGATGAATGTCATGCAAATGTATTTAATCCACACGTTTTTCATCCAGTAACTCTGTTATATTCCCTACTTTATATCCTAGTTCCTTCAATTTTGTAATCATTGTATCTAATGCTTCTGCCGTTGACGAAGTAGGATGCATTAATACGATAGCACCTGGATGTATTTTTCTCATTACTCTCTGCAATAGTACATCTGGCTCCGGTCGCTTCCAATCGATTGTATCGACAGTCCACATAATCGTTCCCATTTGGAAATCATCAGCGATTTTCACGACTTCATCCCGAAAACTTCCACTCGGCGGAGCAAACCATCTCACCTTTTGATTCGTAGCTGCTTCGATCATTCGATTTGTTTTTTGTAACTGATCTCGTATTTCATCAGACGATAGCGTTTTCATATTAGGGTGCGTATACGAATGATTTCCGACTTCTTGATTTGCATCGACAATCATTTTTGCAAATCGCAAATTTTCTTTCACCCAGCGTCCTTCTAAAAAGAAAGTCGCCTTCACATCATGTTTTTTCAATATTTCTAATATACGCGGCAAATACTCGTTTCCCCATGCCACATTTATTGTTAATCCCACCATCTTTTTATTCGGATGCCCCCTATAAATTGGAGCTGGTGATAAATCTTTTAAGTGGACACTTGGTGATACTTCCTTGAATTCAAGATGTTTTTGATCAAATTTCTTTAGTTTCTTCATATTACCATAGGATGCTTCCATATCAACTTGTCTTCCATTATATCCCGGTGTCGCTTTCCATATTTTATCAATCATCGCATTTTGAGGTGCAATCTCATATTGTTTTGCATGTTTTTGAATTTCTTCATACAAGTTATCCTGTGCAAAAACGGAATAAGAGCCTACACTGACATATAAAAAGAATATACATATGTATGCCAATATACGAGCTTTCATATAAACCCTCCCATTAACTATATAAAAACCTTTTTTCTTCTTATCTTTGTTAATTTGAGCGTTATAATGAAAACTATACCTATACTGACATAAAAATATATATAAATCATATTTTTACATAACAAAAAAAGCCAGTTTAACTGGCTTTTACTTATTGCTGCTCTTGTTTGTTTTCTTCTTTAGCAGCTTCTTTTTCTTGCTCTTCTTTTAGCAATACTTTTCTAGATAAGTTCACACGACCTTGCTTGTCAATCTCGATCACTTTAACTGTAATTACATCACCGATTTTCACAACGTCTTCTACTTTACCTACACGCTCAAGTGCAAGTTCAGAAATGTGAACTAATCCATCTTTACCGCTGAATAATTCAACGAAAGCACCGAATTTCTCAACACGTTTTACTTTTCCTTCGTAGATTTCACCTACTTGTACTTCGCGAACGATATCTTCGATAATTTTCTTAGCTTTATCATTCATTTCTTGATTTATTGAAGAAATAAATACTGTACCATCTTGCTCGATGTCAATTTTAACACCAGTTTCTTCAATAATTTTATTGATTTGCTTACCGCTTGGTCCAATAACGTCACGGATTTTATCTGGGTTAATTGTCATTGTAATAATCTTTGGAGCGTAAGCTGATAATTCAGTACGTGGCTCTGCAATAACAGATAACATATGATTTAGAATGTGCACACGACCAACTTTCGCTTGTTGTAATGCCTCTTCTAAAATTTCACGAGATAGACCATCGATTTTAATGTCCATTTGCAGTGCAGTTACACCTTTTGCTGTACCCGCTACTTTAAAGTCCATATCGCCTAAATGATCTTCCATACCTTGAATATCAGATAAAATTGTGTAATGCTCACCAGTTTTAACTAGACCCATTGCAATACCTGCAACCGGAGCTTTAAGTGGAACACCAGCATCCATCATTGCTAAAGTACTACCACAAATACTTGCTTGTGAAGTAGAACCATTTGATTCTAAAACTTCAGATACAAGACGTACTGTATATGGGAAATCTTTTTCAGATGGAATTACAGGCTCAAGAGCACGTTCTCCTAGTGCACCGTGACCAATTTCACGACGACCTGGTCCACGCATTGGTCTCGTTTCACCAACACTAAATGATGGGAAATTGTAATGGTGCATAAAGCGTTTTGATTCTTCTACACCAAGACCATCTAAAATTTGCACATCGCCTAATGCACCTAATGTACAAATACTTAATGCTTGTGTTTGTCCACGTGTGAATAAACCAGAACCGTGTGTACGAGATAAAATGCCAACCTCTGATGCTAATGGACGGATTTCGTCACCTTTACGGCCATCTGGGCGGATTTTTTCAACTGTAATAAGACGACGTACTTCTTCTTTTACAATTTTATATAAAATCTCACTTACTTGTCCTAATGTATCAGCGTCAGCTTCCTGCGCTTCGTAATGCTCAATTACACGCTTTTTCACTTCGTTAATTGCATCTTCACGTGCGTGTTTCTCATGTACTTGAATTGCAGAATGCATATCCTTCTCAGACATTTCACGTACAGCTTGATTAAGATCAGCGTCAACTTCATAAAGTTTCACTTCTGATTTCTCTTTACCTACAGCTTGTACAATCTCTTCTTGGAATGCAATTAGACGTTTAATTTCGTCATGACCAAACATAATTGCTTCTAACATTGTTTCTTCAGGCACTTGATCTGCTCCTGCTTCAACCATGTTGATTGCATCTTTCGTACCAGCCACAACAAGGTGAATATCACTTTGTTCTTGCTGTTCTACTGTTGGATTAATAACGAATTCGCCGTTAATACGACCAACTGTTGCACCCGCAATTGGGCCTTCAAATGGAATATCTGAAATCGATAACGCTAATGAAGAACCAAGCATAGCTGCCATTTCAGAAGAACAATCTTGATCAACACTCATTACTATGCTGACAACTTGTACTTCGTTACGGAAACCATCTGCGAAAAGTGGACGAATTGGTCGGTCAATTAAACGACTTGCCAAAATCGCTTTTTCACTCGGGCGACCTTCACGTTTAATGAAACCGCCAGGAATTTTTCCGACTGCATATAAACGCTCTTCATAGTTTACTGTAAGTGGGAAGAAATCTACATTTTTTGGTTCTTTTGATGCAGTTGCTGTAGATAGAACCGCTGTATCGCCATATCTTACTAATACTGCTCCGTTCGCTTGCTTCGCAAGCTGACTTGTTTCAACTGTTAGCTGACGACCAGCTAAATCTATCGAGAAGACTTGCTTTTCTTGACTCATTTAAGTACCCCTCTCAATTTAAAGTATTCAATTCTTCTATGTAAATGGATAGTATATCACAATATTCTACCTCTAGTATTACCGAAAATGAAGTAAGCTATAAAGGGTAGAAGATATATTTTTACCTAACAAAAAAGCGGGAATATTCCCGCTTCTTTGACTATCGACGTAAGCCAAGCTTTGTGATTAATTCACGGTAACGTGTGATATCGCTATTACGAAGGTAAGTAAGTAAGTTACGACGTTTACCAACCATCTTTAATAGACCACGACGTGAATGATGATCCTTCTTGTGAGTACGTAAGTGCTCGTTTAGAGTGTTAATTTGCTCCGTTAGGACAGCAATTTGAACCTCTGGAGAACCAGTATCAGTCTCATGAGTTCTAAATTGTGCAATGATTTCATTTTTACGCTCTTGTGTTAAAGCCATCCTATTTCACCTCCTAATAATTAAACCCCCAGTTACCTAGCAAGCATCGGTGAGTCGCAATGCCAAGTAATGGTTGTCATAAAGTACATAACATAGAATACTACTTTTCACTTGAAAAAGCAAGTATATTCTTTTCGTTCGCAAAATATTCTTGTGCTATTTTCTTATCTTTTGCAATTTGTTCAACTAACTCATCGATGCCATTGAATTTCTTCTCTTCTCTTATACGCATATGCCACTCTACTGTAACATTTTGATCATATATATCTTTGTTAAATTCAAATAAATGCACTTCAATAGATAATTGACGCTCATCTTCTTTAAAAGTCGGTTTATATCCAATATTACATACACCATCGTACCATTCATCGTGAACTTTTAATCTCACTGCATAAACACCTACAGGTGGTAATAGATACTCATCACTTAAACCTATATTAGCTGTGGGAAAACCAATTTGACGTCCACGCTTATCGCCGTGTACAACCGTTCCCCCTACCGTATATGCTCTACCTAAAATAGATGGAATTTGTTCCATTTCGCCATTTCGAATTAACTTTCGTAATGCTGTAGAACTTACTTTCTCTTCTTGAAATTCAACTTTTTCAATCACAGTCTGTGTAAACTCCCCTCTTGCATGAAATGGTAAAGTCTCCATCTTTCCTTTTCCTAAACGTCCATATGAATAATCAAACCCTGCTACTACATGCTTTACATTTAAACCAATAATATAATCATCTACAAATTGTTGTGGCAATAAACCTGCAAACGATTCATCAAATTTAATAACATATAATATATCGATTCCTAAGTCCTCGACTATTTTTTCTTTATCACACATTGGTGTAATATACTCCGCATGCGCTTCCTTTTTTCCTAAAACAACAGATGGGTGCGGATAAAACGTCATAACTGCACTTTTATATCCCCGTTCATCCGCTATTTGTTTCGCAGTTCGAATTACACATTGATGTCCTAAATGAATGCCATCAAAAAATCCTAATGCCATTACAGTAGGTGGTAATTCTAATTTATTTTGTTCATGTGGATGAGTTAAATGAATAAGTTTCACGCTTGAATTCACCTTTTTCTGTAATAATCCTTCCAATAATTCATTATAGCTTTAGTTCTTGATTATTCACAAGTACTTTCATCGGCTTTAGCATACCAGGGTGTTTTGGATGGTGCTCATAAATTGCAAGGCAGCGATCATTTTTATTAAACACTGTTATAAATGGCGCTGTTATTTGCAATTCATTTTTTAAGAACATACCATTCTTTATTTTCTCTGCTTGCTTTTCATCTACAACCATTTTCGGGAACTTACTTAACGCTTCATCAATTGAAATGAAGATAGACTCTACTGTTCCATTTTGCACGTTTTCTTCAATTTCTTCAAATGATATGCAATCTTCTAATAAAAATTCACCAGAAGCTGTTCTTACAAGGTGAGACATATGTGATGGAAAACCAAGTTTTTCACCAATCATTACTGCTAACGTTCTTACATATGTCCCTTTACTACACGTTACACGGAAACGGAATGAAATATTTTCTCCCTCAAACACTTCACGGTCATCTAGTAATACAAATTCATGAATTGTAATTGTACGAACTGGACGTTCAACTTCTTGCCCTGCTCTTGCATATTCATATAATTTTTTTCCATTAACTTTTACAGCTGAAAACATCGGAGGCATCTGTTCAATGGTACCTGTTAATGCAGCAAGAGCCTCTTCTACTTCCTTACGAGTAATAACACGATCTACATTTTTCGTTTCAACAACTTCACCAGAAGCATCTTCAGTTGTCGTTGAAAATCCAAGTGTTACTTCACCTTCATATGTTTTCGTCTCACTTGTTAAAAATTGTGCAATCTTCGTTGCTCGTCCTACACAAATAGGTAATACTCCTGTTACATCTGGATCCAATGTTCCTGTATGACCAATTCGTTTCTCACGCAATATCTTTCTTAATTTAAATACACAATCATGTGATGTCATGCCTTTTGGCTTATGTAATAATACTACACCTTCCATATATGTTCACCTCATCATAATTCTTTCATAGTAATTACTCAAAATTTATTTTGCATTGAAAAAATGGATAGACAAATGTCTATCCATTATTCTTCACGTTTACCGTCTTTATTAATTTGATGTAAAAGTGTATCAATTCGATGACCGTATCCGATAGACTCATCAAATTCAAAGGAAATTTCCGGTGTTTTACGAAGACGAATACGCTGGCCAATTTCTGAACGAATGAAGCCTTTTGCCTTCGCTAAACCTTTTAATGTACTTTCTTTCTGTTCCTCATCACCTAAAACAGAAATATATACTGTAGCAATTTGTAAATCTCCACTCACTTGTACATCTGTTACTGTAACAAATCCAACACGTGGATCTTTAATTTTACGACTGATGATGTCGCCTAATTCTTTTTTCATTTGCTCGCCTACACGGTTTGCACGTAATTTCATAACTCTTCACCTCATTCAATACCATTCCAATTGTGTTATTGTACGTTCAATTTCAGGAAATGAATCGATGTACTCGAGTACACGATTCATTTCTTTTTCACAAATAACACGATTAGAGGATACAGAAACAATTGCAATTTCTGTACGTTGCCATACATCTTGATGCCCTACCTCTGAAACAGCTACGTTAAAACGCTGCTTCACACGAGTTAGCACCCGTTGCAAAATTGCTCGTTTCTCTTTTAAAGAATGCACATCGTAAATCATACACTCGAATGAGAGTGAAGCGATAATCATCGCTTCACTTCTTCCATAATGTACGCTTCAATGATGTCCCCTTCTTTAAGATCATTATATCTCTCAATTGTAATACCACACTCATAGTTTTGTGCAACTTCTTTTACATCGTCTTTGAAACGTTTTAACGTATCAAGTTGTCCTTCGAAAATTACTATGCCATCACGGATAATACGCACGCCACTATCACGTGTGATTTTACCGTCTATTACGTAACAACCTGCGATTGTTCCAACTTTTGTTACCTTGAATGTTTGGCGTACTTCCGCTTGACCGATTACTTTTTCTTCGAATTCTGGATCCAGCATACCTTGCATTGCTGATTCAATTTCTTCGATTACTTTATAGATAATACGGTGTAAACGAACATCAACATTCTCTAATTCAGCTGTACGCTTCGCATTCACATCAGGGCGTACGTTAAATCCAATTACAATTGCATTAGATGCAGAAGCTAAAATAACATCAGATTCTGTAATCGCACCTACGCCTGTATGGATAATTTTCACTTTTACGCCTTCAACATCAATTTTACGAAGTGATGCTGCCATTGCTTCTACAGAACCTTGTACGTCTGCTTTCACAATTAAGTTAATTTCTTTTACATCGCCTTCTTGGATTTGTTGGAATAAATCTTCAAGGCTTAATTTAGATTTTTCACCACGTTGAGCAAGTAACGCTTCTTGTGCACGTGATTCACCGATTTGACGAGCTTTCTTCTCATCAGCGAATGCCATGAAACGATCTCCTGCTTGTGGTACTTCGTTTAATCCTGTAATTTCAACAGGAGTTGATGGACCAGCAACTTTTACACGACGACCAATATCACTTACCATTGCACGAACACGTCCGAATGAAGTACCAACAACGATTGGATCTCCAACTCGAAGTGTACCGTTTTGAACAAGTAATGTCGCGATAGTTCCTTTACCTTTATCAAGCTGTGCTTCGATTACAGTACCAGTTGCATAGCGGTTTGGATTTGCTTTATATTCTTCTACTTCACTTACAAGAAGTATCATTTCTAGTAAGTTGTCAATTCCTTCACCTTGAATTGCAGAAATTGGTACGAAAATTGTATCTCCGCCCCAAGCTTCTGGAACTAATTCATATTCTGTTAACTCTTGCATTACACGATCAGGATTTGCCGCTGGTTTATCCATTTTATTCACAGCTACAATAATTGGTACTCCAGCTGCTTTCGCATGGCTAATTGCTTCAACTGTTTGTGGCATAACACCGTCATCAGCTGCAACAACAAGAATTGTAATATCCGTTACTTGTGCACCACGAGCACGCATTGTTGTAAATGCCGCGTGACCTGGTGTATCTAAGAACGTAATTTTCTTATCATTTACATCAACTTGGTATGCACCGATATGCTGAGTAATTCCACCAGCTTCGCCAGCAGTTACTTTTGAATTACGAATAGAGTCAAGTAAAGTTGTTTTACCATGGTCAACGTGCCCCATAATTGTAACTACAGCTGGACGCTCTTTTAAGTTCTCTTCATCATCTTGCTCATCGATGAATGTTTCAAATTCAGTTTCACTTACAACTACTTCTTCTTCTACTTCAATACCATAATCAGTAGCAATTAACTCAATTGTATCTTTATCTAAGTCTTGGTTAATTGTTGCCATAATTCCAAGCATAAAGAGTTTCTTAATAATTTCAGACGGCTCTTTGCTTAATTTTTTAGCAAGCTCACCTACTGTAAGACTTCCAGAGAAAGTAATTTTATCTGGTGTTTCTACAGTTTGTGTTTGTTGTCTTCCAGCAAAGTTATCTTGACGTTTGTCTTCATTTCCTTTGCCTTTTTTCTTTTTCTTATTGCTGTTCTTTTTACTACGAACAACTTTTTCTTCTACTTCAAACTCATCTGCAACAGAAGGTTTTTCTGCTTGATATTCATTATCTAATTTGTTTACTACTTCATCGTCTAACATTGTCATATGATTCGAAACCTCGATATTCATTTCTTTTAGTTTTGTCATAAGATCTTTACTTGAGATATTATGTTGTTTTGCATATTCATGCACTCGAATTTTACTCATACCTTCACCCCCGGTAATTTGTATCGAGCATGCTACACAGCTTTTTCGCAAAGCCTTCATCTAACACAGCTACAACGACTCGCTCATCTCTCCCAATCGCATGCCCTAATTGTTGTCGATTTTCGACCTTTCTCATTGGTACGTTGTAATACGTCGTTTTATCCGTGATGCGTTTTGTAGTATTTGCTGACGCATCTTCAGATAGCAATACAAGTTTTGCTTTGCCACTTCGTACTTCTTTTAAAACAAGTTCTTCACCCGAAATAATTTTCCGAGCCCGGTTTGCTAGTCCTAAAAACGATTTCCAATCGGACACTTATTTCGACTCCTTCTCAACAAGCTCAAGAAGCTCTTCGTATAGAGAACCGTCGATTTTCGCTTTTAGATGATGTTCCAAAACATTTTTCTTTTGGGCTTGAAGAATACTTTCTTTATCTTTTGATAAATAAGCACCTCGTCCTGATTTCTTTCCAGTTAAATCAATGGACACTTCTCCCTCTTTGGAACGAACAATGCGAACGAGCTCTCGTTTTGATTTCATTTCTTGCGTTGCAACACATTTTCGTAACGGAACTTTTCGATTGCTCATACTCATCACCTCTATTCGATTTCGTCTTCAACTGAATCGAATCCGAATGCGATTACGCTATCTTCTTCTGTTACAATACCAAGTTGTTTCGCATCAGACTCACTCTTAATATCAATTTTCCAACCTGTTAATTTAGCTGCAAGACGTGCATTTTGTCCACGCTTACCAATAGCTAATGACAGTTGGTGGTCTGGAACAACAACTGTTGTTGCTTTTTCTTCTTCATCTACAAGCACTTTAACAACTTGTGATGGGCTTAAAGCATTTGCAACATATTCTACTGGATCATTTGACCAGCGAACGATGTCAATCTTTTCGCCTTTTAGTTCGTCTACAATGCGTTGTACACGTTGTCCTTTCGGTCCTACACAAGAACCTACTGGATCAACATCAATGTTCTCTGCATGTACAGAAATTTTAGAACGATCGCCAGCTTCACGTGCTACAGAACGAATTTCAACAGTTCCATCATAAATTTCAGGAACTTCCATTTCGAATAAACGTTTTAAAAGGCCAGGATGTGTACGTGATACGTAAATTTGTGGTCCTTTCGTTGTTTTTTCTACTTTCGTAATGAATACGCGAATACGATCATGTGGTTTGTACTGTTCGTTTGGCATTTGCTCACTTACAGGTAATAAAGCTTCTACTTTCCCTAAGCTTACATAGATAAAACGAGCATCTTGACGTTGTACGATACCCACCATAATGTCTTCTTCACGGTCACTAAACTCAGAGTAAATAACACCACGCTCTGCTTCGCGCACTCGTTGTGTTACAACCTGTTTTGCAGTTTGTGCTGCAATACGACCGAAATCTTTTGGTGTTACTTCAATTTCTAGTACGTCACCATCTTGATAGTTTGGATTAATTTGTCTTGCTTCTTCAACAGAAATTTCAAGACGTGGATCAAACACATTATCAACAACGTCTTTACGTGCTAATACTTGAATTGTTCCCACTTCTGGGTTAAAGCTCACACGAACGTTTTGTGCTTGGTTAAAATTGCGTTTATAAGCAGAGATTAACGCTGCTTCAATTGCATCAATAATAATATCTTTGCTAATTCCTTTTTCTGACTCTAATACGAGCAAGGCATCTAACAACTCAGTGCTCATGAAGATCCCCCTTCTAACTAAAACGTAACAGCAAGTCGCGCATTTGCAACTTTGTCCATTGGAATTTGGATTTCTTTTTTACGTGTTTTAATTGTTAATAATAATGTAATTGTAATACCATCGTAGGAAAGTAGCTTTCCTTCAAACATTTTTTCACCATCAATCGGCTCATATGTTTTAATTGCCACTTGTTTTCCTACCGCTTGCTGGAAGTCTTTCTCTTTCTTTAATGGGCGTTCCGCTCCAGGAGATGATACATCCAAAAAGTAAAGATGAGGAATTGGATCCTCTTTATCTAAAGCTTCGCTTAAACGTTCACTTACCGCACCGCATTCTTCAATGTCGACTCCCTTTTCAGAATCGATGAATACGCGTAAGAACCAGTCTTGTCCTTCTTTCACATACTCTACATCTACAAGTTCAAGATTTAACTCTTCAACGATTGGCTGCGCAAATGCCTCTACAACTTCTGTGACTTTCTTATCCATAAACAGCCTCCTTCCTGCCGCCATGTACCATTTACAAGAAAAGACTCCGTCCATAAAACGGTCTATCTTATTCTTTCTCGTTAGCTAACAAAAGCCCCTGCCGTTAAGCAGGGAATATCTGTCTTAGTATTACCAAATTTAAGAAGTAAAACTTGTAACAAAATATGTATATACGACAGAAATTTCTTACCTCTCCACATCAATAAAACGTAGATAGTAACACGAAAGAGTGGGTTTCCCCACTCTTTTTTTCACACAATATACATGACATGGTTATCTCGGTTAATAGTATACCATAGCAAATATTGATTTGCAAAGACTTTTCCTACCTATTAGAACAGTGATAACTGGTTTTGATCAGGTAGATCCCCTAAGCAACCTTGACTATCTAAATACTCAATAATTGTTTTCGAAACCTTGCTGCGCTGCTGCAGGTCTTCTTTTGATAAGAACTCTCCATTTTTGCGTGCTTCTACAATACTTAAAGCTGCGTTTGTACCAAGTCCAGGCACTGCATTAAATGGAGGAATTAAAGTATCCCCATCAATAATAAATTCTGTTGCATGCGAACGGTATAAATCAACCTTTTGGAATGAGTATCCACGCTCACACATTTCCAGTGTCATTTCTAGTACTGTTAATAAACTTTTCTCTTTCGGCGCTGCATCCAAACCTTTTTGCGCAATTTCATCAATTCTTACACGTATTGATGCTGAACCTTTCGCCATTGCCTCTACGTCAAAGTCATCTGCACGAACTGTAAAGTATGCCGCATAGAATAGAAGCGCGAAATGTACTTTAAAATATGCAATACGTACAGCCATAAGTACGTAAGCAGCCGCATGGGCTTTAGGGAACATGTACTTAATTTTCTTACATGAATCAATATACCAACCTGGTACATTATTACTTTTCATGTCATCTTCCCATTCTTCCGGTACACCTTTACCTTTACGAACTGACTCCATAATTTTGAAGGCTAATGATGGGTCTAAACCTTGATAGATTAAATATACCATGATGTCATCACGACAACCGATAACCTCACTCAGCGTACATGTACCGTTATAAATTAACTCGTTTGCATTACCAAGCCATACGTCCGTACCATGTGATAGTCCAGAAATTTGGACTAACTCAGAGAATGTCGTAGGTTTCGTCTCTTCTAACATCTGCCTTACGAATTTCGTACCAAACTCTGGTATACCAAGTGTACCTGTTTTACAGTTAATTTGTTCTTCCGTTACCCCTAATGGTTCTGGCCCAGAGAAAATTTTCATTACTTCCGGATCGTCTGTTGGGATTGTTTTCGGATCAATACCACTTAAATCTTGTAACATACGAATAACAGTCGGATCATCGTGTCCTAGTATATCAAGTTTCAATAAATTATCATGAATGGAGTGGAAATCAAAGTGTGTCGTTCTCCACTCCGCCCCTATTGAATCTGCCGGAAACTGTATTGGTGAGAAATCAAATATGTCCATGTAATCTGGCACAACGATAATACCACCTGGATGCTGTCCGGTTGTACGTTTTACACCGGTACATCCTGCTACTAAGCGGTCAATCTCTGCATTTCGAATCGTTAAGTTATGATCATTTGCATAACCCTTTACATATCCATAAGCAGTTTTTTCCGCAACTGTACCAATCGTTCCTGCACGATATACATAATCTTCACCGAACAGTACTTTCGTATAGTTATGGGCACGTGGTTGGTATTCCCCGGAGAAATTCAAATCGATATCGGGTACTTTATCTCCTTTAAATCCAAGGAACGTTTCGAACGGAATATCATGTCCATCTTTTACGTATGGAACATTACATGTAGGACATTCTTTATCTGGTAAGTCAAAACCAGAACCTACAGAACCATCATTAAAGAATTCTGATTGCTTACACTTCGGACATACATAGTGTGGTGGTAATGGATTTACTTCTGTAATTTCCATCATCGTTGCAACGAATGATGAACCTACCGACCCACGGGAACCTACTAAATATCCGTCTACTAATGATTTTTTTACGAGCTTATGTGAAATTAAATAAATTACGGCGAATCCATGCCCAATAATACTTTTTAATTCTTTTTCTAAACGTGCTTCTACAATTCCAGGTAACTCTTCACCATAAATGCTACGCGCCATTTTATAACTCATGTCACGCGTCTCATCATCTGCACCTTCAATTTTCGGTGTATATAGATCATCTTTCACTGGATGAACATCACCAATTAATGATGCAACCTTTTGTGTATTCGTTACAACAATTTCTTTCGCTACGTCTTCACCTAAGAATGAAAAACACTCTAACATTTCATCCGTTGTACGGAAATGTACAGGCGGTAATGAATGTCGATTTAACGGATTGGCTCCGCCCTGCGAACTGACTAAAATTTTGCGATACATCGCATCCTCTGGGTCTATATAATGCACGTTTCCTGTAGCAACAACTGGTTTATCTAACGTCTCACCTAGTTTTACTAAGTTAGAAATAATTGTTTTTAATTGCCCTTCATCTCGAACAAGTTCACGCTCTACTAAATGACGTAACACCTCTGGAGGCATTACTTCAATGTAATCATAGAACTGCGCAATTTCTTCTACCTCTTCAGGAGCTTTTTGCATCATTGCCTCAAACACTTCACCTTTATCACAAGCCGTTCCTACTAAAATTCCTTCACGATATTTTTTTAATAGTGATCTTGGTACTCGTGGTACACGGTAAAAGTAATTTAGGTGAGAATAGGAAACAAGTTTATATAAATTTTTCAATCCTACATCTGATGTGGCAAGTAACGTCATATGACTTGGACGTCCACGCTTATACGCATCCCCTTGCCCCATACTATCATTTAATTGATCGTGATATTCAAATCCCTTTTCAATTACATCTTTTAACATTTTCACAAGTAAGTATCCCGTTGCTTCTGTATCATAAATCGCACGGTGATGTTGCGTTAATTCAATATCAAGCTTTTTACACATCGTATTTAATCGATGGTTTTTCATTTCTGGGAATAAGAATCGTGCAAGTTCTAACGTATCAATAACTGGGTTATTCGTTTTTTCTAGTCCAGCCTTTTTAAAACCTACGTTAATAAAGCCCATATCGAAGCTTGCATTATGAGCAACAAGTGTATGATCGCCCATCCATTCCTCAAACTTTTTAAACACTTCGTCCACTTCTGGTGCATCCGTTAACATATCATCTGTAATGCCTGTTAATTCAATAATCGTCGCAGATAACGGTTGATGTGGATTTGCGAAAGATTCAAAGCGGTCAATAATTTCGCCACCTTTTACTTTTACAGCCGCTAACTCGATAACAGTATCATATACAGCTGATAAACCTGTCGTCTCAACGTCGAAAACAACATATGTTTCCTCTGCAAGTAAACGATGTGCTTCGTTATAAGCAATCGGTACACCATCATTAACTAAATTCGCTTCTACACCATATATAACTTTAACCCCAGCCTTTTTACCCGCAGAATATGCCTCTGGGAAAGACTGCGCAACAGCATGGTCTGTAACAGCAATTGCCTCATGTCCCCATTTACCTGCTTGAGCAACAAGTCTAGAAACAGGAGTAACAGCGTCCATTTGGCTCATCGGTGTGTGAAGATGCAGCTCTACACGTTTTTCACCTTCTGGCGCTTTATCTTTACGAGACGGTCCTGTTATTTCATTAATATCATTTGCAATCATTACTAAATCTCGAACAAACGTATCATTTTGAACAGAACCACGTGCTTTCACCCACATTCCTTTTTTCAAGGATTGCAGCATAGGAATATCTTCTTTATCACGTGAGAACATTTTGATCATAATTGAATCCGTATAATCTGTTATTTTTAGCGTTAATAACGTACGGCCACTACGAAGCTCTTTCGTTTCTACATGGAAAACATACCCTTGAACTGTTTTTCTTCTTTCTTCATCTTGAATTTCTCGCATCGGTGTAATCTCTTCATCTGGCTTAATAAGATACCCAAGCACAACCGGACCTTCATGCACAACGCTACTTTCTTCAGCTTGCTTCTTCGCCATTTCTTCCATAGCTTGTATAACACGTTCACGGTCTTCTTGCTGCGTTTGCTCACGAAACTTTTGCATTTCTTCTGTATTTTGCTGTATATGTGTGTCTAACTGAAAACGCGGGAATCCAAAAGCCTCGTATTGATCTCCTACTGGTTTCGCAACGTTTTTCTTTAAAGCAGTAGATTCCAGATCGTTATTCACATTTATTAGCAACTTCACTCCATTCACCTGCGGAAGCTGCTTCTTTAAATAAGCAAACATAGGTGAAAATGTAATTCGTTCCGTACAAAGCGGCCAATACGCCCTCACTTCTTCTTCTGTAAATTGTTTATTCTCTGCTTCTAATGCAAATGTTGTTCTTGCAATATGAGAAAATGATTGCTTAAGCTTTGTTTCTAGCAATTCATATAGTTCTGTAGGCAAAATACGTGGCACTTGTAAATCAAAATGCCAACTTTTATTCGCTTTATCAATAACGAGCCTTTCAATACCACCGCCTTGTAAATATTGATTTATAAGGTCATCTGGTATTTGCAACTGCTGGAGCAAAATTTGAAATCGCTCTTGTTGTTCATTTGTTAAAGACATAAGCACTCTCCTTCCATTTGCTATTATAAATTGAAACGTACTACAAAGAAAGATTTCTCCCTTCTTCTTTTACAAAATACGCTTACAAAGAAAGAGAAGGTACCTCATTGCGAGGTACCTCTTCTTATTTTAAAATATTTGCAATATATGTTTGAAGTTCTTCTACTTTCACTTCTTCAGACTCGCCTGTAGCACGTACTTTCACTTCTACAATACCTTCGTCTGCTTTTTTACCAACTGTCACGCGAACTGGAAGGCCGAATAAATCTGCATCTGCAAATTTAACACCTGCACGTTCTGCACGATCATCTAGTAATACTTCATATCTTTGCTCTTGTAATGAGTTGTAGATGTTTTCACCCATTTCACGTTGCGCATCAGATTTCATATTTACTGGAATTACATGCACATGGAATGGTGCAACAGCTTTTGGCCAAACTAAACCGTTCTCATCATTAAACTGCTCTGCGATTGCTGCCACTGTACGAGATACACCGATACCGTAACAACCCATAATAAGTGGTTGTGTTTTTCCGTTTTCATCTAGGAATGTTGCGTTCATTGCTTCACTATAACGTGTTCCTAATTTGAATACATGACCAACTTCAATTCCGCGTGCGAAAAGAATTGTTCCGTTTCCGTCTGGAGATTGGTCTCCTTCTTGAATGAAGCGTAAATCTGTATATTGACTTACTTTAAAGTCACGTTCTGGATTTACATTTACAAAATGGAATCCTTCTTCGTTCGCTCCTGAACATCCGTTAACAATTGATGCTACAGCATGGTCAGCGATAATTTCGATGTCACCTGTTACACCAATCGGTCCTAATGAACCAACTTCACAATGTAATAATTCTTTCACTTCTTCATGAGAAGCAAGCTCAACAACTGAAGCGCCGTATACATTTTTCACTTTTACATCGTTGACTTCATGATCACCACGAACAAGTACAACTACTAATTTCTCATCTACTTTAAATACCATAGACTTAATACACTTATCAGCTTCAATATTTAAGAATGCAGATACCTCTTCAATTGCTTTTTGATCTGGTGTAGCTACCTTTTCAAGTGCCTTTTCTGCTTCGTCACTCTTCGTATACGTAGCTACAACAGGAGCCATTTCGATGTTCGCTGCATAATTAGATGTATCAGAGTATGCAATTGTATCTTCACCAACATCAGATAATACCATAAATTCATGTGTATCTTTTCCGCCCATTGCTCCAGAGTCAGCAATAACCGCACGGAAATTCAAGCCACAACGAGCAAAAATGTTAGAGTATGCTTTGTATAAGCGATCGTACACTTCATCTAAGCTCTCTTGTGTAGCATGGAAAGAGTATGCATCTTTCATTAGAAACTCTCTTCCACGTAATAAACCGAAACGAGGTCTTTGTTCATCACGGAATTTTGTTTGAATTTGGTATAATGTTAACGGTAATTTTTTATATGACTTCACTTCATCACGTACAAGATCCGTAATTACTTCTTCATGTGTCGCACCTAATGCGAATTCACGAGCGTTACGGTCTTTCATACGCATTAATTCAGATCCGTAAGAATACCAACGGCCTGACTCTTGCCATAATTCTGCAGCTTGCATCGCTGGCATTAATAATTCTACAGCACCTGCGCGCTCCATTTCTTCTCGAACGATACGTTCTACTTTGTGTAGTACTTTTAAACCAAATGGTAGAAAACTATAAATACCAGAAGCATTTTGACGCATAAAACCTGCACGAAGTAATAACTGATGACTCTTAATCTCCGCATCAGCTGGAACTTCACGTAATGTAGGACTGAATACCATACTTTGTTTCATTTATTCGCACCTCTTCATTTTACTCTTATACGCAGTAAAACCCCTCACCTCGAGTTAGGTGAGGGATTTTATTCTACGATCTCTATTTCATTATAAGTTTCACTTTATTTTACAAGAAAAACTTACGAATGTCATTCCAAGTTACAACTAACATTAGTAACATTAATAATGCAAAACCAATAAAGTGAACCATGCCTTCTTTTTGGCGGTCAATTGGTTTCCCTCGTAACGCTTCAATTAAGAAGAAGAACAAACGTCCACCGTCTAAAGCAGGGACTGGTAGTAAATTAAATAAACCAAGGTTAATACTTAAAACTGCTGCTAAACTTAATACACGCGTAAATCCATAATCTACAACTTGATCTGTTAGATTATAAATTCCTACTGGACCTGACAACTCATTAATAGAGAATTGACCAGTTACTAATTTCACAAGAGACTCAAAAATTAGTTTCGTCCATTGGTATGTTTGTTCAAAACCTGATTTAATCGAACCCATTACTGTTTTCTCTACTGGAGAGTAAACACCAATTCTACCAATTTCTTCTTTACCTTCTTTATCGAGAGTTGGCGTTACTTTCACATTAAACTGTTCACTATCACGCTTTACTTGTAACGTAATTTCTTTATTTGGGTTTTCACGTACAACGGTAACAACATCTTTCCATGTACTTGTGTTTTTCCCATCTATTGCTTGAATTGTATCATTTTCTTTTAATCCAGCTTGCTGTGCTGCACTATTCTCCATCACTTTTCCGACCATTGGCTTGTCAACAGGAACACCTTGTACAAATCCAAGAATCACAAAAATAACAAATGCTAAAATGAAGTTCATTGCAGGACCTGCAAAAATTGTTAAGGCACGCTGCCCCAATTTCTTAGAGCCAAACTGCCTATTATACGGCGCAATTTGAATTTCTTCACCAGCAGTAATAATACGAGCCTTTTCATTCACTCGGAATGTTTGAAGCTCTTCCTCATACTCTTCATAGCCCGAAATTGTTAAATTATGTTCTAAATCAGCTTGTTCCACTTCAATAACACGAACATTTGGGTACTTTTCATATCCATCAAAAACTAATTTCGTAACTTCGTCTTTTTCATTTAATACAAGGCCAACCTTTTTCCCTGGCTTTAACTCAACTGTATCTGCATCCTCGCCAGCCATTCTTACATAGCCACCAAGGGGCAGTAATCGAATCGTATACACCGTTTCATTCTTTTCAAATGAGAATATTTTCGGACCAAAACCAATCGCAAACTCACGGCATAAAATACCTGCTCTTTTTGCGAAATATAGATGCCCTAGCTCATGGAAAAATACGAGTGCACCGAAAATTAATATAAAGGCAATCGCTGTATTCAATTCCATACCACCTTTGCTAAATTTGTTCCATCACAAACCGTCTTGTGGCTGCATCAATTTCCAGAATTTCCTCTAAGCTCGGACGTGCAATGACATTGTGATGGTTCATTGCTTTTTCAATGAGGTCTTCCACTGTTAAGAAACCAATTCTCTTTTGTAAAAAAGCTTCAACAGCTACTTCATTCGCTGCATTCATTACAGCTGGCATACTTCCACCTGTTTTTCCAGCTTCATACGCAAAGCGCAAGCAACGGAAACGTTCTTGGTTCATTTTCTCAAAATGCAACGTTCCTATTTCCCATAAATTTAACTGCTTTGTGTCTGAAAGAGGTAATCGATCAGGATATGTAAGTGCGTATTGAATTGGTACTCGCATATCAGGTGATCCAAGTTGTGCCATCACACTACGATCTTCAAATTCAACCATAGAATGAATAATACTTTCTTTATGTAAAACAACATCGATTTGCTCATAAGGGATACCAAAAAGCCAATGTGCTTCAATTACTTCTAGCCCCTTATTCATCATTGTAGCAGAATCAATTGTAATTTTCGAACCCATTGACCAGTTTGGATGTCGAAGCGCATCTTCTACGGTCACATGATGCAATTCATCTCTCGTTTTATCACGGAAACTTCCACCAGAAGCCGTAATAACTAGTCGAGAAATTCTTTTTTCATTTTCACCATTCAAACATTGAAAAATAGCTGAATGTTCACTATCTACTGGAAGTAACGAAACATTATGTTTTCGCGCTGCTTCCATTACAAGATGCCCTGCAGTTACTAACGTTTCTTTATTTGCAATTCCAATTGTTTTTTTCGCCTCAATTGCACGAAGTGTTGGTAACAACCCTACGCTACCTACAACAGCATTTACTACAATCTCCGCATCTGGATGTAATGCTACTTCTAAAAGCCCTTCACTACCATATACAACTTTTGTATTACCAGAAACAGCTTGTAATTTGAAAACATCTTCCTCTCTTTGCACAGAGACGATTTGCGGAGAAAATTCTTGAATTACCTTTACTGCGTAGTCAATATTTTTCCCTACAGAAAAAGCAACGAGACGGAATTGGTCTGGGTGCGCGCGTAATACATCTAAAGTTTGTGTACCAATTGATCCGCTTGCACCTAATAAACTAATGTTTTTCATGACTCCAACCCCTCGTTCATTTATTAATTATATTGTAATAAGAAGTAGAGAATTGGTAAAACAAATAACCAACTATCTGTTCGATCTAATATACCACCATGCCCAGGTAAAATTGTACCTGAATCCTTTACGCCATAATGACGTTTAAATGCAGATTGTACTAAATCGCCAATTTGTCCAAAAATAGAAATGACAATTGTTAACACAATTAAAATCCCTACATTAGCCTCAACTGGGAAGAACATATTATAAACAACTGCCACGACAATTCCACAAACGATGCCGCCTAATGAACCTTCAATCGTTTTATTAGGACTTATTTCTGGCCATAATTTTCTTTTTCCTAATGCTTTTCCTACGAAATATGCGCCTGAATCAGTAGCCCATATAACAAATAATGCACAAAACACATATTTAATTCCTAATATTCTCGTTTCATTCAAATATAGGAATCCCATTCCAACATATGCTGTTGCCATTAGTAAAAATGAAGCATTGTCAAAAGTAAATGTATTCTTAGAAAGGACTGTATATGATAAAAGTAATAAAACAATCACAAATGTGATTTCTAATTTACCTAATCCAATCTGCGTAAACAGTTCTGATGCACTACTTGGAATTAAAATAATCCATAATAATACTGCAGCTAAAACTGTTGGTACTGAAATAAGCGTAAGCTTATTCATACGAATTAATTCATATAAACCTATAGAAGCAAGTGCATACACTAAAACCGTAAAAGGCACGCCACCGTAAATTACGATGGGAATGAATAGCGCGGCAGCAACCACTCCAGTAATAATTCTCTGTTTCACTACCAAACCCTCTCTTTCTACACGCCTCCGAATCTGCGCCCTCTATGCTGAAAGTCTGTAATCGCATTTAGCAAATGTTCCTCGGTAAAATCTGGCCAATACACATCTGTAAACCAAAATTCCGAATATGCAATTTGCCATAACATGAAATTACTAATACGTAGCTCTCCGCTCGTACGGATTAACAACTCTGGGTCAGGTAAAGAACTCGTCATTAAATAGGAAGAAAGCATTTCTTCACTTACATCTTCAACACGAATTTTTCCTTCCTCACTATCTTTCACCATATGTTGCACAGCAGAAACGATTTCATCTCGACTTCCATAGTTTAACGCGAAATTAAGAATTAATCCCGTATTCTCTTTCGTATCTTCCATGGCCTTTTCCATCGCTCTGCGTGTATGCGTAGGAAGACGATCTTGTTGTCCTATTACTCGGACTTGTACGTTCTCTTCAATCAATTCTGGTAAAAATGTACCTAGAAATTCTTCTGGAAGCCTCATTAAATAGTCAACTTCCTTTTTCGGTCTTTTCCAGTTCTCAGTTGAAAAAGCATAAAGAGTTAATACTTTCACATTAAGTTTGCTTGCAAATTTTGTAATTTTCTTTACAACTTGCATGCCTTCATGATGTCCCGCAATACGAGGCATCGCTCTCCTCTTTGCCCATCTTCCATTACCATCCATAATGATGGCAATATGTTCTGGGATGTATCCTTTTTTCACTTCTTCAACGAGATGATCAAACGATGCGTCCTTTTTACTTTTAAAAAAAGGAAAGTTTTTAAACATCATTCATACCCTCCAGCAAGCAGACATATGCCTAAAAGTGTAAAAAGACCCCCTTAAGAAGAGGGTCATATTTGCGAAGGTATCGCTATTACACTTCCATGATTTCTTTTTCTTTGTTTTTTGCGATTTCGTCAACTTTTGCAATATATTTATCTGTTTCTTTTTGGATATCTTCAGTATATCCTCTTAAATCATCTTCTGTAATCTCGCCAGCTTTTTCAAGCTTCTTAAGATCATCGTTACCGTCACGACGTACGTTACGAACAGCAACTTTCGCTTCTTCAGCATATTTTTTCACAACTTTAACAAGATCACGACGACGCTCTTCTGTTAATGCAGGGAATGCAATACGAATTACAGTTCCATCATTAGAAGGGTTTAAGCCTAAATCTGCTTTTAAAATTGCTTTTTCGATATCACCGATAGAAGTTTTATCATAAGGTTGAATTACAAGTAAACGTGCTTCTGGAACTGTAATGTTCGCTAATTGCACAACAGGTGTTGGTGCACCATAGTAATCAACTTGTACCTTATCTAATACAGACGAGCTTGCACGACCTGCGCGAACTGTTGCCAATTCACGAGAGTAAGCAGCAACTGCTTTTTCCATTTTTTCATTTGAAGACTTCAATACTTGTTGTCCCATCTTTATTTCCCCCTTACAACTGTTCCAATATTTTCGCCTAAAACGGCACGTTTAATGTTACCTTTTTCCATAACAGAGAATACAATTAATGGAATATCATTGTCCATACATAAAGAAGAAGCTGTTGAATCCATTACACCTAAACCTTCTTTTAATACATCTAAGTAAGTAAGTGTTTCGTATTTCGTAGCTGTTGGGTCAAGAGATGGATCTGCATTATATACGCCATCTACATTGTTTTTCGCCATTAAGATAACGTCTGCTTCGATTTCCGCTGCACGTAGTGCTGCCGTTGTATCTGTAGAGAAATAAGGGTTACCTGTACCTGCTGCAAAGATCACAACACGTTTTTTCTCTAGATGACGAACTGCTTTACGACGAATGTAAGGCTCTGCTACTTGACGCATTTCAATTGAAGTTTGAACACGAGTTTGAATTCCAATGTTCTCTAGGCTATCTTGAAGAGCTAATGAGTTCATAACTGTCGCTAACATACCCATGTAATCTGCTCCAGCACGATCCATTCCCATTTCACTTCCGATTTTTCCACGCCAAATGTTTCCGCCACCAACAACAACAGCAACTTCTACATCAAGTTCTGCAATCTCTTTCACTTGTTCCGCAACTGATTTAATAACAGATGGGTTAATTCCAAATCCTTGTTCGCCAGCTAACGCTTCTCCGCTTAGCTTTAATACGACACGATTATATTTCGGTTTACTCATAATGAACCTCCAATTGCTTACATCTTTATTTTAAAAAAGGGAACACAATGTGTTCCCTAATCTTTATTAGTTGCTACCTTTTACTTGGTTCATTACTTCTTCAGCAAAGTTGTCTTCGCGTTTTTCGATACCTTCACCAACAGCGTAGCGAACGAATCCTTTTAATGTTCCGCCTTTAGACTCAACGAACTGACGAACTTTCATATCAGGGTTTTTAACGAATGCTTGGTCAAGTAAGCAAATTTCTTCGAAGAATTTGCCTAGACGGCCTTCAACCATTTTTGCAACGATTTTTTCAGGCTTGCCTTCGTTTAAAGCTTGTTGTGTTAATACTTGACGCTCATGCTCAACTTCTTCAGCTGTTACAGCATCGCGGTCGATGTATTTAGGGTTAACTGCTGCAATGTGCATTGCTACATCTTTAGCAGCAGCTTCGTCAGTAGAACCTTCAAGAACTGTTAATACACCAATACGTCCACCCATGTGTAGGTAAGCGCCGAATGCATCAGCATCAGTTTTTGTTACGATTTCGAAACGACGAAGTGTAAGTTTTTCACCAATTTTAGCGATTGCTTCGTTGATGTGCTCTTCTACTGTTTTGCCGCCTTCGATTGTTTGAGCCATAGCTTCTTCAATGTTAGCTGGTTTGTTAGCTAATAAGTGAGCAGCTAATTCTTTAATTAATGCTTGGAAACCTTCGTTTTTCGCAACGAAATCAGTTTCAGAGTTTAATTCTAAGATTAAACCTTCGTTACCGTTTGTTTCGATGAAAGTTAAACCTTCAGCAGCGATGCGGTCTGCTTTTTTAGCAGCTTTCGCAATACCTTTTTCACGTAAGAAGTCAATTGCCTTCTCCATGTCGCCATTAGTTTCTGTTAAAGCTTTTTTGCAGTCCATCATACCTGCGCCAGTTTTTTCACGTAATTCTTTTACCATTTGTGCAGTGATTGCCATACTATTCATCCTCCTAAAATATGTATTTATACCTTTTATAAAGGTGTTTATACCTTAAAAAAGGTGATAAAAGGCCGAACCCCTTATCACCTTTCCAACTTTGTTACGCAGTAACAGTTTCTTCACCTTGTTTTGCTTCAAGGATCGCGTCTGCCATTTTAGATGTAAGAAGTTTTACAGCACGAATTGCATCATCGTTTGCTGGGATAACGTGATCGATTTCGTCTGGATCACAGTTTGTATCAACGATACCGATGATTGGAATGTGTAATTTGCGTGCTTCAGCAACTGCAATACGCTCTTTACGAGGGTCTACTACGAATAATGCACTTGGAAGACCTTTCATATCTTTAATACCGCCTAAGAATTTCTCAAGACGCTCTAACTCTTTTTTAAGTTGAACAACTTCTTTCTTAGGAAGTACTTCGAAAGTACCATCTTCTTGCATTCTTTCGATGTCTTTAAGACGCTTGATACGTTTTTGGATTGTTTGGAAGTTTGTTAAAGTTCCACCTAACCAACGTTGGTTAACGAAGTACATACCAGCACGAGTTGCTTCTTCTTTAATAGCTTCTTGTGCTTGTTTTTTAGTACCTACGAATAAGATGTCTCCACCTTCAGCAGCGATGTCGCGCATCGTTCTGTAAGCTTCCTCAACTTTTTTCACAGTTTTTTGTAAGTCGATGATGTAGATACCGTTACGCTCTGTGAAAATGTAACGCTTCATTTTTGGGTTCCAACGACGAGTTTGATGTCCGAAATGAACACCAGCTTCAAGCAATTGCTTCATAGAAATTACTGACATAATATAGTTCCTCCTAAATGGTTTTTGATATCCTCCGTTTACTTCATCTCTAAGCGAAACTACAAACGTAGCACCAACACTTAAATCAGTAAACGTGTGTACTTTGTACTGACACCACTGCTTACTATATCATACTGAAATATTACAATCAAGTCGAAAATGCGAAGAATGTAAAACTTTCTTTGTTCACACTCGAATTCTAGTATTACCAACCTGTATTTCTTTTAAGCGAGAAAATGAAATTCAATTCATAGCTTCTCCGAGAAACACGATTATGACACTATTTGCATACAACATCAATCTTTTATACACAAAAAACTCTCCTCAAAAAATGAGGAGAGTTTTATAAATTAGTTTGTTTTTAATTTAGCAAGTTCCTGTAGAAACTTGTCGTTTAGCACTTTAATGTATGTTCCTTTCATGCCTAAAGAGCGAGATTCAATAACACCAGCACTTTCTAATTTACGTAGTGCATTTACGATTACAGAACGAGTGATTCCTACGCGATCAGCAATTTTACTTGCAACTAGTAAACCTTCTGTTCCATTTAATTCTTCGAAGATATGCTCAATTGCTTCTAACTCACTGTAAGATAATGAGCTAATCGCCATTTGAACAACAGCTTTACTACGTGCTTCCTCTTCGATTTCTTCCGCTTTTTCACGTAAGATTTCCATACCTACTACAGTTGAACTGTATTCAGCAAGGATTAAATCATCGTCTAAGAACTCTTGACCAAGACGAGCTAAAACTAATGTACCTAGACGCTCACCGCCACCAACGATTGGTACGATTGTAGTTAAACCTTGACCGAATAATTCTCTATTTTCTACTGGGAATGCTGTGTAAGCACTGTTTACATCTAAGTTAGAAGATGTTTCTGTAATGTTGAATAAGCTTTGTGTGTATTCTTCCGGGAATTGACGCTCTGCAAGCATTTGTTTCATACGCTCATTCTCAATTTGTTGGTGAATTGCATAACCTAGTAATTTACCACGACGACTTACTACGAATACGTTCGCTTCGATTACTTCACACATTGTGTCAGACATTTCTCTAAAGTTTACAGGCTTTCCTGCTGCGCTCTGTAATAACGCATTTAATTTTCTTGTTTTTGCTAATAATTCCATTTCAAAAGTTCCTCCTACATGTTACTCACATATTTTTTCATCACTTGGAAACTAGGGCGAGTCACCTGATGACACAATTACAAAATAAACTGGCTCACATCTTTATTTTTAGCAATCGTTGCTAATTTCTCCTCAACATACTGAGGTGTTATCGTTATTTTCTCTAACGTAATTTCAGATGCTTCAAACGATAAATCTTCAAGGAGCTTCTCCATAATCGTATGAAGTCTTCTTGCTCCAATATTATCTGTATCCTGATTAACTTGATAAGCAATCTCAGCAATCTTACGAATAGCTTCGTCTGAAAATTCAATTTCTATACCTTCAGTCGCTAATAAAGCCATATATTGTTTAATTAACGCATTATCAGGCTCGATTAATATTTTAACAAAATCCTCTGTCGATAATTTTGTTAATTCTACTCGAATCGGAAATCTCCCTTGCAGTTCCGGAATTAAATCCGACGGTTTAGACATATGAAACGCTCCAGCTGCAACGAATAAAATATAATCCGTTTTTACTGATCCGTATTTTGTCGCAACATTCGACCCTTCTACAATTGGTAAAATGTCACGTTGCACACCTTCACGTGATACATCTACGCTATTCGACTGCTTACCAGCAATTTTGTCAATTTCATCGATAAAAATAATCCCGAGCTGTTCAGCACGATAAACAGCCTCTTGTGTAACTTCATCCATATCAATTAAGCGCTGTGCTTCCTCATTTGTCAAGAGTTTTCTTGCTTCTTTCACAGAAAGTTTACGTTTTTTTGTTTTTTTCGGCATAAAACTTCCTAATGCATCTTGGAAATTCATTCCCATTTGTTCCATGCCAGTTCCTTGTAGCATATCGAACATGGAAGACTGTTGCTCAGTCACTTCAATCGATACAATTTCATCTTCAAGAAGTCCTGCAGCAAGCTTTCTTTCCACATCTTGACGTTTCTTTTCGATTTCAACATCTTCCTGTGCATCAGATGTTTGATTCGAATTTTGAGCACCACCAAATAGCATTTCTAATGGGTTTTTAAATCCAGATTGTTTCTCCGGACTGGGCACTAAAATTTCTACAAGACGTTGGTTCGCTTGTTCTTCTGCTTTATCTTGTACTTTAACTACCATTTCTTCTTTCACGATACGAACTGACGTTTCCACAAGGTCACGTACCATCGATTCTACATCTCTACCTACATATCCAACTTCTGTGAATTTCGTAGCTTCAACCTTAATAAAAGGTGCTCCAACGAGTTTCGCCATTCGTCGTGCTACCTCTGTTTTACCAACACCTGTTGGTCCAATCATTAAAATATTTTTAGGCGCAATTTCATCACGTAGATTTTCAGCTAATTTACTTCGACGATATCGATTTCTTAAAGCTACAGCAACCGCTTTCTTCGCATCTTTTTGACCGATAATGTATTGATCTAATTTTTCCACAATTTGACGCGGAGTAAAATGTAAATGCATATAAAATGCCTCCCTTACGATTCTACAATTCTTCCACAATTATATTGTGGTTTGTATACACACAAATATCACCAGCAATGTCTAAACTCGCTTTCGCAATTTGCTTCGCTGTTAAATGTTCACTTGCATATTGCTTTAAAGCACGACCTGCAGAAAGCGCATAATTCCCACCAGATCCAATCGCTAAAATACCATCATCCGGCTCAATCACTTCTCCTGTACCTGAAACAAGAAGCATAGTTGTTTTATCCATGACAATAAGCATCGCTTCTAGCTGACGTAACATTTTGTCGCCACGCCATTGTTTTGCCATCTCAACTGCAGCACGCTGCAAGTTCCCGTTGTACTCTTCTAATTTCCCTTCAAACATTTCAAAAAGAGTAAATGCGTCAGCAACAGAACCTGCAAAGCCAGCTAAAACTTTCCCTTGGAAAAGTTTACGGACTTTACGAGCTGTATGTTTCATTACAACTGCATTTCCCATTGTCACCTGACCATCTCCAGCCATTGCACATTCTCCATTATGATGAACTGCAAATATCGTTGTAGCGTGGAAATTTCCCATAGAAAAAACTCCTTTATATGTTTTTATAGCTTTAAAAGCAATTTATGCCCGTGGGTGATGCTTCATGTAGACCGAACGCAATCTTTCTTTAGAGACATGCGTATAAATTTGTGTCGTCGACAAATTCTCATGACCGAGTAGCTCCTGTACAGTACGTAAATCTGCCCCTTCGTCTAACATATGTGTAGCAAATGTATGCCTTAACATATGGGGACTTATCCGCATTGTTAGTGAAGCCTTCTTAATGAGTTCGTTTAATACATAGCGTACCCCTCGACTTGTTAGCGGCGTGCCTTTCGCATTTAAAAATACCATATGAGAGTGTTCTTCAGTTTTTTGAGCTAACTGTTTTCTCCCGTTCTCTATATAAGTAATTAAAGCATCTTGCGCATAGCTTCCGAACGGAATATACCTTTGTTTTTTTCCTTTTCCCATTACTAAAATTGTTCCCACCGCGAAGTCAATATCGGTAAGTTGTAAATTGACACATTCACTCACACGGATTCCAGTCGCATACATCAACTCTAATAAAGCTTGATTCCTTTGACCTAGCGGCGTTTCCGTATCAGCAACTTCAAATAATTCCTCTAATTCTTCAGCATATAAAAACTTTGGGATTGACAATTCTTTTTTGGGGAGTGACGCAAGTGCAAACGGATTATCTTTCCGATAACCTTCACGCATCAAAAAACGATATAAACTTCGTAAGCTTGATACTTTTCTTGCGACAGATTTACGGGCTAACTTTTCATCGTGCAACGTCGTTAAGTACAAACGAACATCCGCGTATGTAACATCTAAAAAAGAGGATATGCCTTCTCGCTCCATAAATTGCACAAAATGTTCTAAATCATTTTGATAACTTGCAATTGTATATTTTGAATAATTTCTTTCAATTTGTAAATATCCAACGAATAATTGTAACAATTTCTTCACATTCACACAATTCACCTCAATAAAGGCTACTAAATCGTATCACAACTTAGTAGCCTTTGCAAGAAATTTAACTAAATATTTACAAAATTTTGAATTGTTTCTAAAGCGCGTGTTGCATATGCTTCATTTCGTTCTGCTTTTCTCTTAATTTTCTTCTCTAACGGTGCAAACAAACCGAAGTTTGCATTCATTGGTTGGAAGTTTTTCGCGTTTGTCGCAGTAATATAATTTGCCATACTTCCCATTGCAGTTACAGGCGGTAATACAACCGGTTCTTCACCTTTCACAAGTCGAGCAGCGTTAATACCCGCTAGTAATCCTGACGCCGCCGATTCAACATATCCCTCTACTCCAGTCATTTGGCCAGCGAAGAATAAATCATCACGTTGTTTATATTGATATGTTGGACGAAGCAAGTTAGGTGAATTAATAAACGTATTACGATGCATTACACCATAACGTACAATCTCTGCGTTTTCCAGGCCTGGAATTAACTGTAACACTTCTTTTTGTGGTCCCCACTTTAAATGCGTTTGGAAACCTACGATATTGTATAATGTTCCCGCTGCATCATCTTGACGTAACTGAACAACAGCATATGGCGTTTTTCCTGTTTTCGGATCTTCTAATCCAACAGGTTTCATCGGTCCAAATACTAGGGTCTGTCTTCCTCTACTTGCCATAACTTCTACCGGCATACAACCTTCAAAGAAAATTTCTTTTTCAAATTCTTTTAAAGGTACTGTTTCAGCAGCAATTAAAGCCTCGTAAAAACGGTCAAATTCCTCTTCCGTCATTGGGCAGTTTAAATATGCAGCTTCACCTTTATCGTAACGAGACTTTAAATATACTTTATTCATATCAATGCTGTCTTTCTCAACAATCGGTGCTGCAGCATCATAGAAATAAAAATAATCTTCACCTGTTAATTCTTTTAATTGTGCAGCAAGATCTGGAGACGTAAGTGGACCTGTCGCGATAACAGTAGGCCCTTCTGGAATTTCAGTAATTTCTTCATTCATCACAGTTACGTTCGGATGTTTTTTCACATACTCCGTTACCTTTGCCGCAAATTCATGACGATCTACAGCTAAAGCCCCTCCTGCTGGTACAGAGCACTCATCAGCTGCACGAATAATAACAGAGTCCATTAGACGCATTTCTTCTTTAATAACACCAACAGCGTTTGTTAATGTGTTTGCGCGAAGCGAGTTACTGCATACTAACTCTGCAAATTTATCTGTGTGATGAGCTGGCGTTTGCCTTACTGGTCTCATTTCATATAATTTTACTTGGACACCACGTTTTGCAATTTGATAAGCTGCTTCACTTCCTGCAAGACCTGCGCCAATGACGTTTACTACTTGTGTTGTCATATTTATCACCTTTCCTTTTCTTCCCGAAAAAAATGTGAGCAGTTACGCTCACATTTGTTGTTCTTCTTCATAATCACACGAAATACATTGTACTTGCACGCCTTTTTTCAACTTCTTCTCTACAAGCATACCTTCGCACTTCGGACATTTACGACCAATTGGTTTATCCCAAGATACAAAGTCACACTCTGGATACGTACCGCATCCATAGAAAAGACGTTTCTTTTTATTACTACGGCGTTCAATAATTTGACCTTTATCACACTTCGGACAAGTAACACCGATTTCTTTCACAATCGGTTTTGTATTACGACAATCTGGGAAATTCGAACAAGCCATAAATTTCCCGTATTTACCCATTTTAAAGACCATTGGGTGATCACACAATTCACAGTCTTCCCCAGCTGGTTCATCTTTAATTTCCACTTCACGCATTTCTTTTTCCGCTTTTTCTAAACGCGGTTCAAAGCCTACGTAGAAATCATCAACAATTTTTACCCAATTCGCATTTCCTTCTTCTACTTCATCAAGACTTTGCTCCATGTTAGCAGTAAATTCAATGTTAATAATTTCTGGGAAAAACTCTAAAATAAGTTCAATTACTATTTCACCAAGTTCAGTTGGAACGAAGCGTTTATTATCCAAACCTACGTATCCACGTTTTTGAATCGTTTCAAGTGTCGGCACGTAAGTCGACGGTCTTCCAATTCCAAGCTCTTCAAGTGTTCTTACTAGACGAGCCTCTGTATAGCGCGGCGGAGGTTGTGTAAAATGTTGCTTCGGTTCTAAATCCTTCGAAAATACAGTTTCCCCTACTTCTAAAGGTGGCAACATTTTATCCTTTTCTTCAGCCCCGTCATCTTTCGACTCTACATACACTTTCATAAATCCTGGAAACTTTACAACCGATCCACTTGCACGGAACTGAACATTGTTATTAATGAGTCTAGCTGTCACAGTATCCATTATAGCAGACGCCATTTGACTTGCAACAAATCGCTCCCAAATCAGTTTATACAACCGAAGTTGATCACGACTTAAGAAACTCTTTAGTTCCTCTGGCCTTCTCATTACCGAAGTAGGACGAATTGCCTCATGCGCATCTTGTGCGTTCGACTTTTTCGTTTCTTTCTTCTTCTCTGTTCCTATGTATTCCGCACCAAACGCCTCAGTAATGTAAGTACGCACCTCTGTTTGAGCTGTTTCCGAGATACGTGTTGAGTCAGTTCTCATATACGTAATAAGACCTACAGTCCCTTGCTTTCCAAGATCTATCCCTTCATACAATTGCTGCGCGAGCATCATTGTTTTCTTTGCTCGCATGTTTAACTTACGCGCTGCCTCTTGTTGCAAGGAAGATGTTGTAAACGGTAATGCAGGATTACGTTTTCGCTCTTTTCGCGTTACATTTTCAACTGAAAACGCATTATCTTTCATCTGTTCAATTATTTCATTCACTTGCGTTTCATTCGTTAATTGAACTTTTTCACCATCTACACCGTAAAAACTTGCTTCAAATGTGTCTTTCCCTTTCACAAATTCTGTCTTAATTGTCCAGAATTCTTCAGGCTCAAAGATTTGAATTTCTTTTTCACGTTCGATAATTAAACGAACTGCTACAGATTGTACGCGTCCTGCACTTAATCCTTTTTTTACTTTCTTCCATAATAAAGGACTAATATTGTAACCAACAAGACGATCTAGTATACGCCTTGCTTGTTGTGCATCTACTAAATCCATATTAATCGCACGAGGATGTTTAAATGATTCTTTTATTGCATCTTTTGTAATCTCATTAAACACAACTCGGCAATCTGATTCAACGTCCACATTTAACGTATTGGCTAAATGCCAAGCAATTGCTTCCCCTTCGCGGTCTGGATCGGCCGCGAGATAGACTTTCTTTGCTTTTTTTGCCGCTGATTTTAAATCTTTTAAGACGGGACCTTTACCACGAATGGTAATATACTTCGGGGTGAAGTTGTTCTTTACTTCTATCCCCATTTGGCTTTTAGGTAAATCGCGAACGTGTCCCATAGACGCGACAACTTTGTATTTTTTCCCTAAATATTTCTCAATGGTCTTCGCCTTAGAAGGCGACTCCACGATTACGAGGTAATCTGACATGCTAGTGCCTCCTTAAGAGGTGGATTCAAGTCTTCATCAATCTTATTGATTTCTCTTGTTTTTGTCAATCAAGAATGAATATACCATACAGTGCCTATCTACCATTTGTCAATAATTGTTTAATAAAAACATAAAAATATAAGGTTAATTTAAAACCTCTTCCAAGATATCCTCTGCATTTCTTACTAGTTTTGCTCCTTGTTGAATCAGATGATTCGTTCCTGATGCACTATCTATAAATATAGGTCCAGGAAGTGCAAATACCTCTCTATTTTGCTCTAAAGCAAGGTCCGCAGTAATAAGTGTTCCACTTCTTGATTTCGCTTCTACAACTAAAACACCCTTACTTATACCACTAATAATTCGGTTCCTTTTTGGAAAATACCATTTTTTCGGTGCATAGTGCGGCGGATACTCTGTCAATAACAATATATATTCATTCCACGTTTCATATAAATGTCTATTCTCTTTTGGATACATATACGATAATCCATGTCCTAGTATTGCAATAGTCGGGCAATGCCGTCTTACTGTAATTTCATGTGACATTGTATCTATCCCTCTTGCAAACCCACTGACAATAAGCCATTCCCTTTCTAATAATGGGTGTAAAATAAATTTTAAACTCTCATGTCCATATAAAGTCGGTTCTCTCGTTCCAATAACCGCTAATTTATTCGCTTTATTGAGAAAATCCTTCTCTCCTTTTCCATATAACACAAAGGGGGGATCTTGTATTTCACGTAATAATTGTGGATAATCTTCATCCCATATAGTCATATAAAAGATTCGATTTTTCTCTAAATAAGATATATATTGCGGGAGATTTGAACTTTGAAGAAAATTTACTAATTCTGAAGATTTTTTCGAGGATATTCCAGTGTAGTATTCCATTTGTTTTGTATTAAACGTGTATATTCCCTTCAATTCAGGATCGACATATAGTAGTCTTTCCATCGCCTTCCAATGATCCGCTAAAAAATAATGAAGATGTAATAATCGTTCTCTTTTCATCTTAATTCTCCTTACCCATAATTTTTATTATGTAAACAAGAATTGCGTAAAAAGACACCTTCAAGCAAGAAGGTGTCTTTCAACAGATTAGTAGTTTTTACAAGTCTCAAATAGACCTTTTTCTTTTAAGACAGAGATTAGCGTTTCGCCCATAACCGCTGGAGTTTCCGCTACTTTAATACCACAAGCTTCCATCGTTTTAATCTTTTCTGCAGCAGTTCCTTTACCACCAGAAATGATTGCACCAGCATGGCCCATACGTTTGCCAGCAGGCGCTGTTTGGCCACCAATGAAGCCTACAACAGGTTTGGTCATATTAGCTTTCACCCATTCAGCTGCCTCTTCTTCTGCTGTACCACCGATTTCACCAATCATAATTACAGCATGCGTTTCTTCATCTTCATTAAATGCTTTTAACGCATCAATAAAGTCCGTACCGTTAACTGGGTCCCCACCGATACCTACAGCAGTAGATTGGCCAATACCTTCTTGTGTTAACTGATGTACAGCCTCATACGTTAATGTACCAGAGCGAGATACGATACCTACATGGCCTTTTTTATGAATGTACCCTGGCATAATACCAATTTTACATTCATCAGGCGTAATAACACCAGGACAGTTTGGTCCAAGTAAACGTGTATGTTTACCCGCCATATATCTCTTTACATTTACCATATCTAATACAGGAATTCCTTCAGTAATACATACTACTAAATCGATTTCTGCATCAACTGCTTCCATAATTGCATCAGCCGCAAAAGCGGGTGGAACGTATACAACTGAAGCATTTGCGCCTGTTGCTTTCACTGCATCTTCTACAGTATCAAATACTGGTACACCTTCAATATCAGTGCCACCTTTACCTGGCGTTACACCACCGACAATTTTCGTACCGTATTCAATCATTTGTTTTGTGTGGAATAAACCTTGAGAACCTGTAATACCTTGAACAATAACTTTTGTATCTTTATTAACTAATACGCTCATTTTTCTCCCCCGCTTTCTATTAGCCCACTAGTGAAACAATTTTTTGTGCACCGTCTGCCATAGATTCTGCTGCAACAATATTTAAGCCAGACTCATTTAAAATTTTCTTACCTAACTCTACGTTTGTACCTTCAAGACGTACAACTAAAGGTAATTCAAGACCTACTTGTTTCGTTGCTTCAATAACACCTTCTGCGATAACATCACACTTCATGATGCCACCAAAAATGTTAACGAAGATACCTTTTACGTTTTTGTCAGAAAGGATAATTTTGAATGCTTCTGTAACTTTTTCAGCTGTTGCACCGCCACCAACATCTAAGAAGTTAGCTGGATCACCATGATAATGTTTAATGATATCCATTGTAGCCATAGCTAAACCTGCACCATTAACCATACAACCGATATTTCCATCTAAAGGAATGTAGTTTAAGTCATATTTAGAAGCTTCAATTTCTTTTGAATCTTCCTCATCAAGATCACGAAGTTCTAAAATGTCTTTATGGCGATATAAAGCATTAGAATCAAAGTTTAATTTCGCATCTAATGCCATAACTTTACCGTCACCTGTTGTAACAAGTGGATTAATCTCCGCAATAGAGCAATCTTTTTCGATAAACGCACGGTATAAGCCCATCATAAACTTCACAGTTTGTCCTACAAGCTCTTTTGGAATATTGATGTTAAATGCGATTCGGCGCGCTTGGAAGCCTTGTAAGCCTACTGCTGGATCAATATATTCTTTAAAGATTTTTTCAGGTGTTTGCTCTGCTACTTCTTCAATCTCTGTTCCACCTTCTTCAGATGCCATTAAAACAACTTGAGAAGTTGCACGATCTAAAACTAGACCAACATAATATTCTTTTTTAATATCGCAACCTTCTTCGATAAGTAAGCGTTTTACTTCCTTACCTTCAGGACCTGTTTGATGTGTCACAAGTGTAGTTCCTAAAATGCTCTCTGCATATGTACGAACTTCATCTAAATTTTTTGCAACTTTTACTCCGCCAGCTTTGCCGCGTCCACCAGCGTGAATTTGTGCTTTTACTACACATACATCCGTTCCTAATTCTTTCGCTGCTTCTACAGCTTCTTCTACTGTAAATGCAACCTTCCCGTTCGGAACGCTAACCCCATAGCTTCTAAGGACTGCCTTACCTTGGTACTCATGGATATTCATGGTCCCATCCTCCCCTGTTTTCCTGTTTTACTCGAAAAGTTTTTTAATGTTTAAAAAACATTACATTGCCATTGTATAAGATGATTGGCACGCTGTCTACAATAAAGTGTCAGAAAACTGAAATCGCTTTATTCTTTTTTGAAAATAATAATGTTCGTATACCAAAATAAAAAAATAAGCTGCATATTCGCAGCTTATTTTTGAATCATATCTTTAATTGGCGCAAACGATTTTCGATGTTCTTCTAATACTCCATGCGCTTCAATCGCTTCTAAATGTTGTTTTGTGCCATATCCCATATGTTGTTCAAATCCATATGCAGGATACTTTTCCCCAAGCTCTTTCATCATACGATCTCTCGTTACTTTCGCAATAATGGATGCAGCTGAAATAGAAATACTTTTCGCATCACCTTTAATAATGGATGTTTGCGGAATTGGTGTAGGAAGTTTCATCGCATCAATTAATAAATATTCTGGTGCACAAGATAAATTCGCAACAGCATCTAACATCGCTTGTTTCGTCGCTTGATAAATATTTATCTCATCAATCATTTGTGGTGATACAATTCCAACTCCAATTGCAATTGCTTGCGCTTTGATTTCATCATAAAAACGCTCTCGCTTCGCCTCACTCAGCTTTTTCGAGTCATTTAATCCTGGAATATAAAAATCTTCCGGAAGGACAACAGCTGCCGTTACAACAGGCCCAGCTAGCGGTCCACGACCTACTTCATCTATACCTGCGATATATGTGAGACCTTTTTCACGTAATGCAATCTCGTACCTGGACATTTCGAAAAACTTTTCTTTTTCTTTCTGCGCTAACTCTTTTTGTTTATGCCACCTCAAAATGAGCTTTTGTACCCCTTTTCGCTCGTCTTTCATTAATATTTGAAAGCGGTCATCTTCTTCACTCATTATTTCATGCAGTAAACGTTCCGCTTCTTGAATAGTCACTTTTTGCATTCATGCCACTCCCTTTATATACAAAAAAGAAAAGACGTACAAACGCACGTCTTATACTTCTTCTACTTTTTCTGCATCTTCTGTTTGCTCTGCAAACTCTTCTGGTGTTTCAAACGTCATTTTTCCAAGTTTTCCACCACGAAGCTCACGCAGTACAAGCTCAGATGTTTTATCATAATCAATCATTCCGCCGCCCATTAAACAGCCTCTATTTTTTCCAATTGCATCGAATAACTCCACAATATCTTCTGGAATCTCATTTAAATTATATCGCTCTTTCAAACGTTCTGGATAATGCTTCTCCATAAAACGTAGTGCGTAAACAGCAACATCTTGTAAATTTAAAATTGAATCTTTAATTGCGCCCGTTGTCGCTAATCTAAGACCCACTAATTGATCTTCAAATTTAGGCCATAAAATACCAGGTGTATCTAACAATTCCATTTCTTTCCCAACTTTAATCCATTGTTGAGCTGTTGTCACACCAGGACGATCTCCTGTTTTAGCAATATTTTTCTTCGCCAACTTATTAATTAACGTAGATTTGCCAACATTCGGTATACCTACAATTAATGCACGAATTGCTCTCGGTCTAATACCTTTTGCAGCCATTTTGTCAAATTTTTCTTTCACCAACACTTTACAAGCCGCTGCAATTTCCTTCATACCTTGTCCAGCTTGTGCGTTAATTGAAATTGCCATCTGGCCTTTTTCTTTAAAATATGCGATCCATTGCTTTGTTAAACGATCATCTGCCATATCCGCTTTATTTAAAACAACAAGCCTCGGTTTATGTGTAATAATCTCATCGATCATTGGATTTCGAGAAGATAAAGGTAATCGAGCATCTACAAGCTCAATTACAACATCAATTAACTTTAATTTTTCTGTTACTTGGCGTCTAGCCTTTGCCATATGTCCCGGGAACCACTGAATTACCATGTTGCCACCTTCTTTTTCTTTTATTTCACAATACGAGCATCTTTTAACGGCCAATATAGTATATTCGCTTTTCCAATCACTTGGTCCATTGAAATTGTACCAATCGAACGGCTATCTTTACTAAAACGACGATTATCGCCTAAAACAAATAATTGACCTTCTGGAACAGTTTTCTTCCCTGTCATTTCTTCAAGAGTAAAATCATATGTAAGCGGCCCATCAGCAATTTGTTTTTTCTGCTTGTCTAAATACGGCTCCTCATAAGCCTTTCCGTTAACATATAGTTTATCATTACGATACTCTATTTCATCGCCTGGTAGGCCGATAATGCGCTTAATATAATCTTTATCTTCCGTTGCTCGGAATACGATAATATCAAATCGTTTCGGATCTCCTATGTGGTAACCAATTTTATTGACAATCATTCGATCACGATCATGTAAAGTAGACGCCATCGATACTCCATCTACGAGAATTGGCGCAAAGAAAAACTGTCTAATAACACCCGCTAATACAACAGCAATCAAAATTGCTTTGATCCATTCCCAAAGTGAACTCTTTTCTTTCTTCATGCATTTCCCCTCCACGATTATGTAAGCTGCTCGTATTATATCAAAATTTTATATAGATTGGAAAAAGGGAGCTTGTGTATTTACAAGCTCCCATACATGTCTTATCGAATTTCTTTAATACGTGCTTTTTTACCGCGAAGGTTACGTAAGTAGTATAACTTAGCACGACGTACTTTACCACGGCGAAGTACTTCAAGTTTCGCGATTCTTGGCGTGTGAACTGGGAATGTACGCTCAACACCTACACCGTAAGAAATCTTACGAACTGTGAATGTTTCACTGATTCCGCCACCACGACGTTTAATTACAACACCTTCGAAAAGCTGAATTCTTTCACGAGTTCCCTCAACTACTTTTACGTGTACACGTAAAGTGTCTCCAGGACGGAATGAAGGAAGGTCAGTTTTTAATTGGCCTTGAGTAATTTCTGCGATTAATTGTTGCATATTAAATTCTCTCCTTTAAACAGATGCTCTTATAAAGTCTTAATAAATTACAGCGGAACATCGTTAATACGGCCACTGATTTCAGTAGCACAAGTGTTATAATAGCATATTGCTAGGACTGTTGCAATAGGAAATATATCAAGCCCTTACTTGTCTTCTTTAATCTGTTCTAGCCATTTCGCTTCTTGCTTAGATAATTCTCGTTCTTCCAGTAAATCCGGTCTACGCGTGTACGTACGACGTAGTGATTCTTTGTGTCGCCATTCATCAATATTTTTATGATTTCCTGACATTAATACATTCGGTACCTTCATACCACGAAAATCAGCTGGACGTGTATAATGAGGATGCTCTAATAAACCTGTACTAAACGAATCCTCGACTTGTGAAGCATGATTTCCTAGCACTCCCGGCAGGAGACGCACGACACTATCAGTAATAACCATAGAGGCTAACTCTCCTCCGGTTAATACGTAGTCACCGATAGAAATCTCATCTGTTACGAGATGCTCACGAATTCGTTCATCGTACCCTTCATAATGACCACACACAAAAATAACATGCTCTTCTTCAGCAAGTTCTTCTGCCTTCTTCTGCGTAAAACGCTCTCCTTGTGGACACATTAAAACAACTCTCGGTTTACGGTCTGTTTCCTTCGTTAACTCTTCCACTGCATCAAAGATAGGCTGAGGGGTTAATACCATCCCAGCGCCACCACCATACGGATAATCATCTACGCTATTATGCTTACTCGTTGTATAATCGCGGAAATTGACAACACGAAGCTCTACCGCTTCTTTTTCTTGTGCTTTCTTTAAAATTGAAGATCCAAACACACCCGTAAACATATCTGGAAACAATGTTAAAATGTCAATTTTCATTATAGCAATCCTTCCATTACATGAATGGTTACTAATTTATTCTCAATGTTAACTTGAAGTACAACATCATCAATATAAGGAATTAACAGATCTTGACCTTTTGGACGTTTAATTACCCAAACATCATTTGCACCAGGAGATAAAATTTCTTTTATTGTTCCTAACGCTTCTCCTTCTTCCGTTACAACACTGCAACCAATAATTTCATGGTAGTAGTATTCGCCTTCAGCTAGTTCACCTAACTGCTCTTCTGGTACTTTTATTAAAGAACCTTTAAACTTCTCTGCTTCATCTACATTGTTGTATCCTTCAAATGTTAATAAATCAAATGTCTTATGCTGACGATGAGAAGTTACTTTCACCGGAAGGTAGTCTGTACTTTTCTCATTACTTATGTATAGCGTGTTTCCTACTTTATATCGCTCTTCTGGAAAATCAGTACGAGAAATAACACGAATTTCTCCTCTTACGCCATGAGTATTTACAATTTTCCCTACGTTAAACCATTTTGTCATAAATAGTATGTCACCCCTGGTTTCTATATAAATTAAGCATTTCCATTTCATATATGGAACATGCAACTTCTCTTTAAATGTTAAAAAAGGGAGAGGAAATAACTCCTCGCCCTTTTTACGTTTATTGAATTTCCAGTGTTACTTTTTCATCATTATGATGTCCCACTGAATACAAGAGCATTCGAATTGCTTTCGCAACTCTTCCTTGCTTTCCAATGACTTTTCCAACATCCTCAGGATGTACAGTTAATCGATACTTTATCTCTCCGTTGTAAAGTTCCTGTGTAACTTTTACATCTTCAGGATGATCGACAAGAGGCTTGACAATCGTCTCGACTAACTTCTTCATAGTCATTGCCTCAATTACTTACCTTGTTTAGATAAGTGGAATTTCTCCATGATACCTTGGTTAGAGAATAAGTTACGAACTGTATCAGATGGTTTAGCACCATTTCCTAACCATTTTAATGCTGCTTCTTCGTTGATCTTAACTTCAGCTGGTTGAGCAACCGGATTGTAAGTACCGATTTCCTCAATGAAACGTCCGTCACGAGGAGAACGAGAATCTGCAACAACTACACGATAGAAAGGAGTTTTTTTAGCTCCCATACGTTTTAAACGAATTTTAACTGCCATTTATAAAGCACCTCCGAATTTATTTCACACAGATAATTATATTAGCAAAAAGACTATTGCTTTGTAAAGTATTTTTTCTTAACAGAGCCATCTTTTTTCCTTACATGAATGGAAACTTCAATCCACCTAGTCCTTTTTTCTTACCTTTTTGCATTCCCGTCATCGTTTTCATCATCTTTTTCATATCATCAAATTGCTTGATTAAACGATTGATTTCTTGTACCGTTGTACCGCTACCTTTGGCAATGCGCTTTTTGCGACTAGCATTGATTATTTCCGGTTGTTCTCGCTCTAATTTAGTCATAGAACGAATAATTGCCTCAATATGCCCAATTTGTTTTTCATCAACTTGCGCATTTTTCAGCCCTTTAATTTTATTTGCACCAGGAAGCATTCCTAACAATTCATCAAGCGGTCCAAGTTGACGCACTTGTCCAAGTTGTTCTAGGAAATCGTCAAGCGTAAACGAAAGCGTACGCATTTTTTGCTCAAGTTCTTTTGCTTTCTCTTCATCAACTGTAGCTTGCGCTTTTTCAATTAATGTTAAGACGTCTCCCATCCCTAAAATACGGGATGCCATACGCTCTGGATGGAACGCTTCAATCGCATCTAGTTTTTCACCCATACCAGCAAATTTAATCGGTGTATTTGTTACCGCCTTAATAGATAATGCCGCACCACCGCGCGTATCACCATCTAATTTCGTTAATACAACACCTGTTAAACCTAACTGTTCATGGAAACTTTGTGCAACATTTACCGCGTCTTGTCCCGTCATTGCATCGACAACAAGGAAAATTTCATCCGGTTTCGCAACTTCTTTCACTTTCGCTAATTCATCCATTAGTTCTTCATCAATATGCAGGCGACCTGCTGTATCAATTAAAACATAATCGTGATGATCTTCTTTTGCTTTTGCAATCGCTTGTTTCGCAATTTCAACAGGACTTACTTGATCTCCTAAAGAGAATACAGGCATGTCCAATTGCTTCCCTAATGTTTCAAGCTGTTTAATCGCTGCTGGACGGTAAATATCCGCTGCAACAAGCATTGGTTTACGATTATGCTTTTTACGAAGCAAATTCGCAAGCTTACCTGTCGTCGTTGTTTTACCTGCACCTTGCAGACCAACCATCATTATAACAGTCGGTGGCCTATTAGCAACAGCAATTTTGCTCTGCTCTCCGCCCATAAGTTCTGTAAGTTCTTCCTGTACGACTTTAATTACTTGTTGTCCAGGTGTCAAACTTGTCATTACATCTTGTCCGACAGCACGTTCAGACACACGCTTTACAAAATCTTTTACTACTTTAAAGTTAACGTCCGCTTCTAAAAGAGCTAGACGAACTTCTCTCATCATTTCTTTCACATCGGCTTCAGAAACTTTTCCTTTGCCGCGGATTTTTTGCATTGTCTGTTGAAGTCGGTCGGCTAATCCTTCAAATGCCATATTGCCGCCCTCCTAATCTAATTTTTCGATAGCTTCAACAACTTGTTTCATTTCTTCATTCACATGCTCTTCTTCGCTGATTAGCTGTTTTAGCTTTGCAACAAGTCGCTGTCGCTCTTGAAACTTTTGAAGTAATACTAATTTATCTTCATATTCTTCAAGCATCGCTTCAGTCCGTTTAATGTTATCATACACGGCTTGGCGACTTACATCAAATTCTTCCGCAATTTCACCAAGAGATAAATCATCTAGATAATAAAGCGACATATAACTTCTTTGTTTTTGCGTTAACAACGATTGATAAAAATCAAATAAATAGTTCATTCTCGTTGTTTTCTCGAGCATGTTGGATCATCCTTTGTTAAGTGATTTCCCTTTACATGAATTAGTTTACATGGAGTACAAAAGAGTGTCAAGTTTTTTTCTTAACATCACATATTTTTTATAGAAAAAGAAGCGGAAAATACCGCTTCTTTCACTTACACTTCTTCTTTTTCTACTAGGTTCGCAAATAAACCATACACATATTGTTCTGGATCAAACTGCTGTAAGTCATCCATTTGCTCTCCTAATCCAACGAATTTCACCGGTACATCCATTTCGTTACGAATCGCTAATACAATACCACCTTTAGCAGTTCCATCTAACTTCGTTAAAACAATACCAGTAACATTCGTCGCTTCACGGAACGTTTTCGCTTGGCTCAAACCGTTTTGTCCTGTTGTTGCATCAATAACAAGTAATACTTCGTGAGGAGCCCCCGGTACTTCACGCTCAATTACACGCTTCACTTTCTCTAACTCTTTCATTAAGTTTACTTTATTTTGTAAGCGTCCTGCTGTGTCACATAGTAATACGTCTACTTTACGTGCTTTCGCGGCTTGTACAGCGTCATACATAACCGCCGCTGGATCAGATCCGGATCCTTGTTTAATCACTTCTACACCAACGCGATCGCCCCATACTTCTAATTGCTCAATCGCTCCCGCGCGGAATGTATCTCCTGCCGCCAATAGGACAGACTTACCTTCTGATTTGAATTTATGTGCTAGTTTACCAATCGTCGTCGTTTTTCCTACGCCGTTAACACCGACAAATAAAACAACTGTTAATTGATCCTCTTGCATATTAATTTCGTTACTAAACTCACTGTCACCTTTGTAAATTCCTACTAACTTTTCTGAAATAACAGCTTGTACTTCTTTTGGATCCTGGATGTTACGACGTTGCACTTCTTCTTTCAATTGATCAATTAATTCCATTACCGTCGAAACTCCGACATCTGCACCAATTAAAATTTCTTCTAATTCCTCAAAGAAATCTTCATCTACTTTACGATAACGATAAACTAAATCATTTACTTTATCTGCAAACGAATTTCTCGTTTTTTCCAATCCATGTTTAAATTTCTCTGTTACCGTATCTGTTTGTTTTGAAATTTTTTCTTTTAATTTTTTAAAAAAGCTCATACTGTCCCATCCTTCCTAATTACTTGCAACTAGTTCTTCTCCATCATCTAAACGAACCGAAACAAGTTTAGATACCCCTGACTCTTGCATTGTTACACCATACAATACGTCAGACTCTTCCATTGTACCTTTTCTATGTGTAATGACAATAAACTGTGTCTCATCACTAAATTTCTTTAAATACTGCGCAAAACGGGCAACATTCGCCTCATCAAGAGCCGCCTCTACCTCATCTAGTACACAGAATGGGACTGGGCGCACTTTTAAAATACCAAATAACAGCGCAATTGCTGTTAAAGCACGCTCTCCACCTGAAAGTAAACCTAAGTTTTGTAGTTTCTTCCCTGGCGGTTGCGCTACAATATCAATACCCGTATTTAATAAGTCCTCTGGATTCGTCATGACTAAATCCGCTCTACCGCCTCCAAATAATTCAGAGAATACTGATTGAAACTCCATTCGGATTCCTTCAAACGTAGTAGAGAAGCGTTTTTTCATTTCTTCATCCATTTCAGTAATAAGCTGGTGTAATGTCGTTTTCGCTTCTTCTAGGTCATCTTTTTGCTCTAGTAAGAATGTATGACGCTCTGCTACACGCTCATACTCTTCAATTGCCCCTAAGTTTACTGTGCCTAGCTCTTCGATGGATAATTTAATTAGTTTCACCTTTTTACGCGCATCCTCTGCAGGCATCATCATTGTATACTTCAGTTTTGCTGCTTCAAATGAAATTGTATATGTTTCACGTAAATGTTGTAATCTATTTTCTAACTCTACATCAAGTCGGTTTATTTTTACTTCTTGATCTTTCAGCATCTCAAGAATGTATTTATGTTTACCTGTTGTTTCTTTCAGATTACGCTCTAACTGTTCTACTCTCTCTTGTAACGATACGCGTTGTTCACGACGAGAGCGAATTAACTCTGAAGTTTGATTACGATCATATGCTTTCTTCTCAATCATATTTGTAATCTGTTCTTCACCACTTGAATTAGATGTCATTTCTTGTTTTAAGAATGCTAAATCCTCTTTCGTTTTGACAAGCGTTGCATCCGTTTCTTCTTTTTCCTTCGTCAATCGTTCAACTTTTTCTTTTTGATTAGATAAGCGTTGCTGCTTTTCAGCCGCTAACACTTTTAACTCAGTCATTTCTTTTTGCACTTTTTCTTTCGAAGAATGCTGCTCACTTTTTTGTTTTGTTAAAGCGACAATTTTGCTATCTAATCCCGTAATCTCCGCTTGAAGAGTCGCTAAAATCTTTTCTAGCTCTTCTTTACGCCCTTGTATCTTCACTTGATCTTGTAAGAATCCTTCAATCTCTAAATCGTAAATAGATAAACGATCATTAATACGATGTTCTTCTAATTCTAAGCGACTAATTTCTTCTCTTAATTTCTGTTCATCTACACGCTCTGCTTCTACACTTTGCCTTAGTTCGCGTATTTTCACTTCTTTTTCTTGAATTTCTTGCTTTACTGCTTTAACAAAGTTTTCTAACTTCGTTGTTTTTTCTTCCATATCAGTTAACTTGCTCGTCCACTCTTCTAGTTCACGTTGACGCCCTAATAAAGAAGATTTTGCCTGCTTTACCGCTCCACCAGTCATAGAACCGCCAGGGTTCACTACATCACCTTCGATTGTAACAATGCGATATCGGTATTGCAGTTGTTTCGCCAACTCATTCGCCCCACGTAAATCTTTCGCAACAATAACAGTACCTAATAAATTTGAAACTACATTTTCATATTTATTGTTATACTGCACAAGTTCTGCCGCCACACCTACAAACGATGGGTGTTGATTTACAATACGTAATTGTTCAAATGATAACGATCTACTTTTAATAACAGCTTGCGGTAAAAACGTTGCTCGTCCATGTTTATTTTGTTTTAAAAACGTAATTGCATTACGAGCATGTTCTTCTTTTTGTACGACAATATGCTGCATCGCTGCACCTAGAGCAATTTCCATTGCAATTTCATATTCTTTCGGTACCGTTAGCAGTTCTGCAACAGCACCCTCGATACCTTGCAACCTATCTTCTCTAGCTTTTAATACTTCACGTACTCCTTGATAGAAACCAGAGTAATCTTCTTGCATTTCTTCTAGCATTTCTTTTCGAGAACGTGCCTGTTGTACAAATTGATACGCTTGATACAGTTTTGTTTCATTTTCACTATACTGCGTCTTGCATTTCCCAAGTGCCGCTTCTGTCTTTTGTATATTAGAAAGGATACCAGCTACTTTTTCTTTCACTTGTTCATAACTTTCCACAAGTTTCGTCTTTTTCGCTGTAATTTCCATACGTATTTCTACATATTTCGCATTTTCTTCATCGAGGCGTTCATTTTTTGAGTTTTGTTGTTTAGATTGTTCTTCAATCATAGATAACTCATTACGGTGACTAGCTTGTTGATTTAAAAGTTCAATATAGTCACCTTTTAAATTCTCAATTTGTTCCTCTAAATTGTCAGCAAAAGTTGCAAGCAGTAGCTCATTATCATGCAATTTTGTCTCCAACTCTTTTACTTGATTTACAAATTGCATCAACACTTCTGTACTGGATTCAATTTCACCATCATAACTTGTAGCTTTCTCTGTTAATTCAACAATTAACTGTTCGAGTTGTGCACAATGCGTCGTTGCATTTTGTTTTCTCTCTTTTAATAACTCACGCTGTCCTTCTAACTTTTCTAGCTCTTTACTAGAAAGAAGCAGTACTTCTTGTAAGGAATCTACAGACTCATCTACCGCTTGTAATTGTCCTCGTAATTCCTCAAGCTCTTCTTCACCTTTTTGTAAATGCGTTGACATTTTCGCTTCTTCGTTTTTATTATGCCCAAACTGATTTCGAAGCGCTTCCCATTTCTCATGTAATTCTTCAATTTCATGTACAATAAGCGCCGCTTCTACTTTCTCTAATTCTTCTTTTTTCTCGAGATAATCTTTCGCAATAGAAGCTTGTCTTTCCAAAGGTTCTACTTGACTACTTAATTCGTGAATGATATCTTGTACACGATTTAAGTTTTCTTGTGTGTCTGCTAATTTCACTTCAGCTTTCTTTTTACGAAGTTTGTATTTCAGCACTCCCGCAGCTTCTTCAAATACACCACGACGTTCTTCTGATTTACTACTTAAAATCTCTTCAACTTTCCCCTGGCTAATAATCGAAAAAGCTTCTCTTCCCATACCAGAGTCCATAAATAAATCGATAATATCTTTCAATCTACATGATTGTTTATTAATATAAAAATCACTATCACCCAAGCGAGATACACGACGCGTTACACACACCTCATTATATTCAATCGGTAAACGTTGATCTTCATTATTTAAAGTTATTGTTACTTCAGCAACATTAACCGCTCTTCTCGTATCACTGCCTGCAAAAATAATATCCTCCATCTTTGCACCACGTAATGATTTTGCAGATTGTTCACCAAGTACCCAGCGAATCGCATCAGTAATATTACTTTTCCCACTTCCATTAGGTCCTACTACAGAAGTTACACCTGGGACAAAATCAACAGATACACGCTCAGCAAAAGACTTAAACCCTGCTATTTCTAATCTTTTTAAAAACACGAAAGGCCTTCCTCCTATTCTCCGTTGTTATAACTGTTGTCTATACAAAAACAAGCTATTATACGGATTTCCCTTCCCTTTATTCACAAACAAAAAGAAAGTTTCATTCTATGCATAAGGAATCCCCCTCATTCAAAGGGGGATTCCTTATAGTTGTTCTTTTAATTTTTTCAATGCTTCTGCAGCAGCTTGTTGCTCTGCTTCTTTTTTCGACTTACCACTACCAAGACCTAAAGCCACGTTATTTAAAGTAACACGTGACACAAATTCTCGATTGTGGGCCGGTCCTTTTTCTTGCAAAATTTGATACTCAATATTGCCACTACCATCACGCTGAATCAATTCTTGCAATTGACTCTTATAATCCATCACATGAGAAAAAGCACCTTCATTAATTTTCGGATATACAACTTCTTTTAAGAATCCCCAAACCGTTTCAAGCCCTTGATCAAGATAAAGGGCACCAATAAACGCTTCAAAGACATCCGCTAATAAAGCTGGTCGTTCACGTCCACCCGTCATTTCCTCACCTTTCCCTAATAAAACAAGGCTTCCAAATGACAACTCGTTTGCAAAACGAACAAGAGATGGTTCACATACAATAGCTGCACGTAGTTTTGTTAACTCTCCTTCGCTCATTGTCGGATATTTTTGAAACAGATACTGCGACACAGTAAGTTCCAATACTGCATCTCCAAGGAATTCGAGACGCTCATTGTCTTCATGCGGTTTTTTTCGATGCTCATTCACATACGATGAATGCGTAAATGCTTGAATCAATAATTTTTCATCTGAAAACGTAATACCTATCTCTTCTTGAAATACTTTAAACGCTTCACGATATTTTGTTTCGTATTTTTTTTCTCTATGTTTTCGGTACGGCATAGGTCCCTCCAGATATAAGCCGAGAAGCCCCGCTAAAAAACGGGACTTCACTTAAGCATTATAGATGACTCTCTATGTAAGTCACAGCATCGCCAACAGTAGCAATCTTTTCAGCATCTTCATCAGAAATTTCCATTTCGAATTCATCTTCCAATTGCATTACAAGTTCTACTACATCTAGGGAGTCTGCGCCTAAATCTTCTTTAAAGCTCGCAGCTGGTACTACTTCAGTTTCTTCTACACCTAAACGATCAACGATGATTTTTGTTACACGCTCTAAAACATCTGCCATTCCATTCACCTCCCCTCAAATATTATATTAAATATTGGCCAAAAAAACTAGTTGAAATCGATTCTTTTATTACATTACCATTCCGCCATCAACATTTAACGTTTGCCCTGTAATATATTTGCTTTGATCAGAAGCAAAAAACGTTACAGCATTTGCGATATCTTCCGCTTCACCAAACTGAGCTGCAGGAATTAATTTTAACATTTCGGCTTTTATATTTTCATCTAATACATCCGTCATATCAGTCGCAATAAACCCAGGAGCAATTGCATTTACAGTAACATTACGGCTCGCTAACTCTTTTGCTGATGTTTTTGTTAATCCAATTACACCCGCTTTAGCAGCAACATAGTTTGCTTGTCCTGGATTACCTGTTACTCCAACAACAGAAGCGATATTAATAATACGTCCATGACGTTGACGCATCATATATCGAGATACTGCCTTCGTACATAAGAATACACCTTTTAGGTTTGTATTAATAACTGTATCCCATTCTTCTTCTTTCATACGCATTAACAAATTATCTTTTGTTACACCTGCATTATTTACAAGAATATCAACTTGTCCAAATGTATCTACAGTTTGTTTCACCATATTTGTAACATCTTCAGCATTTGCAACATCTGCTCTTACTGCAATTGCATCCGAACCTAATTTGTTTATTTCATCAACTACTTCATTTGCCTTTTGCTCATTACCAGCATAATTTACTACAACATTTGCCCCTTGTTTCGCTAAATCAATCGCAATTGCACGACCAATTCCACGTGAAGCGCCAGTTACTAATGCTACTTTCCCTTTTAACATCAGTTTTCTCCTCTCAAATTTGAAATGGTATCTTTTAATGTCTCTTCATCGTATATCGCATATGCTTTCACTGATGAATCAATTGACTTCATAAGTCCAGCAAGTACTTTCCCAGGTCCAATCTCAATAAATGTATCTACCCCTTGATTCACCATATTTTCAATGGACGGGTACCATAAGACAGGCGAATAGAGCTGTTCAATTAGCTTTTCTTGAATATGTGCACCACTTGTAATAACGTCTGCTGTTACATTTGCGATAACAGGAATATTCGTATCTTGAATTGTAATTTCATTTAAGACACTTTGGAACTTCTCCGCTGCTGGCTTCATAAGCGAAGAGTGGAACGGTCCACTTACCTTAAGTGGAATTGCTCTCTTTGCACCATTTTCTTTCGCTCTTTGAGAAGCAATCTCGACTCCTTGCTTTGTTCCAGAAATCACAATTTGCTTCGTACTATTCATATTAGCGATTTGTACTGCATATCCTTCACTTGTTACTTCTTCTGTAACTTGTTTCAGCATATGTGGATCAGCACCTAAAATAGCCGCCATTGCACCTTCTCCGCCAGGAACAGCTTCTTCCATATATTCCCCACGTTTCCTTACAGCATATACTGCATCTTCAAAAGTTATTGCACCCGCTGCTACAAGAGCGCTATATTCACCTAAACTATGTCCTGCAACAAAGTCTGGTGTAATATCATACTCTTTCAAAGCTGTCAAAATAGCAAAACTCGTTGTTAATAAGGCCGGCTGCGCATTTGTCGTTAACGTAAGCTTTTCCTGCGGCCCTTCAAAAATCACTTCTGAAAGTGAATCTTGCAACACCTCATCTGCTTTGACAAACACATTTGCAACCTCTTTATTATTCTCCGCTAACTGTTTACCCATTCCAACTGCCTGTGAACCTTGGCCCGGAAAAAGAAATGCTAGTTTTCCCATTTCAAATCCTCCTCTTATTGGAGTGGCTCTTTCTCCATTACGCTTGAAATAGTAGGAATAACTTCTTTCGCTACCATTTCTCTCGTTTGACGAATCGCACTAAATATTGATTGGTCATTGGAAGAACCGTGAGCCTTAATGACAGGAGCTTTCAATCCAAATAATGCCGCTCCTCCATACTCCGAATAATCCATTTTATCTTTTAATACCATAAGTTTTGGCTTTAATACCGCTGCTGCTAATTTGCTCGTAAACGAACTCATTAACTGCTCTTTTAACATAGAAAATAACGCAAGTGCTGTTCCTTCTAATGATTTTAGCGCTACATTCCCTGTAAAACCATCACATACAACAACATCTGCTACACCTTGCAATAAATCTCTTGATTCAACGTTCCCAACGAAATTAATTGGGGCATCCTTAAGCATTGCAAAGACTTGTTTTGAAAGCTCGTTCCCTTTGCCATCCTCTGTTCCAACGTTCAAAAGTCCAACGCGAGGATTTTTAATTCCTCTTACTTTCTCAGCGTATACAGATCCCATTACTGCATATTGATATAAATGAATTGGTTTTGCATCAACGTTCGCTCCAACATCTAACATAACAAAACCTTCTCCATCAACAGTTGGCATTGTAGGGGATAAAGCTGGTCGCTCAATTCCTTCCATACGACCTACAACGAACAATCCAGCCGCCATTAAAGCTCCTGTACTACCAGCTGATATACAAGCATCCGCTACGCCGTCTTTCACTTGCTGCGCTGCTAGTACCATTGAAGCTTGTTTTTTTCGACGAACCGCTCTTACAGGTTCATCTGTCGATTCGATTTTTTCATCTGTATGAAGTATAGTAATTCGTTCTTCACTCGTTAAGTATTGACGAATTTCCTCTTCTTTCCCTACTAACGTAATATGTAAATCAGAATATTCCTTAATAGCTTTCATTGCTCCTAATACGACAGCCTTTGGAGCATGATCGCCGCCCATTGCATCTATTGCGATTTTCATAAGTTGTTACCTTCCTCACTATAATTACTAGATCGATACATTTCAAAAGTGCCTGTAAAAACAAGTTCTTCTCCAACAAAGCTACGCACTTTGACAACGGTCCGGCCTTTATCATTCTCTACATCTTCAACGCGCGCTTTTGCAACAACACGCTCTCCTAATTTTACAGGACGAATGTATCGAATGGTAGACTTTGCAGTTAAAGCTAATTCTTCATCAATAACCGCAACAGCTAGTGAGTTTGCTTGTGCAAACAAATGATGCCCACGGGCAATCTGATTTCTTTTAAATACGTGTTCTACCTTCACTTCAAAGATAGAAATCGCATGTCTATCTAATTCTATATCAATAATTTCTCCGACAACCTCTTCTAACGGTAAAGATTTCACATCTTCTTCATGTTGCTTTGTAGCTACATGTTTAATTCTTTCTCTTAATTCAGGAATAGATAATTCCATACGATCAAGACGTACGGTTTGTATACTCACTTGAAATTTTTCTGCTAAATCTTCATCCGTAATAAAAGGATTCGCTTCTATTGTTTGTTGTAATAATTCTTGTCTTTCTTTTTTACTTCTTCTTTTTTTCATACCGCACCATCCATTTTTATGACTAGGTACTAACAGTAGTATATAATCATTAAAAGTAGAATGCAACAAAAACTTTCGTTGCCTCCCTTTAATCGAGCTTCTCTCCTTGGAACACACCTGTCCCGTCAAGATAAGTACGCAGCGAAGCATACTGATCATTATGCCAAAACGCTTCTGAATCTACTAGTAACGCCGCATCTTGTCTAGCTGTTTCTAACGCTCGATAATCATGTACCATATCAGCAACCTTGAATTCTGGTAAACCACTTTGCTTACTTCCAAAGAAATCTCCAGGACCTCTTAACTCTAAATCTTTTTCTGACAATACAAATCCATCATTCGTTTCGGTCATAATACGCATTCGCTCTTTTCCTGTTTCCGATTTTGGATCCGCGATTAATAAACAATATGATTGTTCACTACCACGCCCAACACGTCCCCTGAGCTGATGGAGCTGCGATAAACCGAAACGCTCTGCATCATAAATAACCATTACAGTCGCATTCGGTACGTTCACACCTACTTCAACAACTGTTGTCGACACAAGAATTTGCACTTTATTTTCACTAAATTGTCCCATTATCTCTTCTTTTTCTTGAGATGAGAGTCTGCCATGCATTAATCCGACTTGACATTTCCCTTGATAATGATGAGTCAGCATACTATGTAAGTCGATCGCATTCTGTACATCAAGTTTCTCAGATTCTTCAATAAGGGGACAAATAACATATGCTTGTCTTCCTTTTTTTATCTCCTTCTCCACAAAACCGAGAACTCGATCTAACATATCATGTTTTGCCCAGTATGTTTCAATTACCTTTCTACCCGCTGGCATCTCATCGATTATAGAAACATCCATCTCTCCAAATGCAGTAATTGCTAACGTACGCGGAATTGGCGTCGCCGTCATAAATAAAACATCCGGACTTTCACCTTTCTCCCTTAAAACTCGTCGCTGCGCTACACCAAATCGATGTTGCTCATCAGTAATAACGAGACCTAACCTATGAAAGATAACTTCATCTTGAATTAAAGCATGTGTTCCAACAAGGATATCTATTTCTCCTTGTTCTAATTTTGCCAAAATCTCTCGACGCCTTACACCTTTAACAGAACTTGTTAACAATTCAACCTTCATACCAAAATGCGAGAACGTCTCTGCGAGCGATTGATAATGTTGCTCTGCTAAAATTTCTGTAGGAACCATTAAAGCGCCTTGATAATGCGCTAACTTCGCTGCATAAAGGCCAATCGCTGCAACGACTGTTTTCCCAGAACCTACATCACCTTGCAATAGACGATTCATCCGATAAGGAGATGTCATATCTTTCATAATTTCATCTACAACCCGGCGCTGTGCACCAGTTAACGGAAACGGAAGTGTATCGATAAACTCTTGCAATTCTGCTGAAGGAATTTCTTTTTTCGTCCCTTTCGAATTTTCCCTCTCCATTTTCCGTAATGTTTGCATTTTTAGCTGAAATAAGAAAAACTCCTCATATACAAAACGGCGACGCGCTTGTTTTAAATCTTCCTGCCCTGCTGGAAAATGCAACGCCCGAAGCGCTTCATAACGTGGTAATAATTTATATCGACTTAGCAATCCGCCAGGCAACACTTCAACTATAGATTCTCCATACTCCTTGAACGCTTGGGTAATAAAACGGCGCATCTGTTTTACTGTAAGTTTCCCTTTCACTGAGTATACAGGCTCTACTTCTTGTTGACGTACAACTGGTCCAAAATGAAGCTCTGATACTGCAATCGTTTGACGATGCTGATCCCATTTACCAGTAATCGTTACCGTTTCATCTAAAATTAACTTCTGCTTATAGTACGGTCTATTAAAACATACAGCTGTAATTAAATAACGACCGACGAGGACACGAACCGTAAGACGCGACTTTTTCTTCCCATAATATTGCAGTAAAGGAGCACTATGAACTTTCCCCTCAACTGTTACCCGTTCATCATGCTTTACTTCAGCAAGATCCTTCATCGCATAATCTTCATAACGGTACGGAAAATGTTCTAATAGATGAGAAACTGTATAAATTCCCATCTCGTGTAGTAATTCAGATGTTTCGCCTCCGATTCCCTTTACATCCGTAACAGGAACTTGTACAACTTCATTCAAGATTCTCACGCTCCGTCACATTATTTTCTTTGAGTCATTATCCATTAACGCGATTTACATCTGTAATCGCTCTATTTCACCTTATATATTCTATCATAGGCATTCTAAGAGAAACTACTCAAATCCCTCATAAGCAATACGAAAGAAAAGAGCCTCACTATTAGCAGCAAGGCTCTTTTTATCTTCAATATGCTAGCCTTTTGAATAAAAACTAGTAATAAACTTCATATTACTACTTCTTATCCATCAGCAAGTAAGTAATCCATTTATTTTCAAAACGAATTTTTTCTTATTCTACAGAGAAGATGAAAGAATACACCGGTTGGTTTCCAGCATGTACTTCTACTTCTGCGTCTTCAAAGTTCTCTTCTACAAATTCAACTAACTCAGCTACTTCTTCGTCAGTTGCATCTTCACCTTGTAGAATCGTTACAATTTCAGAATCTTCATCAATAAGTGCTTCTAGTAATTGCTTCGCAGCTCCTACTTTTCCAGCATTTGTTGATACAATTTTTCCATCTGCGATACACATGAAATCATCTTTTTGAATTGCTACACCATCAATTTCCGTATCACGTACAGCATACGTAATTTGACCGGTTTTCACATGAGATAAAGCTTCTTTCATGTTTTCTTCATTCTCTTCTAACGTTCCAACTGGATTAAATGCTAACATTGCAGCCATACCTTGAGGAACTGTTTTCGAACGAATTACAATCACTTCTTGATCAACAACTGACGCTGCTTGTTCTGCTGCCATCACGATATTTCCGTTGTTCGGTAAAATAATGATTTTTTCAGCGTTCGCTTCTTCAATCGCCTTCACAATATCCTCCGTACTTGGATTCATCGTTTGGCCACCTTCGATAACTTTCGTCGCGCCAATGCTCTCAAATAAAGTTTTGATACCAGATCCCATAGCTACAGTTACGATACCGTACGGTTGTTTCTCTTTAGACTGGCTAGTCGGCTCAGGCATCATAGTCGGCTCATCTAATAAAGCAGTATGCTGTTCACGCATATTTTCTACTTTAATCTTAATTAAACTACCATAACGTTGTCCATAATTCATAGGATCTCCAGGATGTTCCGCATGAATATGAACCTTAACAACCTCATCATCTGATACAACAAGTAGTGAATCTCCGTATACACTAATATCTTCACGGAATTTTTGTTCAGAGAAATTATGTTCTTTCATTTTTTCAGGCTCTAATTTCACCATGAATTCCGTACAATATCCATACTTTATATCTTCTGTACTCAATTGGCTTTGTACACTACGGTGATGTTCTGCGCGTACCATGTCATTCATAGATGGTTGGGCAGACACATTAGAAGAAATCGTTTCTCCTTTTAAGTCAGCTAAAAATCCTTCATATACAACAACAAGACCTTTACCACCGCTATCTACAACGCCAACTTGTTTTAATACAGGTAATAAATCTGGCGTACGATTTAACGATGCATTCGCTTCTTTCACAACGTCTTCCATAAACAAAACAAAGTCGCGCTGTTTTTTCGCAACTGTCACTGCATATTTACCCGTTTCTCTTGCAACCGTTAAAATCGTTCCTTCAATCGGTTTCATAACCGCTTTGTAAGCCGCTTCTACCCCAGCATCTAAAGCTGCAGCAAAATCAACTGTTGTTAATTCTTCTTTTTGTTCAATGGATTTAGAGAAACCACGGAATAACTGAGATAAAATAACACCAGAGTTACCACGAGCTCCCATTAATAATCCTTTGGCTAAACTTACGCCGACTTTACCAGCATGATGTGAAGGATTTGCTTTCACTTCACGTGCGCCTGAAGTCATTGATAAGTTCATGTTTGTACCGGTATCGCCATCTGGAACTGGAAATACGTTTAATGCATCAACAAGCTGAACATTATTTGTTAAATTATTCGCTCCTTGCATGATCATTTGTGATAAACGTTTCCCATCAATTTTTTGAATTGACACAGATTTTCCTCCTTAATGCACATTACAAGTTTATTACTTTAACTCCTTGTACGTAGATGTTTACAGAATCTACTGCTAGTCCTACAGTTTGATCTAATGTATATTTCACTTTCGTCTGCACGTTATGTGCTACTTCTGAAATTTTCGTACCATAGCTCACAATAATATACATATCAATATGTACTTCATCTTCATCTTTACGAACAATAACACCTCTAGTGAAGTTTTCTTTTCGTAAAATGTCTGTTAAACCATCTTTTAACTGATTTTTTGATGCCATACCTACGATACCATAGCAATCTACTGCGGCACCTCCAGCAATTGTTGCAATTACATCTGTACTAATATCAATTTGACCATACTTTGTTTTAATTTCAATTGACATCTCGTTTCCCCCTTCATAAATGGTGAAAGTGAGCTAGACTACTTTAGTTACTATCATATAATCTTTTTAAAGAAAATTCCATCGTTCTTTCTTTTCACTCTCATATTTTATGTTTTTAATCACATTTTTTATGATGAGCAAAATAGTCCATTGTTATTATACAACATGTACCACTATAATATGTCAAGCAATTTTTCTTGATTTCAACTTTTCATCATCGACATATGGTGTCAAGTAATTTTTCTTGATTTCTTTTTTCTACGGTGTTGCATTCTCTTTTTAGTTGTGTTAAATTATAGTAGTGTTTTTAGCATCGCAAAAAAGACTAACATTGAAAAATTACGTATGGTAAGGTATCAAGGGAGGGAAATATAAATGGCTCGTGTTTGTGCTATCACTGGAAGAAAAGCTCGTTCTGGTAACTCTCGTTCTCACGCAATGAACGCTACAAAACGTAAATGGGGCGCTAACCTTCAAAAAGTTCGCGTACGCATCGACGGAAAAGTTCAACGTGTTTACGTTTCTGCTAGAGCATTAAAATCTGGCAAAATCGAACGTGTTTAATAATAAAAAAAAGAGCCGCTAGGCTCTTTTTTTACTATGACAATGGAAAAAGCACCGGTAATAGGTGCTTTTTTTAATCTTTTTTGAAGGTATTTAACATGGCACGAACAATTCCACCAAGAAATTTAGGTAACTTAATTGTATAAAATCTCATGGTTTCCCTCCTAATCCCCATTACTCCACTTGTTCACTATATGATGTAAGGAGCAAAATTGTTTCTTTAATCAGTGCTTCTTATCACCATTAATATGCCAGAACTAAATGAAAAAGTACCTTTTTCCTCAACGAGTTCATTACTAATACAAAGTGTTGATCCCCATTCTATTGTTTTATTAGTTAGAGGATACTTAAAACCAAGTAATGTAATCCCTTCCACTATTTCAGTAACCGGCACAAAAGATACATAAGGGAAATTTTTATTATCTTCAATTATATGTGTACCTACTTTTTTCACGCTTATTTCATTTTGGTTGTCTACAATACACATTTCTATCTCTACTTCTAACCCTCTTAAAAGCATCTGTATATTTGCTAAACCGTGATCCAGCCTTCCACCGGTGGCACCAAAAATACGAATCAACGTCGGATTTTGTTCTAACGCCCAATTAATCGCAATTTCTAAATCTGTTTGATCTTTTTCACGAGGAACAATATGTAAGTCATTTGTTTGCTGGCCCATCCATACTAATTCCTCTTCAGTAACTGAATCGTAATCTCCAAACGCAACAGCTGGAATAATTCCTCCTTTTAATAAACGATATACTCCTCTATCAACTGCCGCCCACACTACTTTCTCATTTTCATATCGAGAAAAATCTGCACAATATTCCGCAGGTCCACCCGCTAAAATATGAATAATCATGATTCCTTCTCCTTCTATTGTAAAAAGGCAACCTGCCATTCGGTAGATTGCCTTTTTACATATTTTTTCTCTATCCTTTATAAATAGTGAAAACTTACTACACTAGAAGTTTCACTGGGATAAAGACTCGTTCATTCATTATCCACGAATGACACGAATTGCTTCACCGCGGTCTTTTTGATTGTATACTGCTGATCCAGCTACAAGTACATTTGCTCCTGCTTCCACACAAAGTCTTGCTGTTTCAGCGTTTACACCACCATCAACTTCAATTTCTACGTCTAGATTGCGCTCTTTAACCATTTCTGCAACTTGTTTAATTTTCGGTAATACAGAATGGATAAATTTCTGTCCGCCAAATCCAGGGTTTACTGTCATAAGTAATACCATATCGATATCCTCTAATACATGCTCAATCGTTGAAACTGGCGTATGCGGATTTAATACAACTCCCGCTTTAATGCCATGAGATTTAATTAACTGAATTGTACGATGTAAATGAGGGCACGCCTCTACATGAACAGTAATAATATCTGCTCCCGCTTTTGCGAAAGTCGGGATATAGTTATCAGGATTTTCAATCATTAAATGTACATCTAACGGTAACGATGTAATCGGGCGGATCGCCTCTACAATTAATGGTCCAATCGTAATATTTGGTACGAAATGCCCATCCATTACATCGACATGAATGTAATCCGCTCCGCCTTTTTCTACATCTTTAATCTCTTCCCCTAATTTTGAAAAATCTGCTGATAAGATCGATGGTGCAATTTTAATCATAACTAATACCTCGGCTTTCTCTCTCTAATTTCTTCTACGAATTGTTTGTAATTCTTATAACGATATTCTGTAATTTTTCCTTCTTCAACCGCAGCCTTCACAGCACATTTCGGTTCAGAAAGATGTGTACACCCTCTAAATTTACAGTATTGGCTCGCTTCTTTCAACTCCGGAAAACAATATGTAAGATCTTCTACCTCTATATCTATGAAATCAAGTGAACTAAAACCAGGTGTGTCTGCAACTAGTCCACTTCCAACCGCAATTAATTCCACATGTCTTGTCGTATGTTTCCCGCGTCCTAAATGCGAGGAAATATCATTCGTTTTCAGTTCTAAATCTGGGCGTAAAACGTTAAGCATAGAAGATTTCCCAACACCAGATTGCCCTGCAACAACAGAAACACAACCTTCTAAGAATGGTTTTAAAATATCAATACTTTCCGATGTGTTTATAGAAGTAAATAATACATCATATCCCATCTCACGATAGTCATTCGCATAAGATTCAACAGTCTCTCTCATTTTTTCATCCACTAAATCCATCTTACTAATGCAAATAATCGGCTTAATGTTATGATATTCAATCAGCACTAAAAATCGATCTAACAGTCCCGGATTAAAATCTGGTTCTACTGCTGAGAAAACGAGAATTGCTTGATCAACATTAGCAATAGGAGGCCTAACAAGTTCATTTTTTCGATCAAATACTTCAAGCACGTATCCTTCACTTGGATTATCTGCTTGAAAAACGACTTGGTCTCCTACCAGTGGTGTAATTTTATTTTTTCTGAACACACCACGCCCGCGGCATTGTGTAATCCCTTCTTCATGCTGAACATAATAAAACCCACTTAGAGCTTTTACAATTTTTCCTTCTGGCATATAATTCTCCTTTATTTTGTATAAAGTGAAGCTGTAATTAATATTGAATGGTTTAAAATTCTTTAAATACTTATTTCAAAACCCGTCATATATACAAGTTAATATATTTAATCTACCATCAAATTTAAAATATTATTTATAACAGTATCACTTTTATAGCTTTTTGAATCATATATTTTTGCCTGTTATACAGTCCACTATATGTAGACAGCATAACAGGCAAGAGTAATACATTCCATCCCCTCTAGAAAGAAAATGGAAGTCATTATTATTGAGTTGGGTATGGTACTTCTTTGTCGATAATCGTTACACCATCTCGTACAATTTTATAGTGTCCTTTTGTACCTTCTTGAATTACAAATTCTAAAGAAATAGTTGCCGACTCTGAAATTGTTCTAGTTTCAATCGGCCTATCCATTTTTTGTTGCATATCTTCTTTATAAATTTCTATCGTTTGTGGTTTTTTCTCACCTATTATAGAAGACTCATAAGGAATAGAGATATTATCCACTTTCACTGTTTTCGTTACTTTCGGCTTAGGACCCTCTGAAATGATAATCGTGACTTTATCTCCTTCTTTTAACGGCGTTCCTGGTTTTGGAGATTGCGAAATTACAAGTCCTTTATCAACAGTATCGGAATACTCTCGTTTTATATCTGGAGTTAGTTTTCTCTCATTCAAATAACCATTTACGCTATTTTCAGTCCATCCTGAAAAATCACCTGGTCTAATTTGATAAGGACCTTTACTTACCCAAATTTTCAGTTCTTGTTCCGCTTCTACTACCATTTGATCCGGCGTCGGAATTTGCTCAACGATTTCACCTTTTGGCCTATCATTTTCAATATAATTTATTGTAACTTGTTTATATTTTTCTTCTAATTCATTCCTTATACTCTCAAAATCTTTTCCTGTGAGATCACTCATCTTATTTTTCTTTTTTCCACCTGATTGATAGATAGTAATTTTAGAGTTCTCTTTCACGACTCTTCCGGCCACAGGGTCTGTTTTTATAACACCACCGACCTCTACATCATCTGTATATACGATATTAGGTTCCGTAACCTCAAAACCCTTTTCAACTAATGTATTTACTGCAGTCGTATATTTCATACCAGCCACATCAGGGACTTTTACATCTTTTGGAATAAAGAATCCTGGAATAACAGTAAGCGCTAACGTTATTCCAATTGCTAAAAGTAAAAATGTTGTAATTAAAATTTTGAGCCATTTATTACTTCGTTTTTTCTTCTTATTTAATCCTACTTCTTCTTTTCTTTTCTGTTCATCCACTTTACTTCCTTTTAAAACAATTGTTTCATCAGTTATATTTTCGAATAATTGTTCTTGTTGAATAATCGGAATCGCTTTCGTCGCTTCCATATCTTCCGGTATGTAAAATGGCTGCTCATTTATCCTCTCTGGATAAAGCGCAGTTTCAATATCTCGTTTCATCGCATTGGCAGATTGATATCGATGAAATGGATCTTTCGCAGTTGCCTTCAATATAATATTTTCAACACTTTGCGGAATATTTTCGTTCCATCTTCTCGGAGACGGAATTTCACTTTGTAAATGTTTTAAAGCTATAGCAACAGCAGATTCGCCAGAAAACGGTTGTCTTCCTGTTAACAACTCAAACATAACAATCCCTAGGGAATAAATATCTGATTGTTTATTTGCTATCCCGCCGCGTGCTTGTTCTGGTGATAAATAATGTACCGAACCGAGTACTGAATTTGTATGTGTAATTGTTGTTGCACTTGTAGCTGTCGCAATTCCAAAATCTGTTACTTTTATTACTCCATCAGCTCGAATTAAAATATTGTGCGGTTTAATATCGCGGTGCACAATTTCAAAATGATGGGCGTGTGCCATGGCGGATGTTAACTGCTCCATAATATCAAGAGCTTCTCCTATCGGTAACATCCCTCGCTCAATTATGTATTGCTTCAATGTTTGTCCTGGTACATACTCCATTACAAGATAATATATACCATCTTCTTCTCCGACATCATACATATTCACAATATTTGGATGCGACAACGTTGTAACAGACTGCGCTTCTCGATGGAAACGTTTAATAAACTCTTCGTTATTTGAATAGTCGAGTCTTAGTATTTTTACCGCTACATCTCGGCCAAGTATATCATCATGAGCTAAATACACATTGGCCATTCCACCGCCACCAATCATTTTCAGTAGCTTATAACGGTCATTTAAGCGTTTTCCAATCAGCACGTTGCACTTCACCTACTTTCGTTTGTCGAACCCGCATAATCAATAAGAACAAGGGTGATATTATCTTCCCCGCCACGATCATTCGCCAATTGAATGAGACGTTGTCCCTTAGTTTCAAGCTGTTCATTTAACTGTAAAATTTGTTGCATATCAGCAATAGAAACTTTGTTAGATAATCCATCAGAGCAAAGAAGTAACTGATCATCTTCCTCAAGCACCAATGTTTTAACATCTAATCCGACTTTTTCTTCTGTTCCTAATGCCCTTAACAAAACATTCTTTTTCGGGTGATATTCTGCGTCTTCTTTTGAAATTTCACCATGTCTCACAAGCTCATTTACAAGTGAGTGATCTTCCGTTACAAGCGAGATTTCGCCCTCTGATACCATATAACAACGACTATCTCCTATATGACCTATTGTCACAAAGTTTGGCGTACAAATCGCTATTATAAGTGTTGTTCCCATACCATTACATTCTACATGTTGCTTAGAGTACTCGTATATACGCTCATTAATAATCCCAACACTCGTATGTAACCACTCTTCTACTTTTTTGGGTTCATTCATATTATGCGTTTGCTTCCAATAATCGTGGAATAATTGAATGGTCATCGAGCTAGCTACATCACCAGCTCGATGACCTCCCATTCCATCTGCTACTACCGCTAAAATATTTCCATCTAAATTGTGAAAAACTCCTGCACTATCTTCATTATGTTGACGAACTTTTCCTTTATCTGATAGAAACACGGCTTTCATCTTGTCACCTCGTCTCTTCTTTACGCTCCTTCGCACGTAACTGACCGCAGGCTGCATCAATATCATGACCTTGTTCACGGCGAATTGTTACATTCACTCCACGATCTTTTAACGTTTTTTCAAATAAGAAAATTTGTTCACGTGGCGTACGTACATAATCACGTTCAGGTACGTAGTTTACCGGAATTAAGTTTACATGACATTTTACACCTTTTAAAAGCGCAGCAAGTTCTTCAGCTTGCTCAACTTGGTCATTTTCTCCTCCAAATAAGCCATATTCAAACGTAATACGACGCCCTGTTCTATTTACATAGTATTTAACAGCTTCCATTAAGTCTGGTAGCTTATAAGCACGGTTAATCGGCATTAATTTTGAACGTAACTCTGTATTTGCAGAATGCAATGAAATCGCAAAATTAATTTGCATATCTTCTTCAGCGAACTTATAAATTTTTGGAACAATTCCACTTGTTGAAACTGTCATATGTCTTGCGCCAATATGAATTCCTTTTTCATGGTTTACAATGCGTAAGAATGACATTAAGTTGTCGTAATTATCAAACGGCTCTCCAATTCCCATAACAACAAGCGAACTTACACGTTCTTCTGTTTCATCAAGTGCACGTTGCACTTCTACTACTTGCGCTACAATCTCTCCAGCCTCTAAGTTTCGTTTTAACCCACCAAGTGTAGATGCACAGAACGTACAACCAATACGGCATCCGACCTGTGTTGTTACACAAATAGAATTTCCATATTCATGTCGCATTAACACTGTTTCAATAGAATAACCATCATATAATTGGAATAAGAATTTAATTGTTCCATCAGAAGATGTTTGTTTTACCAATGTATTTAAAGTAGTAATATCAAAGGAATTCGACAATTTATCGCGTAATCCTTTAGAAAGATTCGACATGTCGTCATAATTTTTTACACGTTTTTTATATAGCCAATCAAAGATTTGTCCTGCACGGAATTTAGGTTCTCCTTGTTCCTTTAACCAATCTTGCATTTCATGAAGTTGTAAAGAATAAATTGATGGTTTCTTCGTTTCTAGATTTTTCTTTTGTTTTCTCACAGTCGTTTCCACGATGCTACACCTTCTTCCTTAAACAAGCAATATAAAAGCCATCTGTTGCAAAATAATGCGGTAAAATTCGTACTTGACCTTCATCAATATACGGATTTAACTTTTCTGGCATGCGACCTTTTATCGTAGTATCCCATTCAAATTCAGGATGCTCTTGTAAAAATTGCTCTATTACTTGTTCATTTTCTATTTTTTCTATTGTGCACGTACTATAAACAAGGCGACCACCTTGTTTTAATAACGGTGCTATTTTTTCTAGTATTGCAAGTTGAATCGTCGATAATCTTTCACTATCGCCTTTATTTTTACCTAACTTAATATCAGGTTTACGTCTAATCACACCAAATCCAGAACATGGTGCATCTACTAATATTTTATCAAATGTTTCATTTGCAAAGTGTTCTTGCACTTTTCTAGCATCTAGTGCTTTTGTTTCGACATTTTCTAGACCAAGTCGCTCTGCTTGTTGTTTAATTAAACGTACTTTGTGTGCATGTAAATCAAGAGACATAACTTGACCTGTTCCTTTTAATCGCTCTGCAATGTGCGTTGTTTTTCCGCCCGGAGCAGCACAACTATCAAGAACTAAATCTCCCTCATTCGGTTCTAAAGCGCGTGCTACAAGCATAGAACTTTCATCTTGAATAGAAAGAAAACCTTTTTTGAACGCATCTGTATGCGCTACATTTCCTCTTTCAATTTGGATCGCATCCTCTGATAAATCGCCGCGCTTCGCTTCTATACCTTCACTAGCCAACAACTCAATTGCTTCGTCTACTGTTATTTTATCAACATTTACACGCGCTGTTGGTACTGGGGGTAACATGTTCACTTCACACATTTTCTCTGCTGCCTCTAAACCATATTCAGAAGTCCAGTCTTGAACAAGCCACATTGGATGACTTGTTGCAATTGCCAAACGTTCTACTGGATCTTTGATTTCATCTACAGAAGGTACACCTTCTCTTTGAATCGAACGTAATACCCCGTTTACCATGCCGGCAATCCCTTTATGCCCGCGACGCTTTGCAATCTCAACTGCTTCATGAATAGCCGCTCTTTCGGGCACTCGATCTAAATAAATCATTTGATATAAAGATAAGCGAAGTAATACTCTTACCCACGCCTCAACCTTCTTTTTTAAAAAAGGCTGTAAATAATAATCTAATGTGTCACGACGTTGAATCGTTCCATATACAATTTCAGTTAACAAACCAATATCTTTTCTATCAATTGCATTTTTTTCAATTAGATTATTTAAAAGTAAGTTACTGTATGCACCACTTTTTTCTACTTGAATTAAGCCATCAAGAGCTAACTCACGAACATTTTGTCTCATGCATTTTCTCCTAACTTCGTTCCAATTTCAGGTTTTGTGCCACGTAAAAATTGCGAACAACTCATACGTTTTTTACCAGAAGGTTGCAATTCAGTGATTTTAACACCTGTCTCATTCCCTGTTGCTACAACAAAACCATCTTCTTCGATCGCAACAATCGTTCCTGCTTCAGCTGATTTCGTTACAGGTACTTTTTCTCCCCACCATACTTTAACAACCTGTCCTGCTAAAGTTGTATAAGCAACTGGCCATGGATTCAATCCGCGAATGTGATTGTATACTTCTTCACCTGTTTTTGTCCAATCAATTTTCTCTTGCTCACGTTTTATATTATATGCAAACGTTACTTCTTCTTCGTTTTGTTTAATTGGTTCTAACTTACCTTGAATTAATAAAGGTACTGTTTTAGATAGAAGGTGTGCCCCTGCTTCACTTAACTTATCGAATAAAGTGCCTGTCGTTTCACGCTCTTCAATCTCCACTTCTACTTGCGTTAAGATATCACCAGCATCCAATTTCTCTACCATATACATAATTGTAATACCCGTTTTTTCTTTACCTTCCATAATTGCATAATGGATCGGTGCACCACCACGAAGTTCAGGAAGTAAAGACGCGTGGACGTTAATACATCCATACTTCGGTGCTTCTAAAATTTCATTTGGTACAATCTGACCGAAAGCAGCTGTTACAATTAAATCTGGCTCTAATGCTAAGACTTGTTCATATTCGTCTTTTTCACGAATTCTTAACGGTTGTAACACCGGAATACCATGTTTTTCTGCTTCAACTTTAACAGGTGTAGGTGTTAATACTTTTTTTCTACCTACCGGACGATCGGGTTGCGTCACAACACCTATTACATCATAGCCATCTTCGATAAGACGACGAAGCACCGGCACTGAAAAGTCCGGTGTTCCCATAAATACTACTTTTATCATTAAAAAACCGCTCCTTTTAATACCTATTCTAATTCGTTTTCCTCATAATATCTTGTCACTTTCGATGTAAATAACACACCGTGTAAATGATCGATTTCATGTTGAATTGCACGTGCTAAAAATCCTTCTGCTTCTAGTAAAAATACTTTACCTCGGCGATTTTGCGCACGTACTTTAATATAATCCGCACGTTCCACTTCACCATAAAGTCCCGGGAAGCTTAGACAGCCTTCGGGACCTACTTGTTCACCACGTTTTTCTAGTATCGACGGATTGATTAACTCGATTTTCCCTGTATCATCATCGATATCAACTACCGCTACTTGCAAGCTTACACCTACTTGAGGCGCAGCTAAACCGACTCCGTCCGCAATTAACATTGTTTCATGCATATCTTTCAACAATTTCACTAACTTTTTATCAAAGTTAATTACTCTTTCGCATGGTGTTTCTAACACTTCATTTGGATGCTTTACTATTTCTAAAACTGCCATATTTCCCTCCGCTACATTAACATTGTTGGATTAAAATCAATTGAGATTTGTAGCTCTTTTTGCATTTCTGCTTGATAATGTTCATTTACCATTTTGAGCACGTTCTTTAAGTTTGGTTCCCGTTTGTATTTTATCATGCATTGATAACGATATCTATCTTTTATCCTTGGAATTGCTGAAGCAACCGGTCCTAACACCATCGTTTGCTGCGTGCAGTGCGCCCGTAAATGACCGACAATTTTTTCCGTCACTTGCACTGCCTTTAATAATTCTGGATGAGACACTGTTACAAGTACAACATAGTAATAAGGTGGATATTGTCTTGTTCGTCTCATTTGCATTTCTTGATCAAAAAACACATCATAATGTTGGTTCTTTGCTAACTCTATACTGTAATGTTCTGGCGTATACGTTTGAATTATAACTTCCCCTGGTAATTCATGTCTGCCTGCTCGCCCACTTACTTGCGTCAATAACTGATACGTCTTTTCACTCGCTCGAAAATCAGGTAAGTGAAGCATCGTATCTGCAGTTAACACCCCGACAAGCGTTACTTTAGGAAAATCTAATCCTTTCGCAATCATTTGTGTTCCAAGTAGTATATCTGCTTTTTCTTCTCCGAACGCCTTTAATAATTTTTCATGCATTCCTTTGCGACTTGTCGTGTCTACATCCATTCGAATGACTCGTGCCTCTGGAAATAATTTTGTAATTTCTTCTTCTACCTTTTGTGTACCTGTACCAAAGAAACGAATATATGTACTTTGACAAGCAGGACACGCAGTCGGCATATTCTCTTCATGACTGCAATAATGACATTTTAAACGATGGTTCATTTTATGATATGTCAGCGAGATATCACAATGCGGACATTGTACAACATACCCGCAATCACGGCACATAACAAATGTAGAATGACCTCTTCTATTTAAGAAGAGCACCATCTGTTCTTTCTTTTCTAATCGATCTGCTATTTTTTCATGCAGTGCCTTCGAAAACATGGAACGATTCCCGTCACGAAGTTCCTCACGCATATCAACAATCTCTACCGTCGGTAAAGCTTGTTCATTCATACGTTTTTCCATCGTTAGTAATTCATACACACCTTTTTTCGCTCTTGCAAACGATTCAAGTGTCGGTGTTGCACTACCAAGAACGATAGGACATTTATGATATTGCCCCCTCCACACAGCTACATCCCTTGCATGATACCTCGGATTATCTTCTTGCTTATAGCTCGATTCATGCTCCTCATCAATAATAATAATCCCTAAATTTTCAAAAGGAGCAAATACAGCTGAACGTGCACCAACTACAACTTTCACTTCTTTTCTTAAAATCTTACGCCATTCATCATATTTTTCTCCAACAGACAGCGCACTATGAAGAACCGCAACTTGCGAGCCAAATCTACCTTTAAAACGATCTACCATTTGAGGCGTTAGTGCAATTTCAGGAACAAGTACAATAGCTTCTTTCCCTTTCGCGAGCACCGCTGCTATAGATTGTAAATATACTTCTGTTTTTCCGCTTCCTGTAACACCATATAGTAAAAATGGATTGTAAGTTTCATTTGTAATTGATGATAAAATCGGTGCAATAACTTGCTTTTGTTCCTCCGTAAGTGGGAATGGTTTCGTTTGTTCAAAATCATCATCGTCATACGGATTTCGGTACACTTCCACATACTTTTCTGAAATTAGCCCCTTTTTAACAAGTGCTTTAATCGGAGCGTCTGTTATTTGCAACTCTTCTGTTATCACTTTCAACGGCACACTTTTATAATTTTCCACAAAATAATAGAGTACATCTTGTTGTTTTTTACTTTTCAGTTCAAATGCTGCTAATTCCAATTTATCTTCTGACAACTCCGGTTGAACGACTCTTTGTTTCTTCTTTTGCACTTTATCTTTTACCTGATAAACAACTTCAATCGTGCCATTTTTAATTTCTTGTTGAATCGTGCGATATAGATGCGGCTGCGTCTCAATAACTTCCCAATCTATCGCTTCTTTGTCCTGAAATAAAAACAGTAGTTCAGGTGCTACTTCTTCTTGCTCGCGAAGTTGTAGACGCTTTTTATATGTTGCTTTTATCGCCGTTGGAAGCATGACTTGAAAAGCTGAAATCATATAACATAATGTTTCACTCGTAAGCCAATATCCAAGCTTTAATAACTCCTCGTTTATAACCGGTGTTACATCTAATATTTCATGGATTGCCTTTAACTTCTTACTTTCTACTTCAGCCGAATCTTTGATCCCAATAATAAAACCTTGCAATTTCCTTGGACCAAATGGAACTACTACACGCATGCCTGTCTGGACAATATCTTCCCACTTTTTAGGGATAATATAATCAAATGGTCGATCTGTCTGACGTGCAGGTACATCAACAATTACACTTGCAAATTTCATAGACGATCATCTTCTAACATCATTTCAATTTGCTTTAATATTTCACGAGCAACCTCTTTCTTCGTTAAAAGTGGCAACTCGATAACTTCTCCATCTTTTCTATACATTGTTACAATGTTTGTATCTGTACCAAATCCAGCTCCTTGTGCCTTTACATCGTTCGCAACAATCATATTCGCATTTTTCTCACGTAATTTTTTTGTTGCATATTCCTCTACCTTTGTCGTTTCAGCCGCAAAACCGATAAGTAACTGTTTGTCCTTCATCTCACCTAACGTTTTTAAAATATCTACTGTTCTCTCGAGTTCGATTACAGCATCACCATTTTTCTTTTTCATTTTATTATCATGAACATATTTCGGGCGATAATCCGCAACTGCTGCTGTTTTAATGACAACATCTACGTTTTGATACTGTTGCAGAACTACTTCTAACATATCTTGTGCAGATTCCACTTGTACCGTATTTACATGTAATGGTGGGTTTAATGCTGTCGGTCCCGAAACAAGTATGACATCAGCACCTAAGTTCGCTGCAACTTCCGCAATTGCATATCCCATTTTTCCAGAAGAAAAATTGGTCATAAAACGCACTGGATCAATCTTTTCACGAGTTGGGCCAGCAGTTATTAATATTTTTTTTCCTTGCAATGGTTTTTGTTCAGAAAAAGCTTCTTCTAACCGTGCAATGATTGCTTCCGGTTCTTCTAGTCTTCCCTTCGCAACATAACCACACGCTAAAAAACCTTCTCCAGGCTCAATAAATGTATATCCTAATGTTTTTAACGTCATCATATTTTTTTGTACAATTTTGTTTTCATACATATGCACATTCATAGCAGGTGCAATCCATACTGGGGCTGTAGTAGCTAACAAAGTAGTTGTAATCATATCGTCTGCAATACCACCAGCTAACTTCCCAATACAATTGGCAGTAGCAGGTGCAACAAGTACTACATCTGCCCAATCTGCTAAATCGATATGTGCAATAACAGCTGAGTCTTTCTCATCGAATGTATCTGTATATACGTCATGGCGAGAAAGTGCTTGAAATGTAAGAGGCGTAACAAACTTCATTGCCGACTCACTCATCATTACTTTTACAATAGCACCAGCTTGTGTCAATTTACTAGTTAACGCAGCCGCTTTAAAGACCGCAATGCCTCCTGTTACACATAGAAGTATCTTTTTCCCTTTTAGCATATGGCTCGTCCTCTTTCTTTTTCAAACTTATAATACTGAAACAGAATTCCCAGCTCATCAGTACCAATATTTCTTCCCTATCGTAAAAAAATAACAACCTACTTGTAAATAGGTTGTTACCGTTACATAGAAAATTATAAAGTCTATGTTTTAGTTTGTCGAAAAGAATGTCTTAATCGATGATTTTGTCTTCGCTTGGTACATATTTTAATACTTCTGCATCGATTTCTTCTAATGATTTACCTACACATTTATGAGAAACAGGTTGCTCGATAACACAGTTATCAGCAAGTTGCATTTCACGCGCACGTTTTGCAGCTACTGTTACAAGTGTATATTTAGAATCGATTTTTGTTAATAATGAATCAATTGATGGATTTAACATAATTATAGACCCTCCGTCATTTCTTTATAATATTTTGCTACTCTTTCGCGGCGGCAATGTTCACCAACCACAATTGCTTTAATTCTTTCACAAGCTAGTTCAACTTGATCGTTTTCTACAACATAGTCGTAAGCGTCCATCATTTCGATTTCTTCTTTCGCTACCGTTAAACGATTTTCAATAACATCTTCAGTTTCTGTACCACGGCCGACTATACGGTTCTTTAGTTCAGATAAACTTGGAGGTGCTAAGAAAATAAATACACCTTCTGGGAAAGCTTTCTTAACTTGAATTGCTCCTTGCACTTCAATTTCTAAGAATACATCTTTTCCTTCTTGTAATGTTTTTTCAACATAGTCAATCGGTGTTCCGTAATAATTACCTACGAACTCAGCCCACTCAAGTAATTTTTCATTACGAATCATTTCCTCAAATTCTTCTCTCTCTTTAAAGAAATAATCCACACCATCTACTTCACCTTCACGTGGCTTACGTGTCGTTACTGAAATGGAGTACTGAAAACGTGTATCCTCATGACTAAACAGCTCTTTTCGAACCGTTCCTTTACCAACCCCAGAAGGTCCTGAAAGAACGATGAGCAATCCTCTTCTACTTCTCATAAATATGTAAAACCTACCCTTCCTCACTTAACTCTTCTTTATTATTCAAACGATGTGCAATCGTCTCTGGCTGAATCGGACTTAATACCACATGCCCATCATCCATAACAATAACCGCCCTTGTTTTTCTCCCATACGTAGCATCAAGCAAAGCATTATGTTCGCGTGCTTCCTGTACTGTTCGTTTAATAGGAGCTGACTCCGGACTTACAATAGCAATAATTCGATGAGCAGATACAATATTTCCGTATCCAATATTTAAAAACCGCATGGCCATAGTTTGCGCCTCCTAGTAAGTCTATCCGATTTCTCCACCACGTATAACTTTATATATTTTTTGAAAGCTACTCAATATTTTGTACTTGTTCACGAATTTTTTCAAGGTTATTTTTCATTTCTACAACATATTTTGAAATTGTTAAGTCATTTGCCTTAGAACCAATCGTATTAATTTCTCTATGCATCTCTTGCACGATGAAATCCATTTTTCTTCCAACAGGCTCTTCAATCTGCAGTGTTTCACGAAATTGCTCTAAATGACTTTGCAAACGAACTAACTCTTCGTGAATATCACAACGCTCTGTAAAGATTGCGACTTCTGTTAACAATCTTTGTTCATCTAGTTCTTGATTATGTAATTCTTTTAAGCGATTTTCTAATCGTTCACGATATTTTTGTGTAACAATTGGTGCATGCGGAATAATTGCATTTACACAATTGTGAATCTCTTGTAAACGATACGCTATATCTTTATGTAATCGTTCTCCTTCGCCATCTCTCATCGTTTTTAACATATGAGCAGCTTGGCGAACAGCCTCATATAAACTGTTCTCAAATTGTTCATTTACATTTTCTACTTCTTCAATCGCTGTTACTTCTGGCATTGCCATTAATTGCTGAAGTGTAATAGAATCTTGTAATTGAAATTTTCCTTTTATATCTTCCATAATCGATTGGTACTGCTCAAGAAGCGACCAATTCACACTTAATTTTCTTTCAACAAGCCCTTCACCCGTTATACTAATAGACACTTCTATACGTCCACGCCGAACTTGTTCTGCAATTATTTTACGAATTTTGTCTTCAAATACCATCATTTGCTTCGGAAGTCGAATACTCATCTCTAGAAAACGGTGGTTCACCGATTTCATTTCTACTGTAATTTGAAAAGTATCATTTTCTACTTTTGACCTTCCAAATCCTGTCATACTACAAATCATTTTTATCACATCCAAGCCATGAAATAACTCAATGAAAAAGGTAATAGAGACAAGGCTCTACTACCTTCTGTAAATTATATCACATTTTCATATCATTGACTATTTCAAGTTTAATCCCTTCTTATATAATACTGGCTTTTCCTTCTTCCCCTTTTTTCCTGTTAATAAAGAACCTACTAGTAAGAAGGTCGGAATTGATGACAAACCACCAATTAACAACCAATCTCTCGCTTGTATTGGCATTGTACTAAAGATCGGTTGTAGCGGTGGGTAATATATAACCACTAACATTAACAGTAAAGAAATGATAACCGCTCCTACTAAATACACGTTCCCAAACGGATTACGGTGGAAGATAGAATGTTCACTTCGGCAATCAAATACATGAATAAGTTGTGCAAGTACTAACGTCGCAAACGCCACAGTTTGTGCATATTTCAGTTCATTTGGATGTTGATTATATGCAATAATAAACGCCACTAACGTCACTGCTCCAATTAGAAAGCCACGACTTATAATTTTCCAGGCAAGCCCTCTAGCAAATACCCCTTCTTTCGGATGACGCGGCGTTCTCTTCATCACGTCCCCTTCCGCCTTATCCAATCCTAATGCCATCGCCGGTAAACCGTCAGTAACTAAGTTCACCCATAAAATTTGAATAGGAACCATCGGCAGCGGTAATGCAAGTAACATTGCAAATAGCATGACTAAAATTTCTCCTACGTTCGATGCTAATAAATAACGAATAAACTTACGTATATTCTCGTATATATTTCTACCTTCTTTAATTGCTGATTTAATCGTAGCAAAATTATCATCTAGCAAAATAAGAGAAGAAGCTTCTTTCGCAACGTCTGTCCCTGTAATTCCCATCGCTATCCCAATATCCGCTGTTTTTATAGCTGGAGCGTCGTTTACTCCATCACCTGTCATCGCTACTATATGCCCTTTATTTTGCAACGCCTTAACAATTTTCAATTTATGTTCAGGTGATACTCGAGCAAATACATACGTATCTTCTACAACACTTTCTAGTTCCTCTACATCCATATTCGCAAGTTCTACCCCTTCAACAACACGTCCACCAGGTGGTAAAACCCCTAACTGTTCCGCAATTGCCATTGCTGTCACTTTATGATCTCCTGTAATCATCACTGTTCGAATACCAGCTTCTCTGCACTCTTTTACAGCCTGTTCTACCTCTGGTCTTGGCGGATCAATCATTCCCTGTATCCCGACCAACATAAAATCTTTTTCAACGTCTCTTTCATGTTCAATAGAATCTGTTACTTTTAATGGCTTAAATGCAACTGCAATTGTTCGAAGCGCTTGACTACCTAAACTATGAATAGCCGCCTGTACTTCTTTTCTATACAACTCACTTATCGGTTGTTGCTTATCCCCCCATAAAATCGTTTGGCTCATTTGAAGGAGGACATCTGGTGCTCCCTTCGTAACAAGAAACTTTTTCCCCTCTCTATCTCGCACAATAACACTCATCATTTTTCGAGTTGAATCGAATGGAAATTCACGAATAATTTCAAATTTCCCTTTCAGTGCCTCACGCGTTATCCCCGCTTTCATTGCTGCAGCTACTAGTGCTCCCTCAGTTGGATCTCCATCTAATACATACGCCTTTTTCTTTTGAATAATATTTGCGTTATTACATAGTGAACCAAATGTGAGTAGTTGATACAATGCTTTTGTTTTAGCTGGATCACATTCTTTTTCACCTTTCAAAAAAGAGCCATTAGGTTCGTACCCTTGACCCGTCACTTTCCATAACTCTCCACCTGACCACATATGTGTTACCATCATTTTGTTTTGCGTCATTGTTCCTGTTTTATCAGAGCATATAACAGAAGCGCATCCTAACGTTTCTACCGCTGGTAACTTCCTTACAATTGCTCTCTTTTTAATCATACGCTGTACACCAAGCGATAAAGCTACTGTAACGATTGCTGGTAATCCTTCAGGAATCGCAGCAACAGCTAGTGACACTCCTGCTAAAAACATGTGATACACTTCATTCCCTTGATACACACCGGCTAATACGACAAGCGCTGTCAAAATAAGAGCCACAATAATTAATATTTTCCCGAGTTGCTCTAATCTTCTTTGCAGTGGTGTTTCCATTTGCTCTGCATTTTGTAACATATTTGCAATTTGGCCCATCGCTGTATTCATACCAGTTGCTACAACGACCCCTGTTCCAGCTCCTCGTGTAATCATCGTACCCATAAAAGCCATGTTTTTTTGATCACCAATTGAAACATCTTGCCCCTGCAGAGCTTCTATCTTCTTCTGCACCGGTACTGACTCTCCTGTCAAAGCTGATTCTTCGATATATAAACTTGATGCCTCAACAAGACGTACATCCGCCCCAATACGATCACCACTAGAAAATTTAATGACATCACCTAAAACAAGTGCTTTAGACGGTGCTTTTACCCACTTTCCATTCCGCATTACAGTAACTTGCGGGGCGGCTAGCTCTTTTAAAGCTTCCAGTGACTTTTCAGCCTTTCTTTCTTGAAAAAAGCCAAGAATACCATTGATAATAACAATCGCAACAATCGCAATAGAATCAATGTATTCCCCTAAAAAAGCCGAAACTATTGTTGCACCAAATAAAACAAGTACCATAAAATCTTTAAACTGCGCCAAAAATACCATCAGTGCAGAAGGCCTTTTGGCTTCATCTAATTCATTTGTACCAAATTTTTTTATTCGCCCTTCTGCTTCCTTCTCTGTAAGTCCAACCTTCACATTCGTATTCGTTCTTTCTTCCACTTCGTGTGCGCGCATTCCATACCAGTTCATCCCGCTATCGACCTCCTGATTCCAGACATACTCTATTGAAAGCTTATTCAGCCTCGTCCAAAAAAATGCTATAATTAACTTTTAGTTAGAAAGGAGTGTTCATTTATGGCATTCGATGGATTATTTACAAGAGCAATTACACATGAAATTGCAAATTCTCTTTACACAGGAAGAATTTCCAAAATATATCAACCTTCAAAATACGAGATTTTATTACATATTCGAGCAAACGGGAAAAATCAAAAACTAATTCTTTCCGCTCATCCGACATATGCACGTTTACACTTAACAAATCAAAATTACGATTCACCTGCACTTCCGCCAATGTTTTGTATGCTTCTTCGTAAGCATTTAGAAGGTGGATTCATTGAAAAAATTGAACAAATTGATTTAGAGCGCATTATTCAAATTACTGTGCGAAGCAGAAATGAAATTGGTGATGAATCAATAAAAACATTAGTAATTGAAATAATGGGACGACATAGTAACATCATTTTAGTAGACACAAAAACAAACAATATTTTAGATAGCTTAAAACACGTTTCTTTAGCCGTAAACCGACATCGAACTGTATATGCTGGAGCTGAATATGTTGCGCCACCAGCACAACATAAAATTAACCCACTTCAAATTGAAACAAACGAGGAATTTATTAGACCTCTAGACTTTCTATCTGGAAACATGGATAAACAGCTTGTCGGCACCTTTACGGGAATATCACCATTATTCGCAAAGGAAGTAGTGAAAAAAGCTGGTATGGTAAATGAAAAGGCATTAGCAGACGCATTTTTCTCCATACAAAAACCATTATTAACTCATACATATTCACCAACGATGACTACTGCAAATGGGAAAGAATTCTTCTACCTTTTCCCTCTTGCACACTTGCAAGGAGCAGACAAGACGTTCTCATCTGTTAGTGAATTGCTAGACCGTTTCTTTTTCGGAAAAGCAGAGCGCGACCGTGTAAAACAGCAAGCTCATGATTTAGAGCGCTTTATGCAAAACGAAAAAAATAAAAATGAGAAAAAACTCATTAAACTAGAAAAAACATTACAAGATGCCGGAAAAGCAGATAAATATCAACTATTTGGAGAACTACTTACAGCCAACATGTACGCTTTGAAAAAAGGGGATAAAGATATTGAAGTCGTTAACTATTACGACGAAAATGGCGGAACTGTAAAAATTACATTAGATCCTTTAAAAACACCATCTGACAACGCGCAACGCTATTTCCAAAAGTACCAAAAAGCGAAAAACTCAGTAGTTGTTGTAGAAGAACAAATCGAAAAAACAAATGAAGAAATTCTTTATTTTGATAGCTTACTTCAACAAATGGAAGCTGCTTCTTCAAAAGATATTGAAGAAATTCGTGAAGAATTAGCTGAAGAAGGTTATATGCGCAATCGTAAAACGAAAAACGCAAAGAAAAAGCCTACTAAACCAGTATTAGATAAATATTTAGCAAGTGATGGCACAGAGATTTTCGTTGGTAAAAACAATAAACAAAACGATTATTTAACAACGAAATTCTCCCGCCGTGATGAAATTTGGTTACATACGAAAGATATCCCTGGGTCTCATGTTGTCATTCGTTCTCTTGAACCTACCGAAGAAACTGTGTTAGAAGCTGCTAAAATCGCTGCCTATTTCAGTAAAGCAAAAGATTCTAGTTCTGTTCCTGTAGATTTCACCAAAATACGCCATGTCAAAAAACCGAGTGGTGCAAAACTTGGTTTTGTTACGTACGACAATCAGCAAACCGTATATGTAACACCTGATGCTGATACTGTAATGAAATTAAAAGCGTAAATAAAAAATGTGTTGCTTATAAGCAACGCATTTTTTCATTCTATTTAATTCATATATCCATTAACTAATTCGTAACATCTTTCTTTTGTCATCTTATATATTTTCAAAAAAATTGACAGTGTCATTCCATCTCTGTATAAATTTCTTTACAGTATGTAAACACATCTCAAATTAATGTTTTTTATTCCCTATTAATTTAAAGCAATCTGGATTTCATAAGTGGCATGCTTCCCACAAATAGCTGACTATTTCTTTATTTTCTATACAATTTATACTTTGGCACGCTATTTGCTTTATTCAATACTGTGAATAGGGGGAATTAACATGACTTTAAAAATTAATAAAATCCAAAATCAACTACAAAACTATGAAATTGACGGATTACTGATTACAAAAAAAGAAAACCGCCAATATGCAACAGGCTTTACAGGTAGTGCTGGCGTCGTCTTACTCTCTGCGGATAAGGCTGTTTTTATAACTGATTTTCGCTATGTAGATCAAGCGAAATCACAAATAAAAGATGCTGAAATTATTATGCATAAAGGAAATTTAGAAAAAGAAATTGCACATCAAGTATCGAAATTAAACATTCAAAAGCTTGGAATTGAAGAAAATAACATGACATTGCAACAATATAAAAACTTACAAAAATACGTACATGCGGAAATGGTTCAAGTGTGCGAAATCATCGAAAATATTCGTATTATTAAAGACATGCCTGAAATAGAAACAATGAAAATCGCAGCTAATATTGCTGACGAAGCATTTCACCACATTCTTACGTTTCTAAAACCAGGAATAAGTGAAAATGATGTACGAGATGAGTTAGAATTTTTCATGCGGAAAAAAGGGGCTACATCCTCTTCATTCCAAATTATTGTAGCTTCTGGCGTTCGTTCTTCTCTTCCTCATGGAGTTGCATCAAATAAAATAATCGAACGAGGCGACATCGTTACATTAGATTTCGGTGCACTTTACGACGGATATTGTTCCGATATAACACGTACTGTGGCAATCGGAGAACCATCCGAAGAATTCAAAAAAATATACAATGTTGTACGAGAAGCGTTAAAACGTGGGACTGAAGCGATTAAGCCTGGAGAAACTGCGAAAAGTATCGATGATATAACGAGAGATTACATTACAGAACATGGATACGGTCAATATTTTGGACACTCTACCGGTCATGGTCTTGGGTTAGAAATACATGAACCTCTTCGCCTATCCCAAGAAAGTAAGGCTACTTTAGAAGAAGGTATGGTTGTTACCGTTGAACCTGGTATTTATATACCAGACTGGGGTGGTTGTAGAATTGAAGACGATATCGTCATTACAAAAGACGGATATGAAGTGATTACAAAATCAAATCGAGAACTAATTGTTATTCCTTGTTAAAATCATGAACTTTTTGTAAAAGGAGTTTTTCTCTGCACATAGAATTCTTTCTCTGGAGTAATCGTTTAAAGAGGGGGAATTTTAATTGAACTTTGTAATCGACAAGATAGATGGTTTACATCCTGAACTTTCCAAACTTGTTTCCATGATGAATTACGCTCGCTATACAACAATGCAAGCGGTGGAAGGTTTAACCATTAAAGAACTTGATTATTTATATGATGAGGAAGCAAATTCAATTGGCATGTTATTGTATCATATGGCCGCTATTGAATTTTACTACCAAATTCATACTTTTGAAGACCGTGAACCAACGGAGGCTGAGTTAGAACGTTGGTTACCTGCTATTGAGTTAGGAGATCTTGGACGCGAGCAAATAAAAGGAAACTCTATAGATTTTTACATAAATACATTACAAGAAGTACGTTCCAAAACGATCGAGACTTTTCAATCGTTACCTGATGAATGGTTATTTAAAACGACAGACTTTTGGTATGACAAACCTGCAAACAACTACTTTAAATGGTTTCACGTTTTTGAAGATGAAATCAATCATCGCGGACAAATTCGTTTAGTTAAAAAGATGCAAAAAGCTCGTTCAGTAAAATGAGAAAATGCCACCGAATAAGGTGGCATTTTCTTTTATTCATTAACGAATAACTTTTCGTTTACTTTTTTAGCGACTACCGCTACCACTATTAAAATGCATATTAAATATAGCAATTTCGCAATAAACAACCACCCTTGAAACATTGCAATTCCATCTATTATCTCATTTCCTTTCAATAACAAAAACGGAATTGTGCTAATTATAATGACAAACTCGATGCTGAAAACAATTTTCTTTTTTCTGCTATATGCTTTCCATTCATTCCAGCGATACATAGGTGCAAAAATCAATACTCCTATACATAATATAACTGGTATCCATTCACTTTTAAGAAATTGCCCTGAAATAACAGATAACAGTAAACAAACAAGCACACCATAGTAACCTATTTTCTCTCTCATTCATACTCCCCATTCTACTTCTCTTTTAATATGTAACTTGCTATACTTATAACAATTCTTAGAACAATAACAACTACAATGACAATATAAAGACCTTTTGCAGACGACATCCATTGTTGAAAAATAGACATTTTCTCCATTTGCTTCTGCCCTTCTATTAAAATAAACCCTACGAAAAATGAGCAAACAACAATGATACCTATCATAATTCCGATGCTTTTCTTACTATATTGTTTCATATCATCCCAGTTATACAACAGTACAAAAACAAACCCGAAAACAGGTATGATACTGATCCATTCATTGTTTGTAAACAGATTTAAAATGATTAATAGACTACAAGATATAATAAATCCCCAAAATCCAATTTTTTTGCGCATAAGCCCTCCTTTAATTCCATTTTTAGGATTAATTGTATTGTAACATCCATTTATCGTTCTTACCATTACAGTACATGAAATTTCACTTTTTTCTTTTTCCTATACTCACATACTTTCACTGCTTTCATACAATAAACTACACGAATGCCTAAAGGATGTGAATGTTATGGGGGTTGAATTAACGCTGTTGCATGCTCTCTATATTCTTTGTTTACTCACTATTATTACTTTTTTTATTCTCCGGAAAGATACGACGGTTATTTGTATCGTTTTTATCTTTTTATTAGCATTAACCGCTACAAGTTCTATCCCTCTTGCTATTAGCGGGATATTTCAAAGTTTCATTTACGCCATTACTGAACTATTACCAACTATATTAATCATCTCCATTATCGTATCAATGAGTAATCTACTCGTTCATACCGGCATAAATGATACGATGATTTCACCATTTACAAAGATGATTCGTACCCCTACCCTCGCCTACTGGATTATCGGCCTTTTAATGATGACTATTTCTTTCTTCTTTTGGCCTTCTCCAGCTGTCGCCTTAATGGGAGCTATTTTATTACCCGTCGCTGTACGCGTCGGGCTTCCGCCAATTGGAGTTGCCATTGCTATGAACTTATTCGGGCACGGCATCGCCTTATCTGGGGACTTCGTTATTCAAGGCGCACCGAAATTAACCGCTGACGCTGCTGGTCTTCCTGTTTCCAGCGTTGTTTCTGCCAGTGTTCCCCTCGTAATTATTATGGGTATTGTGACAACTTCCGTCGCATTTTTCTTCTTACGAAAAGAATTTCATACAGGATTATCTATACAAGAATCTATCCCATCAACCGAGTCTTCTAAATCGCTCACTTCATTATCTCCTCAAACAAAAAAATGGCTTGCTATTTGCATTCCAATCGTATATGCCATCGATATTCTTTGCATGATTCAATTTAAACTACAAGGAAGCGACGCAACTGCACTTATCGGCGGGACGACTGTTATTATGATTATCATTATTTCCCTCATCGCTTATAAAGGAAATGGACTGAATAAAACGACCGATTATTTTATAGAAGGGCTCCAATTTGGATTTAAAATTTTCGGCCCAGTTATTCCAATTGCTGCACTCTTTTATTTAGGAGATAGCGGTTTTGTAAAAATTATCGGAGACTATTTACCGAAAGGTTCACATGGAATCATTAACGACTTAGGAATCGCCTTATCTCAAACTGTTCCTTTAAACCAATATGTATCAGCGGGAACATTAACTATCGTTGGCGTCATAACAGGCTTAGATGGATCTGGCTTTTCCGGTATATCACTTGCCGGTTCGATTGCCAATCTTTTCGGAACAGCACTTGGACATGGAACAGCAACATTAACAGCACTCGGGCAAATTGCAGCCATATGGACCGGGGGCGGGACTTTAATTCCTTGGGCGCTTATTCCTGCCGCTGCCATTTGTAAAGTAGATCCGTTTGAACTTGCTCGCCGAAACTTTTTACCAGTTGTAATTGGCTTAATCGTCACCACAATCGTCGCGATGTTTATTCTATAACGTAAGCAAGTGTTCTCTTGCTTACGTTTTTCATTGTAAAGTTCATCATTTATTACAGACTTTCAAAAGGGATTATATATATGTTAGCGAAGTTATATTAGGAGAGCATTTATTCCAAAACGTTTACGAGAAACAGATTACTTCAATTCGAAAAGGGGACATAACTATGAATGAATTGATTTTCGTCTTATTAATTTGTCCATTACTTATCTTTATCATTTCTGTTATTGGAACCCGCAAGACGAAAACGTATTACGTAATGCCGATTGTAACGTTTGCTAGTTTTTTAATAATAGGTGTGATCGCCTTTACTCCAAAATTTTTCTTTTGGGTTGGCATGTACAGCATCTTCTCATTTATTGTTTCTTATATGACGCTATTGTTTGTAAGAGGCTATGAAGTTGCAGAAAACGCTAAATAGTTGTTAGCAAGGAGATTATTATATGATTTTCTTTGATATTGATGGAACTTTACTTGATTACGACACGGCTGAAAAAAATGGTATTATAGATTTTTTTCAAATATATAATACTATTTTTTCAGGCAATGAATTAGAGGCAATGGAAGTCTGGCATGAATTATCAGAAGTATATTTCAACAAATTTTTATCCAAGGAATTATCTTTTCAAGAACAACAAAGGATGCGAATCCACCATTTATTTAAAACATATGGAGTAAACCTATCACTCGAGGAATCTCAACACAGATTCAATCAATATATAGAACTATATAAGAACAACTGGGCCGTGTTTGAAGATGTACACTTTACATTACAAACCTTGCAGCAAAAAGGGTACTCATTAAGTATCATTAGTAATGGTGACTATAAACAACAAGTCGAAAAATTAATTGCTCTAAACATTCTACAATATTTCAAATGCATATTTACTTCTAGTGAACTTGGTATATCGAAACCAAACCCTGAAATTTTTCAAAGAGCTGTATTACAATCGAATCTTGAAATGAAAGATTGCTATTATATTGGTGATCGATTAGAAACAGATGCAAGTAGTAGTACAGCAGCTGGAATGCAAGGGATATGGTTAAATCGGGAGAACTTGCAACGCAAATGTGAAGTTCCTACTATCTGTTCTTTACATGAAATTATAACAATGATATAAAAAACGACCGCGTTCCCCCGCGGTCGTTTTTTTCGTGTTACGCTGTGATCCAAGCTTCGTTTGCTGGATTTTTACGCCACTCTTGTAATTTTTTCGTTTCAGCTTGTCCGATCATACCTTTTTCTGCCGCTACTTCAGTTAATGCACTGTAGTCGCTTAAAGAGTATGATGCTACGTTAGCTGATTCTAGTTTTTCTTTTCCTGCTTCTAGCTCGTATGTGAAGATTGATACGATCCCTAATACTTCACAGCCAGCTTCGCGAAGTGCTTCTACACATGTAATTGCACTACCGCCAGTTGAAATTAGGTCCTCTACTACTACTACTTTTTGACCTTTTTCAGCTTTTCCTTCGATTTGGTTCCCTTTACCGTGACCTTTTGCTTTACTACGTACGTAGCACATTGGTAAATCCATACGATCGCTTACCCATGCAGCGTGCGCAATACCAGCAGTTGCTGTTCCTGCAATAACTTCTACAGTTGGGAAGTGCTCTTTAATTAACTCTTCTAATCCAGCTGCAATTGCTTGACGTACTTTTGGATAAGATAAAGTTAAGCGGTTATCACAATAAATTGGTGATTTCATACCTGAAGACCATGTGAATGGATCATTCGGTTGTAAAAATACTGCTCCAATTTCTAATAAATGCGATGCGATTTCTTTTTTCATACTGTTACACCTTCCCACTGTTGTTTTACTGTTTTATACGCTTCAAGCGGATTTTCTGCTTTTGTAATACTACGTCCAACTACGATATAGCTTGAGCCAAGTTCCCTCGCACGTTTCGGTGTTGCTACGCGCACCTGGTCATTTACATCATCGCTTGCAAGACGAATCCCCGGTGTTACTGTTACAAATGCGTTTCCGCATACTTCACGTAATTTTGGAACTTCAAGCGTTGAACAAACAACGCCATCAAGTCCACTTTCTTTCGTTAGTTTTGCATAATGAGCAACCGCTTCTTCTAACGTTTTCTCAATACCGATCTCTTTTTTCATCATAGCTTCCGAAGTGCTTGTTAGTTGTGTAACTGCAATACAAATCGGTCTCTCTTTTCCTTCTTGCTTACCTTCCTCTAATCCCTCAATCGCAGCTTTCATCATACTGCTTCCCCCAGCAGCATGAACATTTACCATATCAACATCTAGACTAGCTAGGCTACGCATAGCGCTTTTTACTGTATTCGGAATATCATGAAGTTTTAAATCTAGAAAAATCTTATGTCCTTTTTCTTTTAAGTACGTAATAATCGCAGGGCCTTCTTTGTAGAATAACTCCATACCAACTTTGACAAATAACTCTTCCCCTTCAAAGTGGCGCAAGAATTGTTCTACATCTTGTTTCCCCGGAAAATCTAGTGCAACAATTAACGACTGTGACATATTTGCTTCCAGCTCCTTCCTTGACATTCCGAAATGTGATCAAATCCTAATTCATCTAGTAATGCTGGTAACTCTTCAATAATTGTCGGACATACGAACGGATCGATAAAGTTCGCTGTACCTACTGCAACTGCGCTTGCGCCTGCATAGAAGAATTCAATTACATCCTCCGCTGTTTCAATGCCACCCATTCCGATAATTGGAATGTTAACCGCTTGGCTTACTTCATGTACCATACGAATCGCTACTGGCTTAATCGCAGGACCTGATAATCCGCCTGTACGGTTTGCTAAAATTGGTTTAGCTGTTTTTAAATCTAGACGCATACCAAGCAATGTATTAATCATCGTTAAACCATCTGCACCTGCATTTTCAATCGCTTTTGCAATTTCCACAATGTTTGCCACGTTCGGTGACAACTTCACGTATACAGGTACTTCAGAAACCTCTTTTACTCGCTTCGTTAAATCAGCAGCAATTTCAGGATTTGTACCAAAGGCGATACCACCTGTTTTTACGTTCGGACAAGAAATATTTAATTCTAGTGCATGGACATTAGGCGCTTTAGAAATTTCCTTTGCAACCGCTACGTAATCCTCAGCTTGTGAGCCTGCAACATTTGCAATAATCGGAAGATCAAATTGCTCGAGAAAAGGTAATTCAGAATTCATTACCTTTTCTAATCCAGGATTTTGAAGCCCGATTGCATTTAGCATTCCGCCTGGTGTTTCCGCAACACGAGGTGTTGGGTTTCCGTAACGAGGCTGTTCTGTTGTCGCTTTAATCATAATTGATCCAAGTACACTTAAATCATAGAACTGTGCATACTCACGACCAAATCCGAAGCAACCAGATGCTGGGATGATTGGATTTTTTAATGATAACCCTGGTAATTCAACTTGCAATCTGTTCATAGTACAACCTCCCCGATTGGAAATACTGGTCCGTCGCTACACACCTTCTTGTAAGAATGTCCACTCGGATCTGCTTGTAAATGGCATACACAGGCGAAACATGCTCCAATGCCACAGCCCATACGCTCTTCTAATGAAATGTAGGCTTTTCTCTCTTTATAGCGTCCTTCTAATGCACGAAGCATCGCTAAAGGTCCACATGAGTATAGAATGTCAAAGTCGATTCCATAGCTATCAATTACATCTGTTACAAAGCCTTCTGTACCATGCGTACCATCAACTGTTGCAACATACGTATCACCAAGCTCTGCGAATTTCTCTTCATAGAAGACAACATCTTTCGTTTGGAAACCTAAGATGTGAATAACGCGTACTCCCTTTGCTACAAGACGCTGTGACAATTCATATAGTGGTGGTACACCAATTCCCCCTCCAACTAATAGAGCCGTTTGTCCAGCTTCTGCTTCTTCTACAGGAAAACCATGTCCAAGTGGGCCTAACACATCTACAAGTTCGCCTTGTTTTCTTTTCGCTAATGTTTTTGTTCCTTGTCCTTCCGCACGATATAGCATTGTAAATTCGTTCTTGTCTTGATCGACATTACAAATACTAATTGGGCGGCGCAGAAGGGGCGTAATGCCCTCTGCTACCTTAATGTGTACAAACTGCCCTGGATCGTTCATTTGCTGCACTAGATCCCCTTGAAGCACTAATTCGTAAATGTTTTTTGCGATTTCTTTTTGGTTAACGACGATCATATTTTGCTTTTGCATCATGCATGTACCACCTCGTGACGCTTCGTTTGCGTAATTTCTTTCATTGAATGAGCTGAGAATGTCATAGATTCTAGTACTCGTAAGATTGCTCTCGTTGTATCAAGTGATGTTAAGCAAGCCACACCATTTTCTACTGATTCACGGCGAATGCGGAAACCATCACGCGCTGGTTGTTTGCCTTTTGTTAATGTATTGATTACAAACTGTGCTTTTCCTTGACGGATAATATCAAGTAAGTTGTATTCTTCCGAATCAATTTTATTTACAACTTGCACTGGAATGTTTTGCTCTGCTAACGATTGTGCTGTTCCAGCTGTTGCTAATAAGTTATAGCCGATTTCGTGGAAACGTTTTGCAATTTCCATTGCCTCTTCTTTATCTTTATCCGCTACAGTAATGATTACTGATCCGTGCGTTGGGATGTTAATTCCTGAAGCAACTAACCCTTTGTATAATGCTTTTTCAAGTGTTAAGTCTTTCCCCATTACTTCCCCTGTTGACTTCATTTCAGGTCCTAATGTTGTATCAACTGAACGTAGCTTCGCAAATGAGAATACCGGTGCTTTTACATACACTTCTTTCTCTTCTGGGTGATAACCCGTTCCGTATCCTTGCTCTACTAGGTCTTGCCCTAAAATAACTTTCGTTGCAACGTTCGCCATTGGTACACCTGTAATTTTACTTAAGAACGGTACTGTACGGCTCGCGCGTGGATTTACTTCAATTACGTACACTTGATCTTTGAATACTACAAACTGGATATTTAGTAATCCAACAATGTTTAATCCTTTTCCAAGTGCAATTGTATGTTCAATAATTTGTTCTTTTAATTTTTCAGATAAGCTTTGTGGTGGATATACTCCAATTGAGTCACCAGAGTGAACTCCAGCGCGTTCAATATGTTCCATAATACCTGGAATGAATACATTCTCACCGTCTGAAATTGCATCTACTTCAATTTCTTTACCAACCATGTAACGATCGATTAATACTGGGTGATCTGCGTGAACTTTAACCGCATTTTTCATGTAGTGCAGCAGTTCTTCTTGACGATATACGATTTCCATCGCGCGTCCACCTAGTACGTAAGATGGTCTTACTAATACTGGGTAACCAATTTTGTCAGCGATTGCTACTGCTTGCTCTACAGTCGTTGCTGTTTTACCAACTGGTTGCGGGATACCAAGCTGTGTTAGCGCTGCTTCAAACTTATCACGATCTTCTGCGCGGTCTAAATCTTCAAGTGATGTTCCTAAGATTTTCACACCGTGAGCCTCTAATTTAGCAGCTAAGTTAATTGCCGTTTGTCCACCGAACTGAACGATAACACCTTCTGGTTTTTCTAAATCGATAATGTGCATTACATCTTCAATCGTTAATGGTTCAAAGTATAATTTGTCAGAAATACTGAAGTCTGTTGAAACTGTTTCTGGATTATTATTAACAATAATTGCCTCATATCCAGCTTCTTTAATTGCCCATACTGAGTGAACTGTTGCATAGTCAAACTCAACCCCTTGACCGATACGGATTGGACCAGATCCTAGTACGACAACGCTCTTACGATCTGTTCTAACCGATTCATTCTCGTCACCATATGTGCTGTAGTAGTATGGTGTTGCAGATTCAAACTCTGCCGCACAAGTATCTACCATTTTATAAACAGGAGTTATATTGCTTTCTTTACGCATATCGTAAATTTCACGCTCTGTTTTGTTCCAAGCTGCTGCAATGTAGTGATCGCTGAAGCCCATTTCTTTCGCAGTTTGTAGTACTTCCATATTTCCTACATTCGCTTTTACTTCGCATTCCATGTTTACGATATTTTCAACTTTTTGTAAGAAGAAGAAGTCCATTTCACACCAATCGTTGATTTCTTCTTTCGTTACACCTTGGCGAATTGCTTCTGCTACAATAAACAGTCGCTCATCATCAGCTTTTATAATGCGTTTTTTCATTGTCTCTTTATCAAGTTCTTTTAAATGCTCTAACTCTAAGTGATAAACGCCAAGTTCTAAAGAACGAACCGCTTTTAATAATGATTGCTCTAAGTTACGTCCGATTGACATAACTTCACCAGTTGCCTTCATTTGCGTACCAAGTGTTCTGTTTGCTGATTCAAACTTATCAAATGGCCAGCGTGGAATTTTTGAAACAACATAGTCTAATGCTGGCTCGAAGCAAGCGTATGTTTTTTGTGTTACTGGGTTTATAATCTCATCTAATGTTAAGCCAACTGCAATTTTCGCCGCTAATTTCGCAATTGGATATCCAGTTGCTTTAGATGCTAGTGCAGATGAACGACTTACACGCGGGTTTACTTCGATTACATAGTATTGGAAGCTATGTGGATCAAGTGCAAGCTGAACGTTACATCCACCTTCAATTCCTAATGCGCGAATAATTCGTAATGAAGTGTTTCGTAACATTTGATACTCACGGTCACTTAATGTTTGGCTCGGTGCTACAACGATAGAATCACCTGTGTGAACCCCAACTGGATCGATATTTTCCATGTTACATACTACAATCGCGTTATCATTCGAATCACGCATTACTTCATATTCAATTTCCTTACAACCAGCAATGCTCTTCTCTAATAAACATTGTGTTACTGGGCTATGTTTTAAACCACCTGATACGATTTCAATTAGTTCTTCTTCATTACTACAGATTCCGCCACCTGTTCCCCCCATCGTAAATGCTGGGCGAACAATAACTGGATAACCAATTTCTTTTACAAATTCATGTGCTTCTTCTAGCGTATGAATAATGGTACTAGATGGAATTGGTTCATTTAATTCCTGCATTAGTGTACGGAATAAATCACGATCTTCCGCTTGTTCGATTGCTGATAATTTTGTTCCTAAAATTTCAACTCCGCACTCTTCAAGTATGCCTGATTTCGCAAGTTCAACAGCCATATTTAGACCTGTTTGACCACCTAATGTTGGTAAGATTGCATCTGGACGTTCTTTACGAATGATACGGCTTACGAATTCTAATGTTAATGGTTCTATATATACTTTATCTGCTGTTGCAGTATCTGTCATAATTGTTGCTGGGTTAGAGTTAACAAGGATTACTTTGTAACCTTCTTCTCTAAGAGATTGACAAGCTTGTGTACCAGAGTAGTCAAACTCTGCTGCTTGCCCAATTACAATTGGTCCTGATCCGATTACTAAAATTGTGTTAATGTCTAGGCGTTTTGGCATAACTCTTCCCCTTCTTTCTTGAAGTTTTCAATCATTTCTAAGAAATCTTCGAATAAATCATTTGCATCTTCTGGTCCTGCTGAAGCTTCTGGATGGTATTGCACTGTAAATGCTGGGAACTTCGTATGACGAAGACCTTCTACTGTTCCATCATTTAAAGCGACATGTGTAATTTCAAGTTCTGTATTTCCAACTGATTCTTCTTCTACTGCGTAACCATGATTTTGAGATGTAATTGCTACTTTTCCAGTTGCAAGATGTTTTACTGGATGGTTTAAACCACGGTGACCGAATTTTAACTTACTTGTATTCGCACCAGATGCTAGAGCGAATAGTTGATGTCCTAAGCAAATTCCGAATAAAGGAACTTTACCGATAATGTCTTTTAACATTTCAATTGCTTCTGGTACATCTTTCGGATCTCCAGGTCCGTTACTTAACATAATTCCATCTGGGCTAAGACGTAAAATCTCTTCTGCTGTCGTATTGTAAGGTACTACAATTACATCACAGTCACGTTTATTTAATTCTCGTAAAATGCCATGTTTCATTCCGAAGTCTACAAGTACAACTCGGTGTCCACGGCCTGGGCTTGGGTATGGATCTTTCGTTGATACGCGTTTCACGTGATCTGTAAATACTGTCGCTTTTAATTGGCTCACGATGTATTCTACATCTGCATCCATGTTACATAGACGTCCACGTAATGTACCGTATTGACGAATTTTTCTCGTTAATTTTCTCGTATCAATTCCTGCTAATCCTGGGATATTTCTTTCTTTTAAGTAATCATTTAATGAAATTTCATTACGGAAGTTTGATGGGTGATCACAAATTTCGTTTACGATTAAACCATTTACAGATGGGTGAATCGATTCAAAATCGTCACGGTTGATGCCGTAGTTTCCGATTAATGGGTACGTGAATGTTACGATTTGACCGCAATATGATGGATCAGATAATGTTTCTTGATATCCAGTCATTCCTGTTGTGAATACAACCTCACCTGACTTTTCAATTTCTCCTCCGAAACCTTTTCCAATTAATACTGTTCCATCTTCTAAGATAAGTTGTCTTTTCATACTAATGCACTCTCCTTTTGCCATGCGATCTTACCACCAACGATTGTCATTACCGGCCATCCTTGGCATTTCCAACCTGCGAATGGTGTATTTTTTCCTTTTGATAAGAATGTTGTTGGGTCAATCTCTTCTTCTTGTTCTAAGTCAATGATTGTAATATCAGCTGTTCTACCTTCTTTCAGGCGACCTGCTTCTAAGCCGAATGTATCAGCTGGCTTTTCTGTTAAGAATTGAATTAACTGCTCTAATGTAATAATTCCTTTTTTCACAAGGTTTGTGTATAGAAGTGGGAATGCTGTTTCAAAACCAGTAATTCCGAATGGTGCTCTTTCAATTCCTTGCGCTTTCTCTTCCACTGTATGCGGTGCATGATCAGTTGCAATCATATCAATTGTTCCATCTAATAAACCTTCAATTAGTGCTGCGTGATCTTCTTTTCCACGAAGCGGTGGGTTCATTTTAAAGTTAGGATCAGCTGATGGGATATCATCTTCACATAACACTAGGTGATGAGGTGTTACTTCTGCTGTTACTTTAATTCCAGCGCGTTTTGCATCTCTAATTACGCGTACAGAGCCTTTCGTACTTACGTGGCATACGTGATAGTGACAATCTGCCGCTTCAGCAAGCAGTATATCCCTTGCAATATGTACAGATTCACATACTGATGGGATACCGTTTAATCCGTGTTTCTCAGAAAACTTCCCTTCATGTACACAACCTTTATTAATAAGAGTATTCTCTTCACAGTGCGCAACTACTGCCATATTTAATTTCGCTGCACGCTTCATAGCAGCTAACATCATGCTAGCATCTTGTACGCCTACACCATCATCAGTGAAAGCAAATGCTCCAAGTTCTTTTAATGTTTCGAAATCTGTCATTTCAGAACCAGCTTGGCGTACTGTAATTGCTCCGTATGGTAGTACGTTGACATGCGCTTTTTCTTTAATACGTTTTTGCAAGTCTTCCATATGTTCTCTGCAATCTGGTACTGGGCGTGTATTTGGCATGGCACAAATTGTAGTGAATCCACCTTTTGCCGCTGCTAGTGTACCTGTTTCAATTGTTTCTTTATGTTCACCACCTGGTTCACGAAGATGTACGTGTACATCTACTAATCCAGGTGCGATTAACTTTCCGTTCACATCGATTACTTCAGCATTATCTGCCGTAATATTTTCTGCTACCTTAGCGATTTTACCGTCTTGTACGAGAAGATCTGTTGCTACGATTTTTCCTTCTTCATTCATATAACGACCATTTTTAAACAAGTAATTCATGTTTCATTCCTCCTAATACATTTGGTAAGGCGCGTTTTAGTACAGCCATTCTTACGTAAACTCCATTTTCCATTTGTTTAAATATGCGTGAACGCTCACACTCAACAAGTTCACTTGCAATTTCAACATCACGGTTTACAGGAGCTGGATGCATAATAATGCTTCCTTCTTTCATACGCTTTTCTCTTTCCACTGTTAATCCGTGTTTCTCATGATACTCTTTCATAATGTCTGATTCATAATGATCATGACGCTCATGTTGTACACGAAGTAACATCATTACATCCACTTCTGGAACAAGTTCATCTAATGGTTTGTATGTTCCAAATGTGCTGTCTTCATCTTTCCACTCTTCTGGACTTGCAAAGTAAATTGTTGCACCCAGTTTCGTTAATGCTTCTGCATTAGAACGTGCTACTCGGCTATGACGAACATCTCCTACTATCGCAATCTTTAATCCTTCAAATCTTCCAAACTCTTGTTTAATTGTAAGAAGATCGAGTAGGCACTGCGTTGGGTGGTTTCCACATCCATCTCCAGCGTTTAAGATTGGGATATTCACCTGATCTTTTAGTTCATCGAAGTAGCGATCTTGCTCATGGCGGACGATCACCGCTTTTGTTCCGATTGATTCTAGTGTTCTTATCGTATCGTATAAAGTTTCTCCTTTTTGTACGCTAGATGCATCCGCTGAAAAGTTTAAAACTTCAAGTCCTAATCTCTTCTCAGCAACTTCAAAGCTAAATCTCGTTCTCGTACTATTCTCAAAGAACAAGTTCGCAACAAAAGTTTGCTCTGTCGTTTTGCTCTCTTTTCCATTCGCAAAATCTTCTGCGTCTTGTAGGATTTCTGAAATTTCTACTTCCGATAATTCACTCATCGTTAACAAATGGCTCATCGTCATCCCTCATCTTTCTGATTTTTATGTTACCACTTTTGTATTTTTATAACAACCTTTGCATAAAAATACCCTAGTCATGTGAGACTAGGGTGCAAGGAAGAAGCCACCCTTTCCGGTCTCACAGGACTGAATTAAAAGGTTATTATTATGAAGCAATCTGCTTAGATTGTTTTATTTGTTTCGTTTCCGGTAGTAGTAGATTTAACAGTACACCTACAATTGCTGCTAGTGCCATTCCTTCTACTTGGAACGATTCTCCTACATGAAGTACCGCTCCACCAATACCGATTACTAATATTACTGATGCAATCATTAAGTTTCGTTTGTCACTTAGGTCTGTTTTATCATCTACCATCATGCGTAATCCGCTTGATGCGATTACACCGAATAGTAAGATTGATACTCCGCCCATAACCGGTGTTGGTATGGAGTGAATCAGCGCGGAAATCTTACCGATAAAACCAAACATGATTGCGAATACTGCTGATCCGATGAATAAGTATACGCTGTAAGCTCTCGTAATTGCTAGCACACCGATATTTTCACCATATGTTGTATTCGGCGGTCCACCGATTAGTGATGCGATTAATGTCGCTATACCATCACCGAATATCGAGCGATGTAAGCCTGGTTTTTCAATTAAATCTCTTTTAATAACATTTCCAAGTACAATTTGATGTCCAATATGTTCTGAAATTGTTACTAGTGCAACTGGTACCATCAAGAGTACAATCTTCCACGAAAACTCCGGAGTATATGTTACAAATGGTACTGTGAAATCTGGTACAACAAACCATTTTGCCTCAGCTACCGGCTTTAAGTTTACTAGCCCTTGGAAGTAAGCGAAGATATATCCGCCGATAATGCCCAGTAATACTGGTATGATACTGAAAAACCCTCTTCCGAATATAGAGCAGATAATTGTAATTGCTAATGTTACTAATGCTACTGAAAAGTGTGTAAAGCTATATTTGCCATCCGCACCGTTCATCGCCATGTTAACTGCTGTATGTGCTAAAGCTAGACCGATTACCATTACTACTGGACCAACTACGATTGGCGGAAGTAATTTCATAATCCACTCTGATCCTGACTTCTTAATTCCGAGTGAGATTAAGATGTACACAAGTCCTGCAAACAAACCACCGAGCATTGCTGCTCCAGGTCCACCTGCTGTTTTCGCTGTTATTATCGGTGCGATAAAGGCGAATGATGATCCTAGATAGGCAGGCACTTGACCTTTCGTTATAAGAAGAAACGCTAGCGTTCCTAATCCACTTGATATTAAAGCTACTGACGGATTCAATCCTGTTAAAAACGGAACAAGCACTGTTGATCCAAACATCGCGAACAAATGCTGTATACTTAAAAATAACCATTTTCCCGGTTTCGGTACTTCATTAACGTCTAACACTGGCCTTTGTTCCATTGTTACATCCTCCTTCAGTTTAAATCTTTGCAATAAAAAAACTCTTTGTGCCTGTGCACAAAGAGTCCTACACTTTCGTATGCCAAATTTGACATATGAAAGCCAAGACCCTTTGGCAGCCTCACAGGACTACATTTAAAAGGGCTTTACTTATCGTATATGCTTACTCGATCTTGTTGATCTGTCTCTTGCAAATCAACTTCGATACGCTCTTCACTTGATGTTGGAATGTTCTTTCCTACATAATCAGCGCGAATTGGTAGTTCACGATGACCTCTATCAACAAGAACCGCCAGTTGGATTTGTGATGGTCTACCTAAATCCATAAGAGCATCCATTGCTGCTCGAACTGTTCTTCCTGTATATAATACATCATCCACAAGGATTACTTTTTTCTTCGTAATATCTACAGGGATATCAGAACCTTTTACAAGTGGTTCTTCGTTTTTCGATTGTAGTGTTAGATCATCACGATATAACGTAATATCTAGCTCTCCAACTTCCATTTCTTTTCCTTCAATTTGACCAATTCGTTCTGCCAAACGTTGTGCAATAAAAATTCCACGAGTTTTAATTCCGACAAGAACACAATTATCGACACCTTTATTTCGTTCCACGATTTCATGACTAATTCGTGTTAAAGCGCGGCGAATCATTTGGTCATCTAAAACGACAGCTTTCTCTTGCATGCTCTACACCTCCAAGCTTTTTTTCTTGCGTGAGAGTAATGGTATAAAAAAAGTCCTCTCAGCGTGTGCGAGAGGACTTTTGAAAAAAGGGTACAGCATACCCTATGTATTTCAAACCGTTACCTTCTCAACCTCACGGGGCTGTGTTAAAGGATCATTATTTAACTGTTGTCAGTATCTCAGTTTTCTTATGATTTGTCAATACTATTTCCGTAAAATATTTAATGCGTCTTCAAACACTTCTGGAATCGGTGCCTCAAACTGAATATATTCATCAGTACGAGGATGGTCAAACCCTAAAATACCTGCGTGCAGTGCTTGTCCATTCATGTCTAATGTTTTCTTCGGACCATACTTCGGATCTCCTGCAAGTGGATAGCCAATATATTTCATATGAACACGAATTTGGTGCGTACGTCCCGTTTCTAAGCGACATTCTACAAGTGTAAAATCTTTAAAGCGTTCTAACACTTGGAAGTGCGTAACAGCATTCTTACCATTTTCATCAACTGTCATGCTTTGACGTTCTTTCTTATCGCGACCAATTGGCGCATCGATCGTTCCTTTATCATGCGGAATCACACCGTGTACAATCGCTTTGTAACGTCTTGTTACTGTTTTTGCTACAAGTTGATTTACAAGTGATTCATGCGCCACATCATTTTTAGCAACCATTAATAGTCCAGATGTATCTTTATCAATACGATGCACAATACCAGGACGCATTACACCGTTAATACCTGACAGATCTGTACAATGGTGCATAAGTCCGTTTACAAGCGTACCGCTTGTATGCCCTGGAGCTGGATGTACAACCATACCACGTGGCTTATTTACAACGAGTACATCTGCATCTTCATAATAAATTTCTAAGCTCATATCTTCTGCTTGAATATCTAACTCTTCTGGATCAGGAATCGTTATTGTAATTTCATCATTTTCTTTAACTTTATAATTCACTTTTACCGATTTTCCATTAACTGTAACAACATCATCTTTAATCCATTGTTGTACTTGTGAACGTGACCATTCACTGTTTATTTCTGCAACGAATTTATCAATTCGCTCGCTTTTTTGTTCTTCTGCAACTGTTACTTGTACTACTTCACTCATTCAATTACTCCTTCGTTTTCTTTCCTTCTAATAATGTTTGAATAATAATTAATACAACACCAATACATAATGCTGAATCAGCTATATTGAATACTGGATAGTTGTACGAGAAAATATACACGTGAATGAAATCCACTACTTCTTGTCTAAATACACGATCAATGAAATTACCAATTGCTCCGCCTAATATTAGACCTAATGAAATTCCTAGAAGTTTGTCTGTTTTCGCATATTTTTGCATATACATTACGATAAATACTACAAAAACGACTGTAATAATGTAGAAGAACCACATTTTATTTTCTAAAATCCCCCAGGCAGCTCCTCTATTTCGATGTGATGTTATGTATAATACATTATCGATAATCGGAATGCTCGTACCCAATTCCATGTTCTTTACAATTAGCCATTTCGATATTTGATCGATGGCAATGACAAATAACGCTATTACATAATATATCATTTTCATTTCCCCCACAAAGACAGTGTACCTCAAAATTTTAGCATAGCTGCAACCTTTTCACAATGAACCTTTATAGAAGAATAAAATAAATTAAAAAAAGGTAATATAATATCGTTGTGTGCATTCATACATTTACTTTTTCATAGAAAAATTCATGAATGGTACGGGCAGTGGGCATCGTCTTCATTTGTTTTACCGAAATTACTCTCCCTGTCTCTTCACAAATACCATACATATCTATTTCCATTTTAAATAATGCACGTTCTACATCTTTTAAGTCCTCTTTTATATCATGTAATAGGAGTTTTTTCTTTATCTCTTCCTTCATTTCATATCCAAGCTCTTCGCTAAACTCTGTATCATATTTGTGCATGACCTCTTTAGCTAGCCTCTCTTGTAACTCTTTTCGCATCAATTGCAATTCTTCTTTGATTTCCATATACATTTCATTCACGTGTACATTCCTCCCAGCTGCAATGTACGATTAGTGTGTCCGAAATTTCCATGCTTACCTCACACACATTTTTCCTTCATAGGAAAGAGAGTGAAAGTTATTTCAATATATCGTCAATAAAAAAACTGACTGCACTTATGCACAGTCAGTTTTTTTATTATTTTACGTAGTTTTCTTTAACAACTGTCGCACAACGCTCACATAATGTTTCATGTTCAGCATCTTTACCAATTGTTTCTGAAACTACCCAACAACGTTCACATGTTTCACCAGTTGCTTGAGCAACAACAACGGCTGTATGCTCATACTTCGGCGCATCTGCTGGCGCTTCTTCCATCATGCCACCAAGTTTATACTCAGAAACGATGAATAATTGCTTTAAGTCTTCACTAATAGACTCTAACATAGCTTTCATTTCTGCAGTTGGATATAGCGTAATACTTGCATTTAATGACTTACCGATTACTTTTTCATTACGAGCTACTTCTAACGCTTTTAATACGTCATCACGCAATGTCATAAATGCATCCCATTTTGTTTTTAATGCTTCCTCACCATCTAATTGTACAGCTTCTGGCATATTAGTTAATTGTACACTTTCTTCTGTTACACCTGGAATGTATGGCCATACTTCATCAGCTGTATGCGGTAAGATTGGAGTTACAAGTTTCGTCAATGCAACAAGAACATCATATAATACAGTTTGAATTGCACGACGATCTTCATGGTTTGCACCTTCAATGTATAAAATGTCTTTTGCAAAATCTAAGTAGAATGAACTTAAATCAATTGTACAGAAGTTATGAATTGCATGATACACAGCAGCGAAGTCGTATGTTTCATATGCTTCTTTTACTTTTGTAATTAAGTCATTTAATTTCACTAACATGTAACGATCTACTTCACGAAGTTCAGCTACAGCTACTGTATTTTCACTTGGCTTAAAGTCATCTAAGTTCCCTAATAAGAAACGGAATGTGTTACGGATTTTACGATACACTTCTGCTACTTGTTTTAAAATATCATCTGAAATACGTACATCAGATTGATAGTCAACCGAAGATACCCATAAGCGTAAAATATCTCCACCTAATTGATCCATAATTTTCTTCGGTACGACGATGTTTCCAATCGACTTACTCATTTTACGTCCTTCACCATCTAATACGAAACCATGGCTTAGTACACCTTTATATGGAGCTTTACCTGTTACAGCAACTGCTGTTGATAATGAAGAGTTAAACCAACCACGATACTGGTCAGATCCTTCTAAATATAAATCTGCTGGACGTTGTAAGTCTTCGCGCTCTTCTAATACCGCTTGGTGAGAAGAACCTGAATCGAACCATACATCCATGATGTCTGTTTCTTTACGGAATTCACCATTCGGGCTACCTGTATGTGTAAATCCTTCTGGTAATAGATCTTTCGCTTCACGCTCGAACCATACGTTAGAACCGTGCTCACGGAATAACTCTGCTACATGGTTAATTGTTTCATCTGTAATAATTGGGTCACCATTCTCTGCATAGAATACAGGGATTGGCACACCCCATGCACGCTGACGAGAAATACACCAGTCACCACGGTCACGAACCATATTATGAAGACGAGTTTCTCCCCATGCTGGTACCCATTTTGTTTCCGCAACAGCTTCTAATAATTCTTTACGGAACGCTTCAATAGATGCAAACCACTGTGCTGTCGCACGGAAAATAATTGGTTTTTTCGTTCTCCAATCATGTGGGTATGAATGCGTAATGAATGTTAGTTTCAGTAACGCGCCTACTTCTTCTAATTTTTCTGTAATTGGCTTGTTAGCTTTATCATAGAATAAGCCTTCAAATCCAGGTGCTTCATTTGTTAATACACCTTTATCATCAACTGGGCAAAGTACTTCTAATCCATACTTTTTACCAACAACGAAGTCATCTTCCCCGTGTCCTGGTGCTGTATGAACACAACCTGTACCTGCATCTGTTGTTACGTGATCCCCTAGCATAACTAATGAATCACGATCGTAGAATGGATGTTTTGCAACTGTGTACTCAAGTTCGCTACCTTTTACCGTTTTCACAACTTCAGCATTTTCCCACTCTAACGTTTTTGCAACTGTCTCAAATAGTTCAGAAGCAATAATATATTTTTCATCATTTATTTTTACAATAGCGTATTCAAGTTCTGGGTGAACAGAAATACCTAAGTTTGCAGGTAACGTCCAAGGTGTTGTTGTCCAGATAATGAATTTCTCATCACCTTCTAATACGTTCTTTCCATCTTTTACAGGGAATGCTACGTAAATAGATGCTGATTTTTTATCTTGGTATTCAATTTCAGCTTCTGCTAAAGCTGATTCACTCGTTGGAGACCAGTAAACTGGTTTTTGTCCTTTATAGATATAACCTTTTTTCGCCATATCACCAAACACTTTAATTTGTTGTGCTTCATAAGCCGGCTCTAAAGTAATATATGGGTTATCCCAATCTGCACGTACACCTAAACACTTAAATTGTTCACGTTGACGTTCTACTTGTTCATATGCATACTCTGCACATAACTTACGGAACTCAGCAACTGTCATTTCTTTACGCTTTACACCTTTATTTGTTAAAGCTTGCTCAATTGGTAAACCGTGTGTATCCCAACCCGGTACATATGGTGCGCAGTAACCAGTCATTGATTTATAACGAACAATAAAGTCTTTTAACACTTTATTTAATGCATGTCCCATATGAATGTCACCATTCGCATATGGAGGTCCATCATGCAGTACAAATAAAGGACGACCTTTCGTATGTTCTTGTACCTTTTCATAAATATTCATTTCAGCCCACTGTTCTTGCATTGCAGGCTCACGTTTTGGTAAATTCCCACGCATTGGGAACTCTGTTTTTGGCATTAGTAATGTATTTTTGTACTCCATGCTCAATTCCTCCTTACATGTATAAAAGAAACACTTAAAAAACGGAATAAAAAAGAGACCTTCTCATCCCAAAAAGGGACGAGAAAGTCTCCCGCGGTACCACCCTAGTAGATCCTATACGTATGTATACAATCCTCTTTATATTCTTAACGCGAATATACGCCTACGCTTACTCTATTTGTTCAGCGCGGAACTCCAGGGTGATATTCCCCATTATCTCCTTATCCTGAGCTTACACCATCCTCAGTTCGCTATATAAGGTATGAAAAAGGTACTTATCCCTATCTTCGTTTTTCTTAATAAATATGTTGTTTAAAATTATATGTAATAATGAGAAAAACGTCAAGCTTACACTGTTTCTTCTTTTTTCAACAGTTCATCTACTTCGTCTTCTAACTCAATTAGCTTATCCCAATCATCGTTGTTTAACATTTCAAGCTGTGTTTCTAATAACATACGGAAACGAGTGCGGAATACTTTCGCTTGTTTCTTTAACTCTTCAATATCAAAAGCAACTTTTCTTGATTTTACTAACGCTTCGTTAATAATACGGTCTGCATTCTTTTCAGCTTCACGTACGATTAATTTTGCTTCTTTTTGCGCATTACGTTTTACTTCTTCCGCTGCTTCTTGTGCAACGACGATAGATTTGTTTAACGTATCTTCAATATTAGAGAAATGATCTAACTTCCCTTCTAATTGCGCAACTTTTTCTTCTAAAGCTTTTTTCTCACGAATGACTAATTCATAATCTTTGATAATTTGATCAAGAAACTCATTTACTTGATCTTCATCATAGCCACGGAATCCGCGACCAAATTCTTTGTTATGAATATCTAATGGTGTTAACGGCACAACGCCACCTCCAAGTAGTTATCTAAATTTCCTCTTTCAATTATATCTTTTCTTCGACAAAATAGGAGGATTTCCTTCTAAAAAACCAATCATTTTAGTATACCATACAAAATTCTCCATTTGTCGCGCTTTGTTCTACCTTCTACAGAAAACAATTTACTTCGTCCATATCCTCTCACTGAAAAAACATCTCCTGGATAACATTCATAAGAAGTTTGCTCCACTGTTTTCCAATTCACTTTTACTAAACCATTTTTTATGAAAGGTTGTACTTTTTGTCTGGATATATGTAACATTTCAGCTAACATAACATCTAAACGAAGTGAAGAAACCGTTCCAGATTTCTCTCCCCACGTTTCTTGCATCTGTAGAATTTTCTCTCCTTGCACTGATGATAAGGAAACTTTCACTTTCCCTATAGATTGTAAGTTCATCTCAATATAAGATACAACTTCTTTGGCAACTACAATTTGGGCACGATCTTCTTGAAGCAAAATATCACCACATTTTTCTCTCGTTAAACCAAGAGACATAAATGTACCTAATATTTGCCTATGTTCTAGTGTATAAAACTTGGAAGGATAGTCAATTTCCAATACTTCTACTTGAAATTCCTCTTCATTCACTACTAGATAGTCCGGATAAATGAGTGCTCTCTTACGCTCTGCATGTGGCGTTGCACCATCAAATTGTACAGTAACATCCCCTTTTCCTATTACCATAGTGACAATTTGTTGTTGTCTTGGATCAAGGAAGTCTGTTAACTTCACTTGATGGTACTCCGCTGCTTGCTTCCACTCTAACACCTTATCCACAAAGACCTCTTCATCGGGTCTGAAATGTTCATAGATGCTCATTTATTTAACCTCTTACTATAAGAAATAGTTGAATATACTTATTAAACCATTCGTAGCAAGCTTTAACGTGAAAATCGCAACGAGCGGAGAGATATCAATCATACCAAGCGGCGGAATAAATCTGCGAAATGGTTCTAAATACGGTTCACAAATACGCGCAAGAATATCTCCGAAAGTTGATTCCTTTGCACCTGGGAACCATGATAGGAGAATGTAAATAATAAGTGCCCACGAGTAAATCTCGATAGCATAAACTAAAAGCCTTAAAACTGTTTCCATGGCGTATTACCACCTCTTTATATTTGTGTCTTCTTCTTCACCGAATAACTCTGAAATTGCACCAACAATATCTACATTTTCAGGTGTACACATAAATGTTTTCGGTCCTATTTTTTGAATATCCCCGCCTATAGCGTATACAGTACCACTTAAAAAGTCAACGATACGTACAGCTTGATCAGTAGACATTCGTTGTAAATTAATCACAACAGCTCGTCTACCTTTTAAATGGTCCGAAATCCCTTGCGCTTCCGAATATGTGCGTGGTTCTAATAAAACAACTTTTGAAGATTGCTTTGCCGTTTCAATGCTCACAACATTTTGTTTCGGTTGCGCTTTTGGAAACGTAACATCTTGTTGTTCTGGCGGATCTTGCTGCTTCTTCATGTCTGTTTGCTCCTTTTCATAACTATATTGAGCTGCTTCTTTTTCTTCCGGTGTATCAAAAAAGAAGTATTTTACTTTTGACCAACTCATAATAAGATTCTCCTTCCTTTTACGCTTTTCCTACTAAAATCGTCCCCAAACGAATATATGTAGCACCTTCTTCAATTGCAATCGTGTAATCATTAGACATTCCCATTGATAATTCTTTACATGGCGCATGTAATAATTCTAGCTCCTGCACCTCTGTTTGTAGCATACGTAACTCCTTAAAACAGCGTCTGATTTCTTCCTCTTCTTCTGTAAACGGAGCCATTGTCATTAATCCAACCACTTCAATCTTATCCAATTCTTGCAAACTTTGAATGAAAGAAACGGTTTCTTCTATTGCCAATCCTTGCTTTGATTCTTCAGATGATGTTTTCACTTGAATAAAACATTTCACTTTCTTATCAGCACGTTTTTGAATTTCTTTTGCAAGTGAAAGTCGATCTAACGAATGTAAATAATCAATTTCATTAATGATTTCTTTTACTTTTCTCGTTTGTAATGATCCAATAAAATGCCAATTCACTTTCTTACCGAAATGTTCGTACTTCTGTAAGAAACCTTCATTTCTATTTTCACCTAAATCACTAATTCCAGCTTCAATTACCTCGTTTGTCTTTTCAATTCCTACCGTTTTTGTAACTGCAACGAGTTTAATATCTTGCAACGAACGTCCCGCTCGTGCGCAAGATTGTTTAATTGCTTCGTTTACAGTTGTTAAATTTTTTTGTACTGTCACTTGCTTTCTTCCTCCTTAAAACCTATGAAACTCAACATTCTCCCTGTCTTACCTTGATCACGACGATGAGAGAAAAACAATTGTTCTTCACAGCTTGTACAAAGAGATGACATTACAATATTCTCTTCTTTTATGCCTGCTTGTACACATAATATACGATTAATTTCTTTTAAATTAATTGCGTACTGCCCATCAGAAATTTTTTTATAAGGGACAGAACCGTTTACTACTTGCTCTGCTGCTGTTAACACTCTATCATCAACAACGTAACAACAAGATCCAATTGCTGGTCCAATTGCAACATGAATTTCATCGCTTGAAACCCCTTCTGCATTCCAGTTTTGAATCATTTCCTTTGCAATCTCTTTTACAGTCCCTTTCCATCCAGCATGCGCAAGTCCTATCATACCATGTGATGGCGCATAAAAATAGAGTGGAACACAATCCGCGTAACATGATGTTAGAAGAACATCATTATTAGTCGTATAAATGCCATCTGTTTTTGAAATGCCGTCTTCATATGAATAGACGCCACTTCCTTTTTCCTCTTGTCCTACTTTTTCAACATGATGATCATGAACTTGTTCAGAGCAAATCCAGTTTTCTAATGGTTTTTTTAACTTATTTGCTAAAATGCGTCTGTTTTCATGAACGTTCTCCACGATATCATTCACATGTAATCCTAAATTCATCGCATGAAAGGAGCCCGTACTTACCCCACCATCTTTTGTCGTAAATCCAGCAGTAATGTTTCCAAGTTCTTTCCACGCTTGTAAATACAGTATACCGTCCACATATTTAAAGGGTTCTCTCATAACAAAGCGGCTCCTTTTAATTAAAATAACATAAAAAAGCATGGTACTTCCTGTCTATTTTACCATACTTTTATTTTTTCATAATGCCAACAAAAAAAAAAGAGGAATTTGTAATATTCTTTATGAAATTGTCGGTGTTTGTATTGATTCTGTTACAGAATTAACAGGATTTACTCTAACAAGTATGACATCTTCCCCAATTTTCATAATTTCCTCCCAAGGAATTACAATTTCTACATCCTTCCCAAAAATCCCCAACATACGCGCCTGTTTAGAAATAATAATAGACCCGATCTTCCCTGTGTTCATATCAATTTCAATGTCTCCAATATTCCCAAGCCTTTTTCCATCTGAAACATTTATTATCTCTTTCATCTGCAACTCCGAAATTCTTATCATTTTCATCCTCTCCCTTATATATGACGAATTGAAAAAACACTGTTTCTCAAATTAACAGGAAGCACCCTCTACTAATCCCATATTATTTTCATTATATGAACACAGCTTCCCTACTATGAGCGAAGACAAACTATATTACATATAAAAAGGTTTCACCATAAATGGTGAAACCTTATCCTTGAATCGTTTTATTCATTTGTCTAATAGCTGATTTCTCTAAACGTGACACTTGTGCTTGAGAAATCCCAATTTCTTCTGCAACTTCCATTTGTGTCTTTCCTTGAAAGAAACGTTTTCGAATAATCATTTTCTCACGATCATTTAAACGCTTCATCCCTTCTTTCAGTGCTAACTCTTCAACCCACTGCTCGTCCTTTTGTTTTTCATCACTTAACTGATCCATAACAAAGATAGGATCTCCCCCATCGTTATAAATCGGTTCAAATAATGAAACTGGATCTTGAATCGCATCTAATGCAAAAACAATTTCTTCATGAGTCACTTCAAGCACTTTTGCAATATCCATTGCTGTTGGTTCTTTTGAATTCTCTGCAATCAATTTCTCTCTTACTTGTAACGCTTTATACGCAATATCTCGTAATGATCGAGATACGCGAATCGGATTGTTATCACGCAAATATCTGCGTATTTCCCCAATAATCATCGGCACAGCATACGTTGAAAATTTTACATTTTGGCCTAAATCAAAGTTATCAATCGATTTCATAAGTCCGATGCAACCAACTTGAAATAAATCGTCAACATATTCTCCTCTGTTATTAAATCTTTGGATGACGCTCAGTACAAGACGTAAGTTTCCATTCACTAATTTCTCTCTTGCGCTTATCTCTCCACTTTGCATTTCACGAAATAATTTACGCATTTCATCATTTTTTAGTACGGGAAGTTTAGCTGTATCAACACCGCAAATTTCTACTTTGTTTCTCGTCAAAGTGTTCCCTCCTATCGGGAGTTGCTGTACAGTGTAAAGTATTTCCTTTGAAGGGGATTTTATGCATGCGGTTTTCTCTTCATTTTTCATTTCCGTTGTCTCTTCTCATACAACGAAAGAGAAAAAGACCAGCCTAGATAATGGCTGGTCTTTTTCTTTACACCATTTTATTAAATTCTTTTCGTAATCTTTTTATGATTCTTTTTTCTAAACGCGAAATGTATGACTGTGAAATCCCAAGCATATCCGCCACATCTTTTTGCGTCTTTTCCTCTTCTCCAGCAAGCCCAAACCGAAGTTCCATAATTTGTTTTTCACGATCATTTAATTGATGCAATGCTTTCATTAGAAGATGACGATCTACAGTAGCTTCTAAATCTTTTGTAATAATATCATCATCTGTACCTAATACATCTGATAACAAAAGTTCATTCCCATCCCAATCGATGTTAAGCGGTTCGTCAAAAGAAACTTCTGAACGATTTTTATTATTCCGGCGCAAATGCATTAAAATTTCATTCTCTATACAACGTGAGGCATATGTTGCTAATTTTATTTTCTTTTCCGGATTAAATGTATTCACTGCTTTAATAAGGCCGATTGTTCCTATACTAATCAAGTCTTCAATATTTATCCCTGTATTTTCAAACTTTCTTGCTATATATACAACTAACCGTAAGTTGCGTTCAATCAGTAACGATCTTGCTGCCTGATCTCCTTTTGGCAATTTATTCAAAAGAACTTCCTCTTCTTCTTTCGTTAATGGTGGTGGCAACGCTTCACTTCCACCAATGTAATAAATTTCATCGGTCTTAATTCCTAATTTCAGCAATACTTTATACCAAAGGTATACTAAATAAAATTTTAATTTCATCATATTATCCCGCCTCCCATTATTAAGCAATTACCATTTTTTGCGAAATTAACATTTTCGGATGCACAATACATTGATACTCTCCATTGGTTGACAACTGTTGTGTATTTAATCCAATCAATACTTTGCTGACTACAATCGAGCTACCTTCATGATAAATTTGCACACTGTCTGGCTTAATTGCCCATAAAAATTGATTCTCTACTCCTACTGCTCGGAAAGGAATTAAGCGTAATTTTGTCGCCCACCCAGAATCATTTTCTGGTATTTGAGGAATCTCTGTTTTGGAATAAACTTGTTCTGTTAACCAAGCTGGCAAGCAATGCTCTAATGATGAAATATGCATAATCATAACGGGTGTTTTTGTTAACGGGTCGTAAAGTTGGTTCCCACTATCAATTAAACCTGCGAGTTCTAGTTCCTCTTCAGCTAATTGAATTTTCAATTTCACAATTTGATCATAGTGTATTTTTGTAACCTCTACGCTTTCAATACGCTTTTTAGAAAAATAATATATTACTGGAAAACCAAAAACAACAAACAACCAGCTAATTGGATCACCGTAAGAAATTGATTGAGATTGAACCAATCCATTTACCATTTCATTCGTTTGCAAAAAGAAATGAGTCCCAATTAACCCTCCACCAACCATAAAGGTTACAAAGTAAAAAGTAAAAACAGTTTGTGCATAGTTTCTAAACGTTGTGAACCCAAATGCTGTATACACAATAAGTAACGAGTACAGTAGTTTCATAATTGGATGTGTCATCATAGAAGCAAAAGGAGTAAAGGCAAAAATAACAATGGTTGAACCTATAAATGCCCCTAACACAAGCCTCCATCTTTTGATCTTCTTTTTTAACACGGTAGCTGTTAATAAAAGTAAAAGAAAATCAATGCAGGCGTTTAACAACCAAACAACGTCGGCGTAAACAACCAAACAATTCACCTCTTTTTTTAAGTTGAGACTAGTATAATGCATATCCAATAGGAAAGTGTGTCAATTTGCGGAGGTGTTTTTTTGTTATTTTGTGCTTTCTAGACAGAATCTGTCGGTAAAAAATAAAAGTATATGTTTCATAGACTAAAATATTATACTTTTTTGCTTACATATAAAGTGAAACTTTAATCAGCCCTCACCAATCGGGCTTTTACGGGCAGCCCATCCCCCACCTAACATCTTTGCTTTCGCTAAATTTTCAGATTGGGGTCTTACTGCCCGGCAAATAGCGGGATAAATCGAATTATATAAAGTGAAGCTTTAATCAGTGGGGGTTTTCTTCATTCCCCACTGATTATTAGTTGAACCAATCGGACTTTTATGGGCAGTTGATCCCCCACCTAAATTCTTTGCTTTCGCTGAATTTTGAGGTGGGGGTCTTACTGCCCATTAAAGCGGGATAAAATAAAAAAAGACCTGCTTAGCAGATCTTTTTCCTGTATAAAACAAAAAAGGAGCATGAAAGCTCCTTTTCTTTTATCGTCTACGACGGTTACGTAAGAATGCTGGAATATCGATGTCATCTGAATCTGTATGACGCTCATGCACAACCGGCTCTTCACGTTTCATTTCACGCTTAACTTCACGTTGTTTTGAAGGTTGAGCTACTTGCTGTTGCTGTTGTTGCGTATGATTCGCAGTCGGACGAATAATTGGTTTTGGTGGCTGCGTCGCAGCACTATCATCAAAACCAGTTGCAATTACAGTTACAACGATATCATCTTTTAATCCTTCATTAATAACAGAACCGAAGATCATATTTACTTCTGGATCTGAAGCTGAAGCTACAATGTCTGCCGCTTCTTGTACTTCATATAAGCTTAAGTTAGCTCCACCCGTAATGTTCATGATAACACCTTGAGCTCCATCAATAGATGTTTCTAATAATGGACTCGAAATCGCTTTTTTCGCAGCTTCAGCAGCACGATTTTCTCCATTACCAGAACCAATACCCATTAAAGCAGAACCTCTATTAGACATAATTGTCTTTACGTCTGCAAAGTCTAAGTTAATTAAACCTGGTGTTGCAATTAAATCAGAAATACCTTGAACACCTTGACGTAATACGTTATCTGCTTCACGGAATGCTTCTAACATCGGCGTATTTTTATCAACAATCTCTAATAAGCGATCGTTTGGAATTACAATAAGTGTATCTACATTTTCTTTAAATGCCGCAATACCAGATGCTGCTTGTGTTGCACGCTTACGTCCTTCAAATGTAAATGGACGTGTTACAACACCAACTGTTAATGCACCCAATTCTTTTGCAACTTGAGCAACAACTGGAGCTGCACCAGTTCCAGTTCCGCCACCCATACCAGCAGTTACGAAGACCATATCTGCACCACGAAGTGCTTCTTGGATCTGTTCTTTACTTTCTTCTGCAGCTTTTTTCCCTACTTCAGGGTTTGCACCTGCACCAAGTCCACGTGTTAATTTTCCACCAATTTGCATTTTTGTTTCAGCTTTTGATAGATTTAATGCTTGTGCATCAGTATTCACAGCGATAAAGTCTACACCTTGTACACCGTGTTCAATCATACGGTTTACAGCATTGTTTCCGCCACCGCCGACACCGATAACTTTTATATTCGCTAATTGATCTTGAGTAGTATCAAACTCTAACATGTCGAAATCCCCCTAGAACCTCATTTTTCGTGTCCAATTTTAATCCCATAAATAACGGAATACACGTTTTACTTTTGACATCATACGGTCATCATTTTGATTATTATTGTTTTGATTACGAGTTTTTTGTTTCGCAGGTTGCTGTTGTACCGGCGTTGGTGCTGGTGCTGGTACTGGTTCAAAATGTTCTTGCTTTTCCTGCACATTTTTTCCACGTAATTTAGCTTTTTGATAAGAATGTTTAATTAATCCTACTCCACTTGTATATTGGGGCTCACGCACACCAATATAATCCGGAGTCGCTATACGAACATTTTCATGTAAAATATCATATGCAAGATCAAGAACACCCGGCATAGAAGCAATTCCACCAGTTAGTACATAGCCAGAAGCTACTTGCTTTACTCCTAACTTACGCACTTCATCTTGAACAAACATTAAAATTTCCTCTACACGAGCCTCTATTATATCCGATAATTCCAACTGAGAATATTGTTCTGTTTGATCACTTCCCATAATAGGAACCGTAAACATCTCTTCTTCAGATGCTGTATCATAAAAAGCATGTCCATATTTCAACTTAATTTGATCTGCATTTTCTGTTGAAGTTTTCAACCCAATCGCAATATCCTTCGTTATATGGTCTCCACCTAACGGTAATACGCTCGTCGCTTGTAACTCTCCATCTTTAAAAATAGATAAAGTTGTAGATCCTCCCCCCATATCAACAAGGGCTACTCCTCTATGTTTTTCATCTGAAGATATAGCAACTGTTGCAGCCGCTAAAGGTTGAAGACAAATATCAACTATTTCAAGACCTGCTTTTTCTACACAACGCAGTAGGTTATGTAGTAAAGTTCTCGAGCCTGTTATAAGTGTACCTTCCATTTCTAATCTTACACCGATCATCCCGCGTGGATCGTTAATCTCGTCAAGACCGTCTACGATGAACTGTCGAGGTACCACATCAATAAACTCACGTTCTGGAGCAATTGACACAACTTGTGCTGCATCTAGAACGCGTAAGACATCTTCATTCCCGATTTCACGATCTTCATTTGAAACAGCGACTACTCCGTGACAAGGAAGTAGCTGTACCTGGTTTGCATTGACACCTACTACAACTTGCTCAATGTGGATTCCCACCATGCGCTCAGCTTGTTCAATTGCTTTTTTAATTGATCGAACAGTCTCGTCTATATCAACTATCGATCCCTTTTTTAAACCATTTGATTTTACATTTCCAACACCAATAATGTTTAAGCTGTCATTAACCATTTCACCAATGATGACTTTAACATTGGATGTACCGATGTCAAGACTAACATATATTTCATTGCTGTTCATTCTTTGGCACCTCCTTCTTTATTTATACCATACAACTCAATATATGGAACAACAATCGCAACTTTACTATTTATAAGAAAAATATTCAACGTCTTTATACGTTTCCCTTTTTTAACCCTATATTTTTCTTATTTTTATTTAACATTCATTTAAGAATATCGCAGTAAACTGTGAATAACTGCTTATCTTGAAATAATTCTATTTCAAGTGTAAAGATTACCGCCAAGTATAAGTCTACACTAAGATGTACTCATAGAAAAGTGAAACTTGTACCAATCCTAGTATGAATCTAAGAATTTTTACATCTTTTTCATCAAATGAACCATTCTTGTAAATTCAGATGCATCCAATAGAACATTCGTTTCGTTTTTTCTACAGGAACGTAGTAAAAACTATCGTTCTATTCTTTTTTTTCTTCCGCTCCTAATTCTTTCGTATATGCCCCTACTTCTAAATCAATTAATACCTTTTTACCCGGCTCAATTGTTTTTAAGATAAGCGGATAAGCTTCCATACGCTTTGCGAAATTTTGAATCGTAGTGCTCACTTCGTACCCTTCGTTCATATATAAAGTAAGATGATCTTCATTCGCATTCGTCGGTGAATAACGAATTTCAGAAATAGACCTTAAAATAGTTGGTGTTAATTTTTCAAGTTCAGCAATTAACTCCTTCATTTTCTCCTCTTTAAAAGGTTCAAAAATTGGTGCTGCAACAGGAAGTTTTCCGTTCGGGAGTACATCAAGTGTTTTCCCGTTCTCTAATAACGGTTGTAATTTCCCATCTTTGTTTATATAACCAATCGTTAAATATTCTTCAATATGAACATCAATTTTATTTGGAAAACGTTTTTTTACATTTACTGCTTTAATTTCTTTTCGTTTCGTTAGGTTTTCTTCTGCTTTATGTGCTGTCACTCGGAAATAACTTGTATCATACGTCACACCTGATTCCTTCATCACTTGTTCATCTGTCATATAATGATTTCCAAACACACTTATCTTTTTGATATTGCTTAGCGGAGACCGAAAATAAATCAAAAAGAGCACTAATAAAAATAAAATTGATATGTATAAAATCAACCGATGATTAACATTTTTCTTGTTTTTCTTCTGTTGATTTTTTAACTTTGGTACACGATCCTGTAGTTTAATCACTTTACTATTTTTCATGTACGATCCCCCTACGTAACATAAAGAACGGCATGTTCCTCATGCCGTTCTTATCTTCTTATTATAACATAAATGATAATGAGCGGAACGAATAACCGTTATCTTCCAATGATTTCTACTTCTGTATGCATTTCTACGCCAAATTTATCCTTGATTGTTTGTTTTATGAATGCAATTAAAGATAAGACATCTTGCGCACTGGCTCCCCCAGTATTAATAATAAAATTCCCATGCATTTCAGAAATTTGAGCTCCGCCTATTTGATAACCACGAAGCCCCGCCTTTTCTATTAAGTCTCCTGCAAAGTATGGGATTGGATTCCGAAATATACTTCCTGCACAAGGATGATTCCACGGCTGTGTTTCACGGCGGTAATCTTTATTCTTTTGCATGACGCTTACGATTCCCTCACGCTCTCCTACCTGCAATTGAAACTCCGCTTCCAAAACAATACCAGGACGTTTCGTTTGCAATACAGAAGTACGATAGGAAAACTCCATTTCTTCATGCGTTAACCAATCCATTGTTCCATTTTCAAACAAAATAAGAGCTTTTGATAATATGTTTGATATATCCGATTTATGTGCTCCTGCATTCATATACACTGCACCACCAACACTTCCTGGAATACCACTGGCAAATTCCAGGCCGGATAATCCTTGACGACTAAGTAAAGTTGATAATTTAATAAGGGGATACCCACCACCAACTCTTACTCTATGTTTTTCGACTTCTAAGTGGTCTAATCCTTCTCCTAAACGAATAACGGCACCTTCTATACCTAGGTCAGATACAAGAAGGTTCGAACCGCGACCAATTACAGTCCACTTTGTTTTATATTTTTTTACTAACTGCAACGTTTTTTCAATACCGGCAACATGCTTTGGCACAATTAAAATATCAGCTGGTCCACCTATTTTCATAGTGGTATAACGCGCTAACGCTTCATTCACTAATACGCGACCAACATTTGCTTCTATAAGCTCATTTACTAATTGCTCCATAAACAATCTCCCCCATACTAAATATCCTTATTACAGTAGTATGCAGGGCGTTCACCTAACGTTATTTTTTTACAAGCTTATTCATTACTTCATACAGCTTATTTGCTGCATCTGGAATACCTAATTGCGCCGCAGCCAGCTTCATATTTTGTAATGTTTGTGCATCTAATAAAATCTCATCGATATCACGAATAAGCGTTTCTGCTGTTAAATCTTTTTCAAGCAACATCTTTGCTGCTCCTTTATCGACAACAGAACGTGCATTCTTTTCCTGATGGTTATTTGTTACGTAAGGACTCGGAATTAACACACTTGGCTTACCTAACGCGGTTAATTCTGCAAGTGTTGTTGCCCCCGCTCTTGAAACAACAAGATCTACACCTGTAAGTACCTCTGGCATATTATGAATGAAAGGTTTAATAATAACATTATTCGGATTCCCTTTTTGCTTCACTGCTTCCATCACTTTGTCATAATGAACTTCACCTGTTACATACAATATTTCGTAACTTTTATTTCCAAACTGTTCAATTGCCTCTACGAAAGCATCATTAATCGGTCTAGCCCCACGACTGCCACCAAAAATAAGTACGGATTTTTTAGGAAGAGATAAACCTACTGAACGTTTTCCTTTCATTCCATTCTGATCCATTACTTCTGATGCTCGTGGATTTCCTGTCATAACCACTTTTGACTGTGGAAAATGTTCTGCAGCCGCTTCAAAACAAACCGCAACTTTATCAACATAGCGGCTTAAAAATTTATTCGTTACACCAGGTACACTATTTTGTTCATGTACAATAGTTGGAATACCTAATTTTGCTGCAGCATATACAACTGGCCCACATACATATCCACCCGTTCCAATCACAATATCCGGATTAAAACGACGAATATATCGTTTACTATCTTGTACACCCTTTAAGAAACGCATCACCGTTTTCACGTTATCTAACGATATTTTACGCTTAAATCCACTTATAACAATAGATTGAAACGGTATGCCTGCTTTTGGAACGATTGTGCTCTCTAATCCACTCTCCGTACCAATATATAAAAACCTTGCTTCCGGATTTAATTTTTTTATTTCTCTTATTAGAGCAAGAGCCGGATAAATATGACCTCCAGTGCCCCCACCACTTACTAATACACGCACTACTAACTCCTCCGCTTCTCTTTTCTTATTTCAGTCGTATTTATTTCTATATACATCATATTTCTTCGCGCACATACGAAAAACCCTGTCTTAACAAACAGGGTTTAGTAGCGAGAATGGCGACTTATATTTAATAATACACCTACTGCCATTAACATTAATGTCAAACTTGATCCACCATAACTTAAAAACGGCAAAGTAATACCCGTAACAGGCATCAATCCTGTTACAACACCAACATTAATCATTACTTGAATCGCAATCATCGCCACAATACCTACTGCTAAAAACGTACCATATAAATCTGGCGCTCCTAAAGCTATACGAATCCCACGCCATAATAACAGACTAAATAATAATAACACAAATGAACCACCAATAAAACCTAATTCCTCAGATAAGATTGCAAATATAAAGTCTGTTTGTGGTTCAGGTAAATAAAGAAACTTTTGTCTACTTTGTCCAAGTCCGAGCCCGAATAATCCACCAGGTCCAATTGCGAGTAACGATTGAATAATTTGAAATCCACTTCCAAGCGGATCTGACCACGGATCTAAATATGATGTAATACGTTTCATTCGATACGGTGCTGATGCAATTAGCCCTACAAATCCTGCTACACCAAGCAAACCAAACATCGCAAAGTGAAAAACCCTTGCTCCCGAGACAAATATCATAATGATACATGTCCCAACCATTACCGTTCCTGTACCAAGATCTGGCTGTAACATAATCATTCCAAAAGCAAGAAATACAAAACCTAGTGCTGGTAGTAAACCACGTTTAAAAGAGGTAATTAATTTTTGTCGTTCCGCTAAAAATTTCGCTAAAAAAATAATCATCGCAAACTTCATAAATTCTGACGGTTGAATGGAAAATGCCCCGATTCCAATCCAACTTCGCGCTCCTCCTCGAACAAGTCCTACTCCAGGAATAAGAACAAGAATAAGAAGAATGAAGCAAACTAGCAAAATTACTTTTGAATACGTACGCCACACCCAATAATCAATTTTCATAATAAAAAACATAGCCACTACACCAATACTTGCAAATAGCAATTGCCTTTTTGCAAAAAAGAATGAGTCCCCCATTTTATAAGAGGCCCAAACCGCACTCGCACTATACACCATAACCATTCCGATTGTTAACAACGCAAGTGTAACGATGATGAGAATAAAATCAGGCGTTTTCTTCATTACCCATAAACACCACCTCTTTAGGCAGAAACTTTTGCCCTATGTAACAAAACATCAGTAGGTGTTAGCCTACTGATGTTTTGATTTACTTTATATAAGTTTATGCACAGCTTGTATAAAAATGTCTCCTCTTTCTTCAAATGTTTTAAATTGATCCCAGCTTGCACATGCTGGAGAAAGAAGAATTACATCGCCATCTGTAGAATGAGCATAAGCTTTTACTACCGCTTCATCTAAAGTATCTACACTTTCAATTGTATCTAATCCCGCTTTTTCTGCAGCTCTTACTAGTTTTGGAGCTGTTTGTCCAAATGTTACAATTGCTTTTACATTTTTGAAATATGGAATTAAATCATCGAATTCATTTCCACGATCAAGCCCACCTGCTAATAACACAATGGGTTGTGTAAACGCAGATAAAGCTTTCTCAGTCGCTAACATATTCGTTGCTTTTGAGTCATTATAAACCTTACGATTGTTAATAGTTGTTACATATTCTAAACGATGTTTTACACCTGTAAAACGTTTTAACACCGCGGTAATCGCTTCATTAGAAACACCCAATAATTTTGCTATACTCATCGCTGCTAAAATATTTTCTAAATTATGTTGACCAGGTAAAACGATATCGCCTACTTCAACAACTTTTTCACCTTTAAAACAAAGGGCATTCTCTTTTATACACGCACCATCTTCAATTTCTTTCGTTGTCGAGAATAGTACTTTTTGCCCTTTACTATAAGCAGATAAAGCCATCACATCTGCATCATCTGCATTTATTACACTATAATCATTTTCTGTTTGGTTTTTAAAAATATTTGCTTTTGCTAAACCATATTCCTTCTTCGTCCCGTGATAATCTAAGTGGGCCTCAAATAAATTTAAAAACGCAGCGATTTTAGGTTGGAACAATTCTACTCCCATCAGTTGGAACGATGAAAGTTCTGTAACTACAACTTCATTTCCTTTTGCATCCTGTGCTACTTCACACGCTACAGTTCCTATGTTTCCTGCAATTACAGGATGCTTTTGTCCTTCTTTTAGCATTTCAAATGCAAGCATTGTCGTCGTCGTTTTGCCGTTAGACCCCGTAATCCCAACAAATGGCGCTTCTGAAATACGATATGCTAATTCAACTTCCGTAACAATTGGAATTTGCTTTTCTTTCGCAGCAACTAATATTGGATTAGAATACGGGATTCCTGGGTTTTTTACAACAAGAGAAATATTTCTCTCTAACAATTCTAAAGGATGACCACCGCATACAACGTCCATTCCTTTTGCTTGTAATTCTGCAGCAAGTACATTATCCGCTAAAGGCTTTCCGTCATTTACAATAACATTTGCCCCTAATTTTTGTAACAGCGTAGCTGCTGCATAACCACTTTTTGCAATGCCTAATACAAGAATATTTTTATTTTGAAATTCAGTTACAGTTTTCAATTACATCCACACCCCGATATAAATTCCTAACACAGCTAATAAAAATCCTACAGACCAAAACGTCACTACAACACGCCACTCTGACCAACCACATAATTCATAATGATGGTGTAATGGACTCATTTTAAAGACACGTTTTCCTGTTGTTTTAAAAGAAATGACCTGAATAATAACAGATAAAGTTTCCATTACGAATACTCCACCAATGATTACAAGTAGTAATTCTTGTTTTAATAAAATTGCTACAGCTGCAATGGCTCCACCTAAAGCTAAAGAACCTGTATCTCCCATGAACACTTTCGCTGGATTTGCATTGAATACTAAAAATCCAAGTACAGCTCCTACAACTGCCATACAGAATATCGCTACTCCAAATTGCTCTTGTGCGACTGCAATAATACTAAACGCTCCAAATGCAATAGCAGCTGTTCCTGATAATAAGCCATCTAAACCGTCAGTTAAGTTAACTGCATTTGATCCACCAATAAGCATAAATAATACAAGTACAAAATACGCCCAACCTAGTTCAAACTTAACATCTGTTCCCGGAATCATGATGTATGTGTGGAACGCTTGCCCTTTTCCAATTAAAAAGAACGCAATAGCAATAACAAGCTGACCTACTAATTTTTGTTTTGATGTTAAACCAAGATTTCTCTTCTTAACTACCTTTATGTAGTCATCTAAAAATCCAATTAATCCGTAGCCAAATGTCACTAATAATAATAACGAAACCTCTGCACCTAAATGATTAAATTTAATTGCCATAATAAGTGAAGTTACCATCATAGATACATATATGACAATACCACCCATTGTCGGTGTCCCTGATTTTTTTTGATGTGACTTTGGTCCCTCATCACGAATACTCTGTCCGAACTTTAATTTCCTTAAAAATGGAATAAACAATGGCGAAAGGGCAACAGAAATTAAGAATGCTACCCCAGCCGTTACTAATAAACCTTGCTCAAGCACATGTAGTCCTCCTCTCACGTTGTTACTCTTCGTTGTTTAAACGCTCTGTAATTGCTTCTTTAGCGACTTCACGATCGTCAAAATGATGAACGTCTTTACCAATAATTTGATACGTTTCATGACCCTTACCAGCAATAATGATGATATCTTCAACTTTCGCGTTAGCAATTGCATGGTATATCGCTTCTTTTCTATCAATAATTACTTCATAATTATTCCCATTTGCACCCTGCACCATATCATCTAAAATAGCCCCTGGCTCTTCACTTCTTGGGTTATCTGAAGTATAAATTGCGTGAGTTGCATATTTTGTTGCAACACTTGCCATGATTGGTCTCTTTGTTCGATCTCTATCTCCGCCACAACCGACGATACAATATACATCGCCTTTTGCAAACTGTTTTGCTGTTTTTAATACATTCTCTAAGCTATCTGGTGTATGCGCATAATCAACAATAACTGTATAATTTTGTCCACCATCAACTACTTCAAAACGTCCCGGAACTCCAGCTAGTTGCTTTATCACATCAATAACCGTTTCTAAACTTACACCAGAAACAAGTCCTGCCGCTGTTGCCGCTAGTACGTTATATACATTAAATTTCCCAATCAATTTCATCGTAACATTTACACTTTCATACGGTGTTACAAGCGTAAATGTAGTTCCACCACTCGTCATAACAATATCTTTGGCCATAATATCACTTGTTGTATCAATTCCATACGTTACAACAGTCGCCGCAGTACTTCTCATATACTCCGCAGTTACTGCATCATCGTTATTCAGTACCGCGTACTTTTCACGATTATGATTATAACTATTGCCAAGTTGTGCAAATAACAACCCTTTTGCATGTTTATATTCTTCCATCGTTTTATGATAGTCTAAATGATCTTGTGTTAAATTTGTAAATACTGCTACATCGTAATCACATCCGTGTACACGACCAAGATCTAAAGCATGTGACGAAACTTCCATTACTGTACTATCTACACCGTGCTCAACCATTTTTGAAAATGTCTGTTGAAGTGTTAGTGCATCTGGTGTTGTATTTTTCACCTCAAATGTTTCATCACCGATTTTCATATTAATCGTTCCAATTAGCCCCGTTTTATGACCATGTGCGCGCATAATCTCATCCATAATATGCGATGTTGTTGTCTTTCCATTTGTACCTGTAATTCCGATTAAATGTAACTTGTGTGTTGGTTGACCATAAAAATAATCAGCTAAAACCGCTAACGAACGAAAAGTGTTTTTCACAAGTACAACTGGAACGTCAACATCAATTGGTCTTTCCGCAACAATAGCAGCCGCTCCTTGTGCCGCTGCTTTCTTAGCAAAATCATGGCTATCAACCGTATATCCTTTCATACATACAAATAAGCTTCCCTCTTTCACTTTACGTGAATCAGCTTCTATAGATGTGATTTCTGGATTTTCTTTTGGAACAACTGGAAAATCATGCAAACATGATAAAAGTGTATGCAACTTCATTTCACTAAACCCTCTCTACATTGTGTATTTATCTCTTTTTTAATAAGCAACACGTTACCTCCTACTTATGTAAAATAGGAGGTAAATGCTACTGTGTCTAATAAATAGACCTATTTATAATTGAGGCTCTTACAGCCTCAATTTAAGTAACTCTTCTATAAAGAACTCACTTCCACCAATTGTACCATAAAACGTACTAGGTTACCTTTAATTCCCGAAGTAAATTCTAATTTTTGAGCCTTCTTTCACTTTAGCTCCTGCTTCTGGCGATTGTTTAATTACTTTCTCTCCGTCTCCACTTATATCAAGCTTCAAATCGACGAGTTGTGTCTGTAAGTCTTTCTTTTTCATACCAATTAAATTCGGAACTTCCACAGTTGGTGTATCGCCCCATTTATATTCTCTCTCAACTTGTTCTTGTCTCGGTTTCACTCCCATAGCAGGAAGTGCATCCCGAAGAATATTCCCAACAATTGGGGCTGCTACTACTCCACCAAACTGCGTTACACCTTTCGGATTATCAACAGCAACATAGACAACAATTTCCGGATCATCTGCTGGAGCAAAACCGATAAAAGATACTATATAATTATTCTCTAAATATTTACCATCTTTCACCTTTTGAGCCGTGCCTGTTTTTCCACCTACACGATACCCATCAATGAAAGCACCTTTACCAGATCCCTTTGCTACAACATTCTCTAATGCATACCGAACTTTTTCTGAAGTTTCCTTGGAAATAACTTTTCTTTTTTCCACAGGTGTCTTTTTACTTACAACTTGATTGTTCTTCGGATCAATAAATTCCTTAGCTATATACGGTTGATACAATGTTCCACCATTTACAGCCGCTGCTACTGCTGCTACTTGTTGAATTGGTGTTACAGAAACTCCTTGACCAAATGAAGTAGTTGCTTGCTCGACTGGACCAACTTTATCTAAATTAAATAAAATCCCACTACCTTCACCTTGCAAATCAATTCCGGTTTTCTGTCCAAAGCCGAAATTACGAATATATTTAAACAATCGGTCTTTACCAAGACGATCACCAAGTTCGATAAATCCTGGGTTACAAGAGTTTTGAACTACTTCTAAAAACGTTTGGCTACCATGGCCTCCCGCTTTCCAGCATTTCAATCTAGCTCCATCCACTTCAGCTGCTCCATCATCATAAAACGTATCTTTCTCTAAGTCTACTAAATTTTCATTCAGGGCTGCAGCTAACGTAATGATCTTAAATGTTGAACCAGGTTCATACGTACTCCATACTGGTAAATTTCTATTATACACTTCTGGAGAAACACTTTGAAAATCTGCTGGATCAAAGCTCGGCCGACTCGACATACCTAAAATTTCACCATTTTTCGGATTCATCGCAATCGCAATCATACCATCTGGATTATATGTCGACTCTGCAATATTCATTTCTCTTTCGATAATTCTATTAATACGTGCATCAATTGTTAAACCTAAATTTAAACCAGCTTCTGGTTTTTTGAAATCATCGCCAACATTAGGCATCCTTTGTCCTTTTGCATCTGCAAAGAAACGTACATGACCTTCATCACCATTTAGCTCTTTATCATAATATTTTTCTAGTCCCATAAGACCTTGGTTATCACTACCTGCAAACCCTAATACGTGTGATAAAAAGTTGCCAAATGGATAGTACCGGATAGAGTCCTCTGCGATATAAACACCTTTCAAACTTAATCCACGTACCTCTTTCGCTTTATCATGTGATATTTTCCTTCCACCTTTATCTAACCTTACAATCGATTCTTTTTTTGTAATTCTCTTATAAATCTCATCTTTTTCCACACCTAATACTGCAGCTAACTTCTCTGCAGTCTCTGCTGGTTTTTCAATTTGCCTCGGTACAACAAAGACAGTTGGGGCACTTTTATTCGTAGCAAGTTCCACACCATTTCGGTCTAAAATTTTCCCACGTTCAGGTTCAAAAGTAATATTACGACTCCATGAATCCTTCGCACGATCCGTTAACATATTGCCAAGAAAAAATTGCACATATCCAAGACGAATATCGATGATAGTGAAAATGAGTATACCTGATATGAGTATAAAAATAAGTCGTTTTCTAACCGTTACATTTGATACACGCATATTGGAACAAGCCTCCCTTACGCCTAGCTTGTTCCAATATATGCTTGTACTTATTTAATTAGAACTTCTTCTCTTTTAACCATTACTGTTTTTCTGCTTCTTGTTGTGGTTCAAGTGGCGGTACAAGTGTTACACCTAACTCTGTGCCAGGTTGTAACAATGTCCCCTCTGCCACACTTTGTTCAGTTACGTATCCGGTACCCGTAGGTTTTAAGTTAAGCTTTAATGTTTTTGCTAAATTCATAACATCACGCAGTGCCCAGCCTTGTATATTTGGCATTGTAGGTTTATCTCCTACTAAGAAGACTCGGTCACCTTTTAATGTTTGCTCCGTTGCTTTTGGCACTTGTTGCTGCACTTTCCCTTCACCTAATACAATTGGACGAAGTTTTGCTTTATCAATTGCTTTTTTCGCTTCTTCCATCGTTTTCCCGGTTACTTCTGGAACAGCAGTTTGTTGTTCTTTCACATATTTTTTCGGGTCTTTTATTTCATTTGGCTTAATCTTTAAATACTCTAAACTATTTTTGGTTACATATTTAAAAATATCAGCTAAAGGCTGTGCGCCATTCTCATCATCTTTCAATTTCGGCTGTTTAACAGCTACATACACAACAAGTTGCGGATCGTCCATAGGTGCCATCCCCAAGAATGAGAATATATAATTCTCTCTTCCCGTCATATAGCCACCTTTTCCATCCGGAATTTGCGCTGTCCCTGTTTTACCACCAACTGAATATCCATCGACTTTATAAGCAGTTCCTGTTCCTTTCGGCGATGTCACAACGCGTTCTAATAACTGTCTTACTTGCGCTGCTGTTTCTTTTGTAACAGGTTTTCCCACTTCCTCTGGCTTATGTTCTAATTTTACTTCGCCTGTTATTGGATCTACAATTTTATCAATTGTATAAGGCTTCATCATTTTCCCATCATTTGCAATTGCAGTTGCAGCTTGCACAAGCTGTATTGGCGTTACAGTAGAACCTTGTCCAAAAGCTGTTGTTACTTGCTGTATTTGCTGATCGAATATAATTGTATTTGAACCTTCACCAGGTAAATCAATGTTCGTTTTTTCATCTAATCCAAAGCTATGAATATATTTTCGGAAACGTTCTGGACCAAGTTTTTGATCTCCTAAAATCGCAAACGCTACGTTTGAAGAGCGCTCTACCCCTTCATCAAATGTGATAGATCCCCATCCAGCGCCGCCGTTATGATCTTTTATTTTTCGGTTCCCGACTTGATATGTACCAGACTGATAATAATCTTGTCCTTTATACACACCTTCATTAATAGCTGCTGCTAACGTGAATATTTTCATTGTTGATCCAGGTTCAAATGCATTTGCAATTGCGTCATTATAAAAATACTTATTATTCTCTTGGTTCGGATCATAACTAGGCTTACTAGACATTCCTAATATTTTCCCTGTTTTTGGATCCGCAACAATCCCTATCAAACTTTCTGGTTCATAATGTTTACTCGCTTCTTTCATTGCATCTTCTAAATAACTTTGAATACGCTGGTCAAGCGTTAAATATACATTATCTCCATTTTTAGGTGCCTCTACATTCACTTTCCCGCCGTCAAGAGACACACCTTTACGATCGCCTGTATAAGCTACTTTTCCGTTAGAAGCTCCTAAATACTTATCCAAGCTCTTTTCTAAACCAAATTGCCCTATAGCAATCCCCTTATCATCGGGTCTCGCATGTCCTACGACATAAGATGCGAAATCACCGTTCGGATACACTCTTGCATTTTCAGTAATAAAAGATATACCTGGCAATTTTAATGCTTCTATTTGTTCCTTCTGTTCTTTCGTCAAGCCCTTACCTAATTTCCCAAATTCCACTTGACTTCTACCTTCTTTATTTAACGTATCTAAAATCTTCTCTTCATCTTTTCCGAGTACTCCCGCAATTTTCTTTGCAGTATCCTCTTTATCCTTAACCGGATTCGCACCTTTTAACTCCGCTACAAGTTTATAAGAGTTTGCATCTTGCGCTAATACATGACCATTTTGATCATAAATCGTCCCGCGATTCGCTTCCAGAACTCCTGTTTTACTATGTTTTTGCTTAGCAAGTGCATCCAAATCGTGATTATGAACTGATCCTGTTGCTTGTATGTAAAAAAATCGGGCTAACAATAGCAAAAAGAGCAGGAGGAATAAAATCATAAAATACCCTGCTCCCTTATTGGTATGAAATTTAGTCATATTTCTCTTCATTTTCCATTCACACCTATTGCCTTATTTTAGGCCCTTCACATTATTCGCATTAATTTCTAGCCCGTGTTTTTTTGCAACTTCAGCAATTCGTTCATAACGACTCAACTTCTCTACTTCAGCCTGTAACTCTTGATTTTCTTTTTGCTGCTGTACAATTTTTTGTTCTATCGTCGCTGCTTCTACATTAACTTGATAAAGGCCTGCTTTATTTCCAATAAACGCTACACAGGCATACAATAAAAAGCCAATAAATGCTACATACAACAGTTTTTCGATTCTTGTAATCTTCGCTTTAGCTTTTGGTTGAACCATCTGCTGTGGGGGCGTTTGAATCTGTACCTCTTCTTGCGCTTGTTGTTTGTACTTTACAGCTAAGTTACTCATACCTCTCTCCCCTTTTTATCGTTTTTCAGCGATTCTCAATTTCGCAGAACGCGCTCGATTATTTTCTTCTAACTCTATATCAGAAGGTAAAATCGGTTTTCTTGTAATAAGCTTTAATTTCGGCTTAAATTCATCAGGAATAATTGGTAATCCTGGTGGCAATTGTGGCGTTGTACTATTTCGCTTAAACGTCGTTTTACAAATACGGTCTTCTAAAGAATGGAATGTTATAACACTAACTCTTCCGCCTGGTTTGACCATCTCAATTGCAGATTCCAACGCTTCTTCAAATACTTTCAATTCATCATTTACGGCAATACGGATTGCTTGGAACACTCGCTTCGCAGGATGTCCACCCGTTCTACGAGCAGGAGCTGGAATACCCTCTTTAATTAGTTCTACTAATTCTGCTGTCGTTTCAATAGCTTTATTCTCACGATACGCTTCAATTTTCCTAGCTATTTGTTTTGAAAATTTCTCTTCACCATACTGGAAGAAAATCCTTACAAGTTGTTCATATGACCAACTATTTACAACATCATATGCTGTTAATGGGGCATCTTGATCCATCCGCATATCTAACGGTGCATCATGATGATAACTAAAGCCACGCTCTGGTGTATCTAATTGTGGGGATGAAACACCTAAATCAAATAAAATACCGTCTACTTCTGTTATACCTAATTCCTGTAGTTTTTCAGATAAATAACGGAAATTACTCTTTACTGTTATGAACTGCTCACCGTATGAAGAGAATCTTTCTTTCGCATTTTGAATCGCTATCTCATCTTGATCAAAAGCGATTAATCTTCCGCCTTCAGTTAATTGGGATAATAAATAAGAACTATGTCCTCCTCCCCCCAGTGTACAATCTACATATGTACCACCTGGCTTTATATCTAAGCCGTCTACTGTTTCCTTCAAAAGTACTGTTACGTGTTTAAACATTGTTGCACCTACTCTTTTTCCAATTAATTATGTTGAATGCATCTCCCCTCCAAACGCATATTTCACGATTAGAGAACGAAATACTATGAAAGAACGACTCATTTAACTTGCCTACAAAGGCAGCATACTATACAAATCGCTATTTTCTTTTATTATATACTAAATTTTATCATCTTTTGCGGGAATTTAAATAAAAAACTGTCGAAAAAGATGATAATACGTTTACATTTTGTGCTATTTTGTCATATATTTAAGTATCCTGCATAATTAAAATATTCACTGTTTTTAAATTAATAATTCAGAAAAATTTCACTTCACAGTAAATTCAACAGAACAAAAATAAAATCCTGCTCCTAAGAGCAAGATTCTATAGTTTTATAACATGATGTTTTCCGTCCCAAGAAAACTTGTTTTCCATTACACGATCAACGAAATCCAAACCGAACTGATTTAAATAGTAACATACATTCCACACACGCTCTTGCGGCGCCCCTAATGGACGAAGTGCAAATTGTATGCGACGGAATTTATTTAACTGCACCTCATGCTTTTTCTCAACATTTCTTTTCAACATTCTTTCCAACAGTTCAATTTGTTCATTAATTTTGAATTCATTTTTCCCTGCAAACGCACTTAATCCAGGATCTATTTTCTTCACAAACTGTTGTAATGACGTATGAATATCAATTATTTCTTTTTTCGCCTCTACAAATCGATCATCTATCGGTTCCTCTATTTGATTAGATAACCAGTTTTCACGCAGCGTATCTACGTTATTTAAAAACGGATCACTGTCTTGCAATTGTAAATCGTGTAAATCTGTCGCTATATCCCTATCTATATAAGTGATTGTAATACGCGGAACGACAGGTGGCATTCGAAAACCGATAGTATGAAAGACTTGTTGCAATTCACTCCAGTAAGCTAATTCTCCTGGACCTCCAATAAACGCTAGTGTAGGAAAGACATACTCTTGCATAAGAGGGCGCGTTACAACATTATTACTAAAGCGCTCCGGGCTTCTTTCCATCTCTTCCATCAATTCCTCATATGAAAAGGAATACGTCCCATCCTTCCCAACAAACTTGCCTTGATTGTCTTCAAGCAACACTCGCTCATTATCAATTTCCATGAATATATGTACTGCATTAGACTTTGTTTCAATAATTGGTTTATATCCTAATTCTTTAATTACTTCCTGTTGGTTATAAAGCCCCTCTTGCACTTCTTTATACTTACTTACAATTTGTTTAAAAAACGGCACTTCTAATTTTCTTAATTCAGGATGATGCGAATCGACAAGAATTAAACCAGAATTCACGAACATTTTCATAATAAGATGACCAAAGAAATCTACATAGGTATTTGATTTCTCCAGAGAATCATCAATAAACTGCAGTACATCCTTTGTAAAATTCGTTTCAGGGTATGTTTTAAAAATTTCTTCAATCCACTTTCTACAGTCTTCCAAAGAAAGTTCGGACTCTGAAGCACTCGCCTTTTTCGGATTACGATCATGAAAAATAGTCTTTTTTATTTTTTTATTCTTCGTTACAAAAGTATGATTAATTTCATCCATATCATGGTCTTCACCAGCAATCCAGAAAACAGGAACGACTTTAACACCTAAACTTTCTTCCTTTTCCCTCGCAAGCTGTAAAACTGAAATGATTTTATGAATTGTATAAAGTGGTCCCGTTAATAACCCAGCTTGTTGACCAGCTATCACAACATATGTATTTTCATCTCCAAGCGCTTTTACATTTTGAATCGTAGCTTCTCCCGCTTGTAATTTTGTATTATATTCTAATAAATGCGCTACTAAATCTTGGCGGAAAAACTCCCTCTCACGCAAATCATGTACACGCTGTTTAAAAGCATCTTCTTCTGTTAACATATAGTCAAAACAAGACTGTATCTCTTTTTTATCGTTCATATAGTCCGCTACAACGCCTTGTTGCGGAACAGAGATTTCTTTTATCTCCATATAATTCTTCCTTTCGTATCCTGTTCTCTCACCAATCCACATTGTAGTCAATGTTGCACGTAAAAGCAAAGAATTACACTTATACTTTTACTTCTAATCCTTTTATTGCATCGAACAAAAATTGAAGTGTCGGAACGGATCGTTGCTGTTTCTTAGCTTCTTCTAATACATATCCAACAATCGCACCAATTTCCGTTTGTCTATTCGCCCTTACATCTGCCAGCATAGATGATGTATTACGAGATGTTCTTTCACATACGTGACGTACCATTTCCCATACCATTTCTTTTTCTTCTTCAACAAGAAAAACGACCTCTTGAAATACTTGTTCCATCATCCGATAAAAAAACGGGTTCGTAATCAACTCTCCGTTCTGGACTTGTAATAATGCTGTCAATGGATTGATACATACATTAACTACTAACTTTTTGTACATGACATCCTTCCAGTCATCTTCTATTTGAATCGGAAAATGAGGAAAAGGAAAGCAATTAAATATTTTTTCAAAATGTATAGGCTGGCCGTGCACAATTCCAAACTTTGTTACACCTATCCCTGTATGATAAACGATATGTTTTTCTCCTTTTTTTGCACCGTGCTCTACAATCCCAACCGCAATATTTTCATTCCCTATTTGCTGCATAGCATGAAGGTGCGACATTCCGTTTTGCAAAAAGATTAATGAGGATTCCGCTCGTACAAAAGGTAGTATGTCAGTTATATGATATTGCTTAACAGCAATAAATATATAGTCTAGCTGCTGGCCTAGCATACTTTCTATTGGCAAAACAGGTGGGAATACCGTTTCGCTTTTTCCCTCCCTCATACAAGTTACACCCGTTATATTCAATTCCCCAGCCTGTTTAGCTGTTCTTGTAAACAACGTAACATCTTGCTTACTTTTTTGTAAATAAAATGCATACAATAGACCAATAGCTCCTGGTCCAACAACTCCAATTTTCATTTTCACACAAGGAACTCATATAATCACGATACATAAGTCCCTTTTTCCTCCCCCTTTTTCTCCCGCAAACGCCTGATTGTTGCGGAATCATAATTAACTAAAGGTGAACAAATCCCACCGATTACAGTTTCACTTTATCTTTCTCCATTCCATTAACACAGTTTACAGTTTCATTGCTCTTTAACAAACAAATGCAACCTCTTCTTTCAATATGTATATACTACCTATTAATATGCTTCTACTCTTAGTTTAGCAAATCCTAAAAAAAATAATAAAAGAAATATACTATCATCTTCATAAAAATAACAAAATGAGTTATAATATTATTATAAATATTTTAACTTTTCTGCATTCAAGAAGACAAGAAAAGGATGTGATGTTATGGGATTCCCAAAAGTTGAGCGCTTGCTCATCAATTATAAAACATTAGATGAATTTAAAAAATTTAAAGGTTGCGGAGCTCAAGAACTATCCATGTTAGAAGAATTACAGGCAAACATTATTGAAAACGATAGTGAATCTCCATTTTACGGTATTTATTATGGCGGATCACTAATTGCACGTATGAGTCTATATATGAAAAGGAACGGCGGTGAACCATTCGAAATTACAGGCACTTACCTAGAACTCTATAAACTTGAAGTGTTACCAACTTTCCAAAAACAAGGATTCGGAGAAATGCTTGTAAATTATGCGAAGGCGCTAAAGTTCCCAATTAAAACGATTGCACGTATCCATTCAGCTGGTTTTTGGGATAAATTAAATTTCCATCCTGTATCAGTACCTGATGGTGATTTTTATGTTTGGAACCCAAAAACAAATTTGAATGCGATTACAAATGAAGAATCTGCATAAGAAATAAAAAAAACAGCTACATAGCAGCTGTTTTTTTATTTCTTTAATTTTTCTAATTTCCCATTCGAACGAGCGCTATTTCTTTCTGCTACCATTACACTTCTTTTTTGATCGATATAATCAAGCAATGTTCTATATTCTTCCTCATATACTGATAATCGCTCCAAAAGACTCTCTTTCTCTGTTTGTAACGATTCAATTTGCTGTTGCAACACCATTAAAGAGTTTTCATCTTTATAATTTTGCAAGAAATCAATAACATCATTCAATGTAATTGACGTAGGTTCTAATACCTTTGTCTCTTTTACTTCATAATTTTCTACTTTACGTAGTTGCTTCGCTTCTTCAATACGTTCTTTGTATTGCTTTCTAACGCAAGAATTCCATCTAAAGCCACATGCTGCTGGTGTACGAGATAAATGTCTTCCCACTTCTTTAAAGGCAGATAATTGCGTTCCACCTTCTCGAATATGCCGGAGTACTACTTCTGCCAGAAGCAAATCTTCATCATCAGTCCAAGCATCTTGTCTTGTTGTCGCCATCTCTCTAGTCCTCCCTATGCATTTTTTATTAAGCATATGCAGTTACTAGAAAAGATAGAATACAACAAATAAAGAATAAGACAAAAAAAATAAACGTAGAAGATATCTTCTACGTTTATTTTCCCGCAATTACTTGCTGATTACTTCTTTACCTTTGTAAGTACCGCATGCTTTACATACACGGTGAGCTAATTTCGCTTCACCACAGCTTGGGCACTCTACCATACCAGGTACTGATAATTTGAAATGCGTACGACGCTTTCTTTTTACTGTTTTAGAAGTTCTTCTAAAAGGTACAGCCATTCTTCCCACCTCCTTAAAAGAAATAGTTATTTTCATATGAAGGCCTAAACCAGTCTTCCGATTATTTGTCAAAAAACTTTGCAAGTCCTGCTAATCGTGGATCAACAGTCTTTTCTTTGTTTTCTTCCGAAATCACTTGCCAGTCTTGACCTTGCATCGGTGCTCCACCAGAAACATCATCACTGAAAATTTGCATTGGAATCTCCAAAAGTATATTTTCCTTGATTACGGGCAGTAAGTCAAGTACTTCTCCTTCTAAACAATGAATTTCAGCTTCAGTTTCAAATTCTTCTTGTGAAGTTTGGAACACCTCAGTTGTTTTAATGTCAAATGGTAATGTCACATCTACTAAAGAGCGAGAACATGGTAAAACCATGCTTCCAGTTATATGTAGATGGAACGTAAACTTACCGGAGCCAAAATCAACTCTCCCTGTTACATGAACAGGATTAATTTCACGAATATCTTTCTCGACCTCTTTTAGTTCACTTACATCTACCATCTCATCCAATGTCAATCCTTTATTTCTCAATTTATTCAATTGATGGATGGACCATTTCATATCATATCACCTCAAGGCAACAAACAAAATTATAGCTAGCCATTTTATATTTGTCAATGTTTTTTCTTTACACTATAATGAAGTCATCATAGTAAATAATATATAGAGTATCACGTTTTTGAAAAAGATGCTACATCGAAAGGAGAGATTACCATAAAAGCCAGTGGTATTGTTGTTGAATATAACCCTTTTCATAACGGTCATGATTATCATGTGCAACAAACAAAAAAGTTAACACACTCGGATATTACAATCGCTGTTATGAGTGGCCCTTTTTTACAACGTGGTGAGCCGGCACTCGTATCCAAATGGTATCGCACAAAAATGGCCTTAGCATGCGGTGTAGACCTCGTTGTAGAGCTTCCATATGCCTTCTCAACACAAAAGGCTGAAACCTTTGCAAATGGCGCTATTTCTATTTTAAACGCCCTTCACGTTTCTGAAATTTGTTTCGGTAGTGAAGATGGACAAGTCGAAAATTTTTATAACACCATCTCTGTGCAAAAAAATGAAGAAGAGACTTATAATCGTCTTGTAAAGCAATTTATGAACGCAGGTAATAGTTACGCAAAAGCTACATCTGAAGCTTTCCTACACATTTTACCTTCTGAAAAAAACATAGACATGTCACAACCAAATAACATTTTAGGCTTCCAATACATGAAATCAATTTTGACACAAAATAGTTCTATGCAAGCACAAACGATAAAAAGATTTGCATCTCATTATCATGATGAAACTTTTAACGACCAACATATAGCAAGCGCAACAAGTATTCGCAAACAACTTTTTAGCGAAAATAGTTCCTTTACAGAAATTGAGCCTTTTATCCCAAAAGCGACTGCTTCTCTTTTAGCAAGTTACAAACAAAACTACGGGACATTACACAATTGGGAACAATACTTTTCATTTTTTAAATACAAACTTATGACGATGTCTCCAGACGACTTACGACATATATATGAAATTGAAGAAGGTTTAGAGCATCGTATTTTATCAAAAATACAAACCAGTACCTCCTTCTATTCATTCATGGAAGCATTAAAAACGAAGCGTTATACGTGGACTAGATTGCAAAGAGCTTGTACACACATTTTAACGAATACAACAAAGAAAGAAATTCATAACGCAAATATAGAGCAGCATGCACCGTACATCCGTCTACTAGGCATGTCACGAAAAGGACAAACTTACCTTTCAAAAAACAAGAAAAAAATAGAGCTTCCAATCCTTACCCATACAAAAACATTTGACCATCCTACTTTACACATAGAGCGAAAAGCCAATTCTGTATATTACTCCATCATGCAAGAACCGTTACGAACACAACTACTAAAACAAGATGCAACACATCATCCAATTCGTTATGATGAAATAACTGCAAAATTCCTATAAAAAACCTCTCTTTTTCAGAGAGGTTTATTTTTTCTCTCCCATTTTTTCCAAATACAGTAATGCATCCTCCAGCGTATCCACTGGTACAACTTTCATTTTTGTTTTAATATCTTTCGCAGCCTCAAGTGCATCTTTATAATTCGATTTCTCCGCACCTTTTTCATTTGGCGCAAAGAACACTTCAGCACCAGCATCACTTGCAGCGACCACTTTTTGCTGAATACCACCAATCGGGCCAATTTCTCCCTTTTCATTAATCGTCCCTGTTCCAGCTATTTCATGCCCTCTTGTTAAATCATCTTCCACAAGTTGATTATATATTTCTAATGTAAACATTAGTCCTGCCGATGGTCCGCCTATTTCATGAGAATCAATTTTCACTTTCGGATCTACCACTAATTCTCTTTCCGTAACGATAGAAACTCCTATACCAACACGCCCATTTCCATTCGGAATGGTCTTTACATTTAGATTTTCTTTTAACTGTTTCCCATTCCTCTTGTACTCAATATTTACTGCATCCCCTTCTTTTTTCCCTGTCATATATTCAATAAATTGCTCCGTCTTTTCAAATGTTTTTCCGTCGACAGCTATAATGACATCTCCAAGTTTAAGCTTTCCTTCTGACGGCATCCCTTTCGCTACACCAGCAACCAATACACCTTTATTTTCAAAAGAAACAGTACGATTCGCACGTTTATAAGCATTATAGATCGCTGCATTTTGCGAATCTTTCATCGCATAATTTTGGCGAAATTGATATTCTTCATCACTTTCACCTTTTTGCAATATTTCTTCCGCTTTTGAAATATGTGTATATTTATTAAACTGTGCCGCTATTAAATTGACCACATTTGCCGGTCCCATCGAAACCGTAACAAGCATAAAATCACCAGATTCTTTTGTTCCCCCTTCAACTTGAACGTAAGGCTCTAATTTGGCAGCCATTCCTGGTTTTGTTATATAATACGGTAAACGTACGTAAACAAGTAACATCGCCAATATAACCCCTATTAAAATTGCATATATAAACCGAAAACGCTTAAACATTATGTTTCTCCTTCCACTGCTCAATTAATAAATGAATATTTGCAACATGTTTTTCCGCTTCTACTTCTCCAACTCGAATAATGTCTTCAATATTTGTAAAAGCACGTGAACTAAATTGCTCTACAGCTGGTCGCATCATTAAATCAGATGCAATTTGCCGATTCATCACAAGCTCATGTTGCATAATTTCAATACTCTGCATAATTACATCATAAATAGACGTAACCTCTCCATTCACTTTAATCGGGGATACATCAACAGCAATAACAATATCAGCACCTAACTCTTTCACAACCGATACTGGAATACGATCAATCACTCCGCCATCCACCAATAATCGTCCATCTATTTTTTCTGGTACAAACACCCCAGGTACAGATATGCTAGCTCTCACCGCCTCTGCAACAGGACCACTTGTAAAAACTACTTTTTCCCCCTTCAAGATGTCAGTAGCCACAACAGCCGTCGGGATATCTAACTCTTCTAAATTTTTATTATATGTAAACATTTTAATCATATCTTTGACACGTTTTCCAGCAATAAATCCCATTTTCGGAACCGTAAAATCTAAATAATATTTTCTCTTAAAAACATTTGCCAGTTTATACAGCCTTTCAACGTTTGAGCTAGCTGCATAAAATGTACCTACTAAAGCCCCCATACTACTTCCTGCAATCATATGAATCGGAATACCATTTTCCCTTAAAACTTTTATAACACCAATATGAGCAAAACCTTTTGCGCCCCCAGATCCAAGAGCTAAACCAATTTTCGGTTCTTTCATTTTTCTCACCCTTTAATTTTTTTCATTCCTTTTTCATACTTATGGTCTAAATTCACCACGTATCCACGTATACTGAAATGAACGTTTTTTGGGACAAAGGGGGATTTACTTACATGTATGAAAAATGGAAAACGGCTTTCCTTACCATATCAACACTGTTTTTAACCTTTTCTCTTGTACTCCACCCCCAAGCTGCTTTGCAAGCTTCCATTCGAGGGTTAAATATATGGTGGGAAGTTGTATTCCCTTCACTTTTACCGTTTTTTATCATTGCGGAACTTCTAATTAGTATTGGTGTTGTAAAATTTATAGGCATTATATTAGAACCATTCATGCGACCACTTTTTCGCGTTCCAGGGATAGGCGGATTTGTTTGGGCAATGGGAATGGCTTCAGGATTCCCTGCTGGCGCCAAATTAAGCGCTAGACTGCGTAAAAGTAATCAGCTAACACAAATCGAAGCAGAGCGCCTCGTATCTTTTACAAACTCATCTAATCCACTTTTTATTTTTGGTGCTGTTTCTATCGGTTTTTTCAATAATCCGAAATTAGGAATCGTATTAGCTGCTGCACATTATTTAAGTAACTTTGCCGTCGGATTATTGATGCGTTTTTACGGCAATAACAACATTTCCACGAAGGATAAACATCCTACTAAAAAACGTCCTTTTCAAAACCCTTTTTCAATCCTACACGAGACACGCATGCAAGAAAAAAGACCAATAGGAAAATTACTTGGGGACGCTATCGTTTCTTCTATTCAAACGTTACTTATGATTGGTGGATTTATTATTTTATTCTCTGTTTTAAATAAAATGATTACTGTATTTCATATTACAGCAGCACTTTCTTTTATTATGCAACATATTTTATCATTCTTCCAACTAACTACGGAATTTAGTATTCCAATCTTATCAGGCATTTTTGAAATGACACTCGGTAGCCAAATGATTAGTCAAATAAATGAAACACCCCTCCTGCAGCAAGCTATGGTAACAAGCTTTATTTTAGCGTTTAGCGGCCTTTCTATTCAGGCACAAGTTGCTAGCATATTAGCTGAAACAGACATCCGATTTAAGCCCTATTTTTTCGCACGAATTATCCAAAGTATTCTTGCTCCTATTTTTACTTTTATATTTTGGAAACCATTTTATGAAAAAGTAAGCTCTTTTTCACCTATGCAAAAAGATATCCCTGTATTTTTATCGAATCATTCTTCTATACTGCATGAAATTTGGACATCTTTTGTACACTATGGACCGATATTTACTTTATTTTGTTTATATGTATATGTTATCTTATTATTTTTTCGTAGCAACAAAGAAAAACCCCGTTCACTTTAACGGGGTTTGAAACTTTTCTTTTAATGCACGTTCTACAACAGGAGGTACAAGATCTACTACGCTTCCTCCATATCTCGCAACTTCTTTTACAATGCTCGAGCTTAAAAATGAATATTGGTTGTTTGTCATAATAAAAAAGGTTTCAATATTTTCATCTAATTTTCGATTCATAGAAGTAATTTGCATCTCATATTCAAAATCAGAAACCGCTCGTAACCCACGCAAAATCGCGTTTGCATTACGCATTTTCGCATACTCCACTAATAGTCCACTATGTGAATCTACTTTTACATTCGGGATATCCTTTGTTGCTTCTCGAATTAAATCTAAGCGCTCTTCAACTGAAAAGAAAGGTTTTTTTGAAGAATTGTTTAAAACTACTACATATACCTCATCAAATACTTTTGCTCCCCTTTTAATAATATCCAGATGCCCAAGGGTAATTGGATCAAAACTTCCCGAAGAAATAGCTATACTAGTCATTCCGTCCCCTCACCTTCATACTTATAGATCGAGATTGCTGTAATGCCATAATTCTCAGCTCGCACTTTTACAAGTCTTCCTATAGACTCAGGTAAAACTACATCATTACCATGCTCTGACATAATTAATCCATCTCTATGTAGCAATTCATGTTGATCCATCACACTAATTAAAGATACAATTTTTTGATCTTTATATGGAGGATCAATTAATATAAGATCGAATGATATTTCACGTTTTATAAGAGCCTTTACCGCACGTTCTGCATCATTTCGATATACTTCAGCTTGTTCCTGTATTCTACAACTTTCTAAATTTTGATGGATTACCTTTATCGCTTTATTATCTCGATCAACAAAGATTGCTTTATCAATCCCTCTACTTATAGCCTCGATTCCAAGACCACCACTACCGCCAAATAAATCAAGCGCGATACCGCCATCAAAATAAGGGCCTATCATATTAAAAATCGATTCTTTTACTTTATCTGTCGTTGGACGTGTTGTATTACCTGGCACCGCTTTAAGTGGGTGTCCTTTACATTTTCCTGAAACTACTCTCATCTGTTGTCACTACCTTTATTTCAATCTATCGAGCAATTATAGAAACCCTTCTCCATTCAGTAACCGCTACCAAACCATACGATTCCATTCATCTTTCAACGAACACTAGAAGAACTTAGTTTAAAATAACCGCTCTGCATTTTTATGTATTCATCTCACCATTCGCTAACACGAACTATTCGTTTCACTTTACCTTTTTTATCCTATCATAAAATAAAAAAAAGAAAAATAAAAAGCCCAACATAAAATTTAATTTCATGATGTATATCTTCATTTAGATTGGACATAAATAATTATAACAACATCACCTTCGATGTTGTTGCCAACCGCGGAGAAGACTTACGTTTCCCCATAAGTTCTTCCTCCGGTTTCTCCTCTCCCTTTGCCTTCTTACTAGTACATGCTAGTATAAGAAGGGCCCTGCTTTGCAGGGTTTTTTTTCGTTGTCTACTTTTCATTTAAAAAGTGAGATGGTACAGTAAAAGAAAGAGGAGGAAAAAATATGATTCAACGCTTTATAGAACTCGGAGAAGGCTACTCTGATTTATATGAATTACTTGAAATTGCCAAAGCAAATCAAGAACGTATAACACATATGTTACAATTTGAAACGATTAAAAATGAAAAAAAAGTGTGCTCACTTGTTGTAATATTAAAACCAACTACTACTGGTGATTTCCAACCATTATACATATGTCGCGAAGGCATTCCTGTACTTGAAAATAAAAAAAGTAAACGCGTTATTTTATTTGAAGAAACGGCAGAACAACTAGGAAGAAAAGTGACTACCTTTACGGTAAAACCATCCACAACTTTCCCAGAAAAAGAACTGTTTTTCAATCATTTAATTGGCATTTTACGAATGAATAATTTCATTCCTCCAATGAAATAAAGTGTTATTTCAAGTAAAAAAAATCCCCCGCTAAAATTAGCAGGGGATTTTTTCTATTAGCTATAATCGTATTCTTTTGCCCGATCAGGACGTGAATTTTCAAATTCCGTTTTTAAATACGGGCGGTACGACTGTTCTATCTTTTTCACAAAAGGAAGTTTGTTCAACTTTTGCATCATATGCTCAATTTGTTCCATATCACAATATACTACTGCGTATTTTAAGCGTTTTGATATGTAGTGTATGTTACCATATTTCCTTAAAATCTTGGCATGTTTCAATGAATGTAAATAAACAATCATACTTTGTCGTTGCCCGAACATAATCTTCTCCATCTTCTCCTTTTAAAAACATATATTTTATATTTTATGAAAACCAATCAGAAATTTATGACATTACAGGACAAACTCTGTATACGTTTTCTTCTATCTTCTAAAAAACGGGGTAATTTACCCCGTTTTACAGCCACAACCTCCGCCGGTACCACAACCGCCACCACAGCCACCAGCATCAAAAAATGGATTTCCTGTTGGAACTTTGATGGAAGAAGACACCTCAGAACCGATTGCTACACTAACTTCATCTAACAACTTTTGCAAAGCCGTTTCTACTCGTTTAAAAGCTGCAACCTTATCATGTAAGTCTACAGAACGCTTTAACTCCCTCATTTTCGTCGAAACGAAAGTATAATCAGGATGGTATTTACCGAAACGTTGCACTTCTTCATATCGTTCTTTCATCGCTGTAAATTGCTGAATTAACGTCTGAACTTCCATATCTTCATGCAATTCTTTATAACACTTACGATAGTCTTCTGCTATATCTGAACAGATAATCGCTTTTGCAAGCTGCTCTGCCTTATCTAATATCAATACGCTTTCCAGCGTCGCTACAATCATGAGAGACACCTCCGAATATTCATCATACCACATTTAGATTAGAACTACTAATTGAAGTGTCTCACTAAACAGAAAGATATTATTCTAACTATTTTCCATATAATTCCAGCACATACTTATACATTAATATGTTCCGCAATATTATATTTCAGAACATCCCATTTCCCACTATTTTCTTTCACATAACTAATACATGCATTTTTTAATGGCGTCTTAAACGAAATATCTTCCGGTGCAATTGCATGTAAAATTGCTTTTATCGCATGTGAATGCGCTACAATGATAATACGTTTGCCAGAATGAGTTTCTGCAACATCTTTTACAGCAGCAAAACAACGAGTTACAATCTCTTCATCTTGCTCCATACCTTCTACTTTACCTTCTGCAATTAACTCCCTAACAGTCGCAACTGGCTTCCCAGAAGCTTCACCAAAATTACGTTCAACAAATCGCTCATCTAATAAAATTGATTGTAATCCAGTAGCAACTGCAATTTCCTTAGCCGTTTCTTTCGCTCTAATTAACGGGCTACTTATTATTATATCCCATGCTTCTGCTTGCAAAGCTGCTGCACTTTGACTCGCTTGCTTCTTCCCCACTTCATTAAGTGGAATATCTTCACGTCCTTGAATAATCTCTTGAAAATTCCAATCAGTTTGTCCATGTCGTACTAAACAAATTTCCGTCATGCTCATGCTGCAACTCCTTTTTAAATAATCCGCTTCTATTGTATCAAAAGTTCTGCATGACGGACATAGTTTTCCCTTCCAATTATGTTGTATTTTGCTGCTTCATATATTGAAACATATCGATCATAATGGAAGCAACTGCCAATTGATTTTGGAATTTTTCAACTTTATCTGGTATCGTTTTTTTGAAATGCTGCATAGCCGCTAACTCAAAAGCCTCTTTTTCTTTAGGGTTTCGCGTTAGTTTTCTATACCAGTACGGTTGCTCCCTAATATAGCGAGATAAATCCTCATCAGCCTTTATAAACTCCATAATTTCTGCTCTCATCCGCTTTCCCCCTAATCCTTCTGAAAGAAAAATGGATTATTTTCGGAAGTACTCTCTTCTTGCCGCACGGGCTTCCCTTGAAATTGTTGAAAAACTTGTTGCACACTACCAATGGCACTCGTCACATTGGCTAAATGGTGTTGCATTTGTTCCACATCTAGCTTTTTAAAGAAAGAAAGCATTTGTCCCATCACATCTGCTGTTTTTTCCTCTTCAGTTCGATTATCTTTTTCTTTTTCTTTTTCTTTTTCTTGTTTATTTTCTTTTACCGAAGAAAAAGCAGGCGCTCCATCAGGTCTAAAAGTTGCCCATATCGGATCTTCTTCACCAAGTAAATACCATTCTTCATAAAACTGTTGCCAAGTTTTGTGACCACTTCTAACCTCATGAACCATTTTAGGGTGATGGTTTACAAACTCTTTAAACTGTTGAACCGATGGATGTAACGGTCCTTTTGTGGTTGGCATAATCCTCACCTCTTCATATCTATCTACTATATAGTAAGAAAAAAAAGGCGCATGGTTCGCCTATTTTTAGACGATTCATGCACCTTTTTATCCTGCTATTTGCATACGGTAAGATTCCCACCTACAATTCAGTGAATACGAAGTAATTAACCGGGAAGTGTCCCCTACAAAACTTTATTTTCGAATAAAGTTTTGTGTATAAAACTTATCGTATACCCCAATACCTAATCCTGTAAATTGTTCATTTAATAAATTCTTCCTATGCCCTTCACTATTTAACCAACCTTGCACCGCCGCAATTCCATCACTATGTTGCGCCGCTATGTTCTCACCAGCAAGTTGAAATCCTACTTTCCCGCGCTGCAGACGATCTCCTAACGTACCTAGTGTAGGTGAATCGTGTGAAAAGTAATTATTATCCTTCATGTCTTTACTATGACCAATAGCCACATCTGCCGTTTGTTGATCCCATGTTAACAACGGCAACTCATGACGACTTCGAATAATATTTGTTAAATCAAAAATTTGTTGCATATTTCCATTCTCTATTTGTTTCATTTTCTCTGGAGTTAATGGTTGTTCTGCTAGTAATTCACCTGAATAAACAAGCTGATACGGTCTTTGTCGTAATAACGTTTCGTCATCCATATACCGAACACCAACAAGCTCATGTGTAAAATGATCAAAATATAATTGTGCCCAGCCATCTTCTACAGGTATTAATGGTTGTTCCATCACTTCGGTATCAGACAACTCAAATTGATAACTATTCTTCCCTCTTTTTAACGAAATCTCATGAGAGAGTGGATTCTTTTTATACACATCTTCATACTTTTCATTTATATAATAAGGCGGTACTTTAACTTGCTCACCTGCAACATACGCCGTTACAACTTTACGTTCAGCAACCCCAAATTGAACATACTGTGCTAAATCTTGATTGTATACCCACCATTCATATCCGTAAGCAGATGGTTCTATTCGAGATGGTTCGCCCCATTTTGCTAATAAATTTTCAGAGTCCACACCAATCATATTTAAAACCGTATTTGAAGAGTCTTCATTTACTTGTTTTTTCTTTTTCACAATTTTATTTTCTTGCTTTGATTGAGATGGGGTTAATATATATTGTGAAACGAGTAATTTCCCGTATAAATCAACAGCTAAAATTAAAACTGTAATCATTACGATACGCAATAATTTCTTCAATCGATATACCTCCTGCACAAAACATAAAATTGAGATATACACAAATCCTTTTCTTTCCTTTTTTGTGTGTACCGTACTCTTTTCACTATATCATATTTTCGCAAAAAAAGTCTGGATTATCCCTTTTCTCTCAATATGAATTGCACTTTCTTATTATTCATACTATTATAAAAATAATAATGTAACATTAAACAAGGAGGTATTATATGCAATTTACAAATACGAAATTTAATGGGGCTGTCGTTGATTTAACACTATTAACAGAGATTATGGAGAAAAACCATTTTGTACTTGCTGGGCAATGGGATTATGAACGAGTTACATACGATTATAAATTCGAAATATTAAACGATGTTTATTATTTACGCGTACAAGGTTTAGCTGTTGAAGGTGACGTTGGTAGTAGACACGCTGAAATAAAACTACTTCCTCCCTTATTAGGTAAACATTATTATCCTCACGGCGTTGAATATGGTGATGGTGAAACTTTCCCAACGAATGTACTTCAAAAAAGCGAACAACTCCTACAAAATGTCGGAAAAGAGTTAAAAGAATTCCAAATCATTGAATAAAATAAAAACGAGTGCATCATACTTGATGCACTCGTTTTTATTTCGTCTGTAAATACGGCGGTAATTGTTGCAACTGTTCTTTATCCTTTTCACGCTCTCTACGTGCCCACCTAAAAAATACATAGCCAATAATCGTACCGTACACTATTTCCTGGACAATTTTCATAATGATGCCACCTGTTTGTTGATCTTGTACGACCGGCATCCAGTGTAAAAATTCTGGTCCAGTTATATTTAAATCAGATAAAGTTCCCGCTGGTACACAAAGTTCCATCGCCTTCATCCAAGCAGCCGGATCCGTATAGGTTGCAAATAACGGTGCCGTCGCAAAAATGATTAATGCGCAAGCTGGCGTTAATAATATACCGTTAGCAAACATATAACCAAGTTTCTTTATATCACTTAACGTTTGATATTCTGGTAATGGATTTAGCATCGGCCACCACATCATGATTGCTGTAAAGAACAATATAGCGAGACAAATAGGATGAGCAATTTGACTTTGTTTTACTGTATCAAAAACAACTGGTAAATGATAAAAAGAAAACAGGCCATTAAATACAAGCAATGCAATAAGTGGCTTAGCAAATACCTTTAATATAATTTGAACGAACTTAAAAGAAGTAATATAACGATATAACCAAACTGGTATACCAAGCAACAATAGCGGTGGAACGGCAATATACATGACTGCCATTTCAAACATATGTGCACTAAATATAATATGACCAATTAAATCAATAGGCCCTCCCTTTACAAAATACAAAAGAACAATCCCGGTCGTAAAATAAAAAACTTGCTTCTTACTTACCTTTGTCGCATGTTCAAATCGCATTCTATATGGCCCAATAATTAAAAAGTACCCGATAAGGATCGAAAGCATAAATAGTAAAAAGATTGGACTCCATAGAGCTTGAAAACCAAATATCCACAAGTTACTCATTGTCACACCTACCTTCTTAAGGTTACCCTTTCACATAACATGAAGAGGGAGCTGTGACGACACAAGCTCCCTTATTCTTCACTTTTCAAATCCACACAATTGTCATAAAAGCTAAAATTGTAATTAACCCGATTAACAGACCAGAATAAAGAAAGAAACTCGCTGCTTCATGTCCTTTATGACTCATATGCATAAAATAATACAATTGAAAAATTACTTGTACCACCGCTAATAGTAAAATAAATGGTACTGAGAAAGTCGGACTAAAAGTTTTCGGATATGCTACTGCTGCAAATGCAACTAATGTTAAAAAAATCATTAATGCAAATGTAATAACTTGATGCTTCATTTCCTCCGCACTTTTTCTCTTCCGATAAACAAGATCAACTTTAGGATTATTCGTTTGCTTTATCGCCATTGTTTATCCCACCATTCCCATCAAATATACTACAGTGAAAATAAACACCCAAACTACGTCAATAAAGTGCCAATAAATCGATGCAACATAAAACTTCGGTGCATTGTATAAATTTAGACCTCTCTTCGCATTTCTAAAGATTAATGTTAAAATCCAACATAATCCAAACAATACGTGAAGTCCATGTGTACCAACAAGAGCATAAAACGCGGAACCAAATGCACTACTTCTCATAGTATGCTTAAATTCATGCGTATAATGATAAAACTCATATATCTCAAATCCTAAAAAACCTAAACCTAACAGCACTGTTACGAGTAGCCAAAGTTGCATTTTTTTAAAGTTAAAGTTTTTCATATGATACATCGCATATACGCTCGTTAAACTACTCGTTAATAAAAGCATCGTCATAATGAAAACGAGTGGCATTTGGAACATCTCTTGAGATGTTGGTCCACCATTTGTAGAGTTCTTTAACGCCAAATATGTGCCAAATAAGGAAGCGAACAATACTGTTTCGCCTCCAAGAAATAACCAAAAACCGACAAACTTATTTTTCCCCTCAAGGGTTGCTTTTTCAGGCTCTGCTGGAAATGTTTCATTCGTTAATTTTTCATCTACATGCATTATGCCTTGCCCCCCTTATCTTCTAAATCTTCCTTATGAATATGATATCCATGATCATCGATTACTGAACGTAGGAACATTGCACCAAATGTAATGATTAAACCGATAATTGCTACTAATAACCAAAACTTATCTTTTCCACCCTGCATATACATTGCACCGAATGCCGCTATAAACAATCCTAAAGAAATGACAAATGGTGAAAATGATGGATTTGGCATATGAATATCACCAACTGGTTCCGCCGCTGTCATCTCTTTATTTCCTTCACGTTTTTCAATCCAAAACGGATCTAACCCGCGAACAAATGGCAATTGTTTAAAGTTATATTCCGGTGTAGGTGCTGGCATTGTCCATTCTAATGTACGTGCATCCCATGGATCACGACCAGCCTTTTCTTTTAATACTGTTGTTTTGATTACATTGAATAGAAGAACAATCGTTCCAAGAGCCATAAATACCGCTCCAATAGAACTAATCATATTCCCCATTTCCAACCCTTGACCTTCAAGATATGTGTAGTAACGACGAGGCATACCAATCAATCCAAGGAAATGCTGAATGAAGAACGTTAAATGGAAACCGATAAAGAATAACCAAAATGTTATCTTTCCTAACGTTTCATTCAATACTTTATTAAACATCAGCGGCCAATAATAATGAGCTCCTGCAAGTAAACCAAATACAACACCGCCGACGATTACATAATGAAAGTGCGCTACTACAAAATAGTTATCGTGAAATTGATAATCAGCTGGTGCAGATGCTAGCATAACACCTGTAACTCCCCCCATTACGAATGATGGAATGAAAGCTACTGCCCACATCATTGGTGTCGTAAAACGAATACTTCCGCCCCACATCGTAAAGAGCCAGTTGAATATTTTAATACCGGTCGGAACCGCAATCGCCATTGTTGCAACTGAGAAAATAGCATTTGCAACTGGACCAAGCCCAACAGTAAACATATGATGCGCCCATACCATAAATCCTAAGAATCCAATTAATACTGTCGCAAACACCATCGATGAATAACCAAATAATCTCTTTTTCGAAAATGTCGCGAAGATTTCTGAGAATATTCCGAAAGCTGGGAGTATAAGAATGTATACTTCTGGATGACCGAAAATCCAGAATAAATGCTCCCATATAATTGTATTCCCGCCCAATGCTGGATTAAAGAAACTTGTTCCAAATAAACGATCTAACATTAAAAGTCCTAATCCTACAGTTAACGGCGGAAAAGCGAATAATATTAGCGAAGATGTTACAAATGTCGTCCATGTAAACATCGGCATACGCATATACGTCATTCCTGGCGCACGCATATTAATAATGGTTACAAGGAAGTTAATACCTCCAATTAATGTACCAATACCGGAGATTTGCAAGCCGAGTACATAAAAATCAACACCATGGCCTTTAGAAACTAAAGCTAAAGATGCATAAGATGTCCATCCTGCATCAGGTGCTCCACCTAAAAACCAACTTAAATTTAAAAATACTCCACCAAAGAAAAATAACCAAAATCCAAGTGAATTCAAAAACGGGAACGCTACATCACGTGCACCAATTTGAAGTGGTACAGCGGCGTTCATAAATGCAAACACGAGTGGCATAGCTGCGAGGAAAATCATTGTTGTACCGTGCATCGTTAATACTTGATTATAAGCATCCCCAACAAGAAAAGCATTGTTAGGAATCGCTAATTGAAGGCGAATAAATAGAGCTTCTATTCCGCCTATTATAAAAAACAATCCACCTGCAATTAAATAGAGAATGGCAATCTTTTTATGGTCTACTGTCGTTAAATAATCCCATATGACAGCACCCATCCCCTGTTTTTTTGCTACAGAACTCACGTTTTCAACCTCCCCTTCGCGAATAATCCCTCTTTACTTTTCAACTTTTAACGTTTGTAAGTATGCATTTAATGCATCAATTTGATCATCCGTTAAGTTGCCATATTTACCAGTCATTTTATTTCCTGGTTTCATATTTTCAGGATCTTTCAGCCATTTTTTTAAGTTTTCTTCATTATTTTCGGCAATACCGGCAACCATATCGCGATCCGCAAAGTTTGCTAAATTTGGTGCGATACGAGCGGAAGGTGGTCTACTATCATTAGATCCAACTGCGTGACAACCAATACAGCTTTTATTAAATATTTCTTGGCCCTCTTGCGCCTTCGTTGAAGCTACTTCTTTCTTCCCATCAATCTTCTTCATATCAGCAAGCCACTGTTTGTACTCGCTTTCATCTAAAGCTTTCACTTTGAATTGCATTAAAGAATGTGATGGGCCGCAAAATTCTGTACAAAAACCATTATAAGTGCCCGATTTATCTGCCTTTAACCACATTTTGTTCACATTATCTGTATTTGTATCCATTTTCCCAGCTAAAGATGGAACCCAAAACGAATGTTTAATATCGGCACCCTTCAAATTCAAATACACTTTCTTACCTGTGGGGATGACTAAATCTTGAGAAGTTACTATTTTTTCTGATTTATAAGAAAATTCCCACCAATAAAGATTCGCTGTTACATCAACAACGATAGTATCTTTATCAATATTCTTTTTCTCCATCGCACTTACATCAGCAAGTTTGAATGTATATGTAACCGTCGGAACAGCTAAGATTAACAAAAGAATAATCGGAATAACTGTCCATATAATTTCTAGTTTGTGATTCCCTTCAACTTGCTCCGGAATATAATCTTCCTGACCTTTCTTTTGTCGGAAACGCACAATTACATATAAGAAAATAATAGTAACTACTAGTACTACTCCTACCATGATCGCACTTGCTAGTAAGAGCAGATCATATTGCATTTTTGCTACTTCTCCTTGCGGAATTAAAGTAGATTGAAAGGCTTTACCGCATCCCCCTAACAGTAAAGCCAGCAGTGAAACGAACGAAAGCAGTCGCCACTGTTTCTTCATACAAACAACCCCCACTTTCCTTGTGAATTAGATTGTACTTTATAGTTAAGTAAAGTAAATCTCAACGTAAAGAAATCCAATTATGTCGTTGTCTTAGAAGAATGTAACTACAATCATTGAAACAAATAAGATTGTTAAATAATTTAGGGAATAAACAAACATTTGTACGGACCATTTGATGTCATCTTGCTTACGGAAGCCATAAAATCCTAAAGCGATCCATCCGATGTTTAACAATGTTGCAATTACCATAAATGTTATCCCTAGTCCACTCATATAAAATGGTAGTGGTAATAAACATACTGTCCAAATCATAATTTGGCGTTTCGTAATTTCAAATCCATGAACTACAGGAAGCATTGGAATTCCTGCATTTCGATATTCATCAACACGTTTCATCGCTAATGCGAGGAAATGTGGGATTTGCCAAATAAACATAATTAAAAATAACATCCAAGCAATTGGATGGCCTAAAGATGGATCAATTGCTGCCCAGCCAATTAAAGGTGGAACTGCTCCAGATATACTACCTACAACAGTATTTAGTGTATACTTTCTCTTTGTCCATAACGTATATAAGACAACATATGTGAAAGCACCAATAAATCCCATTAATACTGCCATTGGTGTTGTTAATAATAAAAATACAAATCCAAGAAGTAATATAACTAGTCCAAATGTAAGTGCAAATCCCGGTTTATACTTTCCAGTAACTGTTGGACGGGTTTTTGTTCTTTCCATTAACGGGTCGATGTCTCGATCAATGTAGTTATTTAAACAACATACCCCTGCCATAATTAACCCAGAACCAACGATTGTAAAGAATAGCTTATCCAGATTGTCCATCACACTTAATCCATTAAAATGTAATGCCAACCAAAATCCTGTAAATACAGTAAGTGTATTTGAATTTACAATCCCCATTTTAACGAGCGCTGATAAATCTTGTAGCCGAGTTGTTTCCGGTACACTTGTAACAGCTGACTCATCATGCAGCTCACTTGTTGCATGGTTCATCACTTTAACCCCCTCTTAAAACTTTCATCTTTCTTTTTGCGCCTATTTCGAATGAAATATTTCGCTTCTATATAGCAATATTATTACAGTAGAAATATTGTTAATCCATTCTACTACTAATCTACGCCCATACTCCAATATATTAAATCATATTTCCCGAACATTTTGTGAAGAAAACATGAACTTTTTGTGTCGAATATAAAAACTTAATTCTTACTTGTCCTTATCATAACATGATGTTACCTTCTATAATAAACTTTTTTTGTCATATTTAACACGTATTCTCCCCATTTCTTTTCAAAATAGCCTGTTTTTCACCTAAAAATTCCCTTATATATCCTTTTTCCACACCCATTTTCTCTCTCCTGTCTGCCCCCGCCATTTCTTTGCTATTTTATTATTTTTTATATATCATAGGAACTAGCGCTTTTTATTCTATACATAATGGAATGAAAATATTTCGCAATAACTTCATAGCAGAAAGATGGTGAAATAGATTGCAACGCTTTATTAAATGGTTAGCAGTCATTACGAGTCTTGATTTATTAATAGTTTTACTAGGAGGCGCCTTAGTAACAAAAACAGGTTCTGGTCAAGGGTGCGGTAAATCATGGCCACTTTGTAACGGTGAATTTGTTCCATCTAATTTATCAATGGAAACTATTATTGAACTAAGTCACCGCCTTACATCAGGATCCGCAGGAATTCTTGTCACTCTCCTTTGTATTTTGTCCTGGAAATATTATAAACATGTGCGCGAAACAAAAACGTTAGCAATTTTATCCTTCGTATTTTTAGTTGCACAAGCATTAATGGGGGCTGCAGCAGTTGTTTGGGGACAAATGCCAGCTGTACTTGCTATCCATTTCGGTATTTCCTTAATTTCATTTGCTTCTGTTATTTTATTAACGTGTCTTATCTTTGAAATTGACCAAAAATTTGATGCACGTTCACTTATTATGGACAAAAAAATGAAATTTCATATTTATGGTGTAACAATTTACTGTTATCTCGTTGTCTACACAGGAGCTTTAGTACGTCACGAACGAGCTAGTTTAGCCTGTCCAGACTTCCCTTTATGTAGCAAAAATAGACCTATGCCAACTCAACTACATGAATGGGTTCAAATGGGACATAGAGTTGCAGCGATGTTAATTTTCGCTTGGATACTATACGCGATGATTCTCGCTATACGCCATTACAAGCAACAACCTGTCGTATACTGGGGATGGATCATTTCATTTATCCTTGTTACACTTCAAGCAATCGTAGGAATTTTAGTCGTATTTACAAATGCTAATTTAGCAATGGCATTATTACATTCACTATTCATTTCTTGCTTGTTTGCTGTACTATGCTATTTAGTTATGTTAGGTACAAGAAGCAAAGTGAATGCAAAAGAAGCTGAATCAACTTCTAAACAAACAAAATAAATTCACATTAAAATACCTTGCCGAATTGGCAAGGTATTTTTTGCAATAAATTGAAACTTTAATCAGTGGGTTTTTCTTCATCCCCCACTGATTATTAGCCCGCACCAATCAGGCTTTTATGGGCAGCCCCCCCACCTAACTTCTTTGCTTTCGCTGAATTTTGAGGTGGAGGTCTTACTGCCCGGCGAATAGCGTGCTAAAGAAAAAGAGCTGCATTTACACAGCTCTTTTCTATTTTAGTGATCTAATTCAATGAGTAAGTCACCCGTTTGAATTGCATCTCCATCGTTAACGTATACTTTTTTCACTTTACCATTGAACGGCGCTTGAACTGTCGTTTCCATTTTCATCGCTTCTGTAATTGCCATAGAATCGCCTTTTTTTACTTCATCGCCTTCTTTTACAACTACTTTAATAACCGTTCCTGGCATTGTTGCACTAATGTGGTTTGGATTTTCACGGTTTCCTTTCACACGTTGTGCCACTGTTGCTTTCACACTTTCGTCTTTCACAACAATCTCACGTGGTTGTCCGTTAAACTCCAAGTAAAGAACACGATTTCCATCTGGCTGTGGCTCCCCGATTGATACTAGTTTAACCATCAATGTTTTACCTTGTTCGATTTCCACATTGATTTCTTCACCAAGTCTCATACCATAGAAGAATGTCGGTGTATCAAGCACAGATACACTTCCATAAAGCTCAGCAACTTTTTCGTAATCCATAAATACTTTTGGATATAATGCATATGCAACAACATCAAAAATCGTCACTTCACGTCCAAGTTTATGGAATAGCTCTTCTTTTAACGCGTCGAAATCTACTGGCTCTAATAATTCACCCGGTCTTACTGTTAATGGCTCTTTCCCTTTTAAAATAATTTCTTGTAATTGTTTCGGGAAACCACCATATGGTTGTCCTAAATCTCCTGAGAACATTTCAACAACAGATCCTGGGAAGTCCATAGAATGCCCACGCTCTAAAACATCTTGTTCTGTTAAGTGATTTTGAACCATAAATAATGCCATATCACCGACAACTTTAGATGATGGTGTTACTTTAACAATATCGCCAAACATGTCATTCACACGGCGGTACATTACTTTCACTTCATCGAAGCGATCTCCTAAACCAACCGCTTTCGCTTGTTGTTGTAGATTACTATACTGTCCGCCTGGCATTTCGTGCATATATACCTCTGTATGAGGTGCATTCATACCACTTTCAAACGGTGCGTAGTATTTACGTACATCTTCCCAATAATGAGATAGTTTTTCTAATGAATCTATATTAACGTCTGGCTGTCTTTCGTTTCCACCTAATGCATAGTATAGCGTGTTCGCACTTGGTTGTGACGTTTGACCAGCCATAGAACTTACTGCTACATCGACAATGTCAACACCTGCTTCAATTGCCTTCGTATACGTTAATATACCATTTCCACTCGTATCGTGTGTATGCAAGTGAATCGGAATCGATACCGTCTCTTTTAATGCTGAAACTAGATCATACGCTGCGTTTGGTTTTAATAAGCCTGCCATATCTTTAATTCCTAATATATGTGCTCCTGATGCTTCTAACTCTTTTGCTAAGTTTTTATAGTAATTTAAATCATATTTACTACGTAATGGGTCATGAATATCTCCTGTGTAGCACATTGTTGCTTCTGCAATTTTACCAGTATCTCGTACAGCATCAATCGCAACTCTCATACCTTCTACCCAGTTTAAGCTATCAAAAATACGGAACACATCAATTCCAGCTTGAGCAGAACATTCCACAAACTTTTGAATTAAATTATCTGGATAGTTTTTGTAACCAACTGCGTTTGAAGACCGAAGTAACATTTGGAATAAAACGTTTGGCATTTTTTCACGAAGATCTAGTAATCGTTCCCATGGATCTTCTTTTAAGAAACGATATGCAACATCAAATGTTGCACCGCCCCACATTTCCGCTGAGAATAGGTTCGGTAACATTCTCGCTGTCGGCTCTGCAATTTGATGTAAATCTTTTGTACGAATACGTGTCGCAAGTAATGACTGATGCGCATCACGGAATGTTGTATCCGTTAAAAGTACACGCTTTTGATCTTGTACCCATTTTACTAATCCGTCCGCTCCACGCTCATCTAAAATTTGTTTCGTTCCATTTTGAACCGGCTCTGAGTGTAGTACATTCGGTATACGAGCATCCGGGAAAATTGGTTTCTCTTTTTTCCCTACTCCTGGGAAGCCATTTACTGTTACTGTCCCAATGTAATTTAACATTTTTGTTCCGCGGTCTTTACGTTTTGGGAACAGGAATAGTTCAGGTGACGCATCAATAAATGAAGTGTCATATTCTCCTGATAAGAAGTTTTTATGTTTTACTACATTCTCTAGGAATGGAATATTTGTTTTAATACCACGAATACGGAATTCTTTTAAGTTACGTTCCATTTTCGCAGCAGCTTGTTCAAAAGTAAGTGCCCATGTTGTAACTTTTACAAGTAAAGAATCATAGTACGGTGTAATAACAGCACCCTGGAAACTATTACCTGTATCAAGACGAACACCGAAACCACCACCTGATCGGTATGCCATAATTTTCCCTGTATCTGGCATGAAATTATTTAGTGGGTCCTCAGTCGTTACACGAGATTGAATCGCAAATCCATGTACAACTACTTCCTCTTGCTTCGGAACACCTACCATTTTACTATGTAATGCATGTCCATCAGCTATTAATATTTGCGATTGAACGATATCTACCCCTGTGATCATTTCTGTAATCGTATGCTCAACTTGAACACGCGGATTTACTTCTATGAAGTAAAACTCATCACCTTTTACAAGAAATTCTACTGTTCCGGCGTTTAAATAATTTACATTTTTCGTTAATTTCACAGCAGCATCACAAATACGCTGACGCAAATCATCTGAAAGCGACACACTAGGTGCAATTTCTACCACTTTTTGGTGACGACGTTGTACAGAACAGTCACGCTCGTATAAATGAACAACATTGCCCTCTTCATCTGCTAAAATTTGAACTTCTATATGTTTAGGTTTTTCAACGAATTTTTCAACGTACACTTCATCATTACCAAAGGCTGCTTTCGCTTCTGACTTCGCTCGATTATACGATTCTCTTAATTCTTCACTAGTACGTACAATACGCATACCACGACCGCCACCGCCAAGGGAAGCTTTAATAATAATCGGGTAATCATACTTTTCAGCAAATTCTTCAACTTCTTCTATTGAATTTACTGGCCCATCACTACCAGGAATAACTGGAATTTGTGCTAGCTGCGCTTGTGTTCTTGCTTTCACTTTATCTCCAAACATATCTAAATGCTTACTCTTTGGACCGATAAAGATAATCCCTTCTTCTTCACAACGTTTTGCGAATTGAATATTTTCTGACAAGAAACCATATCCAGGGTGGATTGCATCTACATGATTACTTTTCGCAATCTCAATAATGCCCTCAATATCTAGATAAGCATCAATTGGCTTTTTCCCTTCCCCAACTAAATAGGACTCATCGGCTTTATAACGATGATAAGAACCACTATCCTCTTTAGAATAGATTGCAACTGTTTTTAATCCAAGTTCCGAACAAGCTCGAAACACACGAATTGCAATCTCTCCACGGTTAGCTACCAATACTTTTTGAATACGTTGCAGCTTTGTCATGATTTTCCCCCTCTACTTTCCTACCACTCTAGAGATAAAATATATACACACCATAAAGAGCGTGAAGTTCTTCACTTTCTACATTATATTATACTTAGAAAGCTTCACTTTATTTTTATCCATCATACCTTATTTTTTAACAAATGATAAGTTTTCTGATCAATTTGTTTCACAAAAATAGTATAGCATACCTCTTCCTTTTCTAACAACTTAATTGTATATCACATTTAATTAAATGTGATATATTTTTTAGTTTATACAACAATTAATGTATCATATTTAATATTTCTTAAAAAAATAAAAACACATCGCGCTCTAAAGCACAATGTGTTTTTATTTTACTACGACAAGACGTGGTCCATCTTGCTCTCTTTCTTTCATTATCTCATCTTGTTGTTTCTCTTGTCGTTTTACATGACTAGCAATATTTAATAATATACCCATCGAGATTAAATTAGCCAATAAAGAACTACCACCATAACTAATAAACGGTAAAGGTACTCCTGTAAGCGGTATTAATCCAGACATACCACCAACATTAACAAAAGTTTGTATCCCAATTAAACTTGCAATTCCGATTGCAATTAAACTTCCAAATGGATCTTTACATTTTTGTGCCACTCTAAACGAACGAATGATAATAAGTAATAAACAGATTAAAATGATAGCTACACCTATAAAACCTAGTTCTTCAGATATAATTGCCATAATAAAATCCGTTTGCGGCTCTGGTAAGTAGCCATACTTTTGTATACTATTCCCTAATCCTCTACCATTTAACCCACCTGAGGCAATTCCAATAAATGAATTTATTAATTGAAATCCATCCTTTTGCGGATCACTAAATGGATCAAGAAAAACTGAAAATCGAGCTTTTTGGTAGTCACTTAATTTATAGTTTCCGATAAAATACAACGCTGGAATCCACACGACAGATGTTAATAAAAATCTTTTTATCCACAAGTTAACATTAACTCCTGAACAGAAGAACATAATTAACACTGTTCCACCTATTAATATGTCAGTCCCTAAGTCATTTTGTAATAAAATTAATACCATCGATCCACCGACAATAAATATAGGAGGTATTATCCCTTGTAAAAAAGGGGTTTGCCTCTCTTGTTTCTTAGCAAAAAAACTTGCTAGCGTAATAATAACTGCTATTTTTACAAATTCAGCCGGTTGTATGCCCAGTATCCATCCTTTTGCACCATTGATTACCTTACCGAAAAGGAAAGCTGCTGTTAGTAATCCAATACTCCCTAACCCCATCGCTGTAAGAACTATTTTTTTCCTCCAAAATTTGTAAGGGATTATAACGACAATCACAAGCATTACCGTTCCAATAGCAAGAGCAACTAATTGTTTTTTAAAAAAGTAATCTGCTGGCCAGTTATATCTCGACGAAATCGCGACAATGGAACTAGAACTATATACCATTATAACTCCCAACACACATAAGATAACAAGAGGAAGTAATAATGAATAATCCATTGATTTCCATACTCTTTTCATTTCATTTCCTCTTTCTGTTTCAATTTAATTATTGTTGTATTCCATATGTACATTGATTCTTCCTGCTTTATTATACAAATAAAAAGCCCAAACTATTTCAGTTTGAGCCCCCCTATTTGAACCCGTTATTGTTGTTTGTTTGTAAATGCTTCATGAAGTGCAGATAACTCACGTTCAAGCTCTCCTAACATTGCTTTCCCTTGTTCTTCTGCAATAAGACCAAGGCGAACTGCAAAATCGACCTCGCGGGATAGTCCAAACATTTGTGTGTCTAACACTTCTTCATATAATGGACATTGCGGCATTGTAAGATTGTCCATTTGTACCTTAATAAGTCTTAAAATCTTCTCCGCATCCGCTTGTAGAAGGGCTAGTGCCTTTTCCTGATGATTTGATACTGTCTCAGACGCCAAATTGATTCCCTCCGTTTCCGTCCTACTCTCTCCTATCTATTAATATTAGCGATAGTTTTAGTAAATTGCAATAGAAACATTTTTTGTGACAACCGTGTCTAATGCTATTATACTGAAAAGTGGGAGTATAACACAAATGGGGGAACAACAATGAGCAAAATTTTATTTATTAATGGAAAAGTTCGTTTTCCAATCACTATCGATCCAACTGTTTGGATCTTTGATGATCGAAAAGTAGATTTGACAACTTACTTTGATGAAACAAGAGAAAACACATCAGAACTAGAAGCTTATTTAAAAAACACTTCAGAACATTGGGACCGCGAAATCCGTGATGGTGCTGCGTTTCCACCGATACAACAAAGTGTAAAGAAATATAAAAAAGAACAGCTAATTACTGGAACGTTTGGTATACCATTTCATCCATTTCTTGCTAACGCCGAAATTTCAGATGGCGCTACGCAAGTCGAAATTGAAACAGTAGATCAAACAATAATACTTCCATTAGAAACTGTAGAAAATGCTATTCTTGGTTTTTCAAAAGAAGGAAAGCCATTAAAAGAGGATGGACCTGTTCATCTATATTACAATGATGGATCTAATAGACAAAATCCAATCCGTAACATCCGTAAATTTACAATTATTTAAAGTGTACACTTGGAAGAAAAAGGAGTGAGCCTTGGCTCACTCCTTTTATAATAAATCAGCTGCTAGTTGAGCTAAATTCGATCGCTCCCCTTTAACAAACTTTACATGACCACTAATACGTTGCTCTTTAAACTTCTCTACAACATATGTTAAACCGTTATTATACTCATCCAAATACGGATGATCAATTTGCTGAGGATCTCCCATTAATACGATTTTACTTTTTTCTCCTACTCTTGTTAGTATCGTTTTCACTTCATGCTTCGTTAAATTTTGTGCTTCGTCAATTATAATGAACTGATCTGGAATACTTCTCCCACGTATATAGGTAAGGGCCTCTACTTCAATCGAACCCATCCCAGCTAAAATAGCATCTAACTCTCCTGGCTTTTTTGTATTAAATAAATACTCTAGATTATCAAAAATAGGTTGCATCCACGGTCTTAACTTTTCTTCTTTTTCTCCTGGTAAATAACCGATATCTTTTCCGACTGGAACAATTGGCCTGGCAACGAGTAGTTTTTTATATAGCCCTAAATCTTCCGTTTGCATGAGTCCTGACGCTAAAGCTAGTAATGTTTTTCCTGTACCAGCTTTCCCTGTTAACGTTACTAGCGGAATATCTTCACGAAGCAACAATTCTAATCCCATAATTTGCTGTACATTTCGTGGTCGTATCCCCCATACTTGTTCATTGTGAAAAATAAGTTTCTTTACCTTCTTACCTAAGTGATCTACAATACCAAGTGCTGAACTTGATCCCCCTAATGCATCTTTCATTACTACAAATTGATTTGGATAAAAAGGATGATTTGCAATTTCGGATAAAGGCAATTCACCTTTTTCATAAAAATAATCCAATTGCTCTTTTGATATATACCCTTCTAAAAATCCTGAATATATATTATCTACTTCAATTACACGATCACTTAAATAATCTTCCGCCTTCAAACCAATTGCATCAGCTTTCACCCTTACCAGCACATCTTTACTTACTAAAATAACAGACTTCCCGTCCTCTTTTTCTTGTTCTTCTAAAGATAGATTTTTTGCTACAGCTAAAATTCGATTATCATTTGTTTTTTCTACAAAAATATCTTGTAGTTGAACAAATGAACGATGATTTAATTCAATACGAAATGTACCGCCGTTTTCTAGCGAAATACTTTCATGCAGCTTTCCTATTTCACGAAATTTGTCTATTAACTTAGATACATAACGAGCGTTTCGTCCTACTTCATCCATATAACGTTTTTTCGAATCGACCTCTTCTAATACAACTGCTGGAATCACTACTTCATTGGTTTCAAATGAAAAAATAGATAAAGGATCCTGCAAAAGTACATTCGTATCTAACACATAAATTTTATCCAACCTGTTACCCCCTGACTCCACTTTTAAATTTGTAGAACAAGGGTTTCATCCATAAAATATGGACGAACCATTGTTATAATTATATGTACCGTATAAACGAGGTAGAATCGAAATTCATAGCCATTAAACCTTTTATTTATTTTTTATTCATTTCTATTCAATATATTACTTTAAATTATAATTATTAACATAAAATCACAATAACTGATTACAAAAGTTAATAACTGAATTTCTTATTTATCACATTTATAATTCTTTTATTCCTACTAACACTTGGTTATCCAACTTTTTCGCTGCGCGAATGTCATATGTTTTTTCATACGTTGGTTCAGTTGCAAGTTTCGCTCCATAAAACATAACATCACGTACTTCTTGTACATTTACTTCTATTACAGTTAATTTTAGAGGAATGCCTTCCATTCTATCAGTCAAAATTTCACCTGCACCACTTATGGAAAATACGGATTCATTCGCCATTATAGTCAATACCACCCCAGTACTATGCCGTATATTTTCCACAATACGTGAACGTTGATCTACTGCAAATCGAATACTAGTTTTACTAACTGCATACACCCAAGAAATAGCACTTACGTTAGGAACTTGTTTTTCGAAGTCTGTTGTTGCTACCATAACAATACATTCTTTACGTAACGTTTGTACTAAATCATCTGTTAATGTAGGCTCTACTACATTCGCCATATTTCCACCTCCATATATACTTACTATATCCTTATCATAACTTATTTTTCGAATTGCGAAAATATTATTTTTTCCCGCTATTATTCAAAAACATTACACTTCCATGATATACTTATACTGATAGAATTCGTATTGAGGTGACGAAATGAGAGTCAAATGTATGATTTGTGATAAAAAAGATATGTTAGATGATGAAAATCCTATGGCAAAAAAACTGCGTAACCGCCCTATTCATACATATATGTGCATGGAATGTTCGGAACGAATTGCAGAACGTACGATGGAACGTCATGCAAGTGGTAATTTCCGATTATATCGTGATAAAAAAGTCGAAGACGATTGGTAAAATGTAAATAAGTCCTTAATCATATAGATAAGGACTTATTTATATTTTTCAGGTTCACGATTCATTTGATCCAAAAAACAATCAATAGCTTCTAATGGAAACCTTGCAGATTTTTTTTCTCCATTCATTTCATATGTAATCAAATACATTTCTTCATTCTTTTTAACTTCCACATTCTTTAATTTATGTTCTTCATATATCATATTTTGAAATAACAAATATGTTTCTGTTGCAGCACGATCATCTGGACGTGCTTCGGCAACTGTTTTAATTGTTAACCAATTATATAATGCATCTTGTACTGAACGCATAAAACTCCGCCCCCTCACCCTGCTTTTTGTTGTCTTGCTTGACGTAAACGCAACCTATAAATTCCAAGTACAATTGCCGCTACAACAAGCCCCTCTCCAACAGGTAAAAAAACTGCAAAGAAAGTTAAAACTGTACACCCAATCGCTAACGATATATATATCACTATATTTTTTATTATTGATAGTTTTCTTGCAAAACCTAAATTATACACAAGTGCACTTAATATAATAATGATGCCATACAGCAACCACATCCCTAGTTCTGGATTTTCATCAACTTTACATAATTTCGCAAAAAACGACATTCTTTCTAACATCACTCATCCCCCTTTCTCACAAGAAACAAATTTTATTTATGTACTTAATACAAGAGTAACCCGCAAAAAAAATACTGTCCATAAAAAAGAGTAAATATTCTAAAAAATAAACATAAAAAAACAGCTACCTTAATTAAAGGTAGCCATTCTAATATTTTACGCTTCTACAGATTTCTTCTTCTTAGCAGCTCTTTCGCGCTCGCTCTTATCAAGAATCTTTTTACGTAGACGAATTGATTCTGGAGTTACTTCACAGAACTCGTCATCGTTTAAGTACTCTAATGACTCTTCTAAAGTCATTAAGCGTGGTTTTTTCATTGTTGAAGTTTGATCTTTCGTCGCAGAACGAATGTTAGTTTGTTGTTTCATTTTTACAACGTTAACTGTTAAGTCATTCTCACGAGTGTGTTCTCCGACAATCATACCAGCGTATACTTCTGTACCTGGTTCAACGAAGATTACACCACGGTCTTCAACTTGCATAATACCGTATTGTGATGCTTTTCCTGTTTCAAGTGAAACTAGAACACCTTGGCGACGTCCACCAACTTGTCCAGCGTGTACTGGTTGGTAGCAATCGAATGTATGGTTTAAAATACCATAACCACGAGTTAATGTTAAGAATTCTGTTGTGTAACCAATTAAACCACGTGCTGGAACCATGAAAGTAAGGCGAACTTGACCGTTTCCGTTATTCACCATATCTAACATTTCACCTTTACGTGCACCCATAGACTCCATAATAGAACCAGTGTATTCTTCAGGTACATCGATTTGCACGCGCTCTACAGGCTCACATCTTACGCCATCAACTTCTTTAATAATTACTTCAGGCTTAGATACTTGTAGTTCATAACCTTCACGACGCATGTTTTCAATTAGGATAGATAAATGTAATTCCCCGCGTCCAGATACGATCCACGCATCAGGAGAATCTGTATTATCTACACGTAAACTTACATCTGTTTCTAATTGTGAACGAAGACGCTCTTCAATTTTACGAGATGTAATGAATTTACCTTCACGACCTGCAAATGGGCTGTTATTTACAAGGAATGTCATTTGTAGTGTTGGCTCATCAATACGTAATAATGGTAAAGCTTCTTCATGCTCAACCGGACATACCGTTTCACCTACGTTAATGTCTTCCATACCTGAAACAGCTACTAAATCTCCAGCTTTTGCTTCTTCAATTTCTTGACGTTTTAATCCAATGTAACCGAATAATTTCGTTACACGGAATTGTTTTACAGTTCCGTCAACTTTCATTAATGCAACTTGTTGTCCTACTTTCATTGTACCGCGGAATACGCGTCCAACCCCGATACGACCAACATAGTCATTGTAATCAAGAAGTGCTACTTGGAATTGAAGTGGCTCTTCGCTGTTATCAACTGGTGCTGGAATATGTTCAATAATTGTGTCAAACAATGATTTCATATTCTCTTCTTGATTTGCTGGATTTGAATCTAAGCTTGCTGTTCCGTTCATTGCTGATGCAAATACAACTGGGAACTCTAATTGATCTTCGTTTGCACCAAGTTCAATGAATAAGTCAACTACTTCATCAACTACTTCATCAGGGCGAGCGAAGTCACGGTCAATTTTGTTTACAACAACGATTGGAGTTAAGTTTTGCTCAAGAGCTTTCTTTAAAACAAATCGTGTTTGTGGCATACAACCTTCATATGCATCAACAACAAGTAGAACACCATCAACCATTTTCATGATACGTTCTACTTCTCCACCGAAGTCAGCGTGACCAGGTGTATCTAAAATGTTAATTCGTTTATCTTCATAGTGAATCGCAGTATTCTTCGCTAAAATTGTAATACCACGTTCTCTTTCTAGATCGTTTGAGTCCATTGCGCGTTCTTCAATATGTTCATTCGCACGGAACGTCCCCGCTTGACGTAATAACTGGTCAACAAGTGTTGTTTTACCATGGTCAACGTGGGCAATAATTGCTATATTTCGTAAATCTTGTCGTTTTTTCAACATGTCCAACTCCTAATGTCTTTTTAATCCTTCTCTATTATAAGAGCGAAGGGGATACAATGGCAATCAAAATAAAATCTAGAATGAAAATATAGTTGTATTCTTACTTTTGTGAAAGTAAAATGAGATTGGAGGGTGAAGAAATGGAACACATTCAATATCGCTTTTTATTAACAGCAATTATCGGCGTTATCTTCTTAATCGGTATCGGCATTATGGTTGCTGAAAATAGTCCCATCGGTGTTATTATTTGCATTATCGGCACATTTGTTACAGTTGGATACGGTTTTGTAACAAAAAGAAAAATGCGTAAATCGCAATAACGTCAAAAAGTAAGAAGCGCTTATACAGCCTCTTACTTTTTTTGTTACTCCGCTATAAATCGTAGCACCTCTTCATACACCCCTGGTTTTGCAACTAATACGCTGCTCTTCTCCACGATAGAAAGCGTGGCTCCAGAGAACGTTGTCACCTTACCTCCAACTTCCTCCACTATTATCTGTCCCCCGCCAAAATCCCATGGTGATAACCTCGGCGTTACATATGCATCTATTCTTCCTGTTGCAACGTATACCATCTCTAATGCGGCACAGCCATATGATCTTGTGCCCCTTGCTTTCTTAACAAGTGCCATCATACTTTCCATATTAAGCAATGGGTTGTCGGTAAGCCATATCGCATTTAAAGCTACAATACCTTGCTCTACAGTCCCTTTTTCTAATAAAGGTATTGGTACTTCATTGCAAAATGCTCCAGCTCCTTTTAGCGCATGATATAATTCATCATGAACTGGATCATAAATAAGACCAATTTTTCCGATACCGTTCTCATAAATTCCAATTGAAATTGCAAAATTTCTCTTTTGATGAACAAAGTTCATTGTGCCATCAATTGGATCAATTAACCAAACAACCCCATCAGAAGAAGTTACCTCATCTCCATAACCTTCTTCTCCTAAAATATTATGATTCGGGAATGTCTCTTTAATTTTCCCAATTAAAAACTGTTCTATTTCTCGGTCCATATTTGTTACTAAATCAGCTGCATTAGATTTCGTTTCTATAATAAGTGCTTTTTTCATTGATGCCATTAAACGCTCTCCCGCATCTCGAATCCACTGTTTGGCGTGTGCATCGATGTCTTTCCATACTTCTTGCATGTTTAAACACTCCGATCTATACTGTTCACAGAAAAAACGAACCCTTTATAAGGTTCGCACCAACTAATTTTTTATACATATACTATTATTACGCTTCTAAACGAATCATTTCAAGTCTTAACACTTCTAACTTTTGTACACACTCTTCTTTTTTCTGTTTATCATCTTCCATCATCGCATCATATAAAGTTGCTAATTCATAATCTAGCTCCAAACGTAGCACCGGAATTCTCTTTTCAGCATCTGTTCTCTTTAACGCATTAATCACCTGTCTCATATTATTTGCCTCCTCCCAATATTCGTCTGCCCTCGGACTAGAATTGATTCAATTTTCTGATTTTTTGTTTTATACTATACTATGTTGGATAAATCATCTATGCAACAAAATTATATTTTTTTATTTAAATTTTTTTGTGCTGTTTTTTTTATGAATAGTACAAGCTATGCTAAAATAAAAGCAAAATAGGAGTTGGAGGAACAATCATGACACTACAAACATTCAAATCAACTGATTTTGAGGTCTTTACAGTTGATGGTCTTGAAGAACGAATGAGTGCAATTAAAACGAACATTCATCCTAAGCTAGAAGCTTTAGGGGAACAGTTTGCAGCATATTTATCAAAACAAACTGATGAGAACTTTTTTTATCATGTCGCAAAACATGCACGCCGTAAAGTCAATCCACCAAACGATACTTGGGTTGCTTTTTCAACAAATAAACGAGGATATAAAATGCTGCCACATTTCCAAATTGGATTATGGGGTACTCATGCCTTCATATACTTTGGTTTAATCTATGAGTGTCCACAAAAAGTGGAGACGGCTCACGCCTTCTTAGAACATTTAAATGATTTAAAAACAAATATTCCAAATGACTTCGTTTGGTCCATTGACCATACTAAACCAAGTGTAAAATTACATAAAACACTTGAAACAGAAGATTTACAACAGATGATTGAACGTCTAGCTACTGTGAAAAAAGCAGAATTATTAGTTGGTATCCATATATCACCAGAGGAGTTTTCAGCAATGACCAACGAACAATTCCTTGCTAAGATTGAATCTACGATGCAATCACTCCTTCCTTTATATGCACTTTGTAATCGATAGTAGAAAACGGACAATTTATATTGTCCGTTTTTAGTTGTTATCACATTATATCACTTCAGTTTTTATTTTTCAAAATATTTTTATATTTTTACAAGCTTTTGTTCTTCAGTTTCTTTCGCCCTTTGAATCGCACGGTATATAGAATACCCACTCACTTCTTGAAACTCTTTATCAATTTTCTTTTCTTCTGCTTTCGATGGAACAATCTCTTTAAAACGACGATACAATCCCATTAATTCTTCTCGTATAATTCCTTTTTCGTATGCTTTCTCAATTGCTTCATAAAACTTCACAATTGCAACCATTTCCTCATTTGACCAATCATAATCTAACGGATATTGATATTCCATTTCGCACCTCATTTATCATTTCTTCATATTTGAATATGCTATCTTAAAGGGATTTTTTTCTTCTTCACTATAGCCACTATGCATTATACACTATTTATTCATTGTGATGGAATTGTCTTCCTCTATAAGTTAATTGGAAATAACTATTTAACATACCCACTGTAATAATATTTTTTTCTATACATCTATAATTATTGGTGATATAATGCTTTTGTTTTATAGAAAATAAAGTGAACCTACCATCTCAAAAACGCTTTTGTGATTGGCAGAAAAACAAGTCTCATTCTAAAAAGCACTTAACTTTTTTAGAACAAGATTATATAAAACAAACTCTAATAAATATTATGAAAAAGAAGGGGTGTATAGATTGTCCCAATACGAAACACCATTGTTTACCGCTTTAGTTGAGCACAGTAAGCGAAATCCAATTCAATTCCATATTCCTGGTCACAAAAAAGGACAGGGCATGGATCCTACATTTCGCGAATTTATTGGGCATAACGCATTAGCAATTGATTTAATTAATATTGCGCCGCTCGATGATTTACATCATCCAAAAGGTATGATTAAAGAAGCACAAGATTTAGCAGCCGCTGCATTTGGTGCAGATCATACTTTCTTTTCTATTCAAGGTACAAGTGGTGCAATAATGACAATGGTGATGAGCGTTTGCGGTCCTGGTGACAAAATCCTAGTGCCACGAAACGTGCATAAATCAGTAATGTCAGCTATTATTTTCTCAGGTGCAAAACCGATTTTCATGCATCCTGAAATCGATCCAAAACTTGGTATTTCACATGGAATCACAATTCAATCTGTCAAAAAGGCACTTGAAGAGCATTCAGATGCGAAAGGCTTACTTGTTATTAACCCAACATACTTTGGCTTTGCTGCGGACTTAGAACAGATTGTCCAATTAGCTCATTCTTACGATATCCCTGTACTAGTTGATGAGGCTCATGGTGTTCATATTCATTTTCACAATGAATTGCCGATGTCAGCGATGCAAGCCGGTGCAGATATGGCAGCAACAAGTGTTCACAAATTAGGAGGATCTTTAACGCAAAGTTCTATTCTTAACGTGAAGGAAGGCCTTGTGAACGTAAAACATGTTCAATCTATTATTAGCATGCTTACGACGACATCAACTTCTTACATCTTATTAGCATCCCTAGATGTTGCTAGAAAACGTCTTGCTACAGAAGGAACAGCACTCATAGAACAAACAATACAATTAGCGGCACAAGTTCGTGATGCTATTAATGCTATTGAGGATCTTTACTGTCCTGGGAAGGAAATGCTAGGTACGGATGCTACTTTTAACTATGATCCTACAAAGATAATTGTATCTGTAAAAGATTTAGGTATTACAGGCCATCAGGCTGAAGTATGGCTTAGAGAGCAATATAACATTGAAGTAGAACTCTCAGATTTATACAACATATTATGTCTTGTCACTTTTGGAGATACAGAAAGTGAGACAAATACACTTATTGCAGCATTACAAGATTTAGCAGCAACATTTAGAAATCAAGCCGATAAAGGTGTACAAATACAAGTAGAAATTCCAGAAATACCAGTACTAGCACTTTCTCCTCGAGATGCTTTTTATTCGGAAACAGAAGTCATTCCGTTTGAAAATGCAGCAGGTCGTATTATAGCTGATTTCGTTATGGTTTATCCGCCAGGGATTCCAATCTTTACTCCGGGGGAAATTATTACACAAGATAACTTAGAGTATATTCGTAAAAACTTAGAAGCGGGTTTACCTGTACAAGGTCCTGAAGATATGACATTACAAACATTACGTGTGATTAAAGAGTACAAGCCTATCAGTTGATAGGCTTTTCTTTCACCCTTTTTCCCTTTTCTCATACGATATTAAGTAATGTAACGTATAGGTGGGGATACTATTATGATTGTAATAGGCCGTTCTATTGTACATCCTTATATCACAAATGAATATGAGCCATTTGCAGCTGAGAAACAACAAATTTTATCGATAATGGCAGGAAATCAAGAAATTTATTCCTTCCGAACCTCCGATGAACTCAGCTTTGATTTAAATTTGCGAGTGAATATTATTACTTCTGCATTAGAACTTTTTCAAAGTGGATTTCAGTTTCGCACATTTCAACAATCCTTTTGCAACCCCCAGTATTGGAAAAGAACGTCACTTGGGGGATTCGAGCTCCTTCCAAACATCCCCCCTTCCATTGCCATACAAGATATTTTCAAAAACGGAAAACTATATGGAACTGAATGTGCCACTGCTATGATCATTATTTTTTACAAAGCTTTACTATCCTTGTATGAGGAAGAAACTTTCAACCGTCTCTTTGCAAACCTTTTACTTTATACGTGGGACTACGATCAAGATTTAAAGCTCATAACCAAAACGGGTGGTGATCTTGTTCCAGGTGATCTCGTTTATTTTAAAAATCCACAAGTGAACCCAGCTACAATTGAGTGGCAAGGAGAAAATACAATCTATCTAGGAAATTTCTTTTTTTACGGACATGGCGTAGGTGTAAAAACAAAAGAGGAAATTATATACTCGTTAAATGAACGACGAGTCCCTTACGCTTTTATTTCAGCTTTTTTGACCGATACTATTACCCGTATTGATAGCCGTCTCATGAGCCACTACGCTTCTCCTAAAACTCCACAGACATCCATAGGATTTATTCCAATTAGAGATGATGCAATCGTTGCAACAGTTGGCAATACAACTACAATTTATTAAAAAAAAGCGCCTACATATGTAGGCGCTTTTTCTTATTTAAGCTTTTGCATGTTCTTTATGGTCACACTCGCAATGAGATCCACATTTTCCGTAAAGTACTGTTGATTTTTCATCTTCAAAATGTCCGATTGTTCCTTCACATACTTGGCATACGATTGTTCCCATTTTTATTTCCCCCTGAGTTTTAATAATCATTTACTTATTTATAATTAAGCTTTCGCCTTATCTTTATTAGCACAGTCACAATTTGTACCACATTTCCCGTAAAGCACTGTCGTTTTTTCATCTTCAAAATGTCCGATTGTTCCTTCACATACTTGGCATACGATTGTTCCCATTTTTCATTTCCCCCTAAGTTTATGGTCCTAAAAACTTTTAGCTGGCCATTTCCTATCAATTATTGGGCTTTTGTATGCTCTGTGTGATCACATCCGCAAGATCCACATTTCCCGTAAAGTACCGTTACTTTTTCATCCTCGAAGTGTGCAATTGTACCTTCACAATCTTGACATACGATCGTTCCCATTTTTCATTTCCCCCTAAGTTTATAATCCCAAAAACTTTTGTAACCGCTTAACTTTCTGTCTTTATTTTAATATGTTATACTTTTTACGTCAATAGGTTTTTAGTATAACACATTAAATATTTTCAATTTAAATTAGTATGCGATATTCAAACAAAAAAACAGCCATATTTATACGTACGACTGTTTTACATTAATTATTCTTCATATTCGGCATGTAAAGAAGTAGATGGGACTAAAAATTTGAAGAACTGAGCTAACTCTGTCGCTTCCTCTTCTGATCCTAATTTGAAAATTTCCTGTATATGTTGAACATTCTCTACATCATCTCGCCCAAGCAAAGTAGACCTTCCTGTTTGCATGCAAACAATGAGTGGCTTTCCAAAAAACATATTTGTATAAATAACACCAAAATCATAACGAGTATCATGTGTCATAAACCCCAAAAATCGTACCTTCACACTTTCATGCTCATCATACAATTTTTCAAACATCGATTTCCACCTTTCTCCATCACCTTTCATTTAGTATATTAAACAAAAAAAGTAATACTCCTTTTAATTGTCAAAAAATTCAGTAGGATGTAGAATGATACTATTCTACTAAGTTAGGGGGAACTTATATGCAACATGCCTTTATTACGCTTGTACCTAAATCCAATCAACAATCTGTTTCAATAGATGATATAAAACAACTTTTTCTTTACTATCAAACAGTTACTTCCAAAACCGGTGTTCAAATTAATTACGCTTATACAAATACCGCTTTTCCTTATGAAATTTTAGATACATCAGCAACAACATTAAAACTACAATCTACTCACGATCGATATGACTCCATTTATGTTGGTGTCGGTATAGAAAAGGAACAATCTTTTATTCAGATTTCTTTACCACCCAATGCAACATTTGGTGATAAAGGAAAAGCAAATGAATTTTGCCGTTTTCTAGCGAAGAAATTAGAAGGAGAATTACAATTATTTAATGGAAGAACAATGTATTTCTATAAACGTTAATTTAAAAAATAGAAAATATGATTAAGAAAAGTATGCAATTTGAACACGTAAGGAATAATGACTGCTTTCTAGTTTGCAATACAAAATATGCAATCACATACGCTAAATAAAGAAATACAAAAAATAGAATGACTTTGTAATGCAACTTATCACCATTTGACAATGCTAATACAACAGAAAAACCACTCCATAATAATAAATGATAAAATATAACATGCAATATTCTCATGGAACCTTCTCCTTTGACATGCTCTATTTTATTAATATATGGGATCAAGTTTGAATCAATTACATATTATACGAAAGCATATATAGCTTTTGGATTAATATATGCTCTAACGATTCAATTAAAGTATTATATATTCATTCGACAATTACATGTCAACTCCCCCACTGAGATAAAGCGTTTCAGTGGGGGCTTGAGTTCGAACGCTAGGTCTTTTCGTCTATCGCTAGACAGTTTGACGCTCTAGCATTCATGCCACCTAATGGTAACACCCCAAGTATGTTTTTCGTTGGTACTAGAAACGAACAATCGTTTCCCCACTTGCACCACCCTTTCGAAAAAGAGCAATTCTTCCTTGTGGAAGAAGCCAACATTTCGCAACGCTCTTGACAAATCAATATTTGGAACTGAACGGAGCAAAATGTGAACATGGTCTCCATCGTAATTCCTTTTGGCCCAAGTAACCGAATGATTATTATTATCCAATTTCGTTGTCTTACAATATATTCCCTCCTTATCTAAGGGTAGATTATATCGTAAGACAAAAAGAAACAAATATTCGCCCCGGGAAAATTGTTATGAATGAAACAAAAGTGTTTGGTCTACCTTCTGGCGGCAATTCATCTCCATCTGAATTTATTGGACTTCACCCGTAACACAAATCAGATGGTGTCTTCTTGCCAAAAAGGCTAAAAAATAGCCCATCTCTTTAAATAAGAGATGGGCTATTTTCATTACTTAAATTATTTTACAATGTGAATTGGCATTCCAAGAGCAACTTCAGCTGCTTCCATTGTGATTTCACCTAATGTTGGGTGAGCGTGGATTGTTTGAGCGATATCTTCCGCTGTCATTCCAGCTTCGATAGCTAAACCAATCTCAGAGATAATATCAGAAGCGCCTGCACCTGCAACTTGAGCACCTACAAGAAGACCGTCTTCTTTACGTGTTACAAGTTGTAGGAAACCATCAGTGCTGTTTAATGATAACGCACGACCGTTTGCAGCGAATGGGAACTTAGATACAGCTACTGTCATTCCTGCTTCTTCTGCTTGTTTCTTCGTGTAACCAACAGATGCTAATTCTGGATCAGTGAAGCATACTGCAGGAATTCCGATGTAATCGATTGCTGATGCATGGCCACTAATTGCTTCAACAGCTACTTTACCTTCGTAAGAAGCTTTGTGAGCTAATGGTGGTCCAGGAACGATATCACCGATTGCATAGATGTTTGGTACGTTTGTACGACATTGCTCATCGATTTCGATGATGCCGCGGTCAGTCATTTTAACTCCAACTTGCTCAAGACCGATTTCTTGAGTGTTTGGACGACGACCTACAGTTACTAATACGTAATCTGCTTCTACAGTTTGGATTTCACCGTTAACTTCAAAGCTAACTTTTACGCCAGTTTCTGTTTCTTCAACGCCTTTAGCCATAGCTTTTGTATGGATATTAACGTTACCTTTCTTTTGAAGAGCACGTTTAACAACAGAGCTCATAGCTTTTTCGAAACCAGCTAAGATTTCGTCGCCAGCTTCTACTACAGTAACTTCTGTACCGAAGTTAGCATATGCAGTACCTAATTCCATACCGATGTAACCGCCGCCGATTACAACAAGTTTTTTAGGAATTTCAGGTAAGCTTAAAGCACCTGTAGAGTTGATAACACGTTTAGAGTATTTGAATCCAGGAATTTCGATTGGTGTAGAACCAGTTGCAAGAACAGCATTTTTAAACGTATACGTTTGAGCTGCATCTTCAGTCATTACGCGTAATGTGTTAGCATCTACGAAGTAAGCTTCACCGCGAATGATTTCAACTTTGTTACCTTTAAGAAGGCCTTCAACACCGCCAGTTAATTTCTTAACTACGCCGTTTTTCCATTCTTGAACTTTTGAAAAGTCAACTTTTACGTTCTCTGCAGTGATACCCATGTCATCAGAATGCATTGCATTCTCATAACGATGACCTGCATTGATTAACGCTTTTGAAGGAATACATCCAACGTTTAAGCATACGCCACCAAGGTTAGCTTTTTCAATAATTGCTACCTTTTGACCTAATTGTGCTGCACGAATTGCCGCAACGTATCCACCAGGACCTGCACCAACAACGACTGTATCTAATTCAATTGGGAAATCTCCTACTACCATTGTTATTACGCCTCCATTACTAATAATTGTGGGTCATTCAATAGACGTTTAATTTGGTTTAATGCTTTTTGAGCAGTTGCGCCGTCAATTAAACGATGGTCAAAGCTTAGAGATAATGCTAATACTGGAGCTGCAACGATTTCACCGTTTTTCACAACTGGCTTCTCAGCGATACGGCCGATACCAAGGATTGCTACTTCTGGGTGGTTGATAACTGGAGTGAACCATTGTCCACCTGCAGAACCAATGTTTGTAATTGTGCAAGAAGCACCTTTCATTTCAGCCGGAGCTAAACGACCTTCACGTGCTTTACCAGCAAGATCATTGATCTCGTTAGAAATAGTGAAGATTGATTTACGATCTGTATCTTTAACAACTGGTACTAATAGACCTTTGTCTGTATCAGCTGCGATACCGATGTTGAAGTAATGTTTATGAACGATTTCTTGAGAAGCATCGTCTAAAGCAGTATTCAACATTGGGAATTCACGTAATGCAGATGTTAAAGCTTTAACAACGTATGGAAGGTAAGTTAATTTAATACCTTTGTCAGCTGCAACAGCTTTGAACTTCTTACGGTGAGCAACAAGTTCTGTTACATCTACTTCATCCATTAATGTTACGTGAGGAGCTGTATGCTTAGAGTTAACCATTGCTTTTGCAATCGCTTTACGGATACCACTCATTTTCTCACGAGTTTCTGGATATTCACCAGCTGGGATTGGTTGTGCTTTTGGTGCTTCTTCTTTCGCTGCTGGAGTAGCTTCTACTGCTGCTGGAGCCTCAGTTGCTGCTACTGCTTGTCCACCATTTGCAAATGCATCGATGTCAGCTTTTACGATACGGCCGTTCTTACCAGAACCAGCTACTTTATGAATGTCTACGCCGTTTTCACGAGCATATTTACGAACAGATGGCATAGCGATTACGCGCTCATTTACTACTTCTGCAGTTGCTGCTGGAGTAGCTTCCGCTGCTGGAGCTTCTACTGCTGCTTCTTCTTCAGCTTTTGGAGCTTCATCATGATCGTCACCTTTAAATTTAAGGTTTTCGTATCCAGGAGCATCAAATTTAATTAATGTATCTCCTACAATTGCAACTGTTCCTTCTTCTACAAGTACTTCAAGTACTTTACCTTTAACAGGAGAAGGGATTTCTACTACTGCTTTATCATTTTGTACTTCAAGAAGTACATCGTCTTCGTTTACTTCATCGCCTGGTTTAATAAACCATTTTACGATTTCACCTTCGTGGATACCTTCACCGATATCTGGTAGTTTAAATTCAAATGCCACGGAATTCAGCCCCCTGATTCATTTCATTATTATGGAATATGTACAAAAGAAACCAGCATGTGCTGATTTCTTTTGCACATGAAAAGCTAAAAATTAGAAGTTCATTACTTTGTTAACAGCTTCAACAATATCTTTATGGTTTGGTAACCATACGCTCTCAGCTTGAGAGAATGGGAATACTGTATCAGCAGCTGCAACACGTACAACTGGAGCTTCTAAGTTTAAGATTGCACGGTCGTTAATTTCCGCTACAACGTTAGCTGCAATACCAGCTTGTTTTTGTGCTTCTTGAACTACAACTACGCGGCCTGTTTTTTCAACAGAAGCGATGATTGTTTCGATATCTAATGGTTGAACTGTACGTAAGTCAACAACCTCTAAAGAGATACCTTCTTTTTCAAGTTCTTCAGCAGCTTTTAATGCAGCGTGAACCATAGCACCGTAAGCGATAACAGATACATCTGTACCTTCACGTTTGATATCAGCTTTACCTAAATCAATTGTGTATTCGCCTTCTGGTACATCTTGACGGAATGAACGGTACAATTTCATATGCTCTAAGTAAATAACTGGATCGTTGTCACGAATCGCAGAGATTAAAAGACCTTTTGCATCGTATGGAGTAGATGGAATAACAACTTTTAGACCAGGTTGTTGAGCCACTAATCCTTCTAAGCTATCAGCATGTAGTTCAGGAGTATGAACACCGCCACCGAATGGAGAACGAACTGTTACTGGAGCAGTCCAACGTCCACCAGAACGGTAACGCATACGAGCTAATTGACCAGAAATTGAATCCATTACTTCAAAAACGAAACCGAAGAATTGGATTTCTGGAACTGGACGGAAACCTTCTAATGCAAGTCCAACTGCAAGTCCACCAATACCAGACTCTGCAAGTGGAGTATCCATTACACGATCTTCACCAAATTCAGCTTGTAAACCTTCAGTAGCACGGAATACACCGCCGTTTACACCAACGTCTTCACCAAACACAAGTACGTTAGGGTCATTTTTCATTTCAACGCGTAAAGCATCAGTGATTGCTTGAATCATTGTCATTTGAGCCATGGCTTACTTCGACTCCTTTTCTTTGTAAATTTCATATTGTTCAGCTAAGTTGTAAGGCATTTTTTCGTACATGATTTCCATTAAATCAGTAACTTTTTGTTTTGGAGCTTGGTCAGCCTTAGCAATTGCTTGTTTAATATCTTCTTTTGCTTCTTCGATTACTTTCTCTTCAACTTCTTGAGACCATAGGCCTTTGTTTTCTAAGAATGCACGGAAGCGTACGATTGGATCTTTTTGTTCCCATTCGTTCTCGATATCTTTTGTACGGTAACGAGTTGGGTCATCACCAGCCATTGTATGTGGACCGTAACGGAATGTTAGAGTCTCGATTAAAGTAGGGCCTTCGCCGTTTACTGCACGCTCACGAGCGAAAGCAGTTGCTGCGTATACAGCTAATGGATCCATACCGTCTACTTGAATTCCGTAAATACCTGCTGCTACTGCTTTTTGTGCTACAGTTTTAGCTGCAGATTGCTTTTCTACTGGAGTAGAGATTGCATAACGGTTGTTTTGTACAACGAAGATTGCTGGAGCTTTGAATGCACCCGCAAAGTTCATACCTTCGTAGAAGTCACCTTGTGAAGCACCACCGTCACCAGTGTAAGTAATTGCAACAGATTTTTTACCACGTAGTTTCATACCTAACGCAACACCAGCAGTTTGGATGATTTGCGCACCGATGATGATTTGTGGAGCAAGTGCATTTACATTCTCAGGCATTTGGTTACCCATGAAATGTCCACGAGAGAATAAGAATGCTTGGTATAATGGTAAACCGTGCCATACTAATTGTGGCACATCACGATATCCTGGTAAGATGAAATCTTCTGCTTCAAGTGCGAAATGACTTGCTAATTGAGAAGCCTCTTGTCCAGCTGTTGGTGCGTAGAAACCTAAACGTCCTTGACGGTTTAAAGAAATAGAACGTTGATCTAGTACGCGAGTATACACCATACGGCGCATTAATTCTTTTAATTGATCATCAGATAATTCAGGCATAGCTGCTTCATTCACAACTTCGCCTTTTTCATTTAAAATTTGTAATGTCTCAAATTGAGCTGCGATAGCTTTCATTTGCTCATCAACATTAAATAGGGTCTTTTTTGTTTTAGTACCCATTCCGTTCACCTCTTCCTCTCTTGAACCATATTCTGAAACGCTTTCACTATCTATTAGCTAGACTGAAAACGCAACAATGTAAACCAACAAATTTATTTGTCGGTTGAGAATAATTTTGTGTACCTAACAATCTGTACTAATGTTTTTTCAGAAACATATTAATACAATCTTGATCACGTTTTTTAGTTTACAACTATTCTAATTACGATGTCAATTACTTTGGATACGTTTTTTTATAAATAATCTGCAGGTTTCTTCTACACAAACGTGTTTTTATTTTTCACATCTGTATTAGTAAGCATTTACCTACTGTTATATTATTCCCTTTTCAACTTATTTTTTCTCTTAGAATAATATGTAAACGATTTAATTCTCTTTAGTTTTTCTCTCTTCTTAACAAAAATATACAAACTCTTCTTCCTTTTATAGGTAATTACCCATACATTTCTACTCTTCGCTCCATACATTATAGTAACCGCAGTATTAGCGGGAAATGATAAAGGAGGTCATCTCATGTACGGATACTCATATTGCTATCCAACTTGTTCAAATCCTTCCTACGGTTATGGCGGTTCTTGTGGCGGATCTGGACGCGGCTTTGCCTTAATCGTTGTGTTGTTTATTCTTTTAATTATCGTTGGTGCTGCTTGCATTCGCTAATGTAAAATGAAACAACTATGGAAAGAAACAGACGGCTTTGCCGTCTTTTCTTTTTATTACATACATATTCTATAGTAGAACGCTTGCCCTACTTGTCGATGACTTTTTTCATCTCCTTTGGTAGACTAAAGGGGAAAGGAGAGATTACATATGCTTACAATGAAAGATGTCATTCGCGAAGGAGATCCTATTTTGCGAAACGTTGCGGAAGAGGTAGTAATACCAACGAGCGAAGAAGATACAACTACACTTAAAGAGATGATTGAATTTGTAATGAATAGCCAAGATCCTGAAATGGCTGAAAAATATAGTTTACGCCCTGGAATCGGATTAGCAGCTCCGCAAATCGGTATTTCAAAGAAAATGATTGCAGTTCATGTAACCGATACGGACGGCACGTTATATAGTCATGCATTATTCAACCCAAAAATCATTAGTCATTCTGTTGAACGTACATATTTACAAAGCGGGGAAGGCTGTCTATCAGTAGACCGCGAAGTACCTGGATATGTCCCTCGTTACACAAGAATTACAGTGAAAGCAACATCAATCAACGGCGAAGAAGTAAAATTACGTTTAAAAGGTTTACCAGCAATCGTATTTCAGCATGAAATTGACCATTTAAATGGTGTTATGTTCTATGACCACATTAATAAAGAAAATCCATTTGCTGCTCCTGACGATTCAAAACCTCTAGAGCGATAATAAAAAAGGCGGGAGTTATCTTCCGCCTTTTTTATATGAAATGGGTTCCATATTTACTTATAGCAATCCAGCCCATTTTAAGCCATGATATATGCCGTCTTCACTAACATCCTTTGTCACATGATTTGCAAGTTTTTTCAAATCTTCATGACCGTTCCCCATCACAATACCTGTCCCAACTGCTTCGATCATTTCTAAATCATTTAAGCCATCCCCAAATGCATACACTTGTTCACGGTTAAATCCTAATTTTTCAATGAATTTCTCAATTCCTTTTGCCTTCGAACCACCATTTGGAATAATATCCATTGAATATGCATGCCAGCGAATGAAATGAAAGTCTGGATACTGATTAATAAACTTTTCCTCTTCATTCACTTCACAGAAAAGAAGTGTTTGATAAATATTACGTTCCTCATAAAAATTAGGTTCATATGCCGGATGCTCAAAATTTAAGCTTCCAAAACCTTCTTTCACATAATCATGATATTCTACTGATGCCCTCATATCTTGATGATCAAGATATACAAGTGGATACCCTTCTTGATTTGCAAACTGAGTAAATTTATGCAAGGCAGCTGGATGTAATGGGTTATTAAATACTACCTCGTCTTCAAATACAACGTACTGTCCATTAAAGCTAACATAATTGTGTATATTAAGTTCCTTACGAATATCTTCAAACATAAATGGCGCACGCCCTGTCGCAATTGCTACATGCACACCTTTTTCTTGTAACTGTCTTACTGCATCTCTTGTAGATTGAGGTATCTTCTTATCATGATCTAATAATGTTCCATCAATATCAAAAAAGACAATTTTATCATTCATTTGTCAAAATCCTTTCTGTTACTCAATATTCCTATTTTGATTATCGCTTTTCAAATTCTAAAAAAAAGTATAACATATTAAACATCTGTGAAGAAAGCGTTCACTTTCTGACCTTATTTCTGAAACCTGCATATATATATTAGTAAAAAATGTGGATACTTGTTCGTATGAATTTTCTTTTCTATTCTTTCTCATACTATAGCTATAACTAACGGCTACTAATCGTTACTATAGAATAACTTTCCCTGTATGAGAAAGGACAAGATTCAACATTCACTTTTGTCTTCTTTCTTATATCAGAGACGGAGTTTTCACTAGTAATATGCATGTTTAAAATAAGGAAAGGAAGGAGTAATCATGCTGAAGAAGCTGAAGAAAAAGCTCAAGCGTTATTTAAAAGATCTAGTCCGTAAAAAGACAATCGCTTAAATTGTGCCCATTTCGGGCTTTTTCTTCATTCTCGTTCGAAAAAACATGAAAATCGTGACTGTTTGCTTTATAATAAGTAACAGATAATGCAAAACATAGACAAGGAGAGGTTTTCCAAATGATTTTTAAAGTATTTTATCAAGACAAAATGACTGAGGTTCCAGTACGTGAAAATACAAAAGTTTTATATTTAGAGGCTACGTCTGAAAAGGATGTTCGTAAGAAATTAAATAAGTTCGCATATAATATCGAGTTCGTTCAGTCTGTTACTGGTGCTCATCTTGAATATGAAAAAGAAAACGCTGATTTAACATTAGCGGAAATCGTATAGTCATATGAAATTTCTAAAGAATGATCAGGCTGCCGTTTTTGCTTTAGGGGGACTTGGTGAAATCGGTAAAAATACATATGCTGTTCAATTTCAAGATGAAATTATTATTATTGATGCTGGAATTAAATTCCCAGAAGACGAACTCCTCGGAATCGATTATGTAATACCAGATTACACTTATTTTGTGCGAAACGAAGATAAAATTAAAGGATTATTCATTACACATGGTCACGAAGATCATATCGGTGGAATTCCTTACTTATTACGTCAAGTAAACATCCCGATTTATGGCGGGAAATTAGCAATTGCACTAATCAAAAACAAATTAGAAGAGCACGGATTACTTCGTAAAGCAAAACTTTATGAAATTCAAGAAGATGATGTTATTAAATTTAAAAAGACATCGGTTTCCTTCTTCCGTACAACTCACAGTATCCCAGATTCATACGGAGTTGTTGTGAAAACACCTCAAGGACAAGTTGTTCATACTGGCGATTTCAAATTTGATTTCACACCAGTCGGTGAACCAGCGGACTTAACAAAAATGGCTGAAATCGGAAAAGACGGTGTACTTTGTCTCTTATCTGACAGTACAAACAGTGAAGTTCCAAACTTTACAATGTCTGAGCGCCGTGTTGGTGATAGTATTCAAGATATTTTCCGCAAAGTAGAAGGTCGTATTATCTTTGCAACCTTTGCATCAAATATCCATCGTCTACAACAAGTTGTTGAAGCGGCTGTTGAAAACAATCGTAAAGTGGCTGTGTTTGGCCGAAGTATGGAAGCGGCGATTGAAATTGGACAAAACCTCGGTTATATTCGCTGTCCGAAGGATACATTCATAGATACAGCTCAACTAAACCGCCTACCGGCTAATAAAGTTGTTATTTTATGTACAGGTAGTCAAGGTGAGCCAATGGCAGCACTTTCACGTATTGCTAACGGTACTCATCGTCAAATTCAAATCATTCCTGGCGACACAGTTGTGTTCTCTTCTTCACCAATCCCTGGTAATACAATTAGTGTAAGCCGTACAATTAACATGTTGTATCGTGCTGGTGCTGATGTAATCCATGGAAAACTGTCAAACATTCATACGAGTGGACACGGTGGACAAGAAGAACAAAAACTAATGCTTCGTCTAATTAAACCGAAGTATTTCATGCCAATTCATGGTGAATACCGCATGCAACGTATGCATATGAAGTTAGCAAACGATTGTGGTATTCCAGAAGAAAACTGTTTCATCATGGATAATGGAGATGTTCTTGCTCTTCGTTCTGATGAAGCAAGCGTAGCTGGTAAAATCCCATCTGGATCTGTCTATATTGACGGAAATGGTATTGGAGATATCGGTAATATCGTATTACGCGATCGTCGTATTCTTTCTGAAGAAGGACTTGTTATTGTAGTTGTAAGCATTGATATGAAAGAGTTTAAAGTTGCAGCAGGACCTGATATTATCTCACGTGGTTTCGTGTATATGCGCGAAAGTAGTGATTTAATTAATGATGCTCAAACATTAATTACAACTCATTTAGAAAAAGTGATGGAGCGCAAAACAACACAATGGTCTGAAATTAAAAATGAAATTACAGACACATTAGCACCATTCCTATATGAGAAAACGAAACGTCGTCCAATGATTTTACCAATCATTATGGAAATATAAGAAAAAGGACAATACCATAAAGGTATTGTCCTTTTCTCTTATCTTAAAAAGTGTTTAAAACGATCTACTTCATCGTCATGACCAATTACAATTAATATATCTCCCGCTTGAATATTTTCCGTAGCTCGAGGAGATACAATCACTTCTTTACCACGTTTAATCGCTACAATATTCAATCCAAACTTCGCACGAATATCTAATTCGATTAAAGAATGACCATCAATTTTTTTATTTGCAATAATCTCTACAATACTATGCTCATCTGAAAGCTCAAGATAGTCTAATACATTACTTGATGCAATATTATTAGCAATCCTTTTTCCCATATCACGCTCTGGGTGCACAATGTGATCTGCCCCTATTTTACTTAACACTTTTTCATGGTAATCATTTTGAGCTTTTACAGTAATATTTTTTACACCTAACTCTTTCAGAATTAATGTTGTTAAAATACTTGAATTTAAATTATCTCCAATAGCAACGACTACATGATCAAAATTACGAATACCAAGACTTTTTAATACCATCTCATCTGTTGAATCTGCAATTACAGCATGTGAAGCTATATTTGCAAACTCATTAATTTTATCCTCATCCGAATCAATTGCCATTACTTCCATACCTAATTGAGCGAGTTCTCGGCAAATACTTCCACCAAAACGTCCAAGCCCGATGACAGCAAATTCTTTCTCTTTTTCACCCACAGGAATTCCTCCAATAACATCGAATACTATGTATTTTTATTGTAACACACTTTAGATTTGCTACAAAAACCTGTATATCGTTCTTATTTTTGTTTTTGCATATAAAAATACTGTTGTAAATAAAATGCGATACTGAAAATTAACATGCCAAATACAAATATGTTTCCAAATGAACTAAATGTTTCAAAAACGAATAATAACGTTTCTTGTCCGAAGAAAGCAAATAATAGTTGTATAAATGCGAATAACAATGCCAATATGTAATGATGTTGATGGAATAAATAATGCGTTGCACCTAAAAAAGCGATAAACGAAATGATGAAAATCCACCAATTTTCTAAAAACGGTTGCCAACTAGTAAATTGATATCCGTTTACTAATATCGCAATAATTCCTATAACCGCCATCGTTGGCACACTCCAAAATAGTGCTCGCCCTCTAAAGAAACGAGTTCCTTTAACATCACCTTTTTCATGTGCAATGTATGTAAGTACTACCGTGCTTATGTATAAAACCGAAAGAATTGTTAAAACGATAATGAGCCAAAAATGTAATTGATAATATTCATGCTCTATATTTGTCACGATAGCCGCTAACATACACGGAATTAACATTCCAGTCCAACCATCTACTTTTCTTTCATTCCAAAACACCGTGTTACCAATCCGTATACCTAACAACATAAAAATAATGATACCTAGTACAAATAATGTCGTTTTATTCCCTACTAAACTCGTTGAGAAAGCAATTAACCCAATAAATAAAAAGAGCACAAATCCATTCATAATTTCTAATACAGGTGATAAATATCTCTTCACCCATTTATATGTTTCGTCATATTCATGATTATCTACTAAACGGTAGGCATAAAAACTTATCCCAAAATACACCGCCGCAATAATAACATACGCATATAAGACGAAACACAACATTGCACTGCTAATTTGCACGTAATTCCCCACCCTTTTTTTCTATGTTTCACCTTGATTTTACACATTTTCTACACGAAATGTAAACATATATAAGCTAGTTAACTAATCATCTTCTCAATAAGCGATAATGAATAATGAGCAGCGGCTCAAAACCACTGCTCATTATTTTATCCATTTGTATGCCGACGTGTATCTAAAACAAATGTGAACGTTGTTTTCCTCTTGGAATTAACGAGTACCCTCTTTAAATTGTTGCAAAGTTGGGAAGCAAGTTCACTTTCTAGTTCCCTTCCACTTCACATATTGATCTAAAAATACAATTGCTTTCTCAATAGCCTCTTCATCTGGTTTTAATTTTGCATGGTGTAAACCAAATTCTGAATTTACCCCAAGCCAAAACATAAATCCAGGAATCTCTTGAAGCATATAACCAAAATCTTCACCTGTCATTGCCTCAGTACATGTAATGACATTCATATCAGTTTGTTCACTTACGAACTGCATAAACTCTCTCGTTAATGCTTCATGGTTATATACTTGATGATACATCGCTCCGTAGTCAATCACCGCTTCACATTGGAAGGAAGCTTCTATACCTGCAACAATTGCCTCAATCCTACTTTTAACACGACTCATTGATTCTACTGATAACGTTCGAATCGTTCCTTCTAACCGAGACTTTTCTGCTATGATATTTTGAACTGTACCACCTGTTATTTTTCCGATTGTAATTACTGCACTATCAAGAGGATTCACATTACGACTAATAACGGATTGAAGTTGTGTAACAAGATGACTTGCTGCAACAATCATATCATTTGCAGTATGAGGGTAGGCTGCATGTCCACCTTTCCCTTTTAAATCAACATATAACTCTGATGTATTCGCAAATAATAGCCCCTCTTTTGTGGCGATTGCTCCTACAGGGTATTCAGGTGCAATATGAAGGCCGAGAATTACATTTGGCTTCCATTCTTTTAACTCTTCGCTTTCTAACATAGGAAGAGCCCCTCCTGGCCCTTCTTCAGCTGGCTGGAATAGAAACACAAGGTCATCATCTATTCTTTCTATTACAGCTGCTGTTAGAAGGCCTAAACCGATTGTTGTATGTACATCGTGTCCACATGCATGCATCATTCCTTCATGAATAGAAGCAAATTCATATCCAGTTTCTTCTGTAATTGGTAAACCATCTATATCTGCGCGATAACCTATAATTTTTTCTGGATTTTTTCCATTTACTTTAACAATAACACCCGTTTTCCATACTTTCACTTCCACATGTTCATTCGAAAGCGTTGCTATGTAATCTAAAATATACTGTTGTGTTTTCCACTCTTGAAATCCAATTTCCGGTATTTTGTGTAAGTCTCTACGAATTTGAACGAATTTGCTTACTGCCATTTTTGCACCTCTATCTATAAAAAGCGTAAGAGCCCGTTTATGCTCTTACGCTTTTTTTGTGTTTATTTCTCTGGGTTTAATTGACGAAGCTCTTGTTTAATTTCAGTTTTTGCTTTTGTCTTCTCATCAATCTCTTTAATTACACGTGCTGGAGTACCGGCAACAACTGTATATGGAGGTACATCTTCTGTTACAACAGCTCCTGCTGCTACAACTGCACCCTTACCTACTGTAACTCCCTCTAACACAACTACGTTTGCACCAATTACAACATCATCTTCAACGATAACTGGTTTTGCTGAAGGCGGCTCAATAACACCTGCAAGTACTGCACCTGCACCTACGTGACAGTTCTTACCAACAGTTGCACGTCCACCAAGTACCGCGTTCATGTCAATCATAGTACCTTCACCAATTACAGCACCGATATTAATTGTTGCATTCATCATAATAACAGCGTTGTCGCCGATTTCAACGTGATCACGAATAATCGCGCCTGGCTCAATACGAGCTTTAATACCTTTTAAATCAAGCATTGGAATTGCAGAATTACGACGGTCATTTTCAACAACGTAATCAACAATGTGCTTGCTATTTTCATCAAGAATTGTCTTAATTTCAGACCATTCTCCAAATAATACACCAGATTTTTTATTTACAAATGCTTGTACCGTTTCAGGGAATGTTACTTCTTTTAAATCCCCTTTTATGTATACCTTTACAGGAGTTTTCTTTTCACTTTTTTGAATAAACGAAATAATTTCGTTAGCGTCCATCATTTTCATTCTTGTTGCCTCCTAAATCCATTTATAATGTTACTCTACCAAACGATAGAGCCAGTAGCAAGATAATAATCCTATTTTTCCATTTGAATTTCTTCTATAATTTCTAAAAATGCCCTTACTTGCTTCAATTGTCTAGCCGATTCACTCGTCAATAACCATGTTTCTCTCGTTAATTGAACAGGTGTTTTATACATATTTTCCTGTACTTCTTTTAAAACAGTAGAAGGTAAAAGAGCATAACCTATGCCATTTAAAACGAGTTGTTTGCAAGTTTCAATTTGATCAACCACAATTGTTCTCTTAGGTGGATTAGAAAATAAACCATACCACCAATTTTGTATTTGTCCATAATAAGTCGAATCACTTTTAAATTGAATAAATGGTCTATTTGTTTCTTTTAACATCGAAATATCTTTTATTTCTTTATCCACTAAATAAAGTTCATCTTCAAATAATTGCTGCTTCTGACCTTTATATTCTTGTGTCCCTCTCAATATAGCAACATGAACGTCTCCTTCATAAAATTGCTTTTGCACTTCACTACTCCAGCCAGTAAACAGCGATATTTTCACAGAAGGGTATTTATGTACAAACTTCTTCAAAACAGGAGGAAGCCAATATTGACCAATAACTGATGCAACAGCTATTTTTAACGTTCCGTGAGTTTCTGTTCTAAAAACAGCTAGCTCACTTTTAATATCCTCTTCCTTTTGTAGCATTTCTTTTGCATAATTTGCGACTTTTTCCCCTTCAGGTGTAATTGTCAATCCTTTTTGTGAGCGAATAAAAAACTTCATTCCCCATTGTTTCTCCATAGATTGTAATCGTTGACTAAGCGCAGGTTGTGAAACAAATAAACGTTCCGCCGCTTTTCTCATATTTGATTCCTGAGCTAACACAACCATCATTTGAAAATCATCAATTTGCAACTTTCTCCCTCTTTCCTTAGCTTCCATACACCTTATCTCAATAAGCTTTTCATCCTTAATTTAACTATATACTCTTATATTTTTTATCTTTTTAAATATAATACATACACAACTGATATGCACGAAAAAAAGTGACTTCTCCGCTTCTATGAAGTCACTTTTCTCACATTATCGATTATGTTGCCTTACTTTTTTATTCAACAATTTTAAAATAGCCCGACGTGTTAAAATCCCCTCAAAATACCCATCTTCATTGACAGCGCAAATAAAAGGATGATCAATTGTCATTTCTAAAGCTTTTGCAAACGAATCTTCTAACTTAAGAACTGGAATGTCTTCCTTCATCACCTGTTCTACTTTCATTTCGTCAAGTCTTTCAAACTCAATACGTTCTAGCCCTAACATACCGTCTAAAATCATAGCAGTACTAATTAACCCATGCAATTTATACATCGGGTCCAAAACAGGTATCGCCGAATATCCAGATTTCACAAGAACGAGTAAAGCATGCTCTAAACCATTCCCCATTTGGACATGTGCTACTTTTTCTGATGAGATCATTAAATCTTTCACAAAAATTTGTTGGAACTCATCTTTCGGAATACTAATCATGTTACATCCCCCCATCTTCCCTTTTGCCTACTTTTATTCACCGACTCTATTCACATTTTATGACAGCGTTTTCATATTATTATTTTGTCCTTACATTATTTCAGTAAAAAACAAAATTACACAGCTATTTTAGCATACAACGCAAAAAAAAGACTACCATTCCGGTAGCGCTTAATACCCTTTATTTTTTAATCTGTAAAATAACCTTGTGATTTTTTTATATTGCATCACATCTGTCTTTTTTAAACCATTCTCAATATCTGTAAGTTCCACAGCTAAAATTTCACTCGCATAATTTTGCTGAAATAAAATATCTAACAACAAACTTTCCTCTTCTTCTGTTAAAACAAGTTCCCTTTTCATATACCCCTCTCCTTATACTCGCATCGTTCCCCTTATTATATAAAATTTTCAGCTTATTTAATAGATGTAATATTCAGTTTTTGGTGATAGTATATAAAATTTGTTTTTATTTTGTATATCGATTTGCATAACTAAAAGCTGCATAAGCATCTGGCTTAATTTTTGCAGTTAATCCCATCGCTTGAATTTTCGCTGTCATATCTAGAATAAATTCTTTTGTTAAACCATCATTTCCGATATCTAAGTGAATTTCCATTATAAATCCAGCCCCATCTTGAGCATATGGATGCAATAAATCCCATATTGTTTGTATATGATTTGGAGTAAATAAGCAGGCGATTTCTTGACTAAACTGCGTTTCTAAATATATCTTATCACGTAAAGTTGCTGGCTTATCTTTTACTGATTGATGGTGTAAACATCCCCAGGCTCCTTTTCCAACGCGATGAATATGAATTGCCGTAATAAATCTCGTATCCTTTTGATGCGCTTGTGAGTCTGTCCCAATGGATAAGCGATATAAATTTCGTGGATCCTTTTCAATGAAATTACAAATACGGGTAAAGACCATATCAAAATTTAAATGCCTCTCTGAAACATTATAAAATGTATGTTCACCGGCCACATAGTCACGTCCTTTCAATTAGACAGACTTTTCGTATTCTCATTGTATGGGACAAAAATAAAAATTATAACTTCCTATCCTTTATTCGTTTCAATATTCCGAATTACATACTGGCAAACTTGGCACGTATAAATTACATTTTGATTTGATTGAGCCGTTAATACATGAATAATCTCCGCAGCATTGTGACAATTAGGACAAATGATAACTGGTAAACGTTCCATACAACACACCTCCTCATTATGTTTATCCCCCTATTTACTATCCGTAAACACCAAATTGGTGATAGCTACTAATCAGTATAGAAAGAAGGATCTCCACTGATTACAATTTCACTTTATTACCATTGTAGGAAAAATGAAAAATCCCTATACATATATGCTAAAAAGTAATAGAACTAAAAAAGGTGCTGCCGTATGGCAACACCTTTTTTATATGTATCAAGAAATGATATCGTAAATCTCAATTGCAACCATGTCGATATTATCGAATTGATACACTTGAGGTTTTTCACCTTGTTGATACACTTCTAACTCATACATTTCACTTTTATCGAAAAATTTCACGCTACATTTGCGTTCACCGTTCACTTCAAAATAGCGTTGTGCTACTTCACCGCTTTCAGCTTGTTCTTGTAGACTAACAAGTCGAGTTAAAATTCCTTGGAGTAGAGACATGAAATCTCTCCTTTCTCTGATCTTCCTACCAATAGGTTTTACAGCTATACTCATTCTATCCGTCATAACAGAAAAAATGTTCCACACTCTAGGATAAAGGTTATTGGCCAGAAACTCAACTAAAAATTTGTCGAAATACGAAGGAAATAACAGAAAGAACATCTTTTCCCTTCTTTATTGCGATTTTCATACTGGAAGAATATAATAAAAAACAGTAAAAAGGAGGAATTGCAATGAAAAAAATTGAGGTTTACACACAACCTGATTGTCCGCCATGTGTCATTGTGAAAGAATTTTTAAAACATAATAACGTTGTATATGAAGAATTTGACGTAAAAAAAGACGCCGCTGCACGCAATCGTCTTTTATATGACTATGATTCGTATTCAACTCCAACGGTTGTAATTGACGGAGAAGTTGTTGCTGGTTTTCAAATTGAAAAATTACAACAACTTCTCAATCTAGAATAGGGATAGGTAAAGACCTATTCCTATTCTTATCCCGCTATTTTCTGGAAATAAACATCCAATTGTGGCGGGTTAATACTCAGCAGGAATGTCCCCTACTAATTAAAGTTTCACTTTATAATTGTTGTAACCTTTTTATTTCAGTTAAAAGTTCTTGGCTTTCATGATATCCTGCCAATTTCCATTTCCCTTGATCTCTTTGCAATGTTACAATTTGATATTGTCCACTTTTCGCCCGTTCATATACATATAAAATTTTATGCTCTTCATCATATGACATTTTCGTTTCTGAATGAAAAGAAAATGGCGCTTCTTTTGCTGGAAGTAAATATTCACCACTTTGTTTATCACTTCTACTATTTTCATCTGTAAATACTTGAAGGAAATTCTCTGTAAAATACGGTGATAACGTTTCTATCATCTTATTCATCGGCAAATGCTTCCCACGAAGTGAAAATTGGGTTTCATAGCCCTTTTGTATCGTTGTAAACACTTCTTCCCGATCGACTTTCACTTCCTCTTTTCCTAAAACAGTTGTGACACTATAACCAACTAGAAAGGCAACGCATACAAATAGAACTAACCATATTCCATATTTCCTCATTTTTTCACCTTCCTTTTAAGAAAACTTGTCTTTGTAGTATTCATTGTAACAATGATTATGCAAAGACAGGGGTGGTTTCGTTCGTAAAATCTTTACAACGATAGACAGCATTTTCATCACCATTTTCACTATTACCAATTTATGATAAAAATAAACAAAAAATGCACGAATCTCTTCGTGCATTAAAATAAAACATCTTCTTCATATAAATATTCATACGATAAATCTATAAATAAAAAGTTTTCATCATCAATTGGGAAGGAAAATGTTCGTACCATCTCACCGGTTTCAATATCAGCATATAAATCTGAAAGTCTTGCCTTATTCTCAAAACGCATTTTCATAATATTTTCTAGAAAATACGGACGCCAACTCCAGTTCTTCATATAATACTCAGGCATCACAATCCATTCCCCATCTTTTTTCATAACGTTTCCTGATTGTTGGAAACCATCTTCGTTACAAATAAATATGCGGAAACTACACTGTGATACACTTTGGCTAAATTGTAATAACCAATCATTTATATCTTCATTCTTTTTCTGTTTGGCTAGAACATCACCAATTCGATCACGTAACATTTCTGTTAAATTATAAATTTTTTGTAATTTCTTCTTCTCATGTTGAATAAATTGATGACACTCATTACCAAGTCGTTCTTTCAAAACGTTCGTTTCAATAAAATCAGGTAAGCACTCTTTCAAATAATTACCTTGATAATATCTACCACCGTTTTTCCAAGCATATTGTAGTTGATAAAAAGCATCTATTTCTTCATATAACAATGTCGCACCAATTCTTCTAGCAAGTAATGATAAAGAATATAAAATATCTTGATAAGATTGTAAAAGTGCAGTTTGCCTTAAGTTTGTTAAATCTACTTTTAAAATATCCGGTGCTAACACGCTAATACGTTCTAAATTACTTGTACCCGTTCCGACTTTATTAATCGAAATTTGAATACCATATGTACGATAATACATAAGCAAATGATTAAATTGCTCTATATCTTCTTTACATTCATGTTCTGTAATTTCTAAAACAATGTGTTTCAAATTTAAACCTTGTTCTTCATACATCAATAAAAGTTGAAGTAAACTTTCATCATCATCGTTCATTAATACGTTCGCATTCCGATGTATAAATAATAATAGTTTTTGATCACTTTCTAAATAGCGATTTAAAGCTTTTTCTACTATAATGTTATCCGCTTCCAGTTGAAACTCACTTGGAATAGAATCATCATGAAAGAAAGAAGCTAAACTTTGTATGCCCTCTTCTGTTTGAATACGTCCTACTACTTCATATCCAATTACAGTATGCTCATCAGCACTAAAAATAGCTTGATAATAAGGAAGGACTTTATCCAAGTTACTCATTACATCTAATGCATCTATCAACATGCTTCCCTCCCTTTACTTTTCAAAATTATAACATGATATTTACGGAAAAATAATAAAAAATCCCTTCAGTTTTCCTGAAGGGATTAGAGGGGTAAAATGCTAAGGGGAATTAGCAATTCTACTATGAAGAAAAAAGAGGTCTTAAATATAACGTATATATGACCTCTTGTAAACACTTTTCTTTCATATGTCACAATTCCGTCACATTTAACCGTAAAAAATGAATCAAACATTCATTTTCTCATCCCTTTTAAAATGGATATTGATGTAAATGTTGTCCTCCATCCATTGTCATGCAAGTTCCATTTATGTACGCAGCTTCATCTGAACATAAATAATAAGCTAGACCTGCAATTTCTTCTGGCGTACCCAGTCTTCCAAGCGGAACACTTTGTATCGTACGTTTAGCCATTTCTTCTGAAATCCATAATTTATCAGCACCGCCCGTACGTTCAATAGGTCCTGGCGCGATAGCGTTGACTCGTATTCCATATTTACGTCCCCACTCAACAGCGAGTGTCTTCGTCATTGCTAATACTCCAGCCTTCGCTGCAGCCGAATGAATAACGCCCGGACCTGCATCCCATGCATATGTTGCTACCATGTTAATGATGTTCCCCTTTATACCTTTTTCAATCCAATATTTCCCGACAGCATGGCTACAGTAAAATGTACCGTTTAACACTATATTAATGACTGAATTCCAGCCATTCACGGACAAATCTTCTGCTGGACAAATAAAGTTTCCAGCTGCATTGTTTATTAAAACATCAATTCGTCCAAACTTCTCATCAATCTGTTCAATCATTTTCTGAATGTCATCCGTATTTCTTACATCCATTTGCACAGGTAATATTTGCCCTGGAAATTGTTCAATTTCCAACTTTGTTTCCTCTAGCTTTGCCTTTGTACGTCCTGTAATAACAACTCGTGCCCCTTCTTTTGCAAAACGAGTTGCCATTCCTTTCCCCATTCCGCTCGATCCACCTGTTATAATAACTACCTTTTCTTTCACATACATCCCCTCCAAAAAATGAATACACATTCATTTTATCATTTTATTTAATAGAAATCTTTATATTTTTAAACTTTTCTGATATTTTAACGTAAAGAGGTTTCTTTTCATTCGTTTTTTTCGTAATCTATACTACTTTTGTATTATTTAAAATATATTTTAAATAAACTGAAAGGAGATTTGAGTAACCTGTATATAACGAACACATGTAATACAAGTCAAATAGGTATACTCATATTTTTATGAAGAAAATTACAAGAAGAGATTTTTTAAAAACTGGCATGCGCACTTGTCTATATTCATTTATAACCACTAGCATCGGATACTATTACGCTAAGTATATTGAGCCTCATCTACTTTCTTTTACAGAACGTACACTTACATCACAACTCATACCAAAAAGTTTCAATGGTATGAAGATTCTTCAATTTAGCGATTTACATCTCGGATACTATTTCTCTCTTCAACATTTATCTCAAATCGTTTCTAAAATTAATGCTGTAAAACCTGATATTGTTCTTTTTACTGGCGATCTCATTGATAATTATCAAACGTATACTGACACACCTTTCGTTGCATCTATTTTAAAAAATATACAAGCACCCTTCGGCAAATTTTCTATTTATGGTAACCATGATCACGGCGGATATGGAACAGAGTACTACGAACACATCATGCGCGAATCGGGATTTGAACTGTTACTAAATAGTGAAAAGAAAATTCGTCTACTGGATAATAGTGAAATTTCAATTTTCGGTCTTGATGATATACTACTAGGCAAACCAAAAATAGAGGAGACATTACATCACGCGAAGCAAAACACTTATAACATTGTTCTTGTTCACGAGCCAGATATTGCACCCAAAATTGCTCAATATCCAGTTAACTTACAGCTTTCTGGTCATAGCCATGGTGGACAAGTACAACTTCCCTTTTTAGGCGCAATTATTACCCCATCACTCGCTAAAAACTATGTAGAAGGTTTCTATACGATTCAAGATTTAGCTCTCTATGTCAATCGAGGCCTTGGAAGAACACGTGTCCCATTCCGATTTATGTCAAAACCTGAAATTACGATTTTCACGCTCCAACATTCGTAATAATTCGCCTATTTTCTTACATAACCTTTCTTGTACGCGCTCATCCATGTTTCATTTACCATATGATAAAAGTGAGTCCAATAAAGGAGGTTTTTTCATGTATCCATATTATCAACCAATCCCAGTCCGTTCAGCACCTATTGGTCCAGTAGGCGACTCACGCTTTTTGCCGTTTTTTGGCGTCCCATTTCTAGCTGGTATTGCCGGTGGACTGCTCGGCGGAGCATTAGCTTTCGGTCCTAGACCGTATTACCCACCATATCCACCACCTTTCCCACCGCCAACACCTTATCCTTGTTATGGTGGACCTTGTCAACAACCATACTATTATTAATGTACCGCAACAATTCTACCAATGTTATTTCCTTTCTTAACCGATTCATGATCCATTAACATGCTTACAATAAAAACTATTCTCTCTACGCATCCTTCTATTTAGAGAACGTATAATAAGTAGAGAACAAAGTAAAAAAACCTCTTTTTTAAGAGGTTTTTTTACTTTGTTCTCATTATTCAGCATCCGTGTTTTGATACGCCATCTTAAACAACTTCACTTGGCTATCAATTTCTTCTGTACTACTATTAATAACATAGTAGTAGTCACCAGATTTATTTTGTTCACGTGTTTTCACATTATCAGCTAATGTAAGTTGTAAAATCGCCTTAATTCTCGCCTTCATTTCAATATCTAATATTGGGAAAGATATTTCTACTCGCTTCTCCATATTTCGTGTCATCCAGTCAGCTGAAGATAAGTATATTTTCTCTTCTCCATTATGATGGAAATAATAAATTCTACTATGTTCTAAATATCTCCCGACAACACTAACTACACGAATATTTTCACTTACATTTGGAATACCAGGCCTTAAACAACATGTTCCTCGAACGATAAGCTCTACCTTTACTCCAGCTTGTGATGCTTCATACATTTTTTTTATTAATGGTTTGTCTGTTAATGAATTCATCTTGGCGATAATATATCCATTTCCATATTGCCTATGATAACGAATTTCTTCATCTATTAAATCGATAAATTGCTCTCTTATATCAAATGGTGCAACCGATAAGTGATGAAAATGTGGCTTTGTTGTATAACCACTTAAATAGTTAAAGAAATTTGTTGCATCAACCCCAAAGTCTTTTCGTGATGTAATATACCCGAAATCAGTATATAACTTTGCTGTTGCATCATTATAATTTCCAGTCCCGAGATGTACGAACCTTTCGATTTTTCCATTTTTTCTTCTTACAACTAGCGTAATTTTACTATGTGTTTTCAAATGACTTACACCGTAAATAACGTGACAGCCTGCCTGTTCCAATTCTTTAGCCCAATTCACATTATTTTCTTCGTCAAATCTTGCCTTTAATTCAACTAATACCGTCACTTGTTTTCCTTTTTCAGCGGCTACCTTTAATGCCTGAATAATCGGTGAATCTCCACTTACTCGGTATAACGTTTGTTTGATTGCAAGTACATTCGGATCGTCTGCCGCATCACGTACAAAATCAACTACTGGCTGAAACGATTCAAATGGATGGTGTAATAAAATATCATGCTCAATTACTTTTTCAAAAACATCTTCCGCATCCCCTAAGTCTTGAGGGCGTTGCGGAATAAGAGCCGGATATACTAGATGTTCATATAAAGGAGCTAGTTTTTTATATAAGGAAAATAGACATGTTAAATCTAACGGTCCATCCATTATATATACATCTTCATCTTTTACTTCCAACACCTCATATAATAATGCTAACACTCTTTCATCAATATGCTCTTTGCCAACTTCTAAACGTACAGCAGCTCCCCACTTACGCTTCTTTAATTCCTTTTCAATTACCTTTAATAAATCCCTCGCACCTTCTTCATGAATCGTTAAATCCGCATTACGTGTAATACGGAAACGAGTAACAGACGACACTTTATATCCTGTAAATAATTTATGAGTAAAACCACTAATTATATCTTCTAATAAAATAAATTTATGCTTTTGCCCTTCACTCGGCAAAAATATGAAACGTTCAAGTAATGAAGGAACTTGTACAATCCCTAACTTCGTACGGTTTTCTTCCTCCACTTGTTTCTCATCATATAAAAGAGTAGCTAAATTCAAACTTTTATTTAATAACATCGGAAATGGACGATATGCATCGATAGCTACAGGTGTTAAGACTGGGAAAATTTGCTCATCAAAGTACTCTTCTATGAATTCTCTCTGTTCTTTCGTCAAATCATGGAACGTTAAACGCTCAATCCCCTCTAGCTCCAGTGCTGGCAATACATAATTTTTAAACGTATCATATTGTACAGTCATTAGTTCATGAGCCTTTATCGCAATTTTATTTAATTGCTTTTTTGGTGTTAATCCAGCCTTATTTTCTGGTTGGTTAAACCCCGCACTCACTTGATCCTTCAATCCTGCCACGCGTACCATAAAGAATTCATCCAAATTCGAGCTGAAAATGCTAATAAACTTTAATCTTTCCAAGAGCGGATTCGTTTCATCCTGTGCTTCTTGTAGTACACGTTCATTAAATGCTAACCAACTTAGTTCTCTATTGTTGTAATAAGCTGTATCATTTAAATTAACTATATTCCCCTTCAACATTTCCATCCTCTTCACACTTCCCTTGAAACTTTTTTACTATAATTTAGTTACTTTCATTTTAGCAAATTACAATATTCCAAAGTGTTAATTTTTTGTAAAGACATCCGTACAACTTAACATTTTGATTCAAAGGATAAATGGATAGGCGTTTTCAATACTCTTTCCAGCTGCTTTTTTTGTTTTTCAGCTTGCACTTTTTCCGCTAATGCCGATTGCTCACATACAATTTTACATGTTAATCCTTCTTTACTTTCTGTTATAGATATCGATTCAACAAGCGATCTTTGTCTTATATTTAGAGCTGCTGAAAATTGTAAAACAGCGCCTAATAGGCGAATTTTTTTTTGTTCGTTTTTATCAAACCATCCTTCAAATGGAGACAAATGTTGTTTGAATAACATTTTTGATTTATAAGACGCAATAAGCGCTAATCTAACTCGCTCTTTATGCATCATACCATCAATTGTTTTATTCGCTAATAAATAAAACGTATGTAGGCGGCTCGCTTCTTCGTCTATATATTTGCCTATATTAAATACTTTCGCTGCTTGATGGAATATTGCCCAGTCGTTTACTGACATAGTAATTAGCCCTGTTTCTTCAAGCTGTTGACAAATCACTCTTCCATGTTTAATAAGCTGAATTACAAATTCCATATCCACTTCATATTCATGTGATAATAAATGTAAACTTTCTTCGACTACGTTCGGATAATATGAAATCCCTAAATCTTTTGTTAACTCTTCATAGAAAACACCTTCTCGTAACCCTTTTCTACTTAACACAAATGCTGGTGCCTCTATAACATTAACAAGCGTATGAAAAACTTCGACTGCTGGAATAATTGTATCTGCTCGATCTTTTGCCAATCCTTCCAATTTTTGAAGTTCTATGAACGACAATGCTTCCAATTCTTCTTTCACATTTTTAATATCTTCTTCTTTCATTTTATATAAATGTACCCCTGCTATAGGATAACAAATTAAATTTTGATGGATTTTCACTAAGTTCCTCGCACTACCACCAATTGCAATAAGAGGCAATTTCTTATCAATTAACCATGGTAATGTTTGAAATTGATATTCTAAGTACGTTTGAATCTTTTCCAACTCGTCTTCAGTAGGTATATCCTCTTTAATAAATTGTTGCTTTAAAGAAAGTGCTCCAAAAGGAAAGCTATGGTACTCTAGAATCTCTCTATTTCGAAAGTATGTAACTTCTGTACTTCCTCCACCAATATCTACTGTAATTCCTTCAGAGAACGAAGTTGAATTCATAACTGCTAAATAGCCGTAACGTGCTTCCTCATATTCTGATAATACTCTAAGAGTAAAGTCTGTTTGTCCTTCAACCAGTTTTTTAACTGCCTCTTGATTCTCAGCCTGTCTAATTGTTGCTGTTGCAACACAAAGTACATGATGCAACTGGTGGAATCGCGTACTTTCTTGAAATTGAAATAATGTTTGTAACAATACCTCTATTCCTTCTTCAATCAACACACCATCAATTAAGTAATTCCTTAACCGAGCAACCACTTTCGTATTTTCAATCTCCTTATAAAAACCTCCGTTTTGCTTTTCATAAATAACTAAACGCATTGTATTAGATCCAATATCTATAATGGCATATTGCTGTTTTAATATTTCTTTCAAACTTCTCACTCTTTCATTATCAAATTTCTAAAGCACATTCTATTACTATTATACAAAATAGTTGTTTTTTGTAACAATATTGCTTTAATATTGAAAATATATACAATCACTTTTTGCATATAATAAAAACCTCTTTTATTTATGTTATAATAATGAAAAATTGAAAGGAGATTCAATATGAAACCTTCACAACCACAATCTCAATTACAAAACCAACATTCTATTAATCGACTAGCTCAATCTATTTTCGTTGTGAATCGTCATGCTAAAGCTGCAACTAATCCGAAGTATTTATACTGGTTAAAAAAGACGGCTTTAGAACGCTTAATTGCTGAAAAAAAAGCTATTAAAGAAGGATTACATTTTTCTAGAAATCCACGTTTTAGCCAACAACAATCTGATGTTCTTATACGTTTAGGTGATTATTTTTTCCATATTCCTCCTACCAAAGAAGATTTTCGAATCCTACCACATCTTGGTCATCTTGAATCCTCCTATCGAAATCCGAAAACAACCTTATCTTTAACAGTAGCAAAAAAAACACTTCAAGATTATATTGGTCCTGAAGCACTGAAACAAGAAAAAAAATTAAGTGAACCTGTCCCATGGTATAGTCGTACGTATACAAAAAAATAAAACAGTTTGGCCAATTGTAGGCCAAACTGTTTTATTTTTTCTCTTCTTTAATTTTAATATTTGCTTGTTTATAAAAAGCTATTTTTTCTGTATTGTAAGATTTTGTAAATTCATTAAACTTGTCTTTTTCTGATTCAATATCCTTATAAGATTGATTCACTACTTTTACTTTTTCACTAATATCTTTTAATTTTGTACCTTTATCTTGTAACATTGTATATAATTCTTTTTCTTGTTTTAACGATTTATTATAGCTATCATACATCTTGTTAAATGAATCTTGTCGTTTCTCATATGTGCTTTTCACTTTATCCGCTTGATCTTTCAATTTCTTATCTTCAATTTTCTTCACATATTTATCTGCTGATTTTACTTCTTCTTGTGCCTTACTTAAAGATTCTTTTTCTTTTTTAAGCACTTTGTCTCGTTCATCTGTATTTTTCACTGCTTGGTTCAATTTTTCCTTAACAACTTGATTATTATCTTTTCCTTCTTGAACAATCTGGTTATATAATTCTTGTCCCTCTTTTTCTAAAGTTTCAAGTTTCTTTGCATCTTCAAACATTGTTTTTTCTTGCTTTGCAGCATTTTCAAATGCAACATATAATTCCTCTTCTGGTTTCGGTCCGAAACAACCGGCTAATAAAGTCATTGATAATGCAGTTACAATTGCTAATTTACTATATTTCAACATCTTCTTCCTCCTACTTATATACGATCATCGTGTAAAAAGCTATGAAAATTATATATCCTTCTATAAACTCCATACTCGCACCTTTTCTACGAAAATCATTGATATTGTTTATAATGCTTGTACAAATTGTATTACTTAAAATTACATTTTACTTTTTTGAACCAATTAGCAGTTTCATATCCATCTTTTACTTAACACTTTCTAAAGCCTGTTCATACTATGTATTACATAAAAGTACAACGGAATTCATCACAGCCATAATAATTTGAAGAACAACAGTAATAATAATTCACCTGATAAAAGATGATCGTTGTTCTCTCACGTCTATCATTCTATCATTCCCTTTCCGGCTTTCTATCAAATAATCTATTTGTTCATTTTACACAGTATAAATGCTATCTTGCAACAACTTACAATTATTCTTGTCATTCCCTAAAAAGGAAAAGTGTAGAGCATGCTTTCCTCTACACTTTTAAAATGAAACACATTGTGCAAAATGCATTGACACATCCATCATAATTATATGCTTATTCCATATATTTTTAAAGACTTTTATTACAATAAAAGTTCTTTTTGTAATAAAAGTCAAAAAAATGTTACATTCAAAACTTCTTCATATCATATTTCTTCAAATCAAAGTTTCACTCATTTTCTTACAAATCCCTATGCTGGTACAATTGATTTTGTGCCTTTCTTAACAATTCTTCAAAAGTTTTTCCTTCTATTGGATAACTAGCAGCTCCAAATAATAGCGTCATACTTAACAAACCATTTTCTATTTCACTTTCAATATTTTTCATTAATCGATTTGTTATTGTCGACTTTTCATGTCCCTTATCAATCGCCACAATAACATACTTATTTTCATCCCACCTAGTAACGACATCTCCTTTACGAATTGTCTTTACAATCGTACTCTCCAATTTTTGTACTAACACCTCCAATTTTTTTTCTTGCACTGTTTCTTTTAGTTCTTTCCATTCTTTCACAGAAAGAATGTACACTGTAATATTATGAGAATCCCGTTCTGATAAAGCAGCTACTTTCTCAAAGAAATCAACTACAAAATCATTACTTGCCATTCCCCCTACTTCCGTATCCATACGCCCACTCGCTCTTTTATCATACCAATGTCCAAAATAATAGCTGAGTATCATTTGCAATATATAAATAATAAAGACGGTATAAAATGATCGCGAATCCAGTTTTGTAATTACATCCTGAAGCGCAATCCATTCTGTAACTGCCACTGTATTCCCAAGTAATAACCCACTAATTTTCCCTTTATGTTTCATACTTCTCCTCCTTTCTATACCAATATATGTTTCTATAACAATTATGTTTTTCTACAAAATAAAAAATGTACATATTGAGTGTACATTTCCGCTTAAGCTTGTCTACCATTTCTATTCTATTTCATATATATACTATATATCGTTTTAGAAAGAGGTGACTTATATGCTACAAAAAGAGAATCTATCAGATATTATACGTTTACTAGCAGGTTTTCTATTATCATTAAAATTACTGTTTAATTCTTTCGGAGTGAACTTTATTACAAACGATCAAATTGATGCTATTGTAAATGTTGCTTCCTTTCTTTTCATTTTATATTTTGTTTATAAAAATAATTATGTAGGAAAAAAAGGAATCGAGCAAAAAAAAGTACTCAAAAAACACAACCTTCATTAAAAAAGGAACCTTTCATACAGGTTCCTTTTTATCATTGCCGCACAACAACTTCATTTGTTTGCAGTGGACCATATGATACTCCGTTATATTGAAATGTATATGTAGCCTGAAATAATGCGTTTTTGAGTGCTTTATCTTTATTTGCTTTTATTTTACAAATTAATTCTACCTTTTCATTCGGTAATAAATTATCGATTCGCCACCTTACAAGCTGGAATAGAAACTCACTTATCCCCTTATCTGCCTTTAATGAATTTGGGATGTATGCAAAATAATCTCGAATCATATGACTTACTACAACTCGTGAAATCATTTCTATTCCTTTATTTTCAACTTCAATTCGAATAATAAGTATGTCGTTTGCATCATAGGTCAGTTCATATAAAAATTTTTCTTTATACATACTACGGATTTGCAATGTAACTGCTACATTAGGACATTCGTTTTCCTTTTTTGAGCCATCAATCCATAATACCGGTTGTAGCGGTATTGAACGCCTTCCTTGATCCGAAATTCGTTTCCATATTTCCACAATAATATTCACCCCATTTCAGATGCATCATTCATACGACCTTATTCTGCCTCTCTACACAATATTAATAAAGCTTGCTACAAACGATATATAGTTATTACTCTTCCTTTTATCCTATTCGACAATATAAAGAAAAAACCATTTTTCCTCTGTTAACTGAAAGTATTCTTGCTGAAATATTTTTTTACAATTTCCTTCATTGACTTTATACCAACATTAAGTATTACTCACTCTTTCGCAGTCCATACAACAGAATATTTTGACGGATGAAAAAGTTTGCCTTTTAGTCAAATTTGACTATAATATTCTTTATGGCTTGTGCACTTGTGTAAATTGATTTGAAAGAACTATCCTTTACATTTTTATGCGCTGCACTCAAAACTTAATATAGTTTACTTATTTTTAAAGGAGGGTTATATTTGGAATCTCAATTATCAAAAAAAGACTCCAACAAGACAAAATTTGTTGTTGCTGGTTTACTACTTGGTATTTTAATGGCGGCAATGGATAATACAATCGTTGCAACAGCAATGGCAACGATCGTTGGAGACCTAGGAGGATTTGACAAGTTCGTTTGGGTCACGTCTGCATATATGGTAGCAACAATGGCAGGCATGCCTATCTTCGGAAAACTTTCCGATATGTACGGACGGAAACGTTTTTATATCGGTGGTCTCATTCTTTTCTTATTCGGTTCCGCACTTTGCGGAACAGCATCTAGTATTGAGCAGCTAAGTATTTATAGAGCAATTCAAGGAATCGGGGGCGGTGCTCTTATGCCTATTGCCTTCACAATTATGTACGATATATTCCCACCAGAAAAGCGCGGAAAAATGACAGGACTATTCGGTGCGGTTTTCGGGACATCTAGTGTATTCGGTCCTTTATTAGGTGCTTATATTACAGATTATATAAGTTGGCATTGGGTCTTCTATATTAATATTCCATTAGGGCTTATCTCCTTCTTCTTCATTACTAAATACTACAGTGAATCTCTAGAATTTAGAAAACAAAAAATTGATTGGGCTGGCGCTATTACACTTGTTATTAGTATCGTTTGCTTAATGTTCGCCTTAGAACTTGGTGGTAAAGAATACGCATGGAATTCCACTGTAATTATCGGTTTATTTACAACAGTTGTTATTATGCTCATTATTTTCTTCTTCGTAGAACGAAAAGCAACCGAGCCTATCATTTCTTTCCATCTATTTAAAAAACCTTTATTCGCAGCTAGCCAAGGCGTTGCCTTCTTCTATGGTGCCGCTTTTATTATCTGTACAGTTTATATCCCTATCTTCGTTCAAGGTGTTCTCGGCGGTTCAGCCTCAAATGCTGGATTAATTTTAACACCTATGATGGTTGGCTCTGTAATTGGAAGTCAAACAGGTGGACAGTTAGCTTCTCGAACAAGTTATCGTAACATCATGATCGTATCTGGCGTTTTCTTTGTAATTGGTATTTATTTACTAAGCACTTTAACAATGGATACACCTCGTCTACTTGTAACACTATTTATGGTTCTCACTGGACTTGGAGTTGGTTTCTCGTTCTCAGTTTTAAGTATGTCTTCTATCCACAAGTTAGAAATGCGAGACCGTGGTTCTGCTACATCAACAAACTCATTCTTCCGTTCACTCGGTATGACTCTTGGTGTAACAATTTTCGGTACCATTCAAAATCATATTTTTACTACTAAATTAAGCACGGTGTTCCCTCCTGAACTAGCTAAATTAGCTCCACAAGGCGGAGACACAAGTTTCTTATTATCACAAGGTGCTACCGAGAAGATTCCAGCTGAAATATTAACTGGTATAAAAGAGGCTCTCGCTACATCTATTGCCAGTACATTCTTCTGGGCACTGATCCCGGCTGTACTAAGTATTATTTGTATTTTACTTATGGGAAATGAACGCCTCTTTACAGGACCAAAAACGAAACAAAAACAAAAGCAAGTAAGTTAGTATAGAGAAAAGAAACGGCATATCCCTTTATGAAAATGGATATGCCGTTTATAATATGTATAAAGTTTTTATTTATAGGAGTTGAAACAGCATGAGCATGAAATTAGTCATTCTCGGCTTGCTACTCGAAGGGGATAAACATCCATATGAAGTGCAACACATCATGAAAGAAAGACAAATGGATTGTTATATTAAATATGCAAAAGGATCACTTTACTACGCCTTTGAGCAATTAGAAAAGCAAGGTGCAATTTGTATTACCACGATTGTTCGAGATACGAATAGACCAGATAAAACAATCTTTCATATAACTGAAGAAGGTAAACAATTATTTCACAAGTTACTATTAAAACAATTCGAGGCAAAAAATCAAATATATAAACCGATTTATTCGGCACTCTCTTTCGCTCAGTTTGGTGATGATCGAGAGTTAGTTCCGATTTTAGAAAAAAAGAAAAATGATACCGTTCAATATTTACATAAAATGCAAGCTATTTATGATTGTAGCAAAGGACAAATTCCACGTGCACAACTATATATTTTACAAAGTGTTATTGAACATATTACAGTTGAATTACAGTGGTTAAACACCCTCCTCACAGATGCAATTGCAGGGCGACTTTCAGAAATTGATATAGATGAAGGTTAAACTTATAAAGAAGAAACTGTAAAAAGGCGATAAAGTTATTTCATTTTAAAACCTAACACAAGCATACCCCCGTTCTAATTTAGGACGGGGGTATCGTATAGTTGTTTAGTTTTTGATATAACATGAACCGATTGTTAAATAACACAACTGACGTCTTCTCTCTGTACAGATACCCACTTCTTTATAAGTTTAATCGTACTTCATTTCAATTTCCCCACCACTCTTCACCTTCTTTTAAATCAGAAAATTCTAAATTATTGTAATGAAAAACTTTAGAATTTTCTTATTTTAAAACAGTAGACAAAATTCCAAAAATTGTGTTAGAATTTGTTTCAATATCATATCGCTTGTTAACTTCCTTTCAAAAGGAAAATAGGTACACGAAAATTTCGTTTCGTGTTTAAAAGGGAAGCTTGGTGAAACTCCAACACGGTCCCGCCACTGTAAATGCTGAGATTTCTTTTTAGCGCCACTGTGAAAACGGGAAGGTGAAAGAAATTATATGAAGCATAAGTCAGGAGACCTGCCTGTTTTAACAACACTGATAGATTCACGGATGATGATGAGGTGTTAAAACAAAAAGGAAGGCTTATTCTCTATGCCTTTATACTTTTTGTTATAGGTATTTCCTAGTAAACGGAAATGCTTACTTTCAATTAGGGAGGAATTTGAAATGGCAATTCAAACAAGTAATTTAGGTTATCCACGTATCGGACTACAAAGAGAGTGGAAAAAAACATTGGAAGCTTTTTGGTCCAATAAAATCGATGAAAAACAATTTTTAACTACGATGAAAGAAATTCGCCTTCAACACGTTAAAGTACAGCAAGAAAAAGGGATTGAACTCATCCCAGTTGGCGACTTTACATATTATGATCACGTTTTGGATACTGCTTATATGCTAGGATTTATCCCATCACGTTTTTCTGAGTTTACATCTTACCTTGATGTATATTTTGCAATGGCGCGTGGCTCTAAAGATCACGTAGCTTCCGAAATGACAAAATGGTTTAACACAAACTATCATTATATCGTTCCTGAATATGAAGAGGGATTACAAATCTCTTTAAAAGATAATCGTCCTCTTCGCTTATATGAAGAGGCGAAACAAGAATTAGGAGTAGATGGAAAACCTGTTATTTTAGGACCATATACTTTCTTGAAATTAGCTAAAGGCTATACAAAGGAGCAATTTACTACTATTTTAAAAGAGTTAGTTGCACCTTACGTACAACTGCTTTCAGAACTACATGCAGCTGGTGCACAAGTTATTCAAGTCGATGAACCGATTTTCGCTTCTCTAACAAACGAAGAAATTCAACAAGCAAAAGAAATTTATGAAGCTATTCGTAAAGAAGTTCCAAATGCGAATCTTCTTTTACAAACATATTTTGATAGTGTAGAAGAAAACTATGAAGAAATTATTACATTCCCTGTATCCGGTATTGGCTTAGATTTCGTTCATGGTAAAGAAGGTAATCTACATGCTATTTCAAAATATGGATTCCCAGCTGATAAAACTTTAGCTGTCGGTTGTATAGATGGCCGTAACATTTGGAGAGCTGACCTTGATGAAGTTCTTACGTTATTTACAACGTTACAAAAACAAGTCCAAACGGAAGATTTCATCGTTCAGCCTTCTTGTAGCTTATTGCATACACCAATCGATAAAACAGAAGAAACTCACTTATCGACTGAGCTATTTGATGCGTTAGCATTTGCAAATCAAAAATTAGAAGAGTTAGTTCTTATTCATTCCGCTCTGACTCAAGGTACAGAAAGCATTAGTAATGAGCTGGAAACATACCGAAATGTACATCATACAATTCGTTCATCTGCTGCACGTAACCGAGAAGATGTTAAAGCAACACGAACAGCACTAAAAGAAGAAGATTTTTCACGCCCTCTTCCATTTGAAAAACGATACGAATTACAACAAGTTGCCCTGGAGTTACCATTATTACCAACAACAACAATCGGTAGCTTCCCGCAAACAACTGAAGTTCGTCAAACGCGAAAAGAATGGCGTAACGGTGTTATTTCAAATGAACAATATGAACAATTTATTGAAAAAGAGACAGAAAAATGGATTCGTTACCAAGAAGAAATTGGTCTTGATGTCCTTGTACATGGTGAATTTGAAAGAACTGACATGGTCGAATATTTTGGTGAGCGCCTTGCTGGTTTCTCATTCACTAAAAACGGTTGGGTTCAATCATACGGTTCCCGCTGCGTAAAACCACCTGTTATTTATGGTGATGTAGCCTTTATTAGCGGAATGACTATTAAGGAAACTGTTTATGCACAAAGTTTAACAGAGAAAGTTGTAAAAGGAATGTTAACTGGACCTGTTACGATTTTAAATTGGTCCTTCGTTCGAAATGACATTCCAAGAAAAGAAGTTTCATATCAAATTGCATTAGCTCTTCGTCACGAAATTGAACTACTTGAATCTTCCGGAATTCGAGTAATCCAAGTCGATGAGCCAGCACTTCGTGAAGGAATGCCACTAAAAGAAAAAGATTGGGATGCTTATATTACATGGGCAGTACAATCCTTCCTTTTAGCAACTTCTTCTGTAGCAAATGAAACACAAATTCATACTCATATGTGTTACAGTAACTTCGAAGATATTGTTGACGCGATTCGCGCATTAGATGCAGATGTGATTTCTATTGAAACATCAAGAAGTCATGGAGAATTTATTGACACATTAAAACATACAACATATGAAAAAGGCATCGGTCTAGGTGTATATGATATTCATAGCCCACGTGTACCGAGTAAAGATGAAATGTATAAAATCGTAGAACAATCTTTAGAAGTATGCGATCCTAAATATTTCTGGATTAATCCTGATTGTGGTTTAAAAACGAGAAGAACGGAAGAAGTTATCCCGGCTTTAGAACACATGGTGCAAGCAGCAAAAGATGCTCGTTCCCTGCTAAAAACAAACGCATAACAAAAATGGGTTATCCTTTTTGAGGATAACCCATTTTTATTCTTTACTTTCAAAAAAGAATTCGTATTGTATTTTATATAATTCATCATCCGTTGGTTCTTCAAGAGGAGTTGCCTGTAATACAACTGTATACTCACCATTCGGAATAGGGATTTGAAATTTATTTGAAAGAATACTTGTTACAACGATACATTCATTTTCAACTGTGAAAGGAACTGTAACCGTTCTAACCACTTCTTCTTTCTCAATATGTTTCCCTGGGGTTACTTTTACTTCACAAATATAATCAGAGAGTGCTTCAAAAATAACAGTTCCATCCGCCTTCGCATAACCTCTTTCAAAATCTTCATCTGTCCAGTCAACATAAGGCTGCTCACCGTCATAGTTCATCAACATTAATTGCGAATACGAAATTGTTAACTCCATCGTTCCCCTTCTCCTTCATTATGAAATATGCAACTACTACTTTACGTCAAATTTCACACGCGTACCATCTGGGTATTTATCTAACTTATTTCCTACCCAAGACCCTGCCCCGCGGTTATCTGCCGGACTTATATATTCAATATGTGCTCCTTTCCCGCCTTCTTTACACATCGCCATTGGCCATTCATCACGATCATACCCTTTTTTTGATGGGTATGGAGCTAACGATAATTTTCTTCTATCCGCAGCACCACCACGGTCTATTGTACAAACTTCTGAATGTCCTTCTTTTATAGCATCCGTAATATGTTTCCCTGTCTCTGGATATCGCTCTTTCGGAAATTCTAGAACTTGATCATACGCATTTGCTTTTTTGATACTTGTTTCCTCTGGAACAAGTACTTCATAAACCGCTACTACAATAGAAAGGATTGCAATAATTGAAATGATAATACCTTTTAATTGCTTCATGTATACCTCCATAATTCTACCAGTTTCTTTTCCTCAGTTATTATAACAAACTTCTCCTGTATATGTTTTCAGACATTATTTTAGCTCTTCTTCGCCATTCCGCCAAAAACTCTCATTTTTCTTCATCTTTTCACTAATGCTGTAGAAAACTAATAACCTTCCGACATTCTTTTTCAAAGGAAGTCCTTATAAAAGATTGAAATGATATATACGATACTTTTTGGGGAGGAAATAACATGGAAGCTATCTATAAAACGAAAGATGTCACGAATAAAACAGGCATCCCAAAACATATAGTCCGTAAATATAGTCAACTGTTAGAGGAACATGGTTATATGATTTCAAAAACAGCTGATGCTCGTATTTATAAACTGGATGATTTAAAACTATTGAAATCTATACATGAAAGAGCTGCTACATTACAAGAAGATATTTCAGAAACGATACCTATTATTTTAAAAGAAAAAGAGGCCCCACCTGTACCCGCTATACAAGATAAGCAAGAAATACAACCGAAAGAAAAAGAAGATGGGCGTAACTTTGAGGAGTTCATGTTAAAACTTGAAATGCTCGCTCAATTAAATGAAGCAATCATTCATCAAAATTCGACCCTTATTACCCAAAATCGTTTAAAAGATGAAAAGCTAGATGAATTGATGCAACAAGTTTATGTAAAAGAAGGCTCTCAAGAAAAAATGCTACAAGAGTTAGTGGATCATGCCGCTCAAACAGATGCCCTGCAAAAAGAAAAGATGGACTTATTAATGAATCATATGTATAAACGAGAATCTAAGCAAGAAGAAAAAATGAATAAACTCGTAAATCAAATTTATAATAAAGACAGTAATCGTGATACACAACTTATGCAAGTAATTCGTGAAATTCAAGAAACAAAAAGAATGGTTGCTGCCTCGAAAGAGCAAGGATTCTTGCAATCATTTAAAAGTTTATTTAGCCGAACAAAACAAGAAAAAACAAATGAATAAACAATATAAAATAAAAAGTTACCTTCCATCGGTAACTTTTATTCCTTATTTCTTACAGCTGGCAATATAATAATCGCTTCAGTCCCTTTCCCACTTTCACTTTTATATTCCAGTGTACCATTATGCGCTTGTAAAATGCTAAATGTTACCATAAGACCTAATCCTGTCCCTTTTTCTTTTAAAGAATAATACGGTTGTCCTAGCCTTGCTAACTGTTCTTTCGTCATTCCAACACCACTATCTTTAACTCTTATTACAATCGTTTCATCTTTTTGCATAGCCGTTACTTTTAAATATCCTTTATTCCCTTGAATTGCTTCAATACCATTTTTAACAACATTCATAATCGCTTGCTTCAATTTCGTCTTATCACCGATCGTATAAAGACTTTCAGAAATCTCAACTTGCAAATATACACCTTGCATCGCTGCAAATGATGACATAAGAGTTGTCATTTCTATTAATTGAGCTGATAGGCAAATATGTTCTTTCTTCTCAATTTGTGGCCTTGCTAAATTCAAATAATCTGAAATAATTTGTTCTGCCCGGTCCAATTCGGCTAATACGAGACGCATATAATCCTTATTCTTTACATCTTCCGTACTTTCTAGCAATTGAATAAAGCCACGAACAACAGTGAGCGGATTTCGAACCTCATGTGCAACACTTGCTGCTAATTCACTTACAATATTAAGCTTTTCGGACTTTTGCATCTCTGTACGCAGTATTGCATTTTCATTTAAATATTCTGTTAAGTACACCTGAAATACCATTGTCATAACCATAATAAGCGAAGCAAATATATATCCGCTATATAGGTGGGAAACATACGGTGTAAACCCCGTTTCTAACAGAACGTTAATCATCCCGATCACTAAAGTAACAAGTACGTACAATGATGAAATCATAAATGCCAAAATTAGCTTCTTATCCCTTGAAAATAGAGACCATTTCTTTGATAAAAATAATGGAACTATTAATAGAAATATTACTTCTATGACTGGAAGGAGGTTTATTCCCTTTAGCGCCCATTCATATGCAACAAAAATAACGGCCGGGATTAAACCAACAATTCCACCATATAGGAAACCACTAACAATCGGGATTGGGTGAAAATTATACCCACAAACGTCACCAAAACAAATAGAGTATGTCATGGAGAGAACGAGTGTAATGCTAGATAAGAACATAATAAAGTAGCGGTTCGGCTTCGGAGGCATTTCTTGATAACGATTTAAACGAATCGCTTCATATAAAAATAGTGGCAAAATTATGATGGCAATTTGGATCATTAAATCACGGATAAGCTCCATAGCCTCTCATCCCCTATATGTATTTTGATATGATTATATCATTTTACAGACGTATTTGTTGTAAGATTTTGATTTTTCTTAACATATTTGTTAATTCTTTGTTAACAACTCATAATAATTGTTACAGATTTTCGAAATGAATGTAAACCCTGTACCAAATTTCTGCCGGGCAGTATACAATGAATACGGATTACAAAGAAAATAAAAAATACTTCATGAGACGGACAACTATAGCAAAATACAGCATATAATCCATACTATCTATGTTTACAAATAAGTGATCATCATTTTAGTAGGAGGAAGATAAATATGGCGGGTACTACGCTTGTTTTAAAAGAAGAAAATTTGGTCGTTCTAGAGAATGTTGAAAAATCAGTATATGAAGAGTTGCAGCATAAAACAGGAGATGAAAATTGCACATGTGCTGTGAATGAATCAGTTGTTCACCTTGGCAAAGTATCCTCTGTACTTTGGAATGAAGATGAAATAGATTGGGAATACGGATATTAAAAGTCGCATACAGCGGCTTTTTTTCTATTATCTCTCCCTTTCTACATAACATATACGCAAGCGAAATCATAGAAAATATGTTAAAATGAACTTAATTTTCAAACGGAAGAAAGGGAGATACAATGGAACAATTCATTAATCCTAGAGTAAAGGACATCCAAATTTCTGGAATCCGTCAATTCTCTAACATGATTCAAAAATATGATAATCTTATCTCTTTAACAATTGGACAACCTGATTTTCCTACACCTTCTCTCGTAAAAGAAGCGGCAAAACGGGCTATTACAGAAAATTATACAAGCTATACACATAACGCTGGTTTACTAGAATTACGCAAGGCAGCTTGTAACTTTGTAAAAGATAACTACGATTTACATTATTCACCTGAAAACGAAACCATCGTTACAATCGGTGCCAGTGAAGCAATTGATGTTGCATTCCGAACGATTTTAGAGCCAGGAACAGAAGTCATTTTACCTGCCCCTATTTATCCAGGATACGAGCCGATTATTCGATTATGCGGCGCAACACCTATTTTTATTGATGTTCGTGAAACTGGCTTCCGTTTAACAGTCGAAGCACTAGAAAATGCCATTACTGAAAAAACAAGATGCGTCGTACTGCCGTATCCTTCTAATCCAACTGGTGTAACTTTATCAAAAGAAGAACTACAGAATATTGTAGATGTTTTAAAAGATAAAAACATTTTCGTTCTTTCTGATGAAATTTATAGCGAACTTGTCTATGAGCAAACGCATACATCGATCGCTCATTTCCCAGAAATGCGTGAAAAGACAATCGTCATTAATGGTTTATCAAAATCTCATTCTATGACTGGCTGGCGTATCGGTCTATTGTTCGCACCGAGCTATTTAGCAGGACATATATTAAAAGTTCATCAATATAACGTAACTTGCGCTACTTCAATCGCTCAATACGCTGCAATTGAAGCATTAACAGCTGCTAAAGATGCACCAAAAATGATGCGTCATCAATACAAAAAACGCCGTGATTACGTATATAATAGGCTCATTCAAATGGGCTTAACAGTTGAGAAGCCCACAGGTGCATTTTACTTATTCCCATATGTTGGCCATTTAACATCGTCATCATTTGATTTTGCACTTAATCTTGTGAAAGAAGCTGGACTTGCCGTCGTTCCTGGAACAGCATTTTCTGAATATGGTGAAGGCTACCTTCGCTTATCCTATGCATACAGCATCGAAACTTTAAAAGAAGGCTGTGACCGTTTAGAAGCCTTTCTACAACAAAAAGCTAAGAGTTAAACTCTTAGCTTTTTGTTATGCATAATGGTCGCAAGTTTGACGCTTTAGTAATTTATGAGGAATAATGATACACTTTGCAGTAGATTCCGCATTCTCTACTTTATCAACTAAAGCTTTTGCAGCTTCATATCCTAGCTGATATATATTCACATCAACTGTTGAAAGTGGCGGACTCGCAATTTCTGATAATAAAGCATTATTAAAGCTTACAATTGAAACATCCTTCGGTACAACAAATCCTTTTTTAGAAAGAGCACTTAACACACCAAGTCCAATTAAATCATCCGTTGCCACAATTGCTGTCGGTGGTTGCTGTAGTCCCATTAACTCCTCAACGGCTTGTTGACCACTTTCCCTCGAAAAATCAAAATGTAAAATATACTCTTTCGGTAATACAATGTCTGCTAATTTTAAAGCATCACTCATACCAGCCAAACGATCTCTCGTTACAAGTAAATCTGATCCACCGCCGATAAACGCGATTTGTTTATGACCTAATGAAATTAAATATTCTGCCACTTCTCTTGCAGCTGTATAATTGTCATTATCTACATATGTAATTTCATCTTTTCGATCATATGGTTTCCCAATTAAAACAAACGGGAAATTTTGTTTATGCAAATATTGAATAATCCGATCATTCTCTCTTGAATATAAAAGAATAATGCCACCAATTTGGCGCCCCTGTACCATCTTTACAACACCATTAAAAATTTCATCTTCCGTCTCACCTGTCGACATATAAAGTGCATACCCTTCCACATGTGCAAATGAACTAATCCCTCTTATAACTTCTGGGAAAAACGGATTTTGAAAAGCTTTACTTGCAGAACTTGGCATAACAAGACCAAGTGTTTTGGTTGTTTGGTTAGCTAGGTTTCTTGCGTTTAAATTGGGATGATACCCTAGTTCACTCATTACTTTCCGAACACGGCGCTTTGTTTTTTCACTTATACTTGGATTATCAGCAATTACACGAGAAACGGTAGATGGTGCTACATTCGCCTTCTTCGCCACATCTTTAATTGTAACTGTCATAAAAATCCCCCTCCTCTCACTTCTCTGCCATTTTATATATATTTTTATCTTGCACCCGTTGCAAGTAATAGGAGAAGTTATAAACTTTCATTGATTCTGTCTTGTAAAACCTATCATATTCTCCCTCTCCATGTATTGTAAGGGATATAGCTCTTTTTTCCTATACTATAATATACTATTTATTTCACTTCTTTTCATATGTGATGTCAAATCTCTTTTCATCTCCCTATAAAGCTTTTTATAGGGAGATGAAAAGAAAAATGGGACGTAATGTCCCATTTTTCATCCTTTCGTACCTCCCGCAGTTAAACCAGAGATAAAGTATTTTTGTAGTGATAGGAATAAAATTGAAATTGGGATTGCAATCAATACTGAACCCGCTGCAAACGTTGTGAATTCATTACCAAATTTCTTCGCTACCATTTCATATAACCCAACTGCTAACGTATAATTTTCTGGTGTGCGCAAAATAACACTCGCTAAAATGAAATCTGTAAATGGACCAATGAAAGTGAATAACGCCACAACCGCTACGATTGGCTTTGCAAGTGGCATAATGATTTGCCAAAAAATACGGAAATGTCCTGCCCCATCCATACGAGCTGACTCATCCAATTCTTTCGGAATCGTATCAAAATATCCTTTCATAAGCCATGTATTCATTGGAATTGCCCCGCCTACATAAATTAAAATTAATGCAAGGTGCGTATCGATTAACCCTGTTAACTGTGCTAATACGTATAGAGCGATTAGTGCTGCAAAGTTCGGAATCATTTGCAGAATTAAAAATGTTAATAAACCATTTTTTCTTCCAACAAAACGGTATCTTGAAAATGCATAAGCAGTAAAACTAATTGCTAACACTGAGAAAATCATCGTTATAACACTTACTTTTAACGTATTTTTATACCATAGTAAATAATTACTATTCTCTAAATCTAATAACTTACGATAATGATCTAACGTTGCATTTTGTGGAATAATACTGGATCCAGATAAACTATCACCCGGATTAAACGATGAGCCAATAATCCATAATAATGGATAGAAAATGATGGCACACATTACGAAAATAACGAAATAACTTAATGAGAGACGTAACATCTTTTGTCTTTTAATATTCATTTACATCATATCCTCTTCTTGGAATGATTTTGTTCTCTTAAATTGCCATAACGCAACTGTAATAACGATTAACGATAATATCATTGTAAGAGCTGCTGCTTTCCCGTACTGCGCTGAAGTCATCGTTAACTTATAAATCCATGAAATTAAAATATCTGTTCCACCTGCGTCTTGTCCAGCTACAGCAGGACCTCCGCCGTTAAATAGATAGATGATACTAAAGTTATTAAAGTTAAACGTATATTGCGTAATTAATATTGGTGCTGTTGCATATAGAACAAGTGGCAATGTAATTTTACGAAACTGTTGCCAAGCTGTAGCTCCATCTACTGTAGCAGCTTCATATAACTCCCCTGGAATCGATTGCAGTATACCTGTTGTCATTGCAAAGACGAATGGGAATCCAAGCCACGTTTGAATCATAATTAAAGCGATTTTTGCCCAAAACGGATCTGTCATCCAAGCAATCTTTTCGATTCCGAATAAAGCCAACACTTGATTGTTAATTGCTCCAAATGTTTCATTAAACATACCTGAGAAAACAAGAATAGATACGAATGCTGGGACCGCCCACGGTAAAATGAAGATTGTTCGGATAATTGCCTTCCCTTTAATACCAGGCTGGTTTACGATAATCGCTAAGAAAATACCAAGCGCAACTTGTAATGTCGTTGCAACGAATGTCCAAATGACAGTCCAAGAAAATACACTTAAAAATGTCTCTCTCCACATCGGTAATGTAAAGATATCAATAAAGTTTTTGAAGCCCACCCAATCTACTAATTTAGCTGGAGGAGAGTGATATAAATCATAATTCGTAAATCCAATTAAAATTACGAAGATGATTGGAAATACAACCACAAAGATAAGTAATAGAAAACCTGGTGAAACCATTAAATATGGAAAACCTTGATCTAGTAAATTACGGTATTGCTCTTTTACAGAGTTTAACGGTGTTCCTACATCACGTTTCTTCCCGTTTTGGTATGCATCATATAAATTAAATGCATATATTCCGAGTCCAAACACGATGACGATGAGTGCCAAGATTCCTTCTACTAATAGAAAGACAGAATGGTCACGTGGAACTTCTGTACCAAGCGTTACAATTCCCCATAATCCCATATTTAATAAATCAGCAAAGGCTACAATAAATGAACCTGTTAATACTAGAAAAATAAGACCTTTTACAAATTGCTTATTATACATTTGGCCCACGCCTGGAATGATAGATAACATGGTTGCCATTTTCCTATGCTTTGAACCGTTTAAACCGTTTGCTGGTTCCATAGATGTTTGCATGTCCCTTCCCCCTTTTTTCTGGGAGAGAATTCGTGCCCCTCATATGAGAGGCACGAATTTCACCTTATTTTTTCTTACTATGATTTGCCTCAATATTACCTTTAATTTGCTTCACTGCATTATCAAGTGCTGCTTTTGGTGCCTCTTTTTCCGTAACAACTAATTGAAGCGCATCTCCAGCTGGTTTCCATACTTCTTGCATTTCTGGAATGTTTGGCATTGGAATTCCATTTTCAGATTGTGTCGCAACGGCTTTTGCAGCTTCATTATCTTTAATGATTGGATCTTCCATTACTGCTTTTACTGGAGGAATTTCTTTTGTTTTCTCAAATCGAATTTTTGCGTTCTCTTCATTTGTTACCCATTCAGTGAACTTTGTAGCTAAATCATTTTGTTTAGAGAAACTTGTTACATGCCATCCTTTAACCCCAACAAATGTTTTCATTGGTTGACCGTTTGGTAATTTTGGCATTGGAGCAACGCCATAATCAATTCCGTTCTTTTCCATTGCTTGGAACGCCCATGGACCATTCATAATAGATGCTGCTTTTCCTTCGTTAAATAGTCCATCAGCAGCAGGTCCACCAGATTCACCGATAATACCTTTCGGGAATAACTTTTCTTTGTACCATTTTTGAAGGTATTCCGCACCTTGTACTGCTCCGCTATTATTTAATCCAACATCACTTGCATTTGGCTTTCCATCTTTTTCACCAAATACATAACCACCCATACCTGCCATGAATGCATTAGCAAAGTAGAAGTTATCTCCTAATGTTAAAAATCCGTACTTGCCATCTTTCGTAAATTCTTTTGAGAAGTTAAATAGCTCGTCCATCGTTTCTGGTGCTTTTGGCATTAATTTTTTATTGTAAATAAAGATTGGTGTCTCAATTGCTTTTGGTAAACCATATAGTTTTCCGTTATATGTCTGTGCTTGTATTGATGACTCAGTAAATTTACTCTTTAAAGCATCGTCAGCTTTCACTTCAGAAAGTAACCCTTCTGTTACTGCGTTTCCGATTTGATCATGTGGCAATGTTACAACATCTGGTCCAGTCCCCGCTGGTCCATCAAGGCGTAACTTCTTCACTTGATCTGTCATTTGCATTTCAACAACTTTTACTTTTACTTTATATTTTTCCTCAAAGCTTTTCACTGCTGGTTCTAAACCAACACCTTTTTTATCATCTTCCCAAACGAGAAGATCATAATCTTTCTTTGCTTTACTTTCTTCTTTCTTCCCTGAATCTTTCGGCCCACATGCAGATAACATACCAATTGATAATGCTGAAACCGTTAATAATGATAATGCTTTCTTCATCCCAAAAACCTCCCTAAGTTGTATATGTACCTCACTAATTGAAAACGTTTGCATTGAATAGTTTAATAGAAGCGCAAACATTATCTTAATCTATGAAAACGTTTGCGCTATTTGTCTATCATTATACATTCTTTTAATCATTTTGCAAATATTAATTTTTAAAATATTATTACTACACTCCTTATACATTGACTTTATATGAAATGAATACTACTCTTATAAGCAATATTAAAGCTATGCAAAAGGAAATCGTTTGCAACTTATGCTTTATTATTATACGTAAGGGAAGAATAAGTATGGAGATATTAAAGGGGGATTTTCTATATGCTTAAAGAAGCCATTTATCATAGGCCAAAAGATAATTACGCATACGCTTACAATGAAAAAACGATTCATATCCGAATACGTACGAAAAGAGACGATGTACAAAGCGCCACTCTTATTTACGGTGATCCTTACGAATGGAAAGATGGGAAATGGATTTCATCAAGTACATCGATGAAAAAAACTGGTTCTACTGCATTATTTGATTATTGGTCTATTTCCATCGAACCAAAATTTAAGCGCTTACGTTATGGATTCGAATTAAAAAATGATACAGAAACTCTTATTTATGCAGAGCGAGGATTTTTCTCTACCATTCCAAATGATGACGTTGGTAACTTTTTCTGTTTTCCATTTATCCATGCAAATGATGTATTCAAAGCACCTTCTTGGATTAAAGACACCGTTTGGTATCAAATTTTCCCAGAACGGTTCGCTAATGGAGATCGTGCACTAAATCCAGAAAACACTCTTCCTTGGGGCAGCGCTGAGCCAACTCCAACTAATTTTTTCGGCGGAGATTTTGCTGGGATTATTCAAAACCTTGATTACCTTGTGAAGCTTGGAATTTCAGGAATATATTTCACACCTATTTTCAAAGCACATTCAAACCATAAATATGACACAATTGACTACATGGAAATCGATCCGCAATTTGGCACAAAAGAAACTTTCAAAGAACTCGTTCAGGCATGTCATACACACGGTATAAAAGTAATGCTCGATGCCGTATTTAATCATAGCGGATACTTTTTTGATAAATTTCAAGACGTACTAGAAAATGGTGAGCAATCAGCATATAAAGAGTGGTTCCATATTCATGAGTTCCCAATTAGAACTGAGCCACTTCCAAATTATGATACTTTCGCGTTTACACCATTTATGCCTAAATTAAATACAGCACACCCAGATGTAAAAGAATACTTACTGGAAGTAGGGCGTTATTGGGTAAGAGAATTCAACATAGACGGTTGGCGCCTTGATGTAGCAAATGAAGTCGATCATAGCTTTTGGAGAGAATTCCGAAGCGAGATAAAGGCATTAAATCCTGAAGTATATATTTTAGGAGAAATTTGGCACGATGCACTACCATGGTTACAAGGAGATCAATTTGATGCTGTAATGAGCTATCCTGTTACAAACGCTCTACTGTCTTACTTTGCTAACGATTCCATTAAGGCAAATGAATTTATGAAACAAATTACAGAGTCTCTACATTCCTACTCTATGAATGTAAATGAAGCAGCGTTTCATTTATTAGACAGCCATGATACACCAAGAATATTGACAACATGTAACGGAGATAAAAATAAGTTACAGTTACTTTATGTATTCCACCTTTCTTTCATCGGCTCTCCTTGTATTTATTATGGAGACGAAATTGGTATAGACGGTGGTATGGACCCAGCTTGCCGCAAATGTATGGTTTGGGATACGAAAGAACAAGATCATCTATTATTTACACATGTACAAACATTAATTTCATTACGAAAGCAGTATAAAGCATTTGGAGGACATGGTACTTTCCAATTCATTGAAGCAAACGATGAACATAATTATATTTCTTATACGAAAACGTATGAAGATGAAACGATCTTTTTCGTTTTAAATCCGACTAATAGTGACATTACAGCTTCACTCCCTCTCCATGTTACTGGAAGGAAAATCATTAATATTTATACAAACGAAGAATTTTCAGCGGAAGCAAGTGTATTACAAGTTACACTTCCTCCATATGGATTCTCCATATTAAAATGGTAATCAAAAAATCCTTATACCGAAGTGGTATAAGGATTTTTCTTATTTCAATTTTAATACCATCGCTTCATACGGACGCAATGTAATGTTATCTACCGATTCACTCTCTACGTCGTAATTGTGTATTAATAACTCTGATTCACTATAACTAATATCCTCAGGCATTTCAAATACACTATCATCCGCCGTAAAGTTTGCAATAATAAGAAGTTTTTCTTCTCCATATGTTCTTACGTATGCGAAAATAGAAGGATTATTCTCTAATATTAAATCATATGATCCATACACAATGATCTCATTATTTTTACGTAACTCAATTAATTTTTTATAGTAATAAAAAATTGAATCTTTATTTTGGATTGCTTGTTTCACATTAATTTCTTTATAGTTAGGGTTTACTGTAATCCAAGGCTCACCTGTTGTGAATCCAGCATGATCTTCATCATCCCACTGCATCGGTGTTCTAGCATTATCTCGTCCTTTTATATAGATAGACTGCATCACTTTCTCTATATCTTCACCGTGATCTATAACTTTTTCCTTATACATATTTAATGTTTCAATATCTCGATATTCATCAATTGATTCGAATCGAACGTTCGTCATTCCGATTTCTTCTCCTTGATAAATATACGGTGTTCCTTTCATCATATGAAGCACTGTTGCTAACATTTTCGCAGATTCAATGCGATACGTTTCATCATTACCAAAACGAGATACAACGCGCGGCTGATCATGGTTATTCCAATACAGACTATTCCATCCCGTATACTCCAATGCTTTTTGCCACTTCGTTAAATTCTCTTTTAAAGTAAGGAGTGAACATGGTTTTACATCCCATTTCCCACCTTCTCCTGAATCTAAATCCATATGTTCAAATTGGAATACCATCTGCAGTTCTTTTCGTTCTTCCCCAGTATACATTTTTGCTTCTTCTGTCGTTACACCAGGCATTTCACCGACCGTCATAATATCATAATGAGACAATACTTCTTCATTCATTTCATGTAAATATTTATGAATGTTTGGACCGTTCATAAAATGCTTATGACCTGAAACATACCCCTCTTCTTCTGTTTCAACAGCTGGTAATCCCTCTTCTTTAGAAATAAAATTAATAACATCCATACGGAAGCCATCAATTCCTTTTTCTAACCAAAACTTCATCATTTCATAAACATCTTGTCTTACCTTTTCATTATCCCAGTTTAAATCTGGCTGTTTTTTAGAAAACAGATGTAAATAATATTCCTCTGTTATTTCATCGTACTGCCACGCTGATCCACTAAAAGCAGCTCCCCAGTTATTCGGCTCTTTGCCTTCTTTTCCAGGACGCCATATATAGTAATCTCTATATTTATTATCTTTTGATTTACGTGATTCAATAAACCAATTATGTTCATCAGAAGTATGGTTAACAACTAAGTCCATCATAAGTTTCATATTACGTTCATGCATTTCATGTAATAGCTCATCCCAATCTTCCATTGTTCCGAACTCATTCATTATTTTACAATAATCACTTATATCATAACCATTATCGTCATTTGGAGATTCATAGACTGGCGATAACCAAATGACATCAATCCCTAATTCTTTTAAGTAATCTAACTTCGAAATAATACCACGAAGATCCCCAATACCATCACCGTTACTATCCATAAAGCTACGAGGATAAATTTGATATACTACACTTTCTTTCCACCACTGTTTTTCCATTATGCTACCCCATTTCATTAATAATTCGATTTTCTTTTTTAAGGCGCAAACGTTTTCATTAATGAATGATAACAGATTCTATCTTAATTTAAAATAGCGCTTACAACTTTTATTCTTATTTTTCTAAGAAAACATACGAAAATTACTAATATTCCTCCCCTTTATGAAAACGTTTTATTTTTTTGTTTATTTTTTGAATCTATTAGTTTATAATGAACTCAAAGAAAACGTTTGCATAATTATTTCTAGGAGGAAATACCATGGCAGAACTGAAATTAGAAAACATTTATAAAATATATGATAATAACGTAACAGCTGTAACAGACTTCAATTTACACATTCAAGATAAAGAGTTTATCGTATTTGTCGGTCCTTCTGGATGCGGAAAGTCTACAACATTACGAATGGTTGCTGGACTTGAAGATATTTCAAAAGGAGAGTTTTCAATTGATGGTAAGCTAATGAACGATGTCCCTCCAAAAGATCGCGATATCGCAATGGTCTTCCAAAACTATGCTCTATATCCACATATGAGTGTGTATGATAATATGGCATTTGGATTAAAACTTAGAAAAATACCAAAAGATGAAATCGATCGTCGTGTGAAAGATGCAGCAAAAATTTTAGGACTGGAACAATATTTAGATAGAAAGCCGAAAGCATTATCCGGTGGACAACGTCAACGTGTTGCGTTAGGTAGAGCAATCGTTCGAGACGCGAAAGTGTTCTTAATGGATGAGCCTTTATCTAACTTAGACGCTAAATTACGTGTTGCAATGCGCTCAGAAATTTCTAAATTACACCACCGTCTTGGAACAACAACAATTTACGTAACACATGATCAAACAGAAGCAATGACAATGGCTTCACGTCTCGTTGTTATGAAAGACGGAAAGATTCAACAAATCGGAACTCCAAAAGAAGTATATGAAACACCTGAAAACATTTTCGTTGGTGGATTTATTGGCTCTCCAGCGATGAATTTCTTCCGTGGTAAATTAACTGAAACCGATTTCGTTATAGACAATGCAATAAAAATTAAAGTAACTGAAGGAAAAATGAAGATGTTACGTGAACAAGGCTATGTAAATAAGGAAATTGTTTTAGGTATTCGCCCTGAGGACATGCATGATGAACTATTATTTTTAGAAGCTTCACAATCTACTGCCTTCACAACAAAAATCGAAGTTGCTGAATTACTAGGTGCTGAATCTATTTTATATATGAAACTTGGAGATCAAGATTTTGCAGCACGTGTTGATGCAAGACATACATTTTCACCTGGAGATCAAATTAAACTAGCATTTGATATGAATAAAGCGCATTTCTTTGATAGTCAAACTGAACAACGTATTCGTTAAAAAATAATTTTTCCTATATCACATACAAAAAAAACCGTCCACATATTTTGAGGGCGGTTTTCATTATTATACGAGGGCTTCTACTGTATGAAATGATTGTCCTTTCGTGCCAATAATACCAAAAATCGGTAAGTCACTCAGCACCACTTCTTCTTGCTGTTTCATAAAAGATGACGTTAATTGTTTTATCTCTATCCAAACGTCATTAATACAAAGTACATTGGAATCGTTCTCTTGTTGGCGTGGAAAAATAGAATCTATTTTATATAAACCAGCATTTTGAAAAAGCATATCAATGCGACTGAATGCATTCAAAGTAATGCTGATTACGCGTTGCCAATCACCTTGCTTTTCCATATCATAGGATACAAAAAGTGCTTCTCTGCCTAGATTCGTAATTTCCTCCACTGTTGCTTGTCCACTTTCTTGATCAATGTCCGTCACAATTACTTTTGCGCCTTGTTTAGCCAACAAAAGAGCTGTATTACGTCCAATACCGATGCCACCGCCAGTTACGATAGCAACTTTTCCTGCAAGCTTCATTTTCATTACCCCTTCTATAAGTCTTACCGTCATTCAGTATACTCCTTTATGAGATTGGTCTGCAAGCAAGAAAAGTTGCTTATTCATTTGTAAACGGTTACTTTTTTACTCCTTCTTTTTTCTTACTATTACGCTGATCAAAAACTAAACCGATGAAAATTAAAATCCCCCAAAAGATTACACTACCTCCAGTCATTTCAATTTCCCCCTTATTATATAAAGATATTATTTTAATTATTATAACATTTTCTTAATTTTCAATCTATTAAAACCAAAAATGATATTATTATATAAATGTATTTGTATAACAAAAAAGACCTTCTGATTTTATACATAAAATCAGAAGGTCTTTTTTCATTATACAAGACTTATTACTTTCGTTTTTGTAATTAAATCCTGAAAACCACAATTATCTTTGCGGAATAACATCATATATACGTTACATAATATCGGAATTCCAAGTAGTAATATGTTCGGTAATAACAATACAAAAAATCGTATCGTTAATGTTTGTAATGTTAACTTTTCACTCTTCAATGAAATTAATTTTATTCTTGTTACCTTTTTACCAAGTGTTACACCGTTCCAAATAAAGGGTACCAAAATAAAATATATCGCCATTAATATAAAAACTACTGCGAGATCATATCTATAATCACCAAAACTAATATTAAAGCGATCAAAAATAGCACTATAATTTCCAGTCATAACAGCTACTACTGCACCATACATAACCGAGATTAAAAACATGTCAATTAGGGAAGCACCTATGCGATTCATTACAAGCGCTGGACGATGCATCTTTAACTTCATTTTTATGTCGACTCCTTCATATCCTTCTTTACCCGTCTCATCGTACCACTTCTAAAAAACATTGTAAACTAGCGTTTCTCTTACTTTTCTTGTACAATGTGTTACAACAGCATTGTAAAGGAGGTTCCCATATTGAAAAAATGGATAATCCTATTCGTCGCATTCCTATTAGCCGGTTGTGCTGGAAATACAAATCATATAACGTATACGATTAACGATGAATACGAACTCATACGTACTTCTGGAAATGCATTTGAGCTTTTTCCTTCGCAAGATGCTGTATATGCCACACAATACATCCCTGCAAAAATTACAGACATTGGTTGGGATGATAAATACATTATCGCAAAACAAACTGAGGAAAAGTCAGATCCGAATAACCCTGACGCAGCAATTGCAAATAAAAAAAGTGAGCATTATTGGATTATTGACGTAAAGCATAATAAACGTTTTGGCCCCTATAATGAAAAGCAATTTAATGAACAAAAAGATGCGTTTAAAATTAAGGTGCCTTTTCAAAGTGTAGATTCATACATAGAAGAACAGAAAAAACAGTCAGCATAATATTTTAAGTGCTGACTGTTTTTTCTTGCATGTTTTTAAAAACTTCTTACTCAGAAAGTGAGATGTTAAAAGTTTGTGGCTCTGTTACAACATCTTGCGTTTCTGTATCTGCTGCGATTACATTATCTGTTGTAAACTTAATATCCTTTACCTTTTCTTTTCCATCATCAAGTATTAAGCCGATAATACCATCTCTTGTTTCACCTGGCTTGTAGTCTTCTCTTGATACATTTTTTGTACCAACGAGCGTATCTTCATCATATAAAAAGTTTTGAGTTGCTACTTTAAAATGTTGCTTATCATTAATCGCAACATCATTCATAGAGAAAAATTGCATATTTTTATTCCCGCTATTTTCCACCTTATATGTAATTTCAACGTAACGAATTGTATCACTAATCTCTGTTCCACTTAGCGATGCATATAACTCCGCATCTTCTTGACTTACTTTATCTCCTAATCTACGCTTTACTTCTTCAGTAGTTAATGCCGTATATACTTTTAATGTATTTTTTGCATCTTTACTCATCTGCGATAAAGAGATTACTTTCACATCTTGTACGTGAATTTTCATTGGTGCTGCTTCAAATGTTTGATTCACAGAATGAATCTGTTCTAATTTAAAAGTACCCCACCCTGTTTCTTTCACTTTTTGTCCTACTTTTTTCAGCTCACGCCCGCCATATTCTTTCGTTTCAGGAATAGATTCTTTCTTCTTTGGTTCAGCTTTCTTTTCTTCTTGATGGAAGCAACCACTTAACATAAGAAGAAAACTACATAAAACAAAAATACTTTTCCATGCTTTCATCATTAAATTTCTCCTAACACTATCATTCATTAATATAAATTAGTCCCTTGCTTTGTAAACTATAGAAACAATGAGAAGTCCACAAAACGAACTTGTCAGTCCAGATACTATTATACCCCCTATTTGGAAAATATGAAAATAGGGATCTACGAACGCGTGAACGATAAATATAAGAGCTGCCACAATGATTGCCGAAATCCAATACTTCCTTTTTTCTGAAGCTATCATAATATCTTTTCCTGTTTCATCTCTATACTTCCATAGTACGTATAATAGTAATAAGAAACCAACACATGTACTCCCGTGTTGCATATATTTATACACTGGAATACTATATAATTCTCTTTGTAAAAATGGTATTTTCATAACGAAATAGCCTGTATGATGAGTAAACGCATCCCAAACGACATGCGTTAACATACCAAATAAAGCAGAGTAGCAAAATACAAAGAAATCCTTCCATGTATGAAGCCCCCACCTCTCATCTACTGCATATGTATAGTAGCCTGCAAATGGTTTAGGTAAATTTGTTATAAACGGATTTTTTAAAATGTAATGATACATATATGCTAACAGAAATACAAGTGGTAAATTTAAATATAAGAACCCCAGCCATGTATGCCCAATAACACCATACGGTCTAAAGTGTAAAAAATATTCTAAATCAGGCGCCATACTCCCTAATATAAGAGCCGTTACTGAAATATATTGAGAACGCTTCTTCACAAAAGGGAGAACTGCTGCTGGATGTGCAAATGTAAACGGCATATGTTAACTCCTTTTCATCTTTTCAATAGAATACCATCTATCATAACGAGAGAATTGATCTTGATGCAACATTTATTTTCACATTGGAATATGGTAGTTTACATGTTATAATCCACATGAAATATTCAGAAAATAAGGAGGGGTTCACGTGTCATTAACACTTGCCTTTTTTCTCATTCTACTTATCTTCTTTGTACTTACATACATCGGCTTTTTTCTGTGGAAGCACTTAAAAATTATAAAATATATGCCTGCTCTCGTTGGTTTTATAAGTGTTCTTTTTATTTTCATATGGAAGAGAATGACTTTCGGCTGGGAAGGTCTTGGCTTTGGCGCACTCCAATATACAATACTATTTGCAAGTTGTCTTACCCTTGTGTTTGCTGCTTTTTTAGAATCAAAATCCGTTATGAATTGAGGTTTATATATTGATTGACGTACCCTTTTTAAAAAATGTCACATTAAAAAAAGAAAATATCCCTAGTTTTTCCGCATATCCTTACTGTCTACCCGCTATCCGAACATTACAATCATTAGCTTTCCACCCAAATGTAACATTCATTATTGGCGAAAACGGAACGGGAAAATCAACATTACTCGAAGGAATTGCAATCGCTTTAGGATTTAATGCAGAAGGTGGAACGAAGAATTTCCGCTTTAGCACAAACGATTCACATTCATCTTTACATGAATACCTTCGAATTTCTAAAAGTTTCAATACGCCAAACGATGGGTTCTTTCTTCGCGCTGAATCATTTTATAACGTTGCTTCTTATATTGATGAAATGGATGCCGATCCAGCAGCACGTGGAAATCCAGTTATTGACTCATATGGCGGTACCTCGCTACACAACCAATCACACGGTGAATCATTCTTCTCCTTATTTATGAATCGTTTTTCAGGACAAGGTTTATACATTTTAGATGAGCCTGAGGCAGCTCTATCACCAATGAGGCAACTTTCCATGCTCATTCGAATGCACGAACTAGCGGAACAAGGTTCACAATTTGTTATCGCGACGCATTCTCCTATTTTAATGGCTTACCCTGAATCCACAATATACTCTTTAACACAAGAAGGGATTCACGAATCTACATTAGAAGAAACCGAGCATTACCAAACGACGAAACTTTTCTTTGAAAATCGTGATCGATTATTTCATCATTTATTTGATTCTTAAAAAAAAAGAAGCAGCGATTGCTGCTTCTTTTTTATAGTGCTTCTATAAATAATGCTACCCCAATACCGCCGCCGACGCATAGAGAGGCAATTCCTTTTTCTAACCCGCGTCTCTTCAATTCATGAATTAAACTTACCGTAATACGAGCTCCTGTACAACCGATTGGATGTCCAAGACCTACACCACTACCGTTTACATTCACTTTTTCACGGTCTAAACCTAATTCTTTCTCTACAGCTAGGTATTGAGCCGCGAAAGCTTCATTAATTTCCAGTAAATCAGCATCTTCTAATGACCAATCTACTTTTTCTAACCCTTTACGAATTGCTGGTGCTGGTCCAATACCCATAATTTTCGGATCTACTCCAGCTACTGAATATCCAACAATTCTAGCTAACGGTTGTAAGCCTTTTTCTTTCGCTTTTTCTTCGCTCATTAATACTAGAACAGCACTTCCGTCATTCAGGCCAGATGCATTCCCTGCCGTTACAGATCCATCTTTACGGAAAGCTGGTTTTAATCCTGCTAGTTTTTCCGCTGTAATATCTGCACGTGGATGTTCATCCTTCGAAAATACTATTTCTTTTCTACGTTCTTTTATCGTAATAGGAACAATTTGCTCGTCAAAATATCCAGACTCGATTGCTTGCAGTGCCAATGTATGACTGCGAAGCGCAACTTCATCTTGTTCCTCTCTTGTAATTTCATATTGGTCAACTAGATTTTCAGCTGTTTCACCCATCATAATATGGTGGATTGGATCTTCTAGTACTTCCCACACCGTATCACGAATCTCTCCGTGCTGTAGACGTTGTCCCCAGCGGTGCTGTTTTAATGCATAAGGGCTTGAACTCATTGCTTCTACTCCACCTGCAATAACAACATCACTTACACCTAATTGAATTTGCATTGCAGCTGACATAATTGCTTGCATACCTGAAGAACATTGGCGTTGGATTGTATAACCTGTAACTGTGTCAGGGAATCCTGCCGCTAATGCAGCTGTTCTTGCCGTATTTGCTTCATCAGTTCTTTGAATACAATGACCTAAAATTACTTCATCTACTTCGTGTGGTTCTACCCCGCCTCGTTTTACAGCTTCCTGAAGTACAGGAACAGCTAATTCTACTGGCGTTACATTTTTTAGCGCTCCCCCAAAAGTTCCAATTGGTGAACGAACTGCAGCTGTAATAACAACATTATGCATTTTTTACTTGCCCCTCTCTTATGTACCCTAGTCAGTTTTTAGGTGAAATTCCATAAGATGTATGTCTACCTCTATCATACTATAAACATACTAAAAAATCAAAATATTTAATATAATAAAAATAGAAGGAATTAACCTTCTATTCTGTTAATGCATATAAAAATTTTTGTAAAATTTTCTCTGTCGTTTCATTCAATTTCGGTAACTTATCTACCGGAAAATATTGAAGCTGTAATCCTTCATGATCGAGTTTTAATTCTCCACTCACATGATGTCCCTGATACAGATGAATAACATTAAAAATTTCATCTCCATTTGGATAACGGAAATATACTTCCTTTCCTGAAAGAACACCAAGAAATTGCATGATTTTTGCACTTAGCCCCGTTTCCTCGAATAATTCTCTACGAGCAGTTTCTTCTGTCGTTTCCCCTAGTTCCATCGCACCGCCAGGCACACCCCAATCATATGTATCTGAACGATACTGAAGCAATACTTCTTGATTTTCATTTAATATAATAATTGCTGATCCTACTAAAATAAGTGGTCTCGTACCAACGACTTTGCGTAACTCTTCAATATACCCCAATATGTAAACTCTCCTTTCCTCACCCTCCCTTATCATAACAAAATTTTTCTCCTTTTGTTGATGTAATTTCCAAGAAAAAAAAGGAAGCTCTCGCTTCCTTTTTTTCATTTCTATTTCTTAAAACTTTCATATTTTACAGCTTCAAAAGCTTCTTCAATTTCATCATTACGATAATGGACGTATGTAAAACGCCCTAATTCTACTAATCTTGCTATTTCTTGTAACGCTTTATGTTGCTCATATGTTTCTTGCAACTTAATATGTACATAAAATTTCATTAATGGATGTTCGTATAAAGGTTCTCCCACCTCTACATATACATCTTCAACCCCTTGCACAACTCTTACATAACTTGCAAATTGATAAAGAGCTTCTCTGTCTGAAACGATTTTTAATGTATACATATATTCTCCCCCTTTTCTTTACTATATCAAAAAGATGACCACACCATGTTATCGAACTATGAAATTTTTTCGACTTGTCATCTATATATTCATGTAATAAAGAAGGCATTTATCCATACATAGCACCTTTTCCCAACATATATTATAGGAAGAATTTTTTCAGTTGAGGTGTTCCTTATGGATCCATACGTCAATATATGCATTTGCATTACTCCAGGCGCCGATATTTCTAATGACCGTATCGCAAAAGATATAGCAGTTGCAGAGTCAATTTGGCACCCGATTACATTTCAAATTAAAGAAGTAATTATTTTAAATGAACTTTTCCGTTTTTCTGACCGTGAAATTAGTTATAAAAACTCTATTCAAAGTCAGGAAAAATTATCATCCTTTTTCCAAACATGTGTAAATGAAGCTCCTGAATGCGACCTTTATATTTGTTATATTGGCAGTGATTATTTCAAAGAAACAGCCGTAATTGCCTGCGCTTACTCTTTAGCAAAACAACAGCAACTTACTGGTTATATCGTGTTAACAAATTCAGCTGCTCCTATGAAAAATATATATACGCTCGCTCACGAAATCGGTCATATATTATTTACAAGACGTGTTCACGGAAAGCTTACTCACGCAGATCCTCATTCCCCAACTGGCTCAGAGCACCATCCTTCTCCAACAAATCTTATGTATCCGATAGTCCCGCGCCCTGAAAATGTCCATATTCATTCCTTATTAACAAACGAACAAAAAGAGCTCTCTTTACAAAGCTCTTTATTACAAAGAAAAAAACAGTAACTGTCATGTTACTGTTTAAAACACCTTATTTAATTAATAAACCCATTCCTGGCTGCTAGAAATACAAATAATCAACTAAACATAAATGTAATCCTTCTAAAAATCAAAATATAGTATTTCTTTGGAAATAATTTTTGTATATTCAAGGCAGCCTTTTTTTCTATGTAACTCCTAGTTTACACTTTTTCGTTCTTCATTTTTGAAAGACCATCGCATTAATACATATAAACTTCCGTACAGAAGTAAAGGCTCTAGCATTCCCCAATATGGGTTTTGTTCCCCTAATTCCTTAAATACAAACATAATTAATAGCGGTATGATAACAGCTAATATTCCAATCCATCCAAGTATAAATGCTTCAGCAACTAACAGCACAATTAAGATAGTTCCAGCTAATATAAAACTTTGCATAGTAGTTAATTGTAATACAGGTGTCCCGTACCATTTATTCATAAACATTAATAATACTAGTAATAAAATCGGTAGCAAAGCTGCTATATAAATAATGCTAAATTCTTTTATTTTGCTCTTAAATGATGAAATTTTAAAAGCAAATATAATTCCTGCAACAGTAACCATTAATACAATTGGATATCCAATCAACTGCACATTCGTTAATACAAATTCATGATTAGGACTTTCAAATAAAATATTTGTAAGTAACCAATATCCACCTATCCCAATTATCATTCCTAAAATGCTCTTTATACTCCCGCTTTTATCCTTCTCCATCTCTTTCGCCAACTCTTTCGCATACTCTTTTGGTGAATCACCAAATATATCCTTTACCGTCTTTCCTTCTTTCTCACCTTCTATTAAATGAAGTTCTGCATCTTCTAAAAAGGCATCCACATCTTCTTCTTTAATTCCTTTTGTTATTAAATACACTTTCGTATCAATTAAAAACTTTTCTCCTTCTTTAGAAATCTGCATGATAGCCCCTCCCTTATTTAACCGATTCTCTTCTATTCGTCTTCAGCATAATTTCAAGGAAAATTAAAATAAACAAACTTCCGTATAAACATATAATTTGAAATAACATTGGCATAAGATCTTCTGATGTAAATGTTTTAAACACTAACATAATAGAAAGCGGAATGATTAAATATAAGTTTTTAAACCATCCTTCAAAATACATATTTATCGCTACTGTGATAATAAAAATAGCTCCAGCTAATATATAACTTTGCGTTTGGGTGAATGTAAACATTTTTGTAGGATATATTACATCTAATATCGTAACAACTCCTATTAAAAACATTGGCGCAATCATAACTAAAAACCACATAAAAAACCACGTTTTTGTAAAACTTGTTACGAAGGTCATTTTGCGAAGTAGAAAATTTGGACCCATAACAACTAAAATCAATGACAAACTATATCCAACACATTGAATAAGTGACATCTGTAATAATCCGTTATTTACTATTAGGATAGAAGCAATAATCCAAAACGATACGATATTCATTACTGTAAAACCAATTTGCTTCCACGTTTCCTGTCTATCCTTTTCCATTACTTTTACAAGTTCATTTGCATATTCTTTCGGTGAGCTTCCGAAAATATCTTCTACACTTTTCCCATCACCCTCGATTAAATGGAGTTCTGCATCTTCTATAAAATTTTCAATATCTCTTTCTTTCACACCCTTTGCCGCTAAAAATAATCTCATTTCTAATAAAAACTTTCGTGCTTCACTTGATAGCATTATTTTTTTCTCCCCTTCCCCTCAAGTAGACGCTCTACACTACTTTGCATCGCTTCCCAGCGATCCATAAATTCATTAAGCGCTTCCTCGCCTTTTTCTGTTAATGTATAATATTTTCGCTTTGGGCCAGATGGAGATTCCTTCATTACACTTGTTATTAATCCTTCCTTTTGCATTCGTATTAATAACGGATAAATACTTCCCTCACTCGCCATTGTAAAGCCATACTTCGCTAGCTTTTCACTCATTTCATAACCGTATATTTCACCTTCAGAAATAATAGCAAGTAAGCATCCTTCTAAAATCCCTTTCAGCATTTGACTTGTCGACATAATTCAAATCCTCCCACTATCTTGTTTTACAAGATAGATAAGCGTAAGTATCTTGCTTTACAAAATAGTATAGCAGAGACTATTTTGTAAAGCAAGATAGCTAACAATATTTTTCCAAATCTTTGCAGGATTTTTATTATCCCCTCTCTAAATAGAGCAATATGAGAACTTTATTACGAAGGGATGTTTTTCATCATGGTTACAAATCGAGTTGTCTTTTTAACAGGTGCTGCAAGTGGTATTGGTTATGAAATGGGAAACGCTTTTGCAAAAGAAGGTGCAAAAGTTGTTATTACCGATCGTCTTGAAGAACGGGCAAAAGAAGCTGCTGAACAATTACAAAAAGAAGGCTATCAAGCTATCGGTTTAAAATGTGATGTTACATCTGAAGAAGAAATTACAGCTGCAATTTCTCAAACAGTTACTCATTTCGGTTCATTACATATATTAATTAACAACGCAGGAATGCAACACGTTTCACCAATTGAAGATTTTCCAACCGAGAAGTTCGAATTACTTATTAAAATTATGCAAATCGCTCCTTTTATCGCAATTAAACATGCCTTCCCGATCATGAAAAAGCAAAAGTATGGTCGTATTATTAATGTAGCTTCCATTAATGGCCTCGTTGGATTTGCTGGAAAAGCTGCCTATAATAGCGCCAAGCATGGCGTAATTGGATTAACAAAAGTTGCCGCTTTAGAAGGAGCTACGCACGGAATTACCGTTAATGCACTTTGTCCTGGTTATGTCGATACCCCTCTTGTACGTAATCAACTACAAGATTTAGCTACAACACGAAATGTACCACTTGAAAATGTTTTAGAGGATGTCATTTATCCACTTGTCCCACAAAAGCGCTTATTACAAGTACAAGAAATCGCTGATTATACTATGTTTTTAGCGAGCGAAAAAGCAAAGGGTATAACTGGGCAAGCCGTTGTTATCGATGGTGGCTATACTGCTCAATAAAGCGAAGGCTTTTACTGCCCGCAAATAGCGGGATAAAAAATAAAGTTTGCTCACGAAGAGCAAACTTTATTTTACTTTCTATCGCGAGGACCTTCCTACTTTAGTAATTGTTTAGGGAGTTTCTCGATTGCAACAATTACTCCATCTAATTTACTTTCAATACGATGGAGTAAATATAATGTTACAACAATCGGAAACCCTACATTACCTACCATCCTGATCCACTCTTCCATCTTTTTTGCCCCCTTTCATTCTATAAATAAGAGAAAAGAAAACATTTAGGCATAAAAGACAAGCTATTTTATATTAGCTTGTCTTTCAAATAATGATGCAATTTCCAGTTTATAATCCCCGCGTATAATCCCTTTTTCAGTAATAATACCTGTAATTAATTCATTAGGCGTTACGTCAAATGCAGGATTATAAACATCAGTTCCAATTGGTGCCACTTGTTTTCCAAACATTTTCGTAACTTCTGTTTCATCCCTTTCTTCAATAACAATTTCTGCACCTGTTTGTTTCGTAATATCAAACGTAGATAACGGAGCTGCAACATAGAACGAGATATCGAAATACTTTGCTAATATAGCTAAATTCATTGTTCCGATTTTATTTGCAGTATCTCCATTTGCGACAATTCGGTCCGCTCCTACAATAATCGCGTTTATTTCTTTCGTTTGAATAGCATGAGCTGCCGTATTATCTGTAATAAGTGTTACATTAATATTTGCCTGTTTTAATTCCCAGGTCGTTAAACGCCCGCCTTGTAAAACCGGTCTCGTTTCACACGCATACGCATGTAAACGTACACCTTTTTCTTTCCCCATATAAAACGGTGCTAATGCAGTACCATATCTAGCAGTTGCAATACTTCCAGCGTTACAAATTGTTAAAATATTATCACCGTCTTTAAAACATGATAATGCATGTTCTCCAATACTTCGGCATACCGTTTCATCTTCTTTTTGAATGCGAAGCGCTTCTTCTTCTAATATTTTGTGTGCTTCTTTTATTGTAGTGATTTCTCGAATCGATTCTCTCATACGATCAATTGCCCAAAATAAATTAACTGCTGTCGGGCGTGACGTTCCTAAATAATTGCAATCTCTATTAAATTTCTTTTGAAATTCTTCAATATGTACTGTGTTATATTTTTTTGATGCAAGCGCCAAACCAAATGCAGCTACAATTCCAATTGCAGGTGCTCCTCGTACTTCTAGCATGACAATACTTTTCCATACCTCTTCAATCGTCGTTAACGTTTTGTATTCTGTGCTATGCGGCAACTTTGTTTGATTTAATACTGCAATGGCATCACCTTTCCAACTGACAGACCTCGGGACAGTAACAATTGTACTCATGCTTTTACCCCTCTAGAAACTGTCTGTTGAAATAACGTTCGGAACAGTTGAATATCCGCGCTCTTAGATTCATATTTTATTAGTTCTTTCCCTAAGAATAGCGCTTGTTTCTTAGCTTGAATTCTCGTTTCTTTATTTGCTATTTCATCTAAATCAGCTACATGCGCTAAGCCAATTGTTCTTCGGATAAGCTCACATCCGACGAATCCAACTGCATCCGTAAAAATATTTTGCAAAATAATTGGCAACCATTGTTTCTCTTTCGTATATGCTTCTACACCTTCTCCAATCCATAACTTCGTAAAAGCTTCTACAAAATAACTCCACGTCTTCTCAATATGGAAAAATAGCACACTTCTCTGTTCTTCTTCCCTAGATAGAGCATTTAATAATAGATTTGCAATAAATTGACCAAGGTCAAATCCAAATGGGCCATATGTTGCAAATTCCGGATCAATCACTTTCGTTTCAGAAGGCGATGAAAAAATACTACCAGTATGTAAATCACCGTGAATAAGCGCTTCTTTTCTCGTTAAAAATTTATATTTATATTGTGCGACTTTTAACTTTAAATTTTTGTCACTCCACAATTCATCAACCGCTAGTTGTAACTCTGGCTCATAATCATTCGTATCGTAATGACCAAATGGATCTGTAAACACTAAATCTTCTGTAATCTTACAAAGGTCTGGGTTTACAAATGCACCTTCTAGTACCCTTTTCTCTTCTGATTCTAACCCGAAATCTGAAGTATAAAACAAAACATGCGCTAGAAAACGACCAATATGTTGGGATAAAAGTGGGTACTCCTCTCCATCTATTAATCCTTTTCTTGTAATTGTTAGCCTTGATAAGTCCTCGATGACTGTTACTGCTAACTCTTCATCATGACTGTACACTACCGGCACATATTCCGGTACATACTTCGCAAAAATTTGTAATGCTTTACTTTCAATCGTCGCTCTTTTTATAGACAATGGCCAGCTCTCACCAACTACTTTCGCATACGGCAGTGCTTGTTTTATTATAATAGACTTCTCTCCGTCATCTAATTTGAACACGTAATTTAAATTTCCATCTCCAATTTCATGACAAACTACATTTGCTTTCTTTTCAAAATAACCATGTTCTTTCGCATATTGTATAGCTGTTGTTTCAGTTAATGAATAATATCCCATCGTCTTCTCCCCCTTTTAAATTCAGAGGTTTTTCTAACACAGAAAAACCTCTTTCCACTAAGAAAGAGGTTTGAAGTTTACCTTCTCCCCTCTTATCTGCCAGAAAGTTTTACTTTCTGCTGGAATTAGCACCGTGCCTTTTGGCGTCATAAACGCCCCATTTCACAATGGTATTACGGTCGGTTGCTGGGCTTCATCGGGCCAAATCCCTCCACCTGCTCTTGATAAGAGTTGTATAATTTTTTAGAATTTTTAACTTTATGTTGAAGACTATACCAAGAATAAAAATCGCTTGTCAACATTTTATTTGTATAATTCTGGACGACGATCTGCAAAAACTGGAATTCCTTTGCGTACTTCTTTAATTTTCTCAAAAGTAAGCTCTCCAAATAAAATGGATTCTTCTTTATTCGCTTCTACAACAACTTCGCCCCAAGGATCGACAATTAAAGAATGACCGGCAAACTCATTATTCGGATCCTTTCCTGCCCTATTACATGCAACAACATAACATTGATTTTCAACTGCTCTTGCTTGCAATAACAAACGCCAATGTGCTAACCGAACTAATGGCCATTCTGCTACAACAAATAAAACTTTTGCACCTTTAGCGGTATGGACGCGCATCCACTCCGGAAAACGAATGTCATAACAAATTGTGCCGGCGCACTCTACATTATCTAGCTTAAATTCACCTGTACTATTTCCAGCGATTAAATATTTATGTTCATCCATAAGCTGAAATAAGTGCACTTTACTATATTCATTAATTAGTTCTCCTTTATTAGTTACAACATACATTGTATTTGTAACACCTTGCTCTGTTTGCTTCGCTATAGACCCACCGACAATATGTACACCATATTGCTTCGACCATTCTTTCAGCTTTTCTTTCGTTTGCAATCCATCCCTATCTGCAATTTCAGTAAGCCTCGTTAAATCATATCCCGTTGTCCATAGTTCTGGTAAGACAATAACATCTGGTCTTTCCTTCATCGCTTCGCTTATTTTATTTTTAGCATTCTCAATATTTTTTTCTACATCTCCAAAGACAATATCCATTTGAATACATGCGACTTTCATTTTGTCAGCCCCATTCTTAATTTTTTCTTTACAAAATACTGGAAAGATTATATCATTTGTCACTAGAATTGTAACAACTTTCAAAAGAGGTGGAAAGTATGAAATTATTTCAACATTCTGAGATAGTAACATCATTGCCTACACAATTTTTCGCTTCACTTGTTGCAAAAGTTAACAAAGTCGTAGCAGCTGGTCACGATGTTATTAATCTAGGTCAAGGTAATCCAGATCAACCAACACCGCAGCATATCGTAAAAGCTTTACAAGATGCTGCAGAAAAGACCATTCATCATAAATATCCGCCATTTCGCGGACATGAAAGTTTAAAAGAAGCCGTGGCAACATTCTATCAACGTGAATATGATGTAGTAGTAAATCCCAAAACAGAAGTTGCTATTTTGTTTGGTGGAAAAGCTGGATTAGTAGAATTACCACTTTGTTTTACAAACCCTGGTGATACGATTCTCGTTCCAGATCCAGGCTATCCAGATTATTTATCAGGAGTTGCTTTAGCAAAAGCACAATTTGAAACAATGCCGCTACTTGCAGAAAATAATTTTTTACCAGATTATACGAAAGTTGATGACTCTATTGCCGATCGTGCAAAGTTAATGTTTTTAAACTATCCAAATAATCCTACTGGTGCTACTGCATCAAAAGATTTCTTTGATGAAACCATTCATTTTGCTAATGAACATAATATATTAGTCGTTCATGATTTTGCTTACGGTGCCATTGGATTCGATGGTCAAAAACCTGTTAGTTTCTTGCAAGCAGACGGTGCTAAAGATACAGGTATTGAAATTTACACTCTATCAAAAACTTTCAATATGGCTGGATGGCGTATCGCTTTTGCAGTAGGGAATGAAAGTGTCATTGAAACAATTAACCTATTGCAAGATCATATGTATGTTAGTATTTTTGGTGCAGTTCAAGATGCTGCCCGCGAAGCACTATTAAGTTCACAGTCTTGCGTAATAGATCTTGTAAATAATTACGAATCTCGAAGAAACGCTCTTGTTTCAGCTTGTCACTCAATTGGCTGGAATGTAAACATTCCAACCGGCTCATTCTTTGCATGGCTTCCTGTACCAGAAGGATATACCTCTGAGCAATTTTCTAATATTTTACTAGAAAAAGCACACGTTGCAGTTGCTCCTGGTGTTGGGTTTGGTGAACATGGCGAAGGATATGTCCGTGTTGGTCTCTTACATACAGAAGATAGATTACGAGAAGCCATTAATCGAATTGATAAATTAAATTTTTTCAAAAAGTAATTGACAATATGAAAAATATCTGACAAAATTCAGTTATCTTAAAAATTTAAACATTTCTAAATACTTCTTATCAAGAGCAGGTGGAGGGACGAGCCCGACGAAACCCGGCAACCGATCTACAATTGTAGACACGGTGCTAATTCTCGCAGCATTACGCTGACAGATAAGGAGCTGGTTGTAAAAAAACCTCTCCTTAGCTGAGAGGTTTTTTTATTTAACTAGGAGGTTATAACAATGAGCGGAATTATAGCGACATATTTAATCCATGATGATTCACATAACTTAGAAAAAAAAGCTGAGCAAATTGCACTCGGTTTAACAATTGGCTCTTGGACTCATTTGCCACACTTATTGCAAGAACAATTAAAACAGCATAAAGGCAACGTCATTCATATTGAGGAATTAGCTGAACAAGAACATACCAATTCTTATTTACGTAAAAAAGTTAAACGTGGGATTATTAAAATCGAATATCCGTTATTAAACTTCAGTCCAGACTTACCAGCAATTTTAACAACTACATTCGGAAAGCTATCACTTGATGGCGAAGTGAAATTAATCGACTTAACTTTTTCAGACGAGTTAAAAGAGTATTTTCCTGGTCCAAAGTTCGGGATAGATGGTATTCGAAACCTTTTACAAGTGCATGAGCGTCCCCTTTTAATGAGCATTTTCAAAGGAATGATTGGACGAAATATTGGATATTTAAAAACGCAATTACGCGATCAAGCAATTGGTGGTGTAGATATAGTAAAAGATGATGAAATATTATTTGAGAATACATTAACACCGCTTACGAAACGCATTGTATCTGGAAAAGAAGTTTTAGAATCCGTATATGAAACATACGGACATAAAACGTTATATGCCGTAAATTTAACAGGACGGACTTTTGATTTAAAAGAAAATGCGAAACGCGCAGTACAAGCTGGAGCAGATATTCTATTATTTAACGTATTTGCTTACGGACTAGATGTACTACAATCACTTGCAGAAGATGATGAAATCCCAGTTCCTATTATGGCACACCCTGCTGTAAGTGGTGCTTACTCAGCATCCAAGTTATATGGAGTTTCCTCTCCATTATTACTCGGAAAGCTACTACGTTATGCTGGCGCGGACTTTTCATTATTCCCATCTCCATACGGAAGTGTTGCACTAGAAAAAGAGGAGGCTCTTGCTATCTCAAAATATTTAACTGAAGACGATGCATTTTTCAAGAAGAGTTTTTCTGTTCCGTCTGCTGGTATTCACCCTGGTTTCGTTCCCTTTATTGTACGAGATTTTGGTAAAGATGTTGTTATTAATGCTGGCGGCGGGATACACGGACATCCGAATGGGGCGCAGGGCGGCGGTAAAGCTTTCCGTACTGCAATTGATGCTACGTTGCAAAATAAACCTCTCCATGAAGTAGATGACATAAATTTACATAGTGCACTACAAATATGGGGAAATCCCTCTCATGAGGTGAAATTATGAGTATTCAAGTATTTTGTGATTTCGATGGCACGATTACAAATAATGATAACATTATGTCCATTATGGAAAAATTCGCACCACCAGAAGCTGAAGAAGTAAAGAATAGAATATTATCACAAGAGCTATCTATTCAAGAAGGTGTTTCTCAATTATTTCAATTAATACCTACTAATCTACATGATGATATGATTCAATTTTTAATAGAGACTGCTGAAATCCGTAGTGGTTTTCATGAATTTATACAATTTGTAAATGAAAATAATATTTCGTTTTACGTTATATCAGGTGGAATGGACTTCTTCGTCTATCCACTCTTACAAGGACTCATTCCAAAAGAGCAAATTTACTGTAATGAAACAGATTTTTCAAGTGAATACATTACCGTTAAGTGGCCTCATCCTTGTGATCATCATTGTCAAAATCATTGCGGATTATGCAAATCATCACTAATCCGTAAATTAAGTGATACGAATGACTTCCATATTGTGATTGGAGATTCCATTACTGATTTACAAGCTGCAAAACAAGCGGATAAAGTATTTGCACGCGACTACCTTATTACAAAGTGTGAAGAGAATCATATTGCTTATACACCTTTTGAGACATTTAACGATGTTCAAGCTGCATTAAAACATTTGTTGGAGGTGAAATTATGAAACAACTTTTTCGTCAATGGTATGACTTAAGCGAGATAAAAAAAGAATTAACAATACGAAATTGGTTTCCTGCAACGAGTGGTAATATTTCTATAAAGGTTAGTCATGAGCCACTTACTTTTCTTATTACAGCAAGTGGTAAAGATAAAACAAAAACTACTCCAGATGATTTTCTATTAGTAGATCATCTAGGTGTTCCCGTATTAGAGAGTGAATTACGCCCTTCAGCAGAAACAATATTACATACACATATTTATAACAATACGAATGCCGGGTGCGTACTTCACGTTCATACAACTGATAACAATGTCATCACAAATTTATATAGTGATACAGTCACCCTTCAAAATCAAGAAATTATTAAAGCTCTTGATATTTGGGAAGAAGGTGCAACAATTCACATTCCTATTATCGAAAACCACGGCCATATCCCAACGCTTGGTGAAAACTTCCGAAAGCATATACAAGGCGATTCGGGAGCAGTATTAATCCGTAATCACGGTATTACCGTATGGGGCCGAGATAGCTTTGATGCAAAGAAAAGATTAGAAGCTTATGAGTTTTTATTCCAATTTCATATAAAACTATTATCAATTCAAGGAGGCGTTTCTAATGGCGCAAATTCGTATTCATGAAATAAATACTCGCATTGAAAATGAGGTGGAAGTATCTAAATTTCTACAAGAGGAAGGCGTTTTATATGAGAAATGGAACATCTCTAAGCTTCCTACTCATTTAAATGAAAATTATTCGTTAACAGATGAAAACAAGGCTGAAATATTAGCTGTGTTTTCAAAAGAAATCGCTGATGTTTCAGCGCGCCGAGGTTATGAAGCACATGATGTCATTTCCCTTTCAAATAGCACACCTAACCTTGACGAATTATTAATTAATTTCCAAAAAGAACACCATCATACTGATGATGAAGTTCGCTTTATTGTTAGTGGGCATGGCATCTTTGCCATTGAAGGAAAAGATGGAAAATTCTTTGACGTTGAACTTGAACCAGGCGATCTCATATCTGTTCCTGAAAATGCAAGACATTATTTTACCTTGCAAGATGATCGTCAAGTTGTAGCTATTCGTATTTTTGTTACAACTGAAGGCTGGGTTCCAATCTATTAAGGTAGTTAGTTGAATAAAAGGACTTGGACCCCCTTTTCCAACCTTTTATTCACTCTACATATATACATCCTCCTATGGAACAGGCTTATTTCAAAAAATGAAATAAGCCTGATTTTTTATTTTCTCAAACATATGAGCCCTTCTATTCAAAAGTAATCTCTCCTTCTATTTTTTAAGTGAATTTTTTAACACTTTTTGAACATTTATTGAACTTTTTTTGAATTTTTTCTGAAAATTCTGTTTTGTATATGATATACTACAATTAACTAATAAGGAAAAGAATATCGCAAACAGAGGGGGATAATCATGAGTTTACTTATCGCACTTATACTAGGGGTTACGTGTGGAGCACTTCCTGTTATTCTAGGAGCTATTATGGAAGAGTTGGAAGTTGGTGTTTTAGGTTTTGTCGCATCTTGTGTAAGCGCTTTATTTTTTGGCTTATTCGGTGCTATTCCTGTTTCAATTCTGTGTGCATTTTATATAGTACGCCATGCTCGTGCAAAACAATTCGGTCCTAATCATATCGCACAAGTTATTCCATTCCCAATCGAACGATGCCGCCAGGCTTCTAGCTTATAATTGTCAAATTAAAAATAAATAAAAGTCCTCAAATGAGGACTTTTATTTATTTTCTTCTAGAAATTGAAACAATTCTTGTAGATGCAAGACGTCTTCACTATAGCTAACAGATACGTGACATATACCGTCAATCTCTGCTTGCATATAAAGGTCAACTCCATCTCGATCATATTTCAATGCTAAATAAAACTCCATTTCTTCTAGCATCTTTTTTGAAGTTCGAATAACGTAATGCCCTTGCTCATCTCTTCCATATTCGAATTCCGGTTCAAAATCATATTTTTGTTTAAAAGCTTCTTTTTGTTTTTCATTAATTTGTATACAAGTTGCTCGTTGTACAGTATCAATCATCTCATCAAATTTTTGAAGATCCATCTCATTTACCCCCTTATGTACTTTTTGTATAACACTTGTGTTCCGCTATTCTCTTCCCCATCTTTCATTAACTCTTCATACAATTCCTTTGCCAAACTTAAACCTGGTACTGGTAATTGCAATTTTTCAGCCTCATCTAAAGCAATCTTCATATCTTTCATAAAATGCTTTACATAAAACCCTGGTTCAAAATCTCCCTTTAACATTCGAGGAGCTAAATTACTCAATGACCAGCTACCTGCTGCTCCCGTTGAAATACTCTCTAATACTTTATCAGGATCTAATCCGGCCTTTTTCGCATAAGCAACAGCTTCACATACTCCAATCATATTAGAAGCAATCGCAATTTGATTGCACATTTTTGTATGTTGTCCACTTCCAGCTGGCCCTTGCAACTGAATATTTGTTCCTAGTTTTTCAAATAACGGTAAACATTTTTCATATATTTCTTTTTCGCCACCGACCATAATTGCGAGTCTTGCTTCTTTCGCACCGACGTCTCCTCCAGATACAGGTGCATCTAACGTATATATATTCTTACTTTTACCAGTTTCATTAATACGTTTTGCCAATGTTGGTGTAGATGTCGTGAAATCAATTGCTATCGTGCCTTCATTTGCATTCTCCAAAATTCCATCTATCCCAAAGTACACTTCTTCTACATCATGTGGATATCCAACCATAGTCATTACAACATCCACTTGCTTTACTAACTCTTTCGGTGTATCACACCAATTTGCACCATCTTGCACTAAAGAGTCTGTTTTCGCTTTTGTTCTATTATATACATATACTTTATGACCGTCTCGCATTAAATGACGCACCATACTTTTTCCCATTACACCAATACCGATGAAACCTATTGATACATTTTTACATTCCATTTTCTCATCCCCTTTGTTCTAATAAATCACTTACCATCTTTCGGAACTCGTTATTAAAATCATCATCCATACTATTTTTCACATTTGAAAATAAAATAACAAAAGTACCTTTTTCTTTATTAAAATTATTGAACGTGTTCCAACCAGATAGTACACCATGATTATGAAAATAATCTGGATATATGTAAAAACTAAATGCATATTTTCCTTCTGTTGAAGGTGAAAACATCGCTTGTATACTTTGTTCAGAAAGAAGTTTCCCATTTATAATCGCTTCGTCTAACTTCTTCATATCACCAACTGTCGTATACATCTCACCGCATCCGTATAACCAGTCCATTAACAATTTTTGTGCAGGTTCAAGTACATTCTCTTTCTTAACATATCCTTTCGTAAAATGCGGATCTCCCTGAACCATATTGCCCATACCAGATTCATGCATTTCTGCTTTAGTAAATATATTTTCTTTTATGTAATCTCCTAAAGGCTTTTTTGATATGCTTTCTATAATATAGGCAAGCACCATATAATTATAATCTGTATATCTCCAACCTGTTCCTGGTGGAAATTCTAATTTTTGGCTTCCAATCCAATTTACTAAGTTTATACGAGAAGCAGCATTCACTTTCCCTTTTCCGCTTTCCGGTAAACCTGATGTGTGTGTTAACAAATGATATAAAGTAATATTTTTATCTACTGGAAAAGAGGGAATATATTTATTTACATTGTCTTGAATATTTAGCTTCCCTTGTTCCTGCAACTGTAAAATAGATGTGGCCACGACTGTTTTCGTAATAGAACCGATACGATATTTTGTTTGAGGTGTATTCTCTATCTTATTTTGAACATCAGCATACCCATATCCTTTATTCAATATAACATGCTCTTTATCTGTTACTAAAACCGTTCCATTAAATTGCTTTCCTATCAAATATTGATCTAACTTTTGAGATATACTAGCATAATCAATTTGTTGTTCTTCTTTTTCTTCTATATTCTCTTGTACTTCTGATTCAATAGTAGGATTTACCTTAGTTGTTAATACAGTATTTTCCTTTATATTGGGATTATAGAGAAAATAGTATACTCCAACACAAACTACAGCAGACAGCGAAGCTATCGTCATTATTTTTTTTATCATATTGCTCCTCCATAATTCCTTCGTTCAAAATCCCTCCCACATTCTATTATCGAACAATAAAAAAAAATCGCAACAATTTGTTGCGAAAAATCACTTTTTTTCTTTTCTATATACGCATACTTGATTTTTCCCATTTTTTTTCGCTTCATATAATGCAATATCCGCTCGTTGCATTAATTCTTCTCTTGTAATCCCTTTTTCATATAATGCAACTCCAAAACTCGCTGTTAATTTCGAAATTCCTGAGAATTGCTTTGTTTCAATGAAAAATCGTAATGATTCCGCAACCTGAAATGCTTCTTTTTCTACTGTATTCGTTACTAATATAATAAATTCTTCGCCTCCCCACCTTGCAAATACATGTTGCTGCTCCACTTTAGATTTCATAAGCTCTGCAAGCTGAATTAACGCTAAGTCACCAAAATCATGGCCATATGTGTCATTTACTGTTTTAAAATTATCTATATCAAATAAAATAAGTGCTATGTTTTCATTATTACGTATCGCATTATCCCATTCTACTTCTAGTATTTGTTGGAATTTCAAACGATTATAAATCTCCGTTAACGAATCTATCATAGCAAGCCTTTCTTGTTCTTGATAGATTTCATCTAATTCTGTAATCTCTGTACACTTTACAATAAATCTCGATAAATCTTCTGGCAATGGTGTCGCACGTAATAAAAAAGTTGACACTTCCCCTTCATAGTTGGACATCTTAATTCTTCTATCATATGCTAATGTATCATCTAACCATGTTATATCATGAGTTGTTGAATAGTATCCATTTTCTCTAATAAAATGTTCAGCAAATACTAAATGTTGCTCACGGTAGGCGAACAAATTTTCATAGCCAAAAAACTCTAAAAAATTTGTATTGCAATCAACAATCTCATCGTCTTCTACTATGAATAATAGATCATTTCGAAAATCAAACATCGTTTGAAGTAGTTCTTGTTGCAAACTTACTTGTCGCACTAAAGAAAGCTGATACAAACTTTTATTCACTTCCTCTAACACCATTTGTGGAGTCACAGGGGCTATCACAATATTACGGATCCCTAACGTAAGCACCTCTGTAAACTCACTGGTTATTTGTTGATCCCAAATGACAATAAAAGTACTCTGTGGATTATACATATTCTTAATATATTTTATTTGAGAAAAATCTGTTACATACATAATTACAATATGTGGTTTAGTCCTCTGAAACAACAATTCTCCTTCTTCAAAACTATTTGCTATAAACATACATTTTGGATGGATATTTTCTATCGTTTGTTGATGTGTACATCCATTTTCTATATAAAGGACATTTAACTGAAGATCTTGTAATACATTTTGGAAAACCGTATTCTCTAATAAAAAATGTAGTATGTTCATCACTAGTCTTCACTCACTTCATATATCTTGTTCTACTGAATTCCTCACAAACATTTTATAAAAGACTGTTCTTTAAAAACTTTAATGAGTGAGGGATACATGTTAACAAGCTCATTGAGAATGTTATCTTCGCTTTTTCACTCTATAAATTCCTTTTTTAGTGTATGATTATAGGAATTGTATCGTTTGTATGAATGCCCTAGCTCCCACTTTAAAACTTGACAATTAAAATCAATATATTATATTCTTAAATTCGATAACTTACAAAATGTAAGTAGTATATATTACATGTATTTTTTCATTATTTGATATGTAATTTGGAGGATATATAATGACAAACGCTAACTTTTTTAATGTTCTATATGAACGCACATCTACACGTGCGTTCAACCCAGAGAAAGAAATTTCATCTACGGAGTTACACGAGATTTTAAAGGGAGCTGCTCAAGCACCTTCTGCTTGGAACTTGCAACACTGGAAATTCCTTGTATTCCAAGGTGAAGATGTACAGAAACGATTACATCCAATTGCTTATAACCAGCAACAAATTCTTGATGCTTCTGCTGTAGTCGCTATTTTAGGTGATTTAGAAGCTTATAAAAACGTCGAACCAGTTTATGGTCCAATTGTAGAACAAGGATTTATGAAAGAAGAAGCAAAAGAGCGCTTAGCTAAAAATATTGAGTCTGCATATGCTCGTGAGCAATTCCCAAGAGATGCTGCCTTTTCAAATGCATCTTTAGCAGCAATGCAACTTATGCTTGCAGCTAAAGCCACTGGCTGGGATACTTGCGCTATTGGTGGTTTCAACCCACAAGCACTTACAGAAGAATTCAATGTTTCATCTCGCTACGTACCAATTATGCTTATTACAATTGGTGAATCAACTTTAAAAGGTCACCCTGCACCACGAATGAGCGTAGAGCAAGTGAGTGAATGGGCAAAATAATAAAGTGAAACTTTAATCAATGTGAGGGTCTTACTGCCCGTTAATACAAGAAAAAAAGAAACGAAGGTAATTTCATTACCTTCGTTTCTCAGGCTGTGGAGAAAGTCTTCTCCACAGCCTGTTTTTGTGTCTGAACCTCTTTTTATGTGTCAACACTGATAAAAAAGAGGAAAAGGAGAGATTTCTTATGATGGG